>CAYFZI010000001.1:0-118180 GCA_964347635.1 uncultured Dehalococcoidia bacterium
CATCCCCGCCGCCCACCCCTCCCTCGGCACGCGCCCTGCGCCGAGCCCCCGCCCGCGCGCGCCGCGGAGCGCCGCACCGGCTGCGGCGCTCCGCACGCTGCGCGACGAAGACATGTCGGCCGCGCCGCTGGAGCAATTCGAAGCGTTCTTCGATGCCGAAGGCGCGCTGCTGCTCGGCCCGGCCGACGGCGGCTGCCTCACCGGCCTGGCCCGCATCGAAGGTTTCCCGGCCGCGTTCGCGCTGACCGGCGGCTCGCCGCGCCCCGCGCTCAGCACCGCCGATCTCAAGCGCATCGCGCGCGCCGCCGGCTGGAGCGCCGACTTCGCCCTGCCCTTCATCTCGACCCAGGACACGCTCGGCTACGACCCCGCCGAGGCCGACTCGGCCGAGTTCCTGGCCGCCGCGGCCCGCGCCGTCGAAGCGCTGCGCGCCTCGCAGGCGGCCAAAATCACGATCCTCAGCGGCTGGGGCTACGCGCTCGGCGATTTCGCGCTGGGCGGCATGGGCACCAACTTCGACCTGCTCTGGTCTTGGCCCTCCGGCCGCACCGCCCTGACCGACAGCCCCGGCTACCTCGCCCGCGGCCCCCAACAGCCGCCCGCCGACGAACCGTGGGCCGCCGCCGAGCTGGGCATCGTCTCCGAGATGCTCACGCCCGCTGAAACCCGCGCCTGGCTGGCCCGCGCGCTCCGCCTGCTCGGCCCCGGCCGCGCCCTCCCCGCCGCCCACTACGACCGCGGGCAGCAAATCCACGACCTGACTTAGACAACACCTAGACAACCCGGGGCTGGGACGCCCCTGCTCGGAAGGGCGCCGCCATGGAAGAAGTCAGCTACGCAGTCGACGCTCATACCGCCGTCATCACCCTCAACCGCCCCGAAAAGCTCAACGCGATGACCGATGCCATGTATCAGGCGATCGGCGCGGCGGTGCGCGAAGCGGAAGCGGATCCGGATGTGCGCTGCCTGATCATCCAGGGCAGCGGGCGCGCCTTTACCTCCGGCCACGACCTCGGCGAGTTCGCCGGCCGCAACGAATGGCGGCCCTGGCGCGCCGAGCGCTTCGACAACGGGCTCGAATGCGCCAAACCCGTGATCGCCGCGATCCAGGGCTACTGCCTCGCCGGCGGGCTCGAGCTGGCGCTCTTCTGCGACATCCGCATCGCCGACGAGACCGCCCAGTTCGGCTGCCCCGAGGTGCGCTGGGGCATCCTACACGGCTACGGCGCGCTGCGCCTGCCCGGGCTGATCGGCGGCTCCGACGCGATGAAGCTGCTGCTCAGCGGCGAGTTCATCGACGCCGCCGAAGCGCTGCGCATCGGCCTGGTCAGCGAAGTCGCCGAGCCTGCTGCGCTGCTGCCGCGAGCGCATGCGCGCGCGGCGGCGATCGCCGCCAACGGGCCGACCGCCGTCCGCATGACCAAAGAGCTGGCCCAACGCAGCCGCGACGCCTCGCTCGCCGACGGCCTGCGCATCTATCAGGAGTACAGCCGCCAGGCGTTCGCCTCGGCCGACGCCCGCGAGGGGCTCGCCGCCTTCGCCGAGCGCCGCGACCCGCAGTACGAGTAGTCGAGCAGCCGGACAGCCGCCGCCTACAGCTGCATCGGCTCGCCCTGGGCGACCGCCTGCGGATCGGTCTTCCAGACATCCGAGCCGTCGACATACAGCTCCACGCCGTTGCCGTCCGGGTCGTTGAGGTAGAGCGACTTGGAAACTACGTGGTCGATCACGGCGAAGACCTCGACGCCGGCGGCTTCGAGCTCATCGCGCACGGCGCGCAGCTCATCGAGCGTATCGCCGACGCAGAAGGCGAGGTGGTAGAGGCCGGGCGCTTTCGGGTCGGCGTCGGGGCCGCCCTCGCCGACCTCGATCAGCGCCAGGTCGTGATGGTTGCCGAGCGTGTAGAAGGTCATCGGCATCGTCTCGTGCCGCGCCGCGAGCTGCATGCCCAGCACCCCGCCGTAGAACGTTTCGGCGCGCTCGCGGTTGCGCACCTTGATCACGGCGTGGCCCAACTCTCGTACCTGCATCATGCTCTCCTACGCCTCCGCCTCCCCGTGAGACGGCGCACCGCATTCAGCATACGGTCCGCCAGGCGGGCCTGCCGTGCCCCCGCTCCGCCGCCCACTCAGATCTTCGCCGCGACCCCGCCGTCGATGTTGATGATCTCGCCGGTGATGAACCGCGAGTCATCGCAGGACAAAAACAGGACCAGATTGGCGACATCCTCCGAGTAGCCGGGGCCCGGCACGATCTGCGCGAAGTCGAACATCTTCTCGAAAACGTGGTGCCCGCCGTCGTCGTCGTAGAAGGTGCCCCGCGTCGCGCCCGGCGTCAGAATCTGGCCCGGCCGCACGCAGTTGACGCGAATGTTGTCGCGCCCGCCGACCCCGGCCATATACCGCGTCAGCGCATCGACGCCCGCCTTCGCAGCGTAGTAAGACGCCGATGTGGTGCCAAACTGTTCCTGCATCCGCGGCGAAAAGCCGCGCTGCGCGGCCAGCGACGACATGTTCACCACGCAGCCCCCGCCCGCTGCAGCGATGTGCGGCCAGACCGCCTGGCTGACGCGGAAGGTGCCGCTGAGATTCACGTTGATCACGCGATCCCAGACCTCCTGCGGCTCCTCCGGAAAGTAGTCGCCCGCCCCGCCGCCGGCATTGTTGAAGAGCAGGTGGACAGCGCCGTAGACCTGCGCCGCCGCCGCGACCGCATCGAGCACCGATTGATCGTCGCCCACATCGCAGGCCACAAACGTCGCCTCGCCGCCCGCCTCGCGAATCGACCGCTCGACCGCACGCCCCTGCGCTTCGCGCCGCGCCATCAGGATCACCTTCGCGCCCTCGCGCGCAAACGTCTGCCCCGTCACCTCCCCAATCCCGCTGTTGCCGCCCGTGATGATCGCGACTTTGCCGTCCAGCTTGCCTGCCACGCGCAGCCTCCTCTGTTCTGCCCCGCCGCCGGGCCGACGGGCGCGCCGACAGGGTACGCTGACCACCGCTGCAGCGATGACGACCAGATCGGAGAGGGAGCGCGCAATGGCCCGACTACAGCTGGCGCTGAACGTGAACCAACTCGACCAGGCGATCGACTTCTACTCCCAGCTCTTCCGCACCGAGCCGCACAAGGTGCGCCCGGGCTACGCGAACTTCGAGGTCGCCGACCCGCCGCTGAAGCTGGTGTTGATCGAGAACGGGCGCGGCGGCGATCTGAATCACCTCGGCGTCGAGGTTGAGACCACCGGCGCGGTGGCGGCCGAGACCGAGCGGCTGGGGCGGCTCGGGCACGAGCTCGAAATCGAAGACAGCGTCGTCTGCTGCCACGCCGAGCAAGACAAGGTCTGGGTCTCCGACCCCGCCGGCCTGCGCTGGGAGGTCTACACGATCACCGACGACCAGCCCGCCAACGGCCAACCCGCCGCCGAGCTGATCAGCCTGATCGATGTCGAAGCCGCAGCCGCTTGCTGCGCCGAACAGGCCGGCGCGCTCGGCGGCTACACCTCCGCGGGCAGCTCGTAGTTGATCTGCCAGGGGATCCCGAAGCGGTCCGTGCAGGAGCCGAAATAGCTGCCCCAGAACATCTCCTGCATCGGCATTGAGGTTTCGCCGCCCTCCGAGAGCTTGGCGAACACCGTATCCGCCTCGGCGCGGCTGGACGGTGCGAAGGCGATCGCGAAGTTGCTGCCCGCCGCCGGCCCCTGGCCGAACGAGTCGCTGCCCATCAGCACACTCTCGCCGACCGGCAGCGAGACGTGCATGATCCGCCTCAGCTGGCTCTCCGGCACCCCCATATCGGGCGGCCCATCGGCGAACGTCTGCAGAATCAGAAACTCGCCGCCGAAAACCGAGCGGTAAAACTCAAACGCCTCGCGGCAGTTGTCCTCGAACGTGAGGTAGGGGTTGAGCGTCATCGCAGCCTCCTGTTCAGCGCCTCGAGCCACGCGGGCAATGCGGAATGCGGGCAAGCCACTCTAGGCACACCGAATCTGCATACCACAACCGCGCGTTACGCCGAGATTACGGCGCAGCTTGGAGCACGCTCACACCGCCCATGGCGACGCCAGCAGCGCTGCGGCCGCCGCCCGCAGCGATCGCTCCCCTTCGCGCAGCGCTCCGCGCAGATCATCGGGCCGCTCTTTCAGCCCCGCCGCTATCCCGCGCGCCGTCTCGGCGTGCAGCGCCGTGCCGACGTTGATCTTGGCGACGCGGGAGGCCGCCGCGCAGCGCAGATCGGCACTGCTCAGGCCCGATGCTCCGTGCAGCACCAGCGGGGTATCGACCCGCTCGGCGATCGCCCGTAAGCGCCCGCGCTGCAGGCCGCCCGCAGCCGGCGGGCCGCCGTGTACGTTGCCCACCGCCACCGCCAGCCAGTCGACGCCCGTCGCCGCGGCAAACCGCTGCGCGTCGGCGGGCTCCGTCCAGGCCGCCGCGCCGAGCGTGACGCCCGCCTCGGTGCCGCTCACGTGGCCCAGCTCGGCCTCCAAGGGCAAGCCTTGCCAGGCGGCCAGCCCGCGCGCCTCGAGGACGAGCTGCACGTGCTGCTCGTAGGGCAGCGTCGAGCCGTCGATCATCAGCGAGGTGAAGCCTGCATCGATCGCCGCGCGCAGCTCCTCCAGCGTATCGGCGTGATCGAGGTGCAGGCCAATCGGCGCCGGCGTCCGCTCGGCCAGCCCGCGCACCACCGCCGCGGCGATCTCGGCGCCGCCGATCTGCGCCAGGCCGGCGCGGTTGAACTGCACCAGCAGCGGCCGGCCGGTCTGCTCGGCGGCGGCGATCAGCGCGCGCACCATCTCGACCGTCGAAACGTTGGCGGCCAGCACCGCGCGTCGGGCGGCAGCAGCGGAGTCGACCAGCGCGCGGGGCGAAACCAGCGGCACGGGCGCCTCCCAACCGCCGCCCTGCCAACGGCGGGCGGTTGCTAAACTCGCGCGCAGCGGGGGCGGGCGCGGCGTGAGAGATAGTTTGCCAGATCGGCCGCCCGAAGAGTGGACCGACGACGCGTTGGCGGAGCGCGCACGGGCCGGCGAGCTCGATGCGTTCAACCTACTCGTGCGCCGCTACGAGCGGCGCGTCTTCGCGCTCTGCCTGGGCATGCTGCGCTCACCCGCCGCCGCCGAAGACGCCGCCCAAGACGCGATGATCTCTGCCTGGCGCGCGCTCGACAGCTACCGCGGCGGCCATTTCGCGGCCTGGCTGCTGCGGATCGCCGGCAACCGCTGCCGCGACGAACTGCGGCGCCGCAAACGCCGCCCCTCCGCCTCCCTAGAGCTGATGGTCGAGGAGCGCGGCGATGCTTGGTCCCCACCCGACAAAGGGCGCTCACCGGAGGCCGCCGCGCTGGACGCTGAAACCGCCCGCAGCCTGCTCGCCGCGCTCGATCAGCTGCCCGATGAGCAGCGCCAGGCAGTGCTGCTCTCCGACGTCCAGGGCTTCGCCTACCGCGAAATCGCCGCGGCCATGGACACCTCGATCGGTACCGTGAAATCACGCATCAACCGTGGGCGCGCGCGAATGCGCCAGCTCTTGCTGGAGAGCGGGGAACTCTCGCGCGCGCGCCGGCGTCAGGCCTTGCGGGAGCGATCCGTTCGGCCGATCAGAGCGGAGGCCAAATGACGCGCTGGCGTCTGCAGCGGCGCAGCTTCAGCCTGCGCATCAACTGGCGCGCCGACGCCTCCGCGTACATCGACGGCGAGCTCTCGGCGCGGGAACAGGGCCGCTTCGAGGCGCAGCTCGAGCGCTCGCCCGAACTGCGCGAGTACACCGATGACCTCGAGCTGATCCGCGCTCAGCTGAGCGTCCTGCGCGAGGCGCGGCCCAGCCGCCCGCTCGAATTGACCGGGGTCGATATCGCGCCGCAGTCGCCCCGCCTGATCACGGCCGCCGCGCCGCCCGAGCCGCTGCGGCTGCGCTTCGCCGCCGTCGCCGCGGCCGCCTCGATCGCCGCGCTGGCCGCCGTCATGACCTGGGATGCGTTCGATTCCGGCGGCGCTCCGCCGATCGACCAGCGCACCGCCGAGTCCGCAGCCGCTCCCGCCCCCACGGCACCGCCGACCGCGGCCGCGGTGCAGACCCAGCAGCAAGCCCGGCAGCAGGCCGCACAACAACAGGCCGGAGGGCAGGCGGCGGCCGAGTCGGCCGAACGCGCCGAACCGCAGGCTGCGGCGGCCGCTGCTCCAGCTGCAGCCGACGACGAGCAGCAAGTCGAACAGGCCGACCATGCCGAAGCGGCCGCGCCCGCAACCGCTGAACCGGCCGACGCTGCCGCCCCGACCGTCGAGGCGGAAGATGCGCAGTCCGCGCATGAGCAGAAAGCAGCAGCGCAGGCAGCCGCAGAACAGGCTCAGACTCAAGCACAGCCTCAGGCTGAGACTGAGATCGACCCGGCCCGCCAGGCCGTCACCGCGCGCGAACGCGTCGCCGGCGACGGCGCCGAGGCGGCGGGCCCAGACAGCCTCCAGGCGGCGGCCGACGACGGCGAGCAGCCGCAGACCGAGCAGCAGCGCGCCGCAGCAGCGGCCGAGCCTGCAGCGGAGACGGCGGATGCGGCGGCGCAGCCGCAGGCGCAGCCAACCCGCACGGCCGCCGCCGTACAGCCGCAACCTGAGCCGCACGAGCAGCAGGCGGCCGACGACAACGCGCAGGCCGCCGCGCTCGAACAACCGAGCACCGCCGCGGCCCCGGCAGCCGAGGCCGAAGCAGAGCCGCAGCAGCCCGCCCCGCAGATCGAGCAGGTCGAGCAGATCGAAGTGCGGCGCATCGCCGGCCAACCGCCGCCGCCAGCCGCTATCCGCTCCGAGCGCGCCTGGGAAACCCCCGTCGAACTCGCCCTCGCCGCCTTCGCCGCGCTCACCGTCGGCCTGCTGATCATCAGCGCACTCCGCCGCCGCGCCTGAGCGCGGCTGGAGCGTGCGACAATCGCGCCATGAGCAGCGCATCGACCGAGCCCTCGCAGCCGATGGCGCGGGCCTTTCAGCTGGCCCGCGGCGTACTCGGCAGCACTAGCCCCAACCCGGCTGTCGGCGCGGTGGTCGTGCGGGACGGCGAGATCGTCGGCGAGGGGGCGACCCAGCCGCCCGGCGGCCCGCACGCCGAAGCAGCCGCCCTGCGCGCGGCCGCCGAACGCGCGCGCGGCGCGGCCCTCTATGTGACCCTCGAGCCCTGCCCGCACCAGGGGCGCACGCCGCCCTGCACCGACGCGATCATCGCGGCGGAGGTCGCCGTCGTCGCCGTCGCCAGCCTCGACCCCGACGAGCAGGTCAACGGCCGCGGCATCGCGCGCCTACGCGACGCAGGCATCGAGGTGCGCGTGGGCGACGGCGCGGCGGCGGGCGCGGCGCACTACGAACCCTACTTTCACCACCGCCGCACCGGCCGACCCTTCGTGGCGGCCAAGTTCGCCGCCAGCCTCGACGGCCGAATCGCCGCCGTGAGCGGCGATTCGCGCTGGATCAGCGGCCCCCAAACGCGCGCCTGGGCGCACCGCGTCAGACCCACGCTCGACGCCATCCTCGTCGGCGTCGAAACGATCATCATCGATAACCCGCAGCTCACCGCCCGCCCCGCCGGCGCGGTCGGCCCCGTACCGCAGCCGCTCCGCGTCGTGCTCGACAGCCGCGGGCGCACCCCGCTGCAGGCGCGTGTGCTGGAAGAGCAGGCGCACGCGCGCACGCTGATCGCCGTCACCGAGGCTGCACCCGCGGAGTGGCGCGCGCAGATCGCGCGGCGCGGCGCGGAGGTCGCGGTGCTGCCCGCCCGCGCAGGGCGCGTGTCGCTGACGGCGCTGCTGGACCATCTGGGCAAGGAGCGCGGCGTGGTCTCGCTGCTCGTCGAGGGCGGCGGCGAGGTGCACGGATCATTCCTCGACCAGCGCCTGGTCGACAAGGTCTACGCCGTCGTCGCGCCGATCCTGATCGGCGGCGCGGCGCAGACCGCCGTGCGCGGCCTCGGAGCCCGCAACATGGCCGATGCGCTGCGCCTCAGCGATCTGCAGGTCGAACAGCTCGGCGCCGACCTGCTGATCAGCGGCTACCCCTACGCCCCCGCCGACGCGGAGCAGATCCGCCTGCGCCCCGCCGGCGCTGATGATCTCGAAGCGGTTCGCGCGCTCGCCCCGCACTGGAGCGAATTCCCCGCCGACGCGCTCGTCTGGATCGCCGCCGCGGATGCCGCGGAGATCGACGGCTTCGCCGCTGTGCGCCTACCGCACGAGGGCGGGCACGCGCAGCTCGCGGCCCTGCGCGTCCGCCGCGGTGCGCCGCCCGAACTCGCCGCGCGCCTGCGCGAAGCTGCCGAAGCCTCCGCCGCCGGCCGCGGCCGGCGCTGGATCACCGCAGCGATCGAGGCCGCGGTCGGAGCGGACGGGCTGAGAAGGGCGGGGTACCGTTATTACCGCAAGAGCGCGCACGGCAGCGACTTGTTGATCAAGCCGCTCGCGGCGGGGGGAGAAGACGGCTGATGTTCTCTGGGATCATCGAAGAGGTCGGCGCCGTCGAGCAGGCCGCCGACGGCCTGCTGCGCATCCGCGCGCCCAAAATCCTCAGCGACGCCCAGCTCGGCGACAGCATCGCGATCAACGGCGTCGACCTCACCGTCGCCGCGATCGACGCTGATGTCTTCCTCGCCAACGTGATGCCGGAGACCTACCGCCGCTCCAATCTCGGCCGGCTCGAGGACGGCGCGCGCGTCAATCTCGAGCGCTCGCTGCGGCCCAGCGACCGCCTCAGCGGACACATCGTGCGCGGCGTCGTCGAGGGCCGCGGACGCTTCCGCCGCGCCGACCCGGAGGCCGACGCGATCATCGCCGCCTACGACGCGCCGCCCGAGCTGCTGCGCTACATGATCGTCAAAGGGCCGATCGCCGTCGACGGCGTCAGCCTCACGATCATCGCCAAAGACAGCAGCGGCTTCGCCGTTTCGCTCGTCCAATACACTCAGCAGCACACCAACCTGCTCGACCGCCGAGCGGGCGACGAGGTCAACCTGGAAACAGATATCCTCGCACGCTACGTGGACGCCTTACTCGAGGCCAGAGAGAGCGGCGAGCAAGCGGCGAGCGAGCCCGCCGGAGGAGACGCTCATGGCTGAGCAACCCAGCACTCCCGACGCGGTCGAGGAACCCGCGCCGGCCAAACCCGCCGCGCCCCGGCGGGGCAGACGCAAGCGCAGCGCCGCGCCCGACGCCCGACGCCGCAAGTCGCCCTTCTGCAGCGTCGAAGAGGCGATCGAGGCCTTCAGCCGCGGCGAACCGCTGATCATCACCGACGACGAAGACCGCGAAAACGAGGGCGACCTCGCCCTGCCCGCGCAATTCGTGACCTCCGACACGATCAACTTCATGGCCACCCACGGCCGCGGGCTGATCTGCATTGCGATGGACGGCGACCGCCTCGACCAGCTCGGGCTGCGGCTGATGGTCGACCAAAGTCAGAACAGCGCCCCGCTCGGGACCGCCTTCACAGTCAGCGTCGAGGCCCGCACCGGCGTCTCGACCGGCATCTCCGCGCCCGACCGGGCACGCACCGTCCAAGTGCTGATGGACCCCAGCGCCACCGCCGACGACCTCGTCCGCCCCGGCCACATGTTTCCCCTCCGCGCGCGCGAGGGCGGAGTGCTCGTGCGCGCCGGCCAGACCGAGGCGAGCGTCGACCTTTGCCGCTTGGCCGGCCTGCAGCCGGGCGCCGTGATCTGCGAAATCATGAAGCGCGACGGTGAAATGGCGCGCCTGCCGCAGCTGAGCCGCTTCTCGCGGCGGCACAAGATCAAAATGGTCAGCGTCGAGCAGATCATTCAACACCGCCTCCGCACCGAGCAGCTCGTCGAGCGCGTCTCTGAGGCCAACCTGCCCACCATCCACGGCACCTTCCGCCTGGTCGGCTATCAGCCGCGCGGCGGCGCGGAGGAACATGTCGCCCTCGTCATGGGCCAGGTCGACACCGGCGAGCCCACGCTCGTCCGCGTCCACTCCCAGTGCCTCACCGGCGATGTCTTCAGCTCACAGCGCTGCGACTGCGGCGAGCAGCTCGGCATCGCCATGCGGCTCGTCGCCGAAGAGCGCCGCGGCGTGATCGTCTACATGGCCCAGGAGGGCCGCGGGATCGGCCTGCACAACAAGATCGCCGCCTACGCCCTGCAGGACGAAGGGATGGACACCGTTGAGGCCAACCTCGCGCTCGGCTTCGCCGCCGACCGGCGCGACTACGGCATCGGCATGCAGATTCTGCGCGACCTCGGCGTCTCCCGCATTCGCCTGATCACCAACAATCCAGCCAAGCGCCACGGCCTCGCCGGCTACGGCCTCGAAATCGTCGAGCGCGTGCCGGTGATCGCCAAGGCCAACCCGCACAACGTCCGCTACCTCACCGCCAAGCACGAAAAGCTGGGCCACCTGCTCGACCCCGATGCGCTCGAAGCAACCAAAGCCGACGGCAGCCAGGCCGGCCGGCCGGCCCGCCGCGCGGCGATCGGCTAGCTGCTCACTCATGGCCCGCATCCACGACGGCGCAGCCCCGCCCGACCCAGAGCACGGCCCTGCTCTGGGGCTGCGCTTTGCCGTCGTCGTTTCGCGCTTCAACGATTTCGTCACCGCCAAACTGCTCGACGGCTGCCTCGACCATCTGCTGGCCGGCGGCGCGGCCGACGACGACATCGATGTCTACTGGGTCCCCGGCGCGTTCGAGATCCCGCTCATCGCCCAAGCTTGCGCGCGCAGCGGGCGCTTCGACGCCGTGATCTGCCTCGGCGCGGTCATCCAGGGCGAAACCGACCACTACCGCCTCGTCGTCGACGAGGCCACGCGCGGCATCGGCCGCGTCGGCCTGGACACCGGCGTGCCCTGCATTTTCGAGGTCCTGGCCACTCAAACCGTCGGGCTCGCCGTCGCCCGCGCCGGCGGCGAGGCCGGCAACAAAGGCGAAGAGGCCGCTCAAGCCGCAATCGAAACCGTCCGCCTCCTCCGCACGATCGAGTAGCACGCGAGCGGCAAGCCCAACTGCTGCCTGTGGCTGTGCAGCCTGCAGCCCCTCCTCTCTCTCCTATCCGCCCTTACTACCCCTCCGCCCGCTCCGCCCCATAGGTGTTCACGGCCGACCGGTACTCATTCACTCCAAGCCCCTCCCGCCATTCCGCGCTCGCCTCGTCGGTGAAGCGGTCCAGCGGGATACCGCAGCCGTCCGCGATCCGCACCATCCGCTGGTAGTTTGCCACTGTCGCCGCCGCATCGACCAGCGCCTCCGGCCCGAGTGCGGCCTCGACAGCGGCGCGTCGCTGCGCCAGGTCGGCCCCGCGCCGCACTGCTGCGTCCGCGTAGGCCAGCAGCAGATCGGCGAACGGGACGCCGGCGTCGACCGCGTTATCGGTGGCGCCCCGCAGGTTCAGCTGCTCGTTCTCCGCGCTGCTCCGACGGAGCAGATTTGCGTGCGAGAGCGTTCAATAGAAGCACTCATTGAGCGCCGACACGCGCGTCGCCAGCAGCTCCAGCTGCGGGCGCGTCAACGCTCGGTGCTGCTTGTCCAGCTCGCCCATCTCCGACCAGGAGAGATAGTGCGCCGCAAACTGATCGTTCAGCCAGCGCACGTTGTCCGGCACCAGGCTCAGCGCCGAAATCACGTTGGCCGGGCGCCGCCCCGCCATCTCCGCGTAGATGTCGGCATCTTCGGGGTCTGCGTCTGCCGGCAGCAAGATCGGCGGCCACGATGCATCCTTGGCCGCCCCTGCCGGTCGATAGCGCGAAGGCTCGCCCGCAAGCGGCTCGGGCAGCGGCTCGAGCGGCAGATCGAGCGCGCGGTGCAGTTCGTCCACCGCGAACACGTGCACCAACACGCCGAGCAGCTCGATGTAGCGCGCGTCCGTCATCCCCTCCGCGCCCGCGGCCTGCTCGTACCATGCCTCTGAGAGCCGCACGTTGTCCGTCACCAGCTTGTGGATCGCCTCAACGGCGGCGGCCGGCAGCAGCGCGTCGGACTCGTGCGCGCCGGGTACGGCGGCCGGCGAGAGCGCCGCCGCGCGCTCGCGGCACAGCCCGCAGTCTTCGGCCATGCGCGACTGCTGCGCGATCGCGACCCGCTCCGCCCCTGTCCACCACGCTCCGGGGCGGCGCAGCCGCTCCCAGTCGCGCAGGTGGCAAGCGCGGATCCGCACCGGAATCGGAACTGCCGCGCCCGAGTAGTCGAACGGCTCTGCCTGGATCGCCTGCACTGCCGCCATCTCGGAGCCCTCTCAGCCGGCCGCGAACGTGTTTGCCGCCGAGCGGTATTCCGTGAGCCTCAGCCGCTCCGGCAGCGGGCCCGAGCGCTCGAGCACATAGCTGTCGACTGGGATGCCGGTCGCATCGGCGATCCGCACCATCCGCTGGAAGTTGGCCACCGTGCCCGCGGCGTCCACCGCCGCCGCCGCCCCGATCGCGTCGACCAGGCGTGCACGCGCTGGGGCCAGCTCCCCGCTGCGCCGCACCGCCGCCTCCGTAAACGCCAGCAGCGGCCCGCCGTGCTCCACCCCGCTCTCCTGCGAGGCGTCGACGATCGCCTGAAAGTTGAGCTGCGCGTTGCCGCGGCTGCTCGCACCGAGCAGCCCCACGTGCGCGGTCGTTCAATAGAAGCACTCGTTCAAGGCCGAGACTCGGGCCGCGATCAGCTCCTGCTGCGCCCGCGTGATTTCGCGCACGCTGCCTGTCTCGCGCATCTCGGCGTAGGAGGCGTAGTGCGCGTGCGAGAGGTCGGCCAGCCAGGGCGGATTGCTCGGCACGAGGCTCAGCGCCGTCAGCACGTTGGCGGCGAACGGCGCGCCCTGGTACAAGTCCGCGTCCTCCGGGTCCAGCGCGTCCGGCGGGGTGATCGCCAGCCAGCCGGGGCCCTGCCGTGCACCCGTCGGACGCCGCCGCGAGGGCTCGCCGGCCTGCGGCTCGGGCAGCGGCTCCAGGGCGATCCCGAGCGCGCGGTGCAGCTCGTCGATCGAGAACACATGCACCAGCACGCCAAGCAGCTCGATGTAGCGCGCATCGCCCATTCCTTCTGCGGCGCAGACCGCTGCGCACCACTCGCGGGAGAGGTTCGCGTTATCGACCACGATCTTCTGCACGGCGTGCACGGCCGCCTCGGGCAGCAGCGCCGAGCCTGAGCCGCCCTCGAAGGCTGCGGCCCGCCGCGTCTCCGCGGCGATCGCCACCCGCTCCGCCCCCGTCCACCAGAAGCCCGGCGCCGCCAGCCGCTCCCAGCTGCGCCGATGCGCCGCCCGCATCCGCTCCGCAATCGGCCACTCGCAGCCGGCATACTCAAACGCCATCCCGCACCTCCTCCCGCGCACCCTAACGAACCGCTGGTATCTTCGCCTGTATCCAGGCAGAGAGGCCGTCATGACCTACCGCGACGTGATCTACGAGCCCGGCCGCGTGGCCCGCGTGATTCTCAACCGCCCCGAATACCGCAACGCGCAGAGCCGCGTGCTGCTCGAGGAGATGGACGCCGCCTTCCAGGAGGCCGTCGAAGACCCTCAGGTGCAGGTCATCGTGCTCTCCGGCAGCGGGCCCGATTTCTCCGCCGGCCACGACCTCGGCTCGCCGGCCGAACTCGACGACCGCGCCGAGCGCGGCTGGGCCGAAGATTTCGTCGGCGTCTACGACCGCCAGCGCGACACCCGCATCACCAATACGATGCGCTGGCGCAACATCCCCAAGCCAACGATCGCCATGGTGCACGGCCGCTGCATCTTCGGCGGCTGGATGGTCGCCGCGTCAATGGACCTGATCTTCGCCGCCGCCGACGCCCTCTTTCTCGCCTCGCATACCCAATACTTCTCCGCGCCCTGGGACCTCGGCGCGCGCAAGGCCAAGGAAATCCTCTTTCAGAACCGCTTTATCCCGGCCGCGGAGGCGCTGGAGCTGGGCTTCGTCAACCGCGTCTACCCGCCCGAGGCGCTCGAGCGCAAAACGCTCGAATACGCCGAAGAGGTCGCCGAGCACTCCCCCATGGCCCTGCGCCAGATCAAGTTCTCCATCAATAACATGCTCGACGCGCAGGGCTTCACAACCCACATCACCTCCGCCTTCCAGACCTACGCCGTGGGCGCCCGCTTCGGCCTGGCCGACCCCCGCCGCGTCGAGGGCAAACGCCAGCTGCGGCCTGTTCAGCGCGCGTTCGAAAAGCTCAAGCGCGGCCGCAGCAACGGCTGAGGGGCGCAACCGTGAAGCTGCTCGGCGGGCTCAAAGTCGTCGAGTACTGCAGCACCGCGGCCGCCGCGGCCTGCGCCCGCGAATTGGCCCGCTGGGGCGCCGCGGTGGTCTCGCTCGAACCGAGCGGCGGCTCCCCGCTGCGGCAGGCCCCGCCGCTGCTCGAGCGCAGCGGTGAGCAGCACTCGATGCTCTGGCTCTCCCTCGCCCAGGGCAAGACCAT
This sequence comes from uncultured Dehalococcoidia bacterium, assembly GCA_964347635.1. Taxonomy (GTDB): domain Bacteria; phylum Chloroflexota; class Dehalococcoidia; order Bin125; family Bin125; genus CATQGW01. The sequence goes on from CAYFZI010000001.1 coordinate 14,381, forward strand.
TGCCCCCTTCGACCCCGATCGGCTCATGCGCGAGCTCGGCGGGGCCGACATTCTCGTGACCGACGCTCCGCTTGCCGCGCTCGAAGCCTGGGGCCTGGCGCCAAGCGCGCTCGAACAGCGCTGGCCGCGCTTGATCGTGCTGCACTGCTCCCCCTTTGGCACCAGCGGCCCCTACGCCCACTACCGGGCGAACGACCTCATCGTCCAGGCGCTGGCCGGCTTCGCCGGCACCCAGGGGCTGCCCGAGCGCCCGCCGCTGGCGGCGCCCGCCGCGATCATCCCCCGCGCCGCCGGCGTCCTGGCCGCCGTGGGTGCGCTCGCCGCGCTGCTCGAACGGCTGCACAGCAACCGCGGCCAATGGGTCGAACTCTCCGAGCAGGAAGCCGTTTCGACCCTGATCATGCATGTGCGCAGCGCGTTCACCGGCCGGCCGATCCCGCGCAGCGGCGGCCCCGAGGGCTGGGCCGCGGTGCTGCCCACCGCCGACGGCTTTGTCACCCTTTCGCCTTGGATGCGCGATGCTTTGCGCGCCGCCCCGGCCGCTTTCGGCGTCGACCCGCCCCCCGACGATCTGGCTGAGGGCAGCGGGATGACAGCCGATAAAGAGCGGTCGCTGGCGTACTTCCGGCCGATCCTGGCCGAGCGCAGCTCCGCCGAAGTGTTCAACGGGCTCGCGGAGCTCAGCGTCAACCTCGCCTGGCTGCGCAGCGCCGCCGAGCTGCTCGACGACCCCCACCTCGCCGAGCTCGGCTTCATCCGCACGCTCGACGCGGGCGGCCTCGGGCGCCTGCGCACGACCGGCCCGCCCGCCCGGCTGACGCAAGCTCAAGCCGAGCAGCCCCCGCCGGCCGGCGGCGGTGCGGGCTTCGCCCAGCGCCCGCGCCCAGCCGCCGCCAGCGGCCCGCTCGACGGCCTGCGCGTGGTCGATTTCACGCACGCCTGGCTTGGCCCCTACGCCTCCGCGTTGCTCGCCGACCTCGGCGCGGAGGTGATCAAGGTCGAAGGCCCGCGCCGCCCCGATCTCTGGCGCAACGAGACCCGCTGGGGCATACCGATCGCCGCGCCCGGCGCGCATCCGCTCAACACCCGCCCCAACTTCAACATGGCCAACCGCAACAAGCGCACCGTCTCGCTCGCGCTCGACAGCGAAGCGGGCCGCCGGCTCGCGCTCGATCTGATCGCCCGCGCCGACCTCGTGCTAGAAAACTTCCGCCCGCGCGTGCTGCAGAACCTGCGCCTCACCCACGAGCAGATGCGCGCTGTGAACCCCCGCATCAGCTTGGTCAGCTTCTCCGGCTTCGGCTCGGGCGGCCCCTACGCCAACTACCGAGCCAACGGCGGCACGACGGAGGGCAACGCCGGCTGGGACGCCCTGCTCGGCTACCGCGGGGAAGCGCCGCAGCTACTCGGCACCATGCAGGCCGACCCGATCTGCGGCGCCCAAATGGCTGCCGCGGCCCTGGCCGCGCTCTACCGCCAGGCTGTCGAGGGCGGCCCTGCCGTCCACGTCGAGGGTTCAATGTTCGAAGCCGCATTCGGCTACATCGAGGAACACGCCCTGCTCGCCTCCGCCGGCGGCCCGCCCGTCCCGCGCAACGGCAACCGCCGCCCGGTCCAAGCTCCGCACGAATGCTTCCCCTGCCAGGGCGAGGACGAGTGGATCGCGATCGCCGCGCCCGATGACGACGCCTGGACGGCGCTGCTGAGCATCGCCGGCCCCGACTCCGCGCTCGATCGCGAAGAGTGGCGCACCGCTGCCGGCCGCCTCGCCGACATCGACGCGCTCGAAGCCGCAATCGGCGCGTGGACGCGCAGCTGGGACGCGCAAACCCTGCAGGCCCGCCTGCAGCGCGTCGGCGTCCCGGCCGGCGCCGTCCACTCCACCCTCTCCCACCTCTCCGACCCGCAGCTCGCCGCGCGCGGCTGGTGGCACTTTCTTGAACACCCCGACACCGGCGTCCGCCGCTACGGCGGTTTTCCCTGGCGCTTCTCGCGTACACCCGCCTCCGTCACCCGACCTGCCCCCAGGCTGGGCGAGCACACCGTCGAAGTGCTGCGCGGCACGCTCGGCCGCAGCGGCGCCGAAATCGCCGAGCGGCTGCAGGCCGGCGACATCGCCGCCCTCACCGCCCGCGCCGAGTAGGCCTCTACCCCGCCCTCCCCGCAAGCAGGGAGGCGGGGAGCTTCTCACTCGCCGTCTGCCGCGGCCCCGAACGCCTCCAGATACAGTCCGCGCGCCGCCTGCGGCTCCAGCCCTTCCCCCAGCCATCCAGCGCCGACCCGAATCTCAAAATGCAGGTGCAGATCACTGCCCGGCGCGGCATAGCTCTCGCGCTGCCCCGACTCCCCCACAAACCCGATCACCTGCCCCGCACGCACGCGCACGCCCTCGAAGATCGGCGCAGCGATCGCGCTCAGATGCGCATACCGCGTCACGATCTCGCCGCCGTGATCGATCCACACTTGGCGGCCGCGCAGCTCATCGAGAATCTCTTCGCCGGCGAACTCCGCCGCCTCGAAGCGCGCCCAATCCTGCGGCGTCACATCCTCATAGGCCCGATCGGCCCGAATGACCGTCCCGTCTTTGGCCGCCAGCACCGCTGTGCCCGAGTCGATGCTGATGCATGCCGTCCCGCTGTAGAAGTCCAGCCCTTCGTGAATCCCGTCGTTGCGGTAGGCCCGCAGCGCGCCCGGCCAGTGCCCCTCGAAGGAGCTGACGCAGGCGCCCGCCAGCGGCAGCGTGAAGCCGAGGAGCGGATCGCCCGTCTCCTCAGCTGCTGCTGCGGAGTCGGGCGCTGCTGTCTGCTGCTCACCCGCTTCGGCGGTCGGCGCCGGCTGCTGTTGGGCGGCGGGCTGTGCGGGCGGGGGCGGAGCAGCCGGCTGCTGCAGGGGCTGCGCGGCGGCAGGCTGCTCTGCGGCGCCCGCGGGCGGCGCCTCCAGCGGCGCCGCTGCGTCGTCGGAGCCGCTGGCCTGCACCACCGCGACCGCCACCGCGATCAGGAAAATGGCGAGCGCGGCCAAGGCATAGGCCCAGGTGGGGCCGGCCAGCCAGCTGCTGCGCGGCGGCGCGGCCGAGGGCGGCTGCGGGTCGCTCGACGCGCCCCAGGGGCCCTCAGGCCGGCGGATAGCCTTCGGCCTCCAGCGCGGCGTCGATCTGTTCGGCCGACGCCGTTTCCGCGTCGAACGCCACATCAACCCGCTTGGCGTTGATATCCACCTCAACCTGTTGCACGCCGTCGAGCGCCGCGAGCGCTCCGCGAATCGCGCGCGCGCAGTGCGCGCAGCTAATATCCGGCGCCGTACGTGTCAGCCTGTTCGTCATCGCTTGCCCTCATTCCTTCCAGTCTGTCAGCGGCCGCGCAGCGCCTGCAGCATGCCGGCGGGGCCCGATCCGTTCGAGCGGTAGAGCGCCGTGTGCAGCGCCTCGGCGTGCGCGCGCATCTCGGCGCCGTCGTCGAGCGCGGCCAGCGCTGCACCGCCGCCGCGGCGTTCCAGCGCCAGCGCGATCAGCCGGTCGGCCAGCCGCGGGTTGTTCGGCAGCACCGCGCCGTGCAGATACGTCCCGAAGCAGTTCTGGACCCGCGCGCCCTCGCTGCCGTCGCCGCCGTTGTTGCCGAAGCCGACAGCGATCTCGGCGAGGGCCGCCTGCCCCTCGCCGAGATATGTGCGCCCGCCGTGATTCTCGAAGCCCACCAGCGTCTCGCCTTCCCACAGCGCCGCGACGTTGCCGACGCAGCGCGAAACGTTGGGGCCGGGGTGGACCGTCACCGCGTCGAACACGCCCACGCCCTCGAGCACTTCGCCGTCGATCCCGCGGTAGTAGCGCCCGAACAGCTGGTAGCCGCCGCAGACCGCCAGCGCTACCCCGCCGGCGTCGCGCCAGTCGCGCAGCTGCTGGCCGCGGCCGAGCAGGTCGGCCGCCACCCGCCGCTGCTCGCGGTCCTGCCCGCCGCCGACGAGCACGATGTCGCAGCGCCCGCTGTCCCAGGCTTCGCCGATCTCCACTCCACGCACCGCCGCCTCGATCCCGCGCGCAGCGCAGCGCTTCGCCAGCGCCCGCGCGTTGCCGCGATCACCGTACAGATTGAGCAGGTGCGGATAGAACACATCCACAGTGATTGCAGGTTGATCCGCTTGATCCGATCGGCCGCTCATGCCGCCTCCCACAGCCCTGTCACCCCCGGCATCCGCCCCAGCAGGCGGCGTATCTCGATAAGCGCAGTGTAGGTCGGCAGGATTACCAGCTCGGCATCGGGGGGCAGGGTTTCGAGCGCTTGCGCCAGCGCGGAGTCGAGCGCCCGCACAAGCGGCGCGCGCGGCGGCGGCAAGCCGGCGTATTCGAGCCGCAGCGCCAGCTCGGCGGCCCGCGCGCCGGCCAGCGTCAGCGATGCGCAGTGCTCCGCCTGCGCTTCCCAATCCGTATCCCAAATCCACGACACATCGGTGCCGTCTGCGGTTCCGTCGTTGAGCGCGACCAGCAGGTGGTGCCGCTCGCCGTCGCCCTGCAGCGTGCGCAGCGCCTGGTTCATGCCGGCCGGGTTCTTGCCCAGCAGGATCCGCACCCGCCGCCCCTCAACCTGCAGCGCCTCCTGCCGGCCGAAGGCCGCGCGGTGCTCTTCGAGCGCCGCCGTGATCGGCTCGGCGCCCACGCCCAGCGCCGCCGCCGCCGCGCTCGCCGCCAGCGCGTTGTAGACGCTGTACAAGCCCGCCGCCGGCAGCTCCACGGCGCGCGCGGCCGAGCCGCCCAGCTGCAGTTCAAAGCGCATCGTTCCAGCGCCCCCGGCCACCCTGTCGGCGCTGACCTGCGGGCTCGGCCGCCGCGCGCCCGCGCTCGTGTACCAGTGGCCGAGGTGCGCGAAGAATCGATGCTCGTAGCGAAAATCAGCCCCGCTGGACGGATCCCACAGCGCATCGGCGAGCTCCGCCTCCGCCGCGGCGCCCGCGCCCGTGTCGGCGATCCCGAACCGCGTCAGCGGCCCCGCAGCCCAGCGCTCGAGCGCGCCGATCAGCGGATCGTCGATGTTCAGCACGACCCGCGTCGAGGGCCCGAGCCGTTCCAGCGCGCGCGCCCAGCGCCCCGCAATGGCGTCGATCTCGCCGTAGCGGTCGAGCTGATCGCGCATCAGGTTGGTGAACAGCACGACCGTCGGGTTGGCCGCCGCGGCCAGTGCGTCGAAGGCCGCCTCGTCGGCCTCGAAGACCGCGACGCGGCCGGCCGGCAGCCGGCCGTCGGGGCGGCTGGCCTCGACCAGCGCGCTGAGCACTCCGCGCATCAGATTCGAGCCGGCCCGGTTGTGCAGCACCCGGCAGCCGGCCTGCTCCAGAATCCGCGCCAGCATCGTTGCTGTGGTCGTCTTGCCGTTGGTGCCGGTGACCAGCACAACGGCCTGCAGCTCCACGGCCAGCTCCCGCACCAGATCTGGAGCGAGCCGCTCCGCGACCAACCCGGGCAGCGCCGTCCCGCCGCTGCCCAGCAGCCGCGCCACGCGGCGCGTGAGCTTGCCCGCCCAGACGCCGGCAAGCCGGCGCGGGCGGGCGGGCGGGCGGGGTCGGTTCGCAGCGGGGCGGTTCACAACCCGCGCTGATTGAGCTGCGGCCCGCGCAGCGCCGCGATGATCTGATCCAGCCCGACCACGCCCAGCAGACGCCCGCCCTCGACCACGGGCAGCAGGAAGGTCTGGTCGCGCTGCAGGCGGCGCAGCGCTTCGCCGGCGTTCGAGTGCGGCGAGATCGGCTGGACGGCGTCGGCCGCGGTCATCACGCCGCGCATCCGCGCGCTCTGATAATGCGCTTCGTCGAGCATCAGGATCGCCGCCGCCGGCGCGATTCCGATCGCCACGTCGTGCTCGTTGACGATGAAGGCGGTGCGGTGGTCGAGCTGCTCGCGGTGCGGCACCAGGACGCGCACCGGCAGATCGGCCTCGACCGTCTGCACCTGCGGCGGCGCCAGCATCACCTGGCCGACGCGCAGCGCCGCCAGGTCGCGCTCGAGCTCCGCCGTCTTCACGCCCTGCGACGCCTGCGAGACCAGCAGGAAGCCGATCACGGCCAGCCAAATCGAGCCGAACGAGCCGCCCAGCGGGCCGATCGACACGAATACGGCGGCCACGCCGAAGACGATCATCGCCGCGCCCAGCAGCTGGCCGCAGCGCCCCGCCCAGCGCGTCGCGCGGTACTGCGAGCCGCTCGCCCGCCACAACAGCGCGCGCAGCACCCGCCCGCCGTCCAGCGGGTAGCCCGGCAGCATGTTGAACACCGCCAGCGCCACATTGATGAAACCGAGCCAGCCGAGCAAGTCCACAAACGCTGCGTCGAACGGGCGCAGCAGCAGCCACAGCGCGATGAACAGGCCGCCCAGCAGCAGGCTGGTCAGCGGCCCCACGATCGCGATCAGAAACTCCTGCCCGGGCCGCTGCGCATCCTCCTTGATCAGCGAAACGCCTCCGAACAGAAACAGCGTGATGCTTGAGACTTCCATCCCGTAGCGCCGCGCCGTCACGCTGTGCGCCAGCTCGTGCAGCAGCAGCGAGAGGAAGAAGACTATTCCGCCGACGACCGCGTAGCTCCACTTCTCCAGCGCCGGCAGCCCCTCCGGCAGCTGGTTCGGCAGCCAGAAGACGATCAGCCCGAAGATCAGAAAAAACGACAGATCGAGCCGAATCGGGATCCCGAACACCCGACCCACGCTGAACCCGCCGCCGAACAGAAATCCGTTTTTCATGATTTCAGCATACGGCGATCGCGGACGGCAGATCGGCCACGCTGGCCAAATGCAGATCGGCCTGCACACCGGCCAGCTGCTTCGCGCCGACCTGCACCACGATCCCGAAGCCCGCCTGCTGCGCGCCCAGCACATCCGCCTCCGGCGTATCGCCGACAAACGCCGCGTCGCCCGCGGCCACGCGCAACGCCGCCAGCGCGGCTCTGAAAATTGCCTGCCCCGGCTTCCAGCTGCGCAGCTCGTCCGACCAGATCCAATGGTCGATCAGCGGCCCCAGCGCGCGGCGGCGCAGCGCCGCCTCGACATACGCGCCGGGCGCCAGCCCCGTATTCGAGACCACCGCCGCCGGCAGCCCGGCCGCGCGCAGCGAGGACAGCGCCTCGGCCGCCCCCGCGATCAGCTCCGGCGGCTCCCACGAGGCCGATTCGCAGATCGCGTGCTCGATCACCGCCTCGAGCTCGGCCGACTCCACAGTCTCGGGGCAGCGCCGCCGCATCTCGGCCTGGAACGCTTCGATCCGCTCGGCCCCGCTCAGGTCGATGTTCAGCTGGTGCGCAGCGACCAGCGCGTCGATCGCCGCCCGAATGGCCAGCGGCACCGCGGCCGCGGCGCCGGGCCCGGAGCCGGCCGCCCGGTAGGCGGCGGTCAGGCGCTGCTCACGCTGCCGCGCGCGCCGCTGCCCGCCGCCCGGCGCATCGCGAATCAGCGTGCCCCACAGATCGAAGCAGACGGCGCGGAGCGGCAGGAGCGGCCTCAGCCGTCCTTTTGGGTCGAATCGCCGGAGCCCGAGGACGCGGCCTTCGCGCCCTCGTCTTGACTCTCTTCGCCCTCGCCGACCGGCGTGCGCGCTTCCTCGCGGAACTCGCGCAACCCTGTACCGAGCGCCTTGCCCACGCCGGCCAGGCGGCCGGCGCCGAAGACGACCAGCACCACGACGACCACTACGATCGCTTCGACGGGGCCGAAGCCAATCAGCGCAAGGTCAAACATACCCATCTCCCGCTGGCCACCGGCGCTGAGCGCGGACCCATATCCCGCTGGGGCCCCGCGCCTCGGACTTCCCCGCGCTGCAGACGGTGCGGGGCCCGGTCGAGGCGGCCAGCCTCAGTGTACCAGCCTGAGACCGATCTGCTGCGGCCCGCTGCCTCAGCCGCCCAATCAGCCGCCCAGCCGCTCCACGAAAATTCGCATCACGCCGCCGCAGATCTTGTCTTCGCCGTCGGTCGGCTCGGTCAGGTCCACGGTGACCATCCGCGCCTCGCCCTCTTCGAGCGCCTCCATCGCCTCCTGCCAGACCTCGGCCTCGCCGCAGCCGCCGCCGATGGTGCCCACAAAGCTGCCGTCTTCGCGCACCAGCATCTTCGCGCCGGTTTTGCGCGGCGTGCTGCCGAGCGTCTGCGCGACCGTCGCCAGCGCGACCGACTCGCCTGCTGCAACTGCGCTCGAGAACGCCTCGTACACCTCGTCGTTGGCCACGGCTGCCTCCTTACAGCGCTGTTGCAGCGGTGCTAGCGCGATCTTAGCCGACCGCGCCGGGCCAGCGCCCGGCCGTACTCCGACATCGGCAGCGCGCCGCCGCCGCGGCGCAGCAGAATGATCTCGCCCAGCACCGCCACCGCGATCTCCTCCGGCGTCTCGGCGCCGATATCCAATCCGATCGGCGTGAACACCCGCTCCAGCGCCTCGCGCTCGACCCCCGCCTCGGCCAGGTGCTCGAGCACCGTGCGGGTCCGCCGCTTCGAGCCGATCATCCCCACGTAGCCCGCGCCCCGCCCCACCACTTGCTGCAGGCTCAGCTCGTCGACCAGGTGCCCGCGCGAGACCAGCACGATGTAGGTGTTCGCGTTGATCGGAAAGCGCGCCAGCTCCGCGGCGAAATCCCCGCAGATCACTCGGCAGGGATAGGCGAAGCGCTCGGGGTCCGCGTACTCCTCGCGGTCGTCCAGAATGGCCACTTCCATCCCCAGCAGCGCGCCCACCTCGCCGACCGCACGCCCCACGTGCCCGCCGCCCACGACCAGCAGCGCCGCCGCCGGCTCGACCACCTCAATCAGCACCTCGACAACCGCATCGGCCGCCTCAACCGCCCGCCGGCCCTGGATGAGATCGCCCGCCGGCGTGAAGGCCAGCGCCGCCACCAAGTGCTCCGCGATCGCTGCGCGCGCGCGCTTCTGCACCGCCGCTTCGAGCGCGCCGCCCCCGATCGAGCCGAGTGCGGCACCCTCCAGCCCCACCAGCATCTTCGCACCCACCGACGCCGACTCATCGGAGCTGGAGAGCACCGTGCAGGCGGCCAGCGCCGGCCCTTCGCGCGCGGCCCGCAGCAGCGCCGCCGCCAAATCGCCCGGCTGGACCGGATCGGGGTTGGCCGCCTCAGTCATCGCCCCCAGAATACCCAGCCCTGCACATTGACCTAATTGACCTGCGCGTTGGCCCTACACCGCGTTGGCTCTGCACGCTGCCTACACATTGAAGAGCACATGGATCACATCGCCGTCCTGCACTTCGTAGTCCTTGCCTTCCGTGTGCAGCAGCGCCCGGCGCTTCGCCTCCGCCTCCGACCCGCACTCCAACAGATCGTCCCAGTGCACCACCTCGGCGCGGATGAAGCCGCGTTCCAGATCGGAGTGGATCCGCCCGGCGGCGCGCTGCGCCGAGCACCCGCCGGGCACCGTCCAGGCGCGGCATTCATCCGCGCCGACGGTGAAAAACGTGCGCAGCCCCAGCAGCTGAAACACTTCCCGCCGCACCAGCTCGACCGCGCTGGGGCCGAGCGCGAGCTCCTCGCGGTAGGCCGCCGCCTCTTCGGCCTCGAAGGCCCGCAGCTCCTCCTCCACACGCACGCGCAGCGCCAGCCCGCCGCCCGGCGCCGCGCCAGACTCGGCGCCGTCCTCGCCGGTATTCCAGAGCGTCAGCAGCGGCCGTTCGGTCAGAAAGCGGTATTGCCGCAGGCCGGCCCGCTCATCCGCCCCCAGCGGCGCATCGCGCAGCGTCCCGCCCTCCGAGAGGTGCGACTGCAGCCGCGCGAGCGTCTCCCGCTCCCTGTCGACCGCGACCCGCTCCGCCGCTTTTAGCGCCTTTGTCTCCGCTCCGATCCGCTCCAGCCGCTTCTCGATCAGCGCCAAATCGGCAAAGGTCAGCTCCAGCTGCATCGCCTCGAGGTCCGCGGCCGGATCGATCCGCTCTGCAGGGTGCGGCACGGCATCGTTCTCGAAAGCGCGCACGACATGGACCAGCGCATCCAGCCGCGACAGCTGGTCGAGCAGCCGCGGCCCCGGCGCCCCGCCTCCGCCCAGCGCGCCCGCGAAGCCTGCGCCAGGAAAATCAACCAGCATCAGCGCCGCCGCAGTCGTCTTGCGCGGCCGGTACAGCGCTGCCAGCCGCGCCAGCCGCTGGTCGGCGGCAGGCATCACGCCTTCGTGCGCCTCCGCGTGCGCTGCGAAGCCCGTCGGCCGCCCCGCCCCCGTCAGCGCGTTGAACAGCGTCGTCTTGCCCGAGCGCTCAAAGCCGATCAGGCCCACAGCAGGCATGCGGCTATCGTCGCACGCGCGCGCGCCCCGTTCACCCGCACAGACGCCGCTCCAGCTCCGCTGGTGAAAACTCCGTCACGCCCGGCTGCGGCCGCTCGGGATTGCGCAGCGCCCCGCCGACGAGCAGGATCGAGTCGCGCACCGCCTGCCAGCGCACGATGGCGGCGGCCTCAGTGGGCGGCGTCCAGCGCCGCGCGCAGTGCTCATCCGACAGCCGCGGCTCAGCGCCGGCCGCGACCGCCGCTGCGAACGCCGGCACGAGATAGATCGTGTCGTTCTCCGGGTTGTAGAACACCTCTGGGCGGTCGACCCGAAACCAGCGCCGCACCGCCAGCCCTGTTTCCTCCTGCAGCTCCCGCAGCGCCGCCTGCCAGGCCGTCTCCCCGCTGCGCTCCTCGATGTGCCCGCCGACTGTCTGCCAGTCGCCCGCGAAGCGGTGCCCGACCGGCCGCTGGAGCAGCAGCAGCTCCGGCCCCGCAGCGGCCGGCCGCACGATGTAGACCGCGACCAGATTGCTGCGCAGCCGCGGCACGGCTACTCGGCCCACTTCGGAATCGCCGCGTCGAAGGAGTCGTAAAAGCTCACGTACGGCTTCACATCGAGCAGCGGCGTCCCGTTAACCGCGTCCAGCCCGACCACGTGGATCACCTGCCCGCGTACACGCTCCACCGGCGCCACGCTCACCGCGATCGGGTTCGGGCGGTGCGCCGTGCGCGTGGCGAAGACCCCCAGCTCCGGCGTCCGCTCGTCTCCGCTCGGGCGCAGCCGCAGCAAGCTGCGCCCCTCATCGGTGACCTGATCCATCCAAGTGATCACGAACAGGTGCGAGAAGCCCTCGATCCCCTCTAGGGCCGGCGCAAATTCGTCGCGGAAGACCAGCTCCGACTTGACCTGGGCCCAGACTCGCCCCGAGGTGTCCTCGATCCCGTTCCGCACGACGCCGATCGGCGCGAGGTCGCCGAGCCGCTCGGGCAAGCCGCGCAGGGCCGCCTCGCGCGCCTCGCGCGGATGCCGCAGCCGCAGCCGTTCGCGCCAACCGACCACGCCGCCGCTCCTCACCCTCAGGGCCCGCAGTTTGACGCTCAGGCTACCCGCCGCAGCACAGCCTCCGTAGTATCATGCCGGAGCTCCAGCCCCCTCGCGGCGGGCGGAGCTGTTATCTGGCCGCGCTGCGGCGGGCCGTGTGCGCGCAGGTTTCATGACGACTGTCTCCGCCAGCGAACAGTACTCCGCCCGCAGCATCCAGGTGCTCGAGGGGATCGAGGCCGTCCGCCGGCGACCCGGCATGTACATTGGATCGACCGGCCAGGCCGGCCTCCACCACCTCGTCTACGAAATCGTCGACAACGCCGTCGACGAAGCGATGGCCGGCCACGCCACCCGGATCGACATCGCCCTCCAGCCCGGCGGCTGGGTGCAGGTCAGCGACGACGGCCGCGGGATCCCGGTCGACACGCACGAGAAAACCGGCAAATCGGCCCTCGAAACCGTGCTCACCGTGCTCCATGCGGGGGGCAAATTCGGCGGCGGCGGCTACAAAGTCTCCGGCGGTCTGCACGGCGTCGGCGCTTCCGTCGTCAACGCCCTCTCGCGCGAGCTGACCGTGGAGGTGCGCCGCGGCGGACGCTGCTACTCGCAGGCCTACGCGCGCGGCGTCGCGGCCACCGAGCTGACCAACACTGAGCTGCTTAACAAACGCGCCGACGCAGACGGCCCGGCCGGCAGCGGCACCACGGTCCGCTGGCTCGCCGACGACGAAGTGATGGAAACGCTCGACTACGACTTCGCCGTGCTCGCACACCGTTTCCGCGAGGTCGCCTATCTCAACAAGGGGCTCTGGATCTGCTTCCGCGACGCGCGCGGCCCGGCCGCCCCCAACGAGCTCAACTTCTACTTCGAGGGCGGCATCCAGTCCTACGTCCGCTTTCTCAACCGCGACCACGACACCCTGCAGCCGCTGCCCTTCTACCTCGACCGCGAAGTCAACGGCGTCGCCGTCGAGGTCGCGCTGCAGTACAACAGCGACTTCGCCGACCACGTCTACGCCTTCGCCAACACGATCAACACGACCGAGGGCGGCACCCATCTGACCGGCTTCCGCTCGGCCCTCACCCGCGCCCTCAACGACTTCGCGCGGCGCCAGAAGCTGCTCAAGGACACCGACCCGAACATCACCGGCGAGGACACCCGCGAGGGGCTCGCCGCCGTGATCAGCGTCAAGCTCGCCGAGCCTCAGTTCGAGGGCCAGACCAAGACCAAGCTGGGCAACCCCGAAGTTAAGGGCATCGTCGAATCGGCCACCGCCGAGGCGCTCGGCGAGTATCTCGACGGCGCCGCGCGCGAAGGGCGGCGGCTGATCGAGAAGTGCCTGATCACCGCCCGCGCGCGGGCCGCGGCGCGCCGCGCGCGCGACCTGGTGCAGCGCAAAGGCGCGCTCGACGGCGCGGCGCTGCCCGGCAAGCTCGCCGACTGCAGCGAGCGCGACCCGTCCCTCTCGGAGCTCTTCATCGTCGAGGGCAACTCCGCCGGCGGTTCGGCCAAAGAGGGCCGCGACCGCCGCACCCAGGCCATCCTGCCATTGCGCGGCAAGGTGCTCAACGTCGAGCGGGCGCGGCTCGACAAGCTGCTCAGCCACGAGGCCTACCGCACCCTGATCACCGCCCTCGGGACCGGCATCGGCGAGGATTTCGACCTCAGCCGGCTGCGCTACCACAAAGTCGTGATCATGGCCGACGCCGACTCCGACGGCGCGCACATCCGCACTCTGCTGCTGACATTCTTCTTTCGCCACATGCACGCGCTGATCGACGCCGGCCACCTCTACATCGCCCAGCCCCCGCTCTACCGCGTGCAGGCCGGGCGCCAGCGCCCCCAATGGCTCTACAGCGACGCCGATCTCGAGCGCTTTCTCGCCCGTCAGCGCGAGGGCGGCAAGAAGGTGGCGATCCAGCGTTTCAAAGGGCTCGGCGAAATGAACGCCGACCAGCTCTGGGAGACGACCATGGACCCGGCCGCCCGCACCCTGCTGCGGGTGCAGATCGAGGACGAGCGCCAGGCCGACAGCCTCTTCGTGCAGCTGATGGGCGACGACCCGGGCAAGCGCCGCCACTTCATCGAGACGCACTCCCACCTCGCCAGCCTGGACGTATGAGCGCGGCCGCGCTGCCGCCCGAGCTGCGCCGCTGGTGGCGCGGGCGCCCGCGCCTGCTGCTCGAGGACACGCCCGCGCCCCAACTCGCCCATCTGCTCCCGCTGCGCCCCGACGACCGCCTGCTGGTGCTGGGCCGCGACGCGCCGCTGCTCGCCGCCGAGCTGGCCGACGCCGCCGGCCTGCAGCGCCCCCCGCTGGCCGCGCTCGGCCGCCGCCCCAGCGCCGCCGGCGGCGCCGCGCTCGGCGTCCAGATCCTGCGCGGCCGCGCCGACCGCCTGCCGCTCGCCGACGGCGCCGTCAGCGTCGCCGCCGCCCCCCACCTGCTGCGCCGCTGGAGCGGCGAGCGCCTCCAGCGCGTGCTCGCGGAGCTCTGGCGCGTGCTCGCCCACAACGGCGTCTGCGTGCTCTGGGAAGTCGCCCCGTCGCGCTCGCCGCGCGTCAACGCCGTGTGGCGCGCCTGGCTGGGCGGCGGCGCAGAGCTGCGCCCCTTCGCCGCAATCGGCCGCGCCGCCTACGAGGCCGGCTTCGCCTGGGTGCAAACCCTCCCGCTGCGCCCCTTCCTCTGGCCGCCCGGCCCGCGCGTCTCAGTCCTCATGCGCAAGGAGCACTACACGGCGGAGGTGCTGCCGCACGCCTGATCGGGCAGTGGGCAGACACCCTCTGCTCGATTGAATGTCAACATGCGTTAGCGGTACAGCCCGTGTGCGCGGATGTACTCGAGCACCGCGGCCGGCACATCCGCGCTGACATCTTCGCCGCGCCTGATCCGTTCGCGCAGCCCGCTTGCGCTCAGATCAACCGGCTGCATCGGCACCCAGTCGACCCAGCGGCCCAGCCCCGGCAGCAGCGCGTCCAGCTGGTGCCGCTCCAGTTCGGTGCCCGGGCGCGAGGCGACGGCGAGCCGCGCCAGTGTCAGCAGCTCGGCGGCCTGATGCCATCGCGGCAGGCCGGCCAGCGCGTCGAGCCCGAGAATCCACCAGAGCTGCGCCGCCCCGGCCGCGCGCAGCTCGCGCAGTGTGTCGAGCGTGTAGGTCGGCCCCGTGCGGCGCAGCTCCAGATCGGCCACTTCCAGCCCGCCACCGCGCGCGGCGGCCGCGCGCTCGACCATCGCGCAGCGGTGCGCGGCCGCCGTCACCGCGCGGCCGCGCTTCATCCAGGGGTCGCCGGCGGGGACGAGCAGCAAGCGGTCGAGCCGCAGCGCCGACGCCGCCGCATCGGCCAGGTGCAGGTGCGCGCGGTGGAGCGGGTCAAACGTGCCGCCGAGCGCGCCGACGCGCTCATGCGGCTCAAAGCGCAGCGGCGGACTCGGTGGGCTTGGCGCGCTCAGCGTTCCCACTCCCAGGTCAGCACTTCGCCGCCCACGCGTACGCGGTCGCCGGGCCGCGCTCCGGCGCGCCGCAGCGCCGCCGCTACCCCGCGCCGCTCCAGCCAGCGGTAGGTTTCCGCCAAGCCCTCTTCATCCTCGAGGTCCATCATCGCGACAAATCGCTCCACGCCGCTGCCGCGCACGCGAAACGCGCGTGCGCGCAGCTGCTCAACGGTGAAGCGGCGCCCATCGGGCCGCGGGCGCAGCGTCGGCGGGGGCGGCGGAGGGGCGTGCGCCT
The DNA here is from genome assembly GCA_964347635.1 of uncultured Dehalococcoidia bacterium. Classification (GTDB taxonomy): domain Bacteria; phylum Chloroflexota; class Dehalococcoidia; order Bin125; family Bin125; genus CATQGW01. The sequence goes on from CAYFZI010000001.1 coordinate 29,387, forward strand.
CCGCTTCGCGCAGTTCCCCCAGCTGCTGCACACAGGCGGCCAGCACGGCCTCCGCGCCCTCGCCGCTGACAGCCGAGCAGAACAGCGGGCGCGCCTCGCCGAAGGACGCCGCCAAGGCTTCCCGCCGCCCGCGCACTTCAGGCAAATCGAGCTTGTTCACGGCCACGATCTGCGGGACCCGCGCCAGCGCAGGGCTGTAGGCGGCCAGCTCGCGGTCGATCGTCTCCCGCGCCGCGGCCGGATCGGACGCCGAGCCGTCGATCAGATGCAGCAGCAGCCGCACGCGGCTGGCGTGGCGCAGGAAGTCGTGCCCCAGCCCGGCTCCGCCGGCGGCCCCTTCGATCAGGCCCGGCAAATCGGCCATGACCAGCTCGTCCCAACCGGTCTCGACTACGCCGAGGTTCGGTTCGAGCGTGGTGAAGGGGTAGGCGGCGACGCGCGGGCGGGCGCTGCTGAGCAGCCGCAGCAGCGACGACTTGCCCGCGTTGGGCAGGCCCACGATGCCGATATCGGCGAGCACGCGCAGCTCGATCTGCAGGCGCAGACGCTCGCCCTTGCCGCCCCGCTGGGCCGCCCGCGGCGCGCGGTTGGTAGCGCTCTTGAAATGCGCGTTGCCGTAGCCGCCCTCGCCGCCCCAGGCGACCAGCAGACTCTCACCGTGCTCCTGCAGGTCGGCGAGCTGCTCCCGCTCCCCGCCGCCGGCACGGCTGACGACCGCGCCGAGCGGGAGCTGCAGCACGAGCGACGCGCCGGCCCGCCCGCGGCGGTTGTTGGTGCCGCCCGGTGCGCCCGCCTCGGCGCGGAAGATGCGCTGGCGGCGGTAGCGGCGCAGCGTGTTGAGCTGTGCATCGGCCTGCACGAGCACATCGCCTCCGCGCCCGCCCTGGCCGCCGTCGGGCCCGCCGCGCGGCACGTACTTCTCGCGTCGGAACGACACCGCGCCGCGCCCGCCCGCGCCGCCCTCGACCTCGATCTCAACCACGTCGAGCATGGCGCGATTTTACATCGGCCGGCGGTTGTCCACGCGCTGCACAGGATTGAGCGCCGTTCTCAATCAGGTTTGTAAGCGGAGTGATCAAAATTCTCCTGTTAACGCTGTTGTTGTACATGTGGCTGTCGTGGACAACCGCAGCGCTGCAGCCCTGCAGCGCGCAATCCCGCGCTGCAGGGCTGTGACTGCTGGTGCAGCGGCGGGGCAGCGCTGGGGAACAGCTGTGGACAGCGGGGCGGGCCGCGCCGGGGGCCGCCGCAACACTCCCTGCCAAAGTGGAGGGGATGAGGCGGCTCCCGCGGGTGAACGAAGACGCCGCCGCCCCGCTGCTCCCTGCAAACTGGGAGGGAAGGCTGGGGCCTGCCTACGGGGCAGGGGGTGGAGCGGAGCGCAGCCGGCGGGACGGCTGAGGGTTCGGAATTCAGGCGGGCGTTAGAGCCGCAGCCGCGAGCGGATGTCGGAGACGACGCGCTGGGTCTCGGCCTTCGGCGGTTTGCCGCGGCTGGGGTCGCCCTCGAGCTCGCCGAGAATTTTGCGGTAGCCGTGCAGGATCGTGGTGTGGTCGCGGTCGCCGAAGTGCGCGCCGATCTCCTTGTAGGAGAGGCCGGTGTGTTCGCGGGCCAGGTACATCGCCAGGTGCCGCGCGCGCGCCGCGCGCTGGTCCTTGCGCTTGGTTGTGAAGACTTCGGGCGGCACGCCGGCCGCCTCGCAGGTGGCGCTGATGATTTCGCCGATCGTCGGCGGAGCCCGCTCGGCGTCCTCGAAGCGGTAGCCCTCGAGCGAGCGCAGCGCCAGGGCGGACGTGACCGGTGCGCCTTCGATGTCGGCGAAGAGCTGCACGTGGCTGAGCACGCCTTCGAGCTCGCGCACGTTGTGCGAGGCGCGCTGTGCGAGCAGCCGCAGCACATCATCGCCGATCTGCAGGCCGCGCTCGATGCACTTCTGGCGCAGGATCGCGAGCCGCAGCTCAAGGTCGGGCTTGCTGATCTCGACGACCAGGCCCCACTCGAAGCGCGTCACAAGGCGTTCGGGCAGCCCGCGCAGCCGGCGCGGCGGCGTGTCGCTGCTCAACACGATCTGCTTGTCGGCCATATGCAGCGCGTTGAAGACGTTGAAGAACTCGTCCTGCGTGCGCTCTTTGCCGGCCAGCTCCTGGACGTCGTCCACGATCAGCACGTCGGCCTGCTCGTATTTGTTCTGGAAGTCGGTGCGGTTGCCGGTGCGCACCGCCTCGACATACTCGCGGACGTAGGCCTCGGTCGAGATGCAGTAGGTCTGTGCGCTGCGCAGCGTGATGTGCGCGACGCCCTGCAGCAGGTGCGTCTTGCCGAGGCCCGAATCGGCGTGGATGAAGAGCGGGTTGTGCGAACGCCCGGGGCGCTCGGCGACGGCCGAGGCTGCTGCATAAGCGATCTGATTGGAGGGGCCGACGACAAAGCTGTCGAGCGTGTAGGAACGTTTGAGCACGGGCCGGGTGCGGGCCGCACTGGGCAGCAGCGGCGCGTTTTCGCCGCCGACGCCCAGCGTGGCCTCGGGCGCTTCCCCGGTGTGCGGGCCGGGATCGACGATCACATTGACCTCGATCCGCCGCCCGGCCGCTTCTTCGACGGCGATCGCGATCGTCGAGTAGTAGTTCGAGAGCAGCGCTTCGCGCTTGTAGACGTTGTCCACGCTGACGATCAGCTTGCCGGAGCGCATCTCGACGGCGCGGGTGCGGGCGAACCAAGTGTCGTAGGTGTTGTTCGGCAGCGTGCTGCGCAGCTGCACGAGCGCGCGGCGCCAGATCTCTGCGGCGCCGGCCGGCTGCGGCGCGTTTTGAAACGACCGCGCCTCCCGTGAACTCATCGCCCCTCCCCCCTCCCCGCGTTCCTGGCCAAGCGCTGGCACTGTGAGGGTCGACAGCGCGGCTGAGCGACCGTTGGATCAGTGCGAGGCGCCCCCTGAAGCGGGCGCGTTTGAACGTATCAATGCGCCTGGCGGGAGGCAACGCAAAGCGACAATAAGGCGCCTGACCAGATAGACATCCAATCTCTCCACGAGTTATCCACTACTTGTTGACACTGCGTGCGCTGCGCAGCGCGTGTAGCCTGCCGCTCTATGAAGGGCGGCCCGCCATGCTGCTCGCGATCGACATCGGCAACACCACGCTGCAAGTCGGCATCTATGCCGACCGCCGGCTCGGGCCCACCTGGCGGCTCGCCACCGACCACGGGCGGCTGGCCGACGAATACGGCATCCTGGTCGTCTCGCTGCTGCGCGCGGAGGGGATCAATCCGCGCGAGATCGACGGGGCGATCATCTCCAGCGTCGTGCCTGAGCTTTCGGGCGTCTTCCGTGATGTCGTGCGGCGCTTCCTCAAGGTCGATCCGCTCTTCGTCAGCAGCCACATGCGCAAGCCGCTGCGGATCGGCATCGAGCACGCCGAGGAGCTGGGCGCGGATCGCATCGCCGACGCGGTCGGCGCGATGGCGCGCCACGCGCCGCCGCCGCTGATCGTGGTCGATTTCGGCACCGCGACGGTGTTCGACGCGATCAACGAGCGCGGCGTCTACGTGGGCGGCGCGATCAGCCCCGGGATCGGGATCTCCACCGATGCGCTGTTCGACCGCGCCTCGCGGCTGGCGCGGATCGATCTCGAGCGCCCCCCGAGCGCGATCGGCACGCGCACCGAGACGGCGGTGCAATCGGGCATCCTGTTCGGCTACGTGGGGCTTGTGGAGGGCATCATCGCGCGGTTTCAGGCGGAGCTGGGCGAGGCCAAAGTGGTGGCCACGGGCGGCTGGGCCAAGCGGATCGCGCGCGAGACGCCGGCGCTCGACACGGTCGATGAAGACCTGATCCTGCACGGGCTGCGCGAGCTCTACTACCTCAACGCCGAAGGTACGCCGTGAGCGCCGCCGCACCGCGCCCGCTGGCCGGGCGGCGCGTCGTGCTCGGTGTGACAGGCTCGATTTCGGCCTACAAAGCGGTCGAGCTGGCCCGCCGGCTCGAGGACGCCGGCGCGATCGTCGATGTCGCGCTGACGCCGTCTGCGGCCCGCTTCATCCCCGCGCTGACGTTCCGCAGCCTGGTGCAGGGCGAAGTCGCCGCGGATCTCTGGGACCCGGCGGCGCCCGCGGAGCAGCACGTCGCGATGGGCCGCCGCGCCGACGCGGTGGTTGTCGCGCCGGCCTCGGCCACGACGCTGGCCAAGCTGGCGCAAGGGATCGGCGACAACGCCGTCACGCTGACGGCGCTGGCCAGCGCTGCGCCGTTGATCGCCGCGCCGGCGATGGATCAGGTGATGTACGGCCAGCCTGCGGTGCAGGCCAATCTGGAGCAGCTCAAGGCGCGCGGCGTGCTGCTGGCCGGCCCGGCCGAGGGGCGGCTCGCCAGCGGCGCGCGCGGGCTGGGGCGGCTGCTGGAGCCGCCGGAGCTGGCCGGTGCGGTCCGCTCGGCGATCGGCCGCCGCAGCGGGCCGATGCGCGGCCGGCACGTGATCGTGACGGCCGGCGGCACCCGCGAGCCGATCGACCCAGTGCGCTTCGTGGGCAACCGCTCGAGCGGCAAGATGGGCTTCGCGCTGGCCGAGGCGGCGCGCGACCGCGGGGCCGTGGTCACGCTGGTGACCACGCAGCCGCCGCCGCCCGGTCTCTTCGGCGTCGTGCTGCGGCGCGTCGAGACGGCGGTCGAGATGCAGGCCGAGATCGTCAAGGCCGCGCCCGGCGCCGACGCGCTGGTGATGGCCGCGGCGGTCGCCGACTACCGCCCCGCCGAAGCCGCCGCGGAGAAGCTCAAAAAGACCGCCGCCGGCGGCAGCACACGCTCGCTCGAGCTCGTCGAGAACCCCGATGTCGTGGCCGGCATCGAGGGCTCGCTGCTGAAGATCGGCTTCGCTGCGGAAACTGAGGACCTGCTCGAAAACGCCGCCGCCAAGATCGAAAAGAAGGGCCTGCGCTTCATCGCCGCCAACGATGTCTCCCAAGCGGACGCCGGCTTCGCCGTCGACACCAACCGCGTCGTGCTGCTCGACGGCGCCGGCGGGATCGAGCGGCTGCCGCTGCTGCACAAGTACGACGTCGCGGCGGCGATCTACGACCGCCTGGTGCGCGAGCCGGGCTGGCGCCGCGCTGCGCCGCCGCTGTAACGCCGCGGGCCGCGCCTGGCGCTTGGGCCCGTTCGCATTCAGCCGAGCGGGCCGCAGCGGATGTCAGCGTTGCGGAGGCCCGTGCGAACGCCCCTCTGCCCCTCCCCGCTTGCGGGAGGAGCGGCCGCGCAACGGCTGAGGAGGTTCCGCCGCCCCTGCCCCGATCCTGCCCTGATGAGGCAGCCTGCCCGCTACAAGTCCGCCATCAAGTCCTCTTTGAGCGGCTTCTTGCCTTCGGGCAGCGTGAAGAAGTTGCAGAAGCAGGTGCCCTCGAAGTCGACCAGGCCGTTGATGACGGGCTCGCAGACGCAGATCGTGTCGTCGTTGTTGGCCGGCTGGCAGGGGCAGTAGAACTTGCCGAAGCGCAGCCGCATCGAGACGAAGTCCTCGATCGTCTGGTCCCCGTTCATCAGGATGTAGCCGCGCTCCTCGCAGAAGCGGTCGGCCAGCTCGCGCATCTCTGCGCGGTACCGGCCGCGCAGGCGCGCCTCTTCTTCGGGCGGCAGGTCCGTGATCTGCTCTTCGGCGCTCATGCTCCATCCTCCTCTGCTCGAGCCTGTGCGAAGCGCACCAGCGAGCGCACGGGGATGCCCGTTGCGCCTTTGACAAACACGCCGCGCGTCTGGCTGGCGTCGTCGGTGCCGGCCATGTCGAGGTGCGCCCAAGGCGTGCCGCCGGCGAACTTGGCCAGGAACTTGGCCGCCGTGATCGCGCCGGCCAGGCGGCCGCCGGTGTTCTTGACATCGGCGACCTGGCTGCGGATCTGTTCGTCGTACTCGCTGAACATCGGCAGCTGCCAGAATTTTTCGCCCGCCGCTTTGCCCGCCTCGATCACCTCCTGCGCCAGGCCGTCGTCGTTGGCCATCACGCCGGTCGCGACGTCGCCGAGCGCGACGGCGCAGGCGCCGGTCAGCGTGGCCACATCGATTAGCGGCGAGAGGCCGAGGTGGTTGGCGTAGGAGAGCGCGTCGGCGAGCACGAGGCGGCCTTCGGCGTCGGTGTTGATCACCTCGATCGTGGTGCCGTTCATCGCCGTCAGAAGGTCGCCGGGCTTGATCGCGGCGCCGCCCGGCATGTTTTCGGTGCAGGGCGCGAGCGCGGTCACGTTGAGCGGCAGGTTGAGGTCGGCGATCGCGCCCATCGCGGCGACAACCGCGGCGGCGCCGCTCATGTCCTGCTTCATCGCCTCCATATTGGCGGCCGGCTTAATCGAGATCCCGCCGGTGTCGAAGGTGATGCCCTTGCCGCAGTAGCCGATGCCCGGCTGATCGCCGCCGCCGCGGTGGCGCAGCACGAGGAAGCGGGCCGGCTGGTGCGAGCCGGCGGCGACGCCGAGGAACGAGCCCATGCCCAGCTCGCGGGCGGCGGCCTCATCGAGGATTTCGATCTCGACGCCGTGCCCGCCGGCCCAGGCTTCGGCGCGGGCGGCCAGCTCCGTTGGCGTCAGCAGGTTGCTCGGTTCGTTGGCGAGATCGCGGGCGAAGTTGGCCGCTCCGGCCAACGCGCGCCCCTGCGCAACGCCGCGCGCCAGCGCCGCCGGCTCGCTGCCGTAGAGCACCGCCGCGCTGAGGCTGTTCGGCGCCTTGTCCGGCGCTCCGCCCGGCGTCTTGTGCCGGTCGAAGCGGTAGAGGCCCAGCTCGAGGCCTTCGGCGATCGCCGAGCCGAGCTGTTCGCGGGTCCAGCCGCAGCCTTCGCCGTCGACCGCGACGCCGAGCGTGCCGCCGGCGATCGCGCGGGCGCGCCGCGCCGCCCGCGCCGCCGCGTTGCGCACGTCGTCGAGCTCTGCCTGCTCGGGCGCGCCGATCCCGGCGAGCACGACGCGCCCGGCCGGGATTCGGCCGAACGTGTGCAGCAGCACGGTCTCGCTGCGCGCGCCGCTGAGCTCGCCGCAGTCGGCCAGCGGAGCCAGCCCGCCGTCCAGCGCGTCGTTCAGCGCGCCCGCCGTGCCGCTCGTGATCAGCTCGCCGCCCTTGGTAGTGAAGACGATGAGGTGATCGAGCTCGGCCTCAAGCGGCGCCGCGCCGCTGGTGGTGATGTCCATATCGTCCGTCTCGTTCTAGCGCCTGAGGCGTGAATGCGCTGACGATGGTACAGCGCGCGCGCTCGGTACTGTGCAGGGATGATGCTGCGCCGGCTGTGCGCGAACCGTTGGGCGGCGCTGCCGGCCGGCCGCCGCGAGTTTCTGCGCGAGCTCGCCCTCGCGGCTGCGGCGGCGCTGCTCTATTTCCTCGTGCGCGGCGCGGTGCAGGGCCGCGCCGATGAGGCCTTCGCGCGCGCGCGCGGCCTGCTCGAGCTCGAGCAGGCGCTGGGGCTCGCCTGGGAAGCGGCGGTTCAGGAGGCGGCGCTGAGCGCCAACGCGCTGGTCGACCTGGCCAACGGCGTCTACTTCTGGGGCCACATGCCGCTGCTGATCGCGCTCGCGCTCTGGCTCTGGGTGCGCTCTCGGCCGGTCTGGCGCTGGCTGCGCGCGGCGGTGCTGGCCTCCGCGTTGATCGGGATCGCCTGCTACGCCCTCTGGCCGACCGCGCCGCCGCGGTTGATGCCCGAGCTGGGCTATATCGACACGCTGGCCTGGCGCGCGTCGGCCTCCTACCAGGCGCAGGAAGTCGGCCCGTTCGTCAATCCCTACGCGGCGCTGCCCAGCCTGCATGTCGGTTGGGCGCTGCTGGCCGGCTGCGCCTGCTGGCGCGCCGCGCCGTGGCGGCGCGGCGCCCCCCCCGCGGCCGGGCGGGTGCGGGCAGTGCTGGGTGCCCCCGCGCAAATCTGGGCGGTGCTGGCGACCGCCAACCACTGGCTGCTGGATGCGGCCGCCGGCGCCGCGGCGGCCGCGCTGGCGGCGCTGCTCGTTTGGCTGCTGCGGTCCGCGCCGCGCCTGCGGGCTACCATTGCCGCCCGCGCCGCCGGGCGGCCGCGCCCAACCGTGCGCCGCTGGATGCTTGGAGATAGAGATGCAGATCGTCACGACGCAGTCGGTGCCGGGCCGCGAGATCGATGAGTCGCTCGGCCTGGTCGTCGCCAACACCGTGCGGGCGCGGAATATCGGGCGCGATATTCTGGCCGGCCTCAAGGGACTGGTCGGCGGCGAGATCGGCGCCTACCGCCAGCTGATGATCGAGGCGCGCGAGCAGGCCCTAGCCGAGCTGGAGCAGGAAGCGGCCGCGCGTGGCGCGGACGCGGTCGTCGCCGCCCGCCTGATGACCTCCAACATCGCCGACTACGTGGCCGAGGTCTACATCTACGGCACGGCCGTCACGCTCAAGGACAAGGCCGGCGACTAGGGCCTATTCACGTTCGCGGGCAGCCCGGCGCTCAATCTCCGCCGCCGCTCAGTTGTGATGCTGGAAGATCGGCAGCGGCGCGAGCGGGGCGTAGATCTCCACGCTCAGTTCGTAGACCTGGTTGGCCCAGCTCTCCCAATCGCGGCGCGCCAGCTGCGCCTCCTTGGACGACAGCGCGGGCTGCACGGCCGACTCGCTTTCGAATGTGTAGCCCATCAGATGGCTGCCTGCGATCGGGTCGCGGCCGCGCACCCGGAAGGCCGAGACGATGCCGGGGATTTCAAGCACATGCGGCAGATGCGTCTGGCGGTGCCAGGCTTCGAACTCGTCCAGCACGCCGGGGTCGAGGCGGGCGCGCACGATCATGATCGGGTGTGTCTGTATCACTGCGGCTCACCAGCTTCCGGCGCTTGATCCGTGCGCCGCTGCCGCCTCAGTGTCCCACGTTGCGCAAGATCGTTCGAGCCGCCCGCCCCTGTGCGGGCGGGCTGTGGTACATTCGCAGCGTTCAAGCGGCGCCGATAGGGTGAGTCAGGACGGCTCCCCGGCCACGGTGCAGCACTCGTAGAGACGCACGGATGCTGAGCACGGAAGAAAAAGCCGCTCTCGCGCGCGAACACGGCCGCCACGAGCACGACACCGGCTCGCCCGAGGTGCAAGTCGCACAGCTGACCGAGCGGATCACCAGGCTCACGGCGCATCTGCGGGAACACCGGCACGACTACGCCACGCGGCGGGCGCTGATGAAGCTGGTCGGCCGGCGCCGGCGCCAGCTCGCCTACCTGAACCGCGAGGACGTAGATCGCTACCGCGCGCTGATCGCCGCGCTGGGGCTGCGCCGCTAAGCCGCGCGCCGCGGCCGCCGCACGGCCGCGCGGGCAGGGATGAGAGACATCGACCCCGACACAGCATTGGGTCGCAGACAGCGCCGCGGGTCTGCCCCGCCGCCGCGCAGGGTTCGCAGCATTGCGCAGCCAGGCGCGCCGGCGCGCCCCGCGCCGCGCGGCATGAAGAGCATGAGGAGCAGGAATGACACACAAGGTTGAGGCGGAGATCGCGGGCCGCACGCTCACGATCGAGCAGGGGCGGCTGGCCCAGCAGGCCGGCGGGGCGGTCACGGTGCGCTACGGCGACACGATGATGCTGGGCACGGCCACAGCTTCGAAGCCGCGCCCAGGGATCGACTTCTTCCCGCTCTCTGTCGAGTTCGAGGAGCGACTCTACGCCGCCGGCCGCATCCCCGGCTCGTTCTTCCGCCGCGAGGGCCGGCCGACGACCACCGCAGTGCTTTCGGCGCGGCTGACCGACCGCCCGATTCGCCCGCTCTTCCCCCAGGGCTACAACGACGATACGCAGCTGATCATCACGATCTTCTCGGTCGATATGGAGAACCCGCCCGACACGCTGGGCACGATCGCCGCCAGCGCGGCGCTCTGCGTCTCCGATGTCCCCTTCGAAGGTCCGGTCGCCTCGGTGCGGATCGGCCGCGTCGACGGCGAGCTGGTCCTGCAGCCAACCTTCGCGCAGCTCGAACAGAGCGACCTGAACCTGATCGTCGCCGGCACGCACGACGCGATCACGATGGTCGAGGCGGAGGCCGGCGAGGTGCCCGAGTCGCTGCTGGTCGACGCGCTGGCGCTCGGCCAGGAAGCGATCACGGTGATCTGCGGGCTGCAGCAGGAGCTGGCCGCCGCGGTCGGCGCGGCCAAGCGCGAATTCACGCCGGCCGTGATCGACGCCGGGGCGCTGGCCTTCGTGGACGAGCGCGGGCGCACGGACCTCGAGGCCGCCTTCGCGGCGCGGCTCAGCAAAGCCGAAACAGACGCGCGCCGCAAGGCCGTGCAGGCCGCCGTGCTCGAGGCTGCGCCCGAAGGCGAAGACGAGGAGCGGTATCGGGACGCGTTCGGCGAGCTCGAGAAGCAGATCGTGCGCGCCAACATCCTGGAGCGCGGGGAGCGGCCCGACGGGCGCAGCACGACCGACCTGCGCGCGCTCAGCGCCGAGACCGGGCTGGTGCCGCGCACGCACGGCTCGGGGCTCTTCCAGCGCGGCGAAACGCAGGTGCTCTCCTTTACCACCTTGGCCGGCAGCGGCATGGCCCAGCGCCTCGACGACCTCACGCCCGAGGACAGCAAGCGCTTCATGCACCACTACAACTTCCCGCCGTTCTCGACCGGCGAGACCGGGCGGGTCGGCAATCCGAGCCGCCGCTCGATCGGCCACGGGATGCTCGGCGAACGCGCGATGCAGGCGATTCTGCCGCCCTTCGAGGAATTTCCCTACACAATTCGCGTCGTCTCCGAGGTGCTCGCCTCCAACGGCAGCACCTCGATGGCCAGCGTGTGCGCCTCGGTGCTTTCGATGATGGACGCCGGCGTCCCGATTCGCGCGCCGATCGCCGGCGTTGCGATGGGCCTGATCAAGGGCGAAGACAACGTCGCCGTCCTGACCGACATCGCCGGCCTCGAAGACCACCTCGGCGATATGGACTTCAAGGTCGCCGGCAGCCGCGCCGGCGTCACCGCGCTGCAGATGGATATGAAGGTCAAGGGCATCGACCTCGAGATCCTGGCCCGCGCGCTGGAGCAGGCCCGCGAGGCGCGGCTCGAGATCATGGATGTGATGACGCAGTGCATCGCCGAACCGCGCGGCGAAATGTCGCCACACGCGCCGCGGATTCTGCGGATCGATGTGCCGGTCGAGAAGATCGGCCAGCTGATCGGCCCGGGCGGACGCTCGATTCGCGCGCTCGAAGAGGAAACCGGCGCCGATATCAGCATCGAGGACGACGGCGTGGTCTTCATCACCGCCGTCGACGCCGCGTCGGGCCAGGCCGCCTTCGAGCGGATCGAAGGGCTGACCCGCGAGATCGAGCCGGGCCAGATCTACACCGGCAAGGTCGTGCGCATCCTGCCCTTCGGCGCGTTCGTCGAGATGGTGCCCGGCAAGGACGCGCTGGTGCACATCTCCGAGCTGGCCGACCACCACGTCGATCGCGTCGAGGATGTCGTCAACATGGGCGATGTGGTGACCATCATGGTCACCGAGATCGACAACCTGGGCCGAGTCAACGCCTCCTGCAAGGCGCTGCTCGACGGCGCGGAGGGCGGCGAGGGCCGCCCCCGCCCCCCGCGCGAACGCGGGCCGCGCGAGCGCGGAGCGCGCAGAGAGGGCGGCCGTGGCGGCGACGATCGCGGGGAGCGCCGCCCGCAGCGTGAACGCCGCCCGCGCCAGCGCCGCGGCGACGCTCCCGCCGAGCGCAGCGGCGGCGCCGACGAGCCGCCGCGCCAGCGCCGCGAAGCGCCGCGCGAAATCCAGCGCAGCACCCCGCCTGTGGTACCCGCCAAGAGCATTGAGAGCGTCGAGAGCGTCGAAACGGCTGAGTCGGAAGCCGCGCCCGCGCTGGCTTCGGCTGAACCCGCTGAGCGCGGCGAACACGGAGAAGGCTCCGCCGCGCCGGCGATCGTGCAGCCGCGCGAGGCCGGCGCCCGGCCGCGCCGCCGCCGCCGCCGGCGGCGCCAGGGCGGGCCCGGCGGGCCGGACAGCCAAGCCAATCAAACCAATCAAGCCGATCAGTCTGAGCAGTCTGAGCAGGATGGTCCGCGTGAAGACGCGGAGAGCTCGGCGCGGCCGCAGCGCGAGGAGCGCGAGGACGACGACAAGCGCGGCAAGCGCGAGGAACGGGGGGAGCGCGAGGAACGGCAGCCCGACAGCAACGTTGGCAACCGCCGCACCGGGCGCGGCATTCTCTCCCGCGTCGGCCTGCGCCGCGAGGAGCGGAGCGACGGCCCGCCCCCGCCGCCGCCCCCGCCGCGCTCCGATTTCGGCGCGCCCCGCCGCTAGCCGCGAAGCCGCTGCCGCTCGGCGCCGAGCGGCGGCCCTGCACGCTGTCGGAGGAGGTGCGCGATGGCTGCGCGAGCCGCCACTCGAGTCGTAATGAGCGGTGCCGGCAACATGGGGCGACAGATCATGGCTGCGGTGGAAGCGGCCGATGATCTCGAGCTGGTCGGCGCGCTCGACGGCCTGGCCGGCGCCGAGGCGATCGCGATCGGCGCCCGCGAAGTGCCGCTCAGCCGCCGGCTTGATGCGCTCAGCGCCTGGTCGCCCGATGTCGTGGTCGACTTCAGCCACGTCGACTGGACCAGCCGGCTGCTGCCCGCGGCGATCGCCGCGGGCATACATCCGGTGATTGGCACCTCCGGCCTGCCCGGCGAACTGATCGCCGCGGCGGAGCGCGCCTGCAGCGAGCGCGGGCTGGGCGGCGTGGCGGCGGCCAACTTCGCGCTCGGCGCGGTGATGATGATGCACCTCGCGCGCGTCGCCGCGCCCTTCTTCGATTCGGTCGAAATCATCGAGCAGCATCACGACGGCAAGGTCGATTCGCCCTCCGGCACGGCGATCGCGACAGCGCAGGGGATGCGCGAAGCGCGCGTCGCCGATTTCGTCCGCCGCGCGTCGGAGCGCGAGACGCTCGCGGGCGGGCGCGGCGCCCAGCTCGGCGGCGCCAGCCTGCACTCCGTGCGCCTGCCCGGCCTCGTCGCCCACCAGAGCACGATCTTCGGCGGCGTCGGCGAAACGCTGACACTGCGCCACGATTCGATCAGCCGCGAGTCGTTTCTGCCCCAAATCCTGCGCGCCGTCCGCGCGGCGCCCGCGCTCGACCGCCTCGTGATCGGGCTCGATCGCCTGCTGGGGCTGCGCGAATAGGCGCCGCGCCTATCTGCGGCCTGCGCAGCACGCCGCAGTGCCGCCGCCGCGCCGTCCGCGCCGCCCCCTGTCTACGCTGCTGAGTGAGCTGTGCACAGTGAGCAGTGACCGTGCATTGCCGTGAGGAGAGACGGATGAGCCGCGAATCGCGCGAACTGACGGTGGCGCTGGTGGGGGCGACGGGCGTGGTGGGCGCTGAATTCCTCAAGTGCATGGAGGAGCGCCGCTTCCCCGTCGGCGAGCTGCGGCTGCTGGCGACCAAGCGCTCAGCGGGCCGCGGGCTGACCTTTCGCGGCGAAACGCTGACCGTCCGCGAGACGACTCACGACGCCTTCGAGGGCGCCGATATCGCCTTCATCTCCGCCTCCACCGCCGCCTCGAAGGAGCTCTGCCCGGTTGCCCGCGAGCGCGGAGCGATCGTCTTCGACGACTCCTCCGCATTTCGCCAGCAGCCCGATGTGCCGCTGGTCGTGCCGGAGATCAATCCCGAGGATCTGCGCGAACACCGCGGGATCATCGCGACCCCGAATTGCAGCACCGTGCCGCTGGTGCTGACGCTCGCGCCGCTGCTGCGGGCGCGCGGCCTGACCCGCGTGATCGCCGACACCTATCAATCGGCTTCCGGCGCGGGCGCTGCAGCGGCCGCCGAGCTGCACGCGCAGAACGCCGCCGTCGCCGCCGGCGCTGCGGTCGCCGTCGCCGAGCACCCGCGCCAGCTCGCCTTCAACGCGATTCCGCAGATCGATGTCTTTCTCGAGGACGGCTACACCAAAGAAGAGTGGAAGATGCAGGTCGAGAGCCGTAAGATTCTGCACCAGCCGCAGCTGGCGCTGAGCGCGACCTGCGTGCGGATTCCGACCGAGATCTCGCACGCCGCCGCCGTGCACGCCGAGTTCGATCGCCCGCTTTCGACCGCCGAAGCCTGCGCGCTCTGGGAGCAGCAGGCCGGTCTGACGGTGTTCGACGGCCGCGCACCCGGCCAGTACCCCACGCCGCTCGACGCGGCCGGCGTCGACGACGTGTTCGTCGGCCGCCTGCGCCGAGACGCCTCGCACCCCAATGGCCTCGCCTGGTGGTGCGTCGCCGACAATCTCCGCAAAGGCGCCGCATTGAACATGATCCAGATGGTCGAGTGGATGCTGAAGGACGGCTGCCTGTAGGCAGCAGGGAGCAAGACCGCCGGGCGCGGCCCCGCCCGCGCTCGCAGCGGGTTCTCCTGCCAGCGAGGGCATGTGCAGCTTCCGTTCAGACAGGCCCCCGGCGGCGCGGACATTGCCGGCGCCGACGCTCCTCCGCGGGCAGGCTCTAGTAGCCTTGAGCAGCAGCTCGAGGCAGCAGCTCGAGACTGCGGGAAGGCTCGGATCATGACCGACACGACCAATTGGGGGCGCCTCTACACCGCCATGGTCACACCGATGCGCGAAGACGGCTCGATTGATGTCGAGCAGGCGCAGTCCCTGGCGGCCGCGCTGATCCAGAGCGGCTCCGACGGCGTCGTTGTCGCCGGCACGACCGGTGAATCGCCCACCCTGACCCATGAGGAAGAGCGGATGCTCTTCCGCGAGCTGTTGCCCGTTGTCCACGCACTCGGCGCCACGCTGATCGCCGGGACCGGCTCGAACAGCACCGCCACCGCCGTCGAAGCCTCGGAGCTCGCGGCCGCGCTCGGCGTCGACGGCCTGCTCCAAGTCGTCCCCTACTACAACAAGCCCTCGCAGGAAGGCCTCTACCAGCATTTCCGCGCCGTCGCCGAAGCGGTTGATGCGCCGATCATGCTCTACAACGTGCCCGGCCGCACCGGCGCCAACATGAGCGCCGCCACCACCGTCCGCCTGGCCGAAGACTGCCCGAACATCGCCGGCGTCAAGGAGGCCAGCGGCGACCTCGAGCAGATCGCCGAGATCATCCGCAGCGCGCCGCCCCGCTTCCGCGTCTGGAGCGGCAACGACGGCGATAACCTGGCGATCCTCTCGCTGGGCGGCTACGGCGCGGTCAGCGTGCTCTCGCACCTTGTCGGCGGCCAGATCAAAGCGATGTACGAGGCCTGGGCGGCCGGCGACACAGCCAAGGCGGGCGAAATCCAAGTGCGCCTCGCGCCGCTCGTGAAGGCGATGTTCCTCGTCGGCAACCCCGTCCCGGTCAAGTGGGCGCTGAATGAAGTCGGCTTCCGCGTCGGCCCGCCGCGCGCGCCGCTGGTCGAGCCCGACGACGCGCTCCAGGAGCAGATCCGCGCCGTGCTCGCGAATACCGAGGTCGACCTGGTGCAGGGGAACTGAACGCTCGGTGCCGGAGCCCGACGCCGAGGCCTACGGCTACGCGCTGCTGCTGACGCGGCGGCTGCTGACGCAGGCGCTGGCCGGCGCGCCGCCCGAGCTGCTCGCGCGCCGCCCGCCCGGAGTCACCGAGGTCAACGGCGGGCCCGCCACGCTGCGGGCCTGCGCCGAACGCTCCTGCAGCCGCGAGCGCTGGTGGATCTGGCCGCGCGAACTGCCGCCGCCCAATCTGCCCCCGCCCAACGGCCTGGCCGACCTGCTCTACGCGCTGGTGCGGCACCGCGCGGTGACCGAGGAGCTGCTGATGACGGCGGACGCAGACGATCTGGCCGCCGCCTGGCACACCGCCGCGCGCGGCGCTGTCACGCCAAGGCCGATCAGCTTCGCCGCCGCGCTGCGCGCACTGGCCGCGGAAGAGCTGCAGATCGGCGCGGCCGCGCTCGACCTGCGCGCCGCGCTGCAGCCCGGCTGGCGCGGGCCGCCCGATCTGCGCGAACGCGCCGCCGCCGCTGTCGCGAACGTCCAATCATCTGCGGCCGCCCACTCGAGGCAGCACCACCCGAGGCAGGCAGAACGATGAGCTGGGAACCGGAGCTGGAAGAGCTGAAACGCCGCCGCGAGCTGGCCAAGGGCCGCGGCGGCGCGGAGGGCGTCGCCCGCCAGCGGCGGCGCGGCAAGCTGCTCGTCAACGAGCGGATCGACGGCCTCGCCGACCCGGGCAGCTTCCGCGAGTTCATGGGCCTGGTCGGCAGCGCCGCCTATGACGATCAGGGTGCGCTCGCTGCGTTCACGCCGAAAGGCTCGATGGAGGGCTTCTGCAAGGTCGAAGGCCGCAAGATCGTCGTCAGCGCCGGCGATTTCACTGTGCGCGGCGGCTCCGGCAGCGGCTCGGGCGGCGGCAACCTGGGCCGCGAACTGCACTCCAACGAACGCGCGCTCGAATGGCGCCTGCCCTATGTACGCATGCTCGACGCCGCCGGCGGCAGCGTGCGCGGCTTCGAAGAGATCGGCCGCACCTACCTACCCGACGGCAACATCTGGTCCACCATCGATACCGACCTGCTGCGCGCCGTGCCGGTCGTCTCCGCTGTGATGGGCTCCGTCGCCGGGCTGCCCGCCGTCAACGCCTGCATGGCCCACTTCACGCTGATGGTCAAAGGCATCAGCCAGCTCTTCCCCGGCGGGCCGCCGGTCGTGCGCGCCGCGCTGGGCTACGAGATCAGCAAGGAAGACTTGGGCGACGAGCGCATCCACGTGCACCAGAGCGGCTCTGTGGACAATCTGGCCGAAACCGAGGCCGACGCCTTCCGCCAAATTCGGCAGTGGCTCAGCTATCTGCCGTCGAATGTCTGGGAGCTGTCGCCGCGCGCCGAGCCGAGCGATGATCCCAACCGCCGCGACGAGCGCCTGCGGCGGCTCGTGCCGCGCGACCCGCGCCGCGCCTACAACGGCCGCAAGGCGATCGAGTCGGTCGTCGATCGAGGCTCGTTCTTCGAGATCGCGCCGTTCTACGGGCGCGCGCGAATCACCGGGCTGGCGCGCCTGAACGGCTATGCCGTCGGCGTGATGGCGAATAATCCGCTGCACGCGGGCGGCTCAACCGATGCCGCCGCCGGCGAGAAGGTGATCCGCCTGATTCAGCTCTGCGACACGTTCCACCTGCCGCTGATCTCGTTCGCCGACGAGCCCGGCTTCATGGTCGGCGTCGAATCCGAGAAGCGGGGGATCGAGCGCGCCGGCGCGCGGCTGGTGATCGCCACCTGCGAGAGCCGCATGCCCTGGCTGACCGTGGTGATGGGCCGTGTCTTCGGCGTCGCCGGCCAGTGCCAGCACCGCCCCACAGGTATGTTCCAGCGCTATGCCTGGCCGTCGGGCCGCTGGGGCTCGATGCCGATCGAGGGCGGCGCGTACGCCGCCTACCGGCGCGAGATCGACGCTGCTGCGGACCCGCAGGCGAAGCGCGCGGAGATCGAAACCCGCCTGCGCAGCCTTGCCTCGCCGTTCCGCACCGCCGAGGCGACCGGCCAGGACATCATCGATCCCGCCGACACCCGCCGCCTCGCCTGCGAGTTCGTCGAAGAGGCCCAACCAATCCTCGCCGCCCAGCTCGGCCCCAGCCCCAATCCGTACCACCCCTGAACCACTGCAAAGCCCGCTGCGCCAGTTTCGCGTTCCTCTCTCCCGCCTGCGGGAAGGAGCGCCTGCGGAATGCTCCGCCGCGCCTGCTGAGCAGGTGTACGGTGAAGATGCGGGGTAGGAGTGGGGTATGAGAGGAGGGTTGCGGTGCTGCAGTCTCGAGCGGCAGTTTGGATTGGCGCCTTGCTGGCAGCCTGCGCGCTGGCGGCTTGTTCGGACGATGCACAGCAGGAGGCGCCGCAGCTGCAGGCGGCGGTCGAATCCGAGCCGCAAGCGGCAGCCGCAGCACAACCAGCCCAGGCAGCGCAGCAGCAGGCAGCTGCAGCGGGCCGGCAGAGCGGTTCGGCTGCACAAGCAGCTGAGCAGTCGGCGCAGTCTGCCGTGCAGCAGGCTGCACGTTCAGACGGAGCCGAGGGCGGGGCGCCGCCGGCGGACGCCGAGCAGGCGGCGCAGCTCAAAGCAGTGCAGGCGCTGTACGACGGCTGGGCGGCGGCGCTGACATCGTTCGTGGTGGAGTTTGATATCGCGACCGAGGTGCATGGCCAGCGCATGCTCGAGCAATCCTTCATGATGCAAGCGCAACTTGAGCCCCTGGCGCTGCATTACCAGATTGAGCTGCCTCCTTTGCTTGCAGGCATGATGGACGACGGCAGCCAGGCAGACGCGGCGGACGCGCAGGCGGCGGGATCGCCGACAGCCCCGCTGACAGACTTCCTGTTGATCGACAACAGCGTCTACATCTCGCTGCCCGAAGAAGGCGGCTGGTTTCAGGCCCCGCTTGACCAAAACTCCGATGCGGCGCTCACGGAGATCTTCGGCAGCGGCAGGGATAGTCTCGACAGCGCATTCTTGGGGCGGGCGGCGCTGCTCTGCGCTGAACTCACGGGCGCCGCCGTGATCGAAGGCGAGCGCGACGGCCGCGCGGTCTGGGTCGTCGTTTGCGAGGCGGACGGCGTCACCTTCGAGGCCGTGCTCGCCGCGCTGGCCGCTGCCGGCCAGACCTTGCCGCAGGTGCTGGGCGCCCCGCTCGGTGGAGAAGGCGTCTACATCGAGTCGATGGCCGCCACAGTCTGGATCGATCAGCAGGAGGGCGCCGCGTTGGGGTACGAATCGGCGATGATGGTCCGCGGAGACGCGTCGGCTGCGGGCAACAGCGCCGACGGATATACGCTCACCACCGTCGGCCGAACGCTCTCCTGGAATCAACCGCTCGACCTGCCCACCCCCGAGCCGCTGCTCGAGGATTTGGATTCTGGCGCCTACGAGTAGGGCAGTAGGGTGGGGATTCCTTACGCTCCGTTCGCTGCATGCTCCTGCGCGAGTGCGGCTGCGGCCGCGTCCTCAACGATGGTGCCGCTGAAAAAGTCGGGGTTGGGGCCGGCGTAGAGGCGCAGCTGGTTGGTGAAGGCGAAGTCGCGGAAGTCGCCGGGGCTGAGAATGCCGGCCTCGACCGGCGCGTAGGCCTCGGCGACGGCCTCGGCCATGTCGGGTACATCCCAGTGGCCCAGATCGGTGCTCATGATCGCGCGGATCTTCGCGCCGAAGGGGTTGACGCGGTCATTGAAAGCCCAGGCCGTGATCGGGTCGTCCGCCTCGCAGCCGAAATAGAACGAGGGCACGAAGCGGTCGTAGAAATCTTCGGCCTGCTGAATCTGCATGGCCGCGAAGTTGTCCTTGACCAGCGGGTCGATCTCCTGCCCGTTCATGAAGAGCGTGTTGGCCAGGTTGTCCAGCTTGCCCTCGGTCAGCGCGCCGCCGTAGCGGCTGAACAGGTCCTGGGCCAGCTCGATATCGATATTGGCTGGGTCGAGCCGTTCGATCTGTTCGAGGCTGCGCTTTTCCCAGCGGCCGATGATGTCAGCGTAGAGCCGCACGCCGTGCGCCGCGCCGCCCTCCAGCAGCGCCACCCGCAGGTCGGGGAAGCGGGCCGTCACGCCGCCCATCAGCAGCGACTTGCAGAGCACCTCGCCGGCCGCGGCGAAGTGGCCCATGTGGTTGTACATGTAGTTCGAAATCGAGGCGCGGTCCGTGAAGCCCATGCCGGAGGAATGCGAGGCCACCGCAAAGCCCAGCTCGACGCAGCGCTGCCAGAATGGGTCGTAATCGTGCTCGCTGTCGATCCCGAACGAATCGAGCCAGGTGACCCGCTGCGCCAGCTCCGGATACTGCTCGGCCACGGCCGCGACCGGGCGCCGCACGAAGGCCGGGATCTGGGCCGCCTTGAGGCCCAGCGCGTGGGCGTGTTCGAGCTCTGCGATGCCTTCCTCGGGCGTGTGCAGCGGGATCAGCGCCGCGACGGTCATGCGGTTGGCAAACTCGCCGTAATGGTCGGCGGTGAACTGATTGAAGGCGCGGCAGGCGGCTTGGCGCAATTCGCCGTCCTGGATGTGCGGGAAGCCCAGCCCCACCGTGGGGTAGAGCACGACGAAGTCCATCCCCACTTCGTCCATCCGCTCGTGCAGCAGGCGCGGCAGCATCGCTGTCGCGCGGTCCAGCGTGTTCTTGGTTGGCAGCGCCCACCAGGGCGGGATCGCCGCCCGCTCGGCGCGCCGCTCATCCCAGCTCATCCGCGCCCAGGCGCGGCTCACGCTCGAGGCGCGGTAACGCTCGACGATCGCTGCGCCGCCCGTGTCCTTGAGGTAATCGAAATAGGCGGGCATAAACTCGACGATGTGCGAGTCGCCGTCGATGATCGGGTGATCGAGGCGCGCGCGCACCGCCGCGGAGGGCGATTCGCTGCTAATGCGGGTCATGGCGGGATCTCCAGATGGTGCAGCCAGACAGTGCAAATGGTGCAGATAGTGCTTGGGCGTCGGCTGGCTGAGGCTGAGGGTAGAGCGTTGCGCGGGCGCCCGTCGGCGCTGCGCCGCTGTCGGTTCTCTCCGCAGCCTGCGCCGCGCGCGTTAGGCTTGTTCGGTTAGCAGGCGTATGCACCAGACCGCCGTCGAGCCAGCCCAAGACGCCGCTGCCGCCACCGCCGCGACAGTCGGCTTCGCGCTCCCGCACCGCACCAAGTTGCTGATTCTGAGCAGCGCCGTGGTGGCGATGTTTCTCTCCGCGGTGCAGCACTCGATCGTGGCCACAGCGACGCCGGTGCTCGCCGCCGACCTGGGCCGCATCGACCTGATCGCGTTCATGGAATCGGCCTTCATGGCCACCTCGGTGCCGGCCGTCGCGATCGCCGGGCGGCTCTCCGATGTCTACGGCCGCAAGCCGTTTCTGCTGGCCGGGTTGGTGATCTTCGCCGGCGCGACGGCGCTCTGCGGCTTCGCCAGCTCGATGGAGATGCTGATCGGCTTCCGCGCGCTGCAAGGGATCGGCGGCGGCATCCTGATGGGCAACGCCTTCTCCGTCACCGGCGACCTCTTTCCGCCCTCGGAGCGGGGCAAATACATGGGCATCTTCGCCGCCGTCTTCGGGATCGGCGGGTTGGTCGGCCCGCTGCTCGGCGGGCTGATCGTCGATGCGCTCAGCTGGCGCTGGGTCTTCTGGGCGATCCTCCCGCTGGCTCTGCTGGCGTTCGCCTCGATCGCGCTGATCATGCCCTGGCTGCGCCCCCCGCCGCGCCGCGTCGTGATCGACTGGCTGGGGATCGGCGCGATGCTGCTGGGCCTGATGCCGGCGATGCTGGCGCTGGCGCTGGTCTCCACCGGCAGCGCCTGGCTCGACGCCAGAGTGCTGGGATTGTTCGGCGTCTCCGTGCTCGGCGTGCTGGCCTTTACCGCCGCCGAACGCCGCGCCCGCGAGCCGATCCTGCCCGGCGCGCTGTTCCGCAGCCACACCTTCCGCGTCGCGGCGCTGGTGATGGCCGTGATCGGCGGCGGACTCTTCGGCGTCTCGTTCTTCCTCGCCTACTTCATGCAGGGCGTGCTGGGCTACACGCCGACCGCCTCCGGCCTGCTGCTCAGCACCGAGATCGTCTCGATGGTGATCACCGCAACGGCCGCGGGCCAGATCATCTCGCGCACCGGCCGCTACAAGGCGGTCTCGCTCATCGCCGCCGTCGTGATCACCGTGGGCGGCTACCTGATGACGCAGCTCAGCACTGAGACCGGCGCCGTCGACGTCATTTGGCGCCTGGTCGTGTTCGGCTGCGGGCTGGGGCTGCTCTACCCCTCGCTGATGGTCGCCGCTCAGAACGCGCTGCCGCAGAGCATGCTGGGCACGATCTCGGGCGCGACCCAGTTCTTCCAGGAGATCGGCGGGATTATCGGCGTCACGCTGGTTGGCGCGCTGGTGACCGGCCGGCTGGCTGCCGAGCTGGCTGCGCGGCTGCCGGCCGACCTCGCCGCCCGCGCCGACCCCACCCAGCTGCTCAACGAGGAGGCCAGCGCCGGCCTGCTCGCCGAGGTCGGAGAGGACGGCTTCCTACAGATCATCGCCGCTTTGCCGGAGTCGCTCGCCGTTGCCATCACCAGCAACTTCTGGATCTCCGCTGCGGTCGGCCTGATCGCCGTCCTGGCCGTGCTCACGCTGCGCGAAAAACGACTCCGCACCGGCGAGCACGACGACTCGGAAGGGCAGTCGGGAGAACAGCCGCCGCCGCCCCGCACCACTGTCACCGCCCCCAACGGCGCTAGCAACTCAGCAGCAGCCGACGGCATGGCCTGGGTCGCGCGGACGCGTCCGCAGCGTTCGCTGCATAATCTGGAGCGCGGCTCCGAAGCGGGCCGCCGCCAGTTGTAGCGCATTCAGCTGCCCTGCTAACTTCGCAGAATGCCCTGCACTAGGAGGCGGGCAAAGGAGAAGACCCGAATGGCACGAGCGAACTATTGGAACCGCATGCGGCGTGCACGGATGAGCCGCCGCTCACTGCTTAGCGCGTCGGCGCGGGCCGGCGTCGGCGCCGCTGGGCTGGCGCTGGTCGGCTGCGGCGACGACGACGACGGTGAACAGCAGGCCGCTGCGCAGGCCGCCGTCCAGCAGCAGCAAGAACAGCCCGCGATGGAGCAGCAGGCCCAAACGCAGCAGGAGGAGCAGGCTGCCGTCGCCCAGGCGGCCCCCAGCGGGCCGGCGCTCGCGCCGGTCTGGAGGGCCGGCATCCACCTGAACACGACCTCGCTGGACCCCCACACCGGGACCAGCGGCACTGACGCCTACTTCTTCCAGCCGTTCCACGACTACCTGGTCATGCATGATCGGGAGAACGTCCAGCGCAGCGACATCTCGCTGGCGGAGTCTTGGGAGTTCCCCGACAACACGACGATCAACTTCACGCTCCGCGAGGGCGTGAGCTTCCACAACGGCGAGCCGTTCAGCTCGGAGGATGTGCGGCTCAACCTAGAGCGTGTCACCTCGCACCCGGCCTCGACGCCGAAGGCGAACTTCGAGGTCGTGCACACGGTCGACACGCCGGACGAGCGCACCGCCATCTACCGCCTCTCCGAGCCCTCGGCGGCGGTGATGCACCTGCTCGGCGACCGCGCCGGGGCGATGATCCACGTCCCCACCGCCGACGAGCTGGGCGACGAGTACGGCCTCAACCCGGTCGGGACGGGCCCCTACCGCTTCGTGGAGTGGGTCGACCAGTCGCACGTGCTCGGTGCGCGCAACGGCGACCACTGGATGCACGGCCCTGAGGTCGGCTCCCAGACCGGCAGCCCGCTGCCCTACTTCGAGGAGCTGCGCTACGGCATCATCACCGAGAACTCGACCCTGATCGCGACCGGGCTCGCCGGGGACCTCGACACGATGTTCATCCCCGAGCCGCAGTTCATCCCGCAGGTCGAGGAGGACCCGAACTGGCGCATCGTCACGATGGAGGGCGCCTTCGTCTCGGAGATTCTGGTCTTCAACTCGAAGAAGCCGCCGCTTGACAACATGAGCCTGCGCCTCGCGCTGATGCATGCGCTCCACCCTGAAGCGGTCAACCAGGCGGTGCACGACAACCTGATGATCCAGGCCTTGGGCGGGCAGTGGCCGAACGGCACGTTGGCCTACAGCGAGGTGCCCGGCAATCCGCAGGTCGCCTACCCCGCCATCGCCGACCGGCGCGCGCGCGCCAACGAGCTGCTCGCTGAGTCGGGCGTCGACGTCGACGCGCTCAACGCCGAGGGCGGGCTGACCCTGACCACGTACGTGAACCAGGTCAAGATCGACGCCGGCAACATCTACGTTCAGCAGGTCAAGGAAGTGCTCGGCATCGACGTGCGCTTCGAGCCGCTGGAGCTGGTCGAGTTCATCCCCGCGTTCTTCGAGAACGGGGAATACCACATGACCCTGACGGGCTGGAGCCGCTACCCGGAGCCGGACTGGATCGCCTCGCTGGCCTACACCGAGACAGGCGTCTACAACCCCACCGCCGATCAGGAGACCGCCAGCCCGATCCACCCCGACCTCGATCAGCTGGTGGCGGATGCCCGCTCGACCTTCGATGTCGAGGAGCGGCGCCAGCTCTACAGCCAGGTCAACGACATCATCGTCGGCGAAGGGCACTTCTACACGATGCTCTACGGCGTCAACTTCACCGGCGTCCGCAACGCGATCCAGAACGCCGAAGAGACGCTGTTCAACGGCGAGGGCAAGTGGCAGAGCCGCTGGCTGCACAGCGACGAAGCCTAGCCGCGCTCAGCGCGCCGGACGGCGGCGCACCCCCGCACAGGCTCCGGACTCTCCGGCGCCTGTGCGGAGGACTGGGCGGGCCGGCCCGCAGCAACGAAGCACCGAGGGAGTAGCACGGGGCGCCCATGTGGACGTACATGTCGGTGCGGGTGCTGCAGGCGCTGTTCGTGGTGGTGCTGGTCGCGCTGGCTTCGTTCGGCATCTTCCGCCTGCTGCCCGGCGACCCGGTCGCCGCGCTCTCGGGTGAAGGCGAGGCGATCTCCGCCGAGCGCCGCGCCCAGATCGAGGAGCGGCTGGGCTTGAACAGGTCGGTGCCCGAACAGCTCGGCAGCTGGCTGGGCGACATCCTCCTCCGCGGCGACTTCGGCCAGTCCACGCTCACCAACCGCGATATCGGCACCGAGCTGGTCCAGCGCTTGCAGAACACGCTGCATGTCGGCGTGCTGGGAATCGTGTTTGGGATGTTGATCGGCGTACCGGCCGGGGTGGTGAGCTCGATGCGGCCCGGTTCGATGGGCGACCGCGGCGTCACCATCCTGAGCGTCGGCGGCGTCTCGATCCCCGACTATCTGATCGGGCTGATCTTGATCCTGATCTTCACGGTGACCTGGAACGTGCTGCCGGCGGCCGGCTTCGCCCGCATTTGGGACGATCCGCTGCAGAGCATCAAATCGCTGATCATGCCGACGCTGGTAGTCGGTTGGGTGCTTTCGGCGATCGTCGCGCGGCAGACCCGCTCCTCGATGCTCGAGGTGCTGCGGCAGGACTACGTGCGCACGGCGCGGGCCAAGGGCCTGCGCGAGCGGCGCGTGATCGTGCTGCACGCCCTGCGCAACGGGCTGCTGCCCGTCGTCACGATCGTCGGCCTGCTGCTGGCCCGCGTCTTCGCCGGCGCCGTGATTGTCGAGCAGATCTTCAACATCCCCGGGATGGGCCGCTGGCTCGTGCAGGCCGCCCTGCAGCGCGATCTGCTGATCGTGCAGGCGATGATCCTGATCATCGCGATCGCGATCGTCATCGCCAACCTGCTAACCGATATCTCCTACGGCATCCTTGATCCGAGGATCCGCTATGGCTGAGCCGGCGGCCGCACCCGCGGTGGACTCTCTGAGCAGCGCTGCGCAGGGCGGCGGCGCGCTGGAGGAGTTCCGCACCTTCATGCGCCGCTTCCTGCGCGTCCGCCTGGTCAAGCCGGCGCTGTTCATTCTGGTCGCGTTCGCGATCATCGCGATCTTCATCGACGTCTTCCCGCTGCCCGGCTACGAAGAGCAGGCCACCGACGAAAACGGCCTCTATCTGTCCTGGAACAGCCCGAGCTGGGACCACCCCTTCGGCACCGACAAGATCGGGCGCGACACCTTCTCGCGCGTGCTTCACGCGACCCGCCTGGCGCTGGCGGTGGGCTTCGGTGCGTCGCTGTTCGGCGCGGTCTTCGGCCTGCCGATCGGGATCGCCGCCGGCTACGCGCGCGGCGCGGTCGACGAAGTGCTGATGCGGATCATGGATGCCGTGCTGGCCTTTCCCGGCCTGATTCTGGCCTTGGCGCTCGTCTCCGTGCTGGGGCGCGATATCGGCAACATCATCGTCGCGGTTGGGATCGCCAATATCCCCTGGATCGCCCGCATTGCGCGGGCTATGGCGCTATCCGTGCGAGAGCAGGACTATGTGCTGGCGGGGCGCACGATCGGGGCTGGGAATCTGCGAATCATGCTCCGCTACGTGCTGCCCAACTCATTCCAGCCGGTGATCGTGCAGGTCTCGCTCGGCGCCGGCTTCGCGATCATCGCCGAGGCCGGGCTGTCCTTCCTCGGCCTCGGGATCCGCCCGCCGGAGCCAACCTGGGGCGGGCTGGTCTCGGAGGGCCGCCAGGTCATCATCACCGGCAGCGGCTGGTGGCTCTGGGTCTTCCCCGGCGCCTGCATCGCGCTGCTGGTGTGGTCGCTGAACATCATCGGCGACGGCCTCCGCGACGTGCTCGACCCGCGCCTGCGCGGCGCGCTCGAAGGCGACTAACCGCGCCCAACGGCGGCGCCTCTAGCTGTTCAGCTTTTCATGAGCGGTCCGCGCCCCCTGGTGGAGGCGTGGGTCGGCGTCGCAGTCCGCGCTGCGCGGTACCCTCTAGTCGGCGTGGAACTGCGTGAACGATTGGCGGGGAGCCGACATGACCAGCACACTCGAGACGACGGGCGGGACGCTCGTGTACGACGTCTTCGGCGAGGCCGAGGAGACGATCGTCTTCGTGCACGGCGGGGGCGGCAATCACCTCAGCTGGTGGCAGCAGATCCCTCATTTCCGCGAACGCTTCCGCTGCGTCACCTATGAGGTGCGCGGCTGGGGGCAGAGCAAGGATCTGTCGGGCGAGGGGCGCAGCGCGTTTCGGCGCGATCTTGAGGAGCTGATCGACCATTTGCAGATCGCCGATGCTGTGCTCGTGGGCCAGTCGATGGGCGGCTTCTCGATCCTGCCCTACGCGGCGGCGCACCCCGCGCGCGTGCGCGGGCTGCTGATGGCCGACACATTCCTGGGCATCTACGAAGAGCAGCTCATGCGCGAGCTGGCTGAGGCGCTCGGGCGGGCGCAGGAGGCGCTGAACGACACCGCGGCCGGCGCCCGGCCGATGATGGTCGGCGCCGATTTCATCGAGCGGGATCCCAACGGCCTGTTTCTCTACCAGCAGGTGCGCGGCCTCAATCCGCCGCTTGAGAGCGGCGGGCCGCTGAGGTTCGGCCTCGAGGAAGGTGCGGTCGCCGTCGAGGATCTCGCGGCTCTGACCATGCCGACGGTCTTCCTGGCCGGCGAGTTCGACGCGATTCTCCCGCCGCGGCTGATCAAGGCTGCGAGCGGGTACATCCCCGGCGCCCGCTACATCGAAGTTCCAAAGGGCGGGCACTCGGTCTACTGGGAGCTGCCCGACGAGTTCAATGCCATCCTCGATGAGCTGCTCGCGGAGGCCTATCCGGGCAAGTGAGTGCGCAACAATGAGTTCGCAAAGGGCTGCGGCGTCTTCCGCCGTAAGTGAGTGAGAGGGAAGCGCCTGCGGGCCGTTGCTGTGGGGAAGTGCTGCGCTCAGTTGGCGGCGAACTGGCCGATGTTTTCGTGCCCCAGCGCGTCGTTGTTGGGGTCGATCAGCTCATCCGGCAGCGGCAGTGTTTGCAGCCAGGCCCAGACGTCGGCGATGTCTTCGACCGGGATCTGCTCAGCGGTGAAGCGCTGCATGACACCGCGCGGACGGCGGTATTGGCTGAGTACGCCGTGGATGTCGAGCCCCGTTTGGGCGATGGTCGGCCCGACGATCCCTTCGCCGACGTCGCCGTGGCAGACCTGACAGCCGTTTGCGATAAAGAGCTCGGCGCCGCGCACCGGGTTGGCGCCGGCCCGCATCGCTTCCTCATCGATCTCCTCGATTGGCAGCGGTGCGGCCTCGGCGCAGGTTTCCGGCGAGCGGTCGACCAGTTCGAGCGACGGGTCGGCCTCCTGGCCGGCCTCGATGCAGAAGAGGCCGGTGGCCCACAGCTCGGCGGTCGCCGCGTTGGACTCGACTCGCCCGCCCAGCTCGTGCCGGTCGGCGCCTTTGGCGATCGCATAGCCGACCAGCGCGAAGATGCCGGCGATCAGCAGCCCGAAGACCATCAACAGCCCGAACGATTGAGGAATTCCCTGGGTTGGCATCTCGGCTCACCTCGGCCCGGCGCGGCGCACCTGGCCGCGCAGCCCGCACACATGGTAAGCGCGCTCCGCGTTAGGGGGAAACGCCGCGCTACTGCTTCGGGGCGCTGGGGCGGGTCTTCGCAGCGCCGTAATCCTGGAATGGACCGTCGCGCCAGTCGAGCGCTGCCTTGAGCCCCTTTTCGCGGGCGATCATGCCGAACTCGCCGGCGCTGCCGCGGTAGGTCGAAAGCGCCTGAATGTCGGCGCCCACCGCCAGTGCAGTGCGGATCCCCATCACTTCGTAGGCGCGGTTGATCCCGCGCTTGCTCATTTGCACCATATCCGGCGCGATGTTCGCGATCCGCTCCGCGAAGGCCTCCGTCTCGGCGGCCAGATCATCGACGGGGAAGCAGCGGTTGGCCCAGCCCAGCTCGACCGCTTCGGCGCCCGTAACCGAGTCGCCGGTGTAGGTCAGCTCGCGCGCCTTGCGCATCGACATGTGCCAGGGGTGATAGAGCACATCGACGGTCGTCATCGCGCGCACCGGCGGGTAGCCGATGATCGCATCGTCGGCGACAAACATCATGTCGCACATGCTGGCCAGCTCCGAGCCGCCGGCCAGACAGTAGCCGTGCACCTGGGCGATGACCGGCTTGGTCAGCTCCCAGATTTGCCAGTAGCCGCTGAGCAGATGCTGCGGCCACTGCCCCTGGCCGGGATGAATCGGGCCGACGCTGGGCAGGCCCGAGCGCAGGTCGAGGTAGTCCGACTCGGAGAGGTTGGGTACGGGGGTGATGTCGTAGCCGGCCGAGAAGGTGCGGCCCGCGCCGCGGATGATCACGACGCGCACGTTGGCATCGGCCTCCGCGTCCTTCAGCGCGCTGAACATCTCGGCGCGCAGCCGGTGGCTGAGCGCGTTCATCTTCTCCGGCCGATTGAGCGTGACGATCGCCAAGCGGCCCTTGGTTTCGTAGAGGATGTCTTCAAAATCGGTCATCAGCGGTCTCCCTGATTGAGCGGGTCGGAACGAGGGCAGTTTACGGTACGGCTCCGCGTGTGCGGGCGACGGCGGCGGCGAGCGCCGCTGCATCCGCCGCGCCCGTCAGCCGTTCGCGGTAGACGCCGCTGCGGTCGATCAGCAGCAGCTCCGGCAGGCCGTCGATGCGGTAGTGGACGGCCGCGGCCGCCTCGCGGTCGATCACGCTGGGGATGCCCAACGCGGCTTCGACAAAGGCCCGCGCGGCTGCGCCCGGTGCGTCGTAGACGTTGATCGCCAGCACGGCCAGATCGCCCTCGGCGCCGCCAAGGCGGCGCCATAGCTCGTCGAGCTGCCGCAGCAGCTCGAGATCACCCGTGTTCCAGGAGGCCCAGAAGACCAGCACGACCGTCTTGCCCCGGAAGTCGGAGAGCGCCGCGCTCCCTTCGCCTTCCAACCGCGGCAGCGTGAAGTTGGGCGCCGGCTGGCCGCGCTGCAGCCGCGCCGCGCCCGCTTCGATGCTGGGCGGGATCTGGTCCGCTGCAGCCCGAATCGAGGCCGGCGAGCTGCGCAGCCAGCGATCGACGGCCGCCGCCTGCCAGCTGAAGAAGCGGCGCTCCGGCATGATCGTGCGCACCGCGCCGCCCAGCTGCACGGACAGCGCGACTTCGACTCGGCCGTCGGCGTTGCGCCGCACCCGCACCCGCAGCGAGGCTGCGCCGTGCTCCACCGCCGAGGACTGCAGCCAGCGGTCAACGGGCGCCTGCGCGTAGGGGAAGAAGCGGGCGCGGGGGCAGCGCCGCTGCGACTCTTCGGTCAGCTCGAGGCAGAGCTCGACACGGCCGTCCTGCGCTTTGCGGGCAGCGATGCGCACCTCGACGGTATCGCCCTGCGCGTCGACTGCGGCGCCGCCGAGCAGCGCGGCCAGCAGGCCGAGCAGCGCCGCCGCCAGCGCCAGCCGCGCCATGCTCAAGCGGGGTTCATCGAGAAGTTGTGGTTGCCCAGGAATGCGCCGGCCCCGGCCACCGCGATGGTCAGCAGCAGCCCCGTGATCGAGAGCACGATCGTCAGCCGCCGCACTCGGACCAACTCAGTGCTGTCATCGGCCGCGGCCGCGGCTTGCCGCGCCAGCTCGAGCTGGCGCGGGCCGAACACGAACTGGTGCAGCCCGATCGCCGCGATCATCGCCGCCCACAGCGCCATCTTCACGACAAAGATGATGCCCCAGCGGGCATCGTAGATCGATGCGCCGAAATTCTCCGCCTGGTCGAGCCGCGGGTCGACCATCGCGCCCCCGCTGACCACGATGATGATCATCGCTGCGATCCCGAGCCGGCCGAAGCGCCGCGTGAAACCCTCCATCACATGGAGCCAAAACTCGCGGTCGCCCGCGGCGCGCAGCGCGGGAACCACCGCCGCGGCGGTCAGCACCTGGCCGCCCAGCCAGACCGCGACAGCGATCACGTGCAGCCAGATCAGGATCGAAAGCACTGACTCCGACATCGCCAACACTCCGCTCGAGAAGGCCCTGAGAAGGTTATCCGAGCGCCGCGTTACAGAATCGGGTCGACGATGATCGCCTGGTCGCGCTCGGGGCCGACGCTGACCAGCGCGGCCGGCGCACCGATCAGCTCCTCGATCCGCCGCACATAGGTCTGTGCGTTGGCGGGCAGCTCATCGAAGCGGCGGCAGTGGCTGGTGTCGGTCTGCCAGCCGGGCAGCTCCTCGTAGACGGGCTGCGCGGAGGCCACCGCCGCGCTCGAGCTGGGGAAGATGTCAACGCGCCGCCCATCGAGCGTGTAGGCCACGCAGACTTTGAGCCGCTCGAACTCATCGAGCACGTCCAGGCGGGTCAGCGAGATGCTCTGGCAGCCGTTGAGCCGAATCGTGTAGCGCGCGGCGACGCTGTCGAACCAGCCGCAGCGGCGCGGACGCCCGGTGGTGGTGCCGTACTCGCGGCCGGCTTTGCGCAGCCGCTCGCCCTCGGCGCCGAGCAGCTCCGTCGGCATCGGGCCGTTGCCCACGCGCGTTTGGTAGGCCTTGTAGACGCCGATCACGCGGTCGATGTCGGCCGGCGCGATGCCGGCGCCGATCGCGGCGCCCGCGGCCATCGAGGTGGGCACCGACGAGGTCACGTAGTCGTAGGTGCCGCTGTCGAGGTCCAGCAGGCTGCCCTGCGCGCCCTCGAGCAAGATGCGCTGACCGTCGTGCAGCGCCTGCTGGCAGATCACGCTCGTGTCGGTCACGTAGGGGGCGAGCCGCGCCCAATAGGCGCGGTAGCTCTCGAAGATGCCGTCGAAATCGAGCGGCGCCAGGCCGTACAGCTTGGTCAGGACCTGATTTTTGTAGTCCAGCACCATCCGCAGGCGCGCGGCGAAGCCCTCAGGGTCGGACAGCTCGCTGATGCGGATGCCCCAGCGCGCGACCTTGTCGGTGAAGGCCGGCCCCACGCCCTTGCCGGTCGTACCGACGGCGCGCGGGCCGCGCATCGCCTCATCGGCGTGGTCAATGATCGGGTGCCAGGGCATGATCAGGTGGGCGCGGTCGGAGACGCGCAGCCGCTCGGTGCTCACGCCGCGCGTTTCGAGCTTGGTGATCTCCTCGATCAGCACGGACGGGTCGATCACCACGCCGTTGCCGATGATCGATGTTTTCTCGGGATAGAAGATGCCGGCCGGCACGAGATGCAGGGCGAACTCGCCGAGGCGGTTGACGATCGTGTGGCCGGCGTTGTTGCCGGCCGAATAGCGGACCACGATCGATGCTTTGCGGGCCAGCAGATCGACGACGCGGCCTTTGCCCTCGTCGCCCCATTGGCCGCCGATCACGACGACTGCGGGCATGCACACGCTCTCTCTGGGCTCGCGGAGTTGCGGATCAGCGCTGCGGGCCGGGGGCGAACACGCGGACGGCTCAACCACACCCGGGTAGGAAAGCTGTCCGCCGGCGCCGCCCGCGAGCGTAACACGCGCCGCTTCCCTGCAGGCGCCGCAAGCTACATTTGCAGCCATGAGCGAGCGGCCCGGCGACGAAGCGCTGCCCGCGGCGCCGGCGCTGCGGATGATCGAGCGCAAGATCGCCGTCAACGGCGCGGTGCAGGAGTTCCCGCTCGAGCGCTGGCTCGTCGCCCCTGAGCTGATTGTGGGCCGCTGGGTCTCCGACGGCTCGCCGCCGTTCACCGGCTCGGCCGGGTTCAGCTCCTGGGGCGTCTGGTGGCCGCAACGGCCCTATGGGGCCTACCGCATCCACCGCCCCGACGGCTCGCTGCGCATCTACCGCCTCGACGCGCTGGAGGGCGTCCGCTGCGACGGCGCGGTGATCGAATACCGCGACTTGCTGCTCGACGCCCTGATCCGCCCCGGCCGGGAGGCGGTGATCGAGGACGAGGACGAAGTCGCGGCGGCCGAGCAGGCCAACCTGCTCAGCGCCGATCAACGCTGGCGGATCGCCTGGGTGCGGGGCATGTTCGAGCGGCGTCCGGAGCTGCTCTGCGGCCGCATCGACGCCGCGATCGACGCGGCAGTGCAGGCCGTCCGGGCATCGGCGGAGCGCTAGACTGCCGCAATGGCGAAGCCGTTCCTCAAGTGGGCGGGCGGCAAGACGCAGCTGCTCCCGCAGCTGCTGGCGGCTGCGCCGGCCCAGATCAGCACCTACTACGAACCGTTCCTCGGCGGCGGCGCACTCTTCTTCGCGCTCGATCGTCAGAATCGCTTTGAACGCGCAGTGCTCTCCGATCTGAATGCAGATCTGATCAATGCATTCGTCCAGGTCCGTGACGCTGTCGACGACGTGATCGTGGCGCTCCGGACGCATGAGGCACAATACGTCGGAAAGACAGTGCGACGTGCTGACTATTTCTACAACGTGCGGGGGCAGACATACATGTTTGCTCCTGAGCAGGCAGCCCGGATGATTTTTCTCAACAAAACCTGCTTCAATGGCCTATATCGCGTCAATAGCCGCGGCGAGTTCAACGTCCCTCACGGCCGCTATGCCAACCCTACTATCTGCGACGAGGACGGCTTGCGCGCCGTTTCCGAAGCCCTGCAAGGCGTCGAGATCCGCCTGTCAGATTTCGAAGATGCGGTCCGCGACGTCAACCGTGGGGACTTCGTCTATTTCGATCCGCCATATATCCCCGTAAGCGACACGTCTAGTTTCACGGCGTACACGGCAGACTCTTTTGGTCTCGACGAGCAGCATCGGCTCGCAGACATCGCAATGGAATTGACCGCGCGTGGTGTCAGCGTTTTGCTTTCAAACTCCAACCACCCTGATGTGCAAGCTCTCTACCATGCACGGGGAATGTCAACGAAGGCTGTTGCCGCTGGGCGGGCGATCAACTCTGTAGGCACAGCTCGTGGCTCGATCACTGAATATCTCATTCGCCCCAAACAAGCCTCGCGCTCACGACGAACACCAGCGTCTATTCGAGATCGCGCCCGAAAAACGACCGAAGCCAGACGTCCAATTCGCCAATTTCAATGGCGAAGCCGGTTGCGCGCAAGAAGCCTTTGAACTCGATAGTGAATTTATCGCCGGCAAGCACGACGATCCCGCGGATTGGCCAAGTGCGCATGTCTTCGATCTGCGCTGGAATCTTCTCATACGTCGTCCCACTGGTTCCCTGATACCGACACAGAATGCCGAGGCGTTCGCCAGTCTCGGGATCAGAGGCGACCACATCAATGACCCGATTGCTTCCCCAGACGGTCTTCCCAACAGGCACTTTGCGTTGCGCGAGCAGCTGAAGGCTCTCTACCGTTTCAGCGACCGTTTTCACGAGTTCGTTGTGTGACTTGACCATCACTCACTCCTCCGGCCGCTTCGGGATCATCACCGCGCGGGTGAATTCCAGCACCGTCTCGCCGCGCTGATTGTGCCCGGTTGTGTGCACCGTGACGATCCCGCGGTCGGGCTGGGAGCGCGATTCGCGTATCTGCGTCACTTCTGTCCGCGCGCTCAGCGTGTCGCCGTGGAAGACCGGCGCCGTGTGGCGCAGGTCCGTCGTGGCCAGATTGGCGATCGCTTTGCCGCTCACGATCGGCACGGTCATCCCGAAGACCAGCGAATAGACGAACGGCCCCGAAACGATCCGCCGCCCGAACTGCGTGTCCTCCGCATACTCCCGGTTCGTGTGCAGCGGGTGGTGATTCATCGTCAGCATGCAGAACATCAGGTCATCGGCTTCGGTCACGGTGCGGGCCGGCCAGTGCTCGATGATCTCGCCCGGTTCGAACTCGTCGAGATAGCGGCCAAACAGTTCTTTGGTCGGCATCTGCGTCCTCCCTGCGCCTAATCGACGCGGTACAGCTCGAGCAGTCGGCGTGCGATCACGAGCCGCTGAATCTCGTTTGTGCCTTCGGCCACCGCCATCAGCGGGGCGTCGCGGTAGTAACGCTCAATCGGCAGCTCTTTCGTGTACCCGACGCCGCCGTGGACGCGCATCGAC
The DNA here is from genome assembly GCA_964347635.1 of uncultured Dehalococcoidia bacterium. Taxonomy (GTDB): domain Bacteria; phylum Chloroflexota; class Dehalococcoidia; order Bin125; family Bin125; genus CATQGW01. The sequence continues at coordinate 63,535 of CAYFZI010000001.1, forward strand.
TCCAACGTGCACTCCAGCGCCACTTCGGTGGCGAAGAGCTTGGCCATACCCACATCGAGGTCGGAGCGCTGGCCGCTGTCCTTTTTGCGGGCCGCGTCGCGCGTGAGCAGCCGTGCCGCCCGAATCTTCGTCGCCATCTCCGCCAGCTTGAGCTGAATCGCCTGATGCTGGGCGATCGGGCGGCCCATCGTTTCGCGCTGCTGCGCATAGACGATCGCGTGGTCGAACGCGGCCTGGGCGACGCCGGTCGCACGCGAGGCGACGTTGATCCGCCCGATCTCCAGCCCGCTGATCATCTGCTGGAAGCCGCGCCCTTCGCGGCCCCCGAGCAGGTTTGCCGCCGGTACCCGAGCGTCCTCCAGGAACAGCTCCGCCGTCTCCGGCCCTTTGTAGCCGAGTTTGTCGATCGTCCGCGCAATCGAGAAGCCGGGCGTGCTGCGCTCGACCAGGAAGGCCGAAATCCCGCGGTGGCGCGGGTTCGCCTCGGGGTCTGTCTTGGTCATCGCTAGGTAGACGTCGCCGCGATCGCCGTTCGTCACGAACAGTTTGTTGCCGTTGAGCAGGTAGTCGTCTCCGTCGCGCGCAGCGGTGGTGCGGATCGCCTGCGCGTCGGAGCCGGCGTTGGGCTCGGTGATCGTGAAGCAGCCCTGCAGCTCGCCCGAAGCGAGGCCGGGCAGAAAGCGGCCGCGCTGCTCATCGGTGCCGTGCTGCTCGATGATCCAGCCGTCGATCACGTTGGTGTTGATGATTCCCGCCAGCCCCATCCAGCCGCGCGAAATTTCCTCGATCACCGCCGAGTAGGTTTCGAACGAAAGCCCCAGCCCGCCGTAGGCCTCGGGAAAGGTGATCGCGAAGAGCCCCATCTCGCACATGGCGCGGTGGATCGCGGTCGGAAACTCGCCGGCCTGTTCGAGCGCGTTGGCCTGGGGGATGACCTGTTCATCGACCCAGCGGCGCACATTGCGAACGATCTCGATGCCCGCCTCGCCGTCGCCGCTGATGATCTCCCGTACATCGCTCGCCGCGGCCATATGCGCTCCTCCCAGCTTTGGTCCGCCTCAGTGTACGCACGAGTAGGCTGAACGCTCCGAGGAAGGAGGCGCAGCGATGAGTCGAACCCCGGTGCCCCACAGCGAGTGGCTCGAGGCCGCGGAAGCAGTTGGGCCGACCCTGCGCGGGCATGCCGAGCAGAACGAGCAGCTGCGCCGCCTGGCCCCGCCCGTGGTCGAGGCGCTGCGTGCTGCGCGGTTGTTCTCGATCTTCGCGCCGACCGAGGTTGGCGGCGGCAACCTCGATCCCGCTGGGCACCTCGAGGTCATCGCGGCGCTGACAGCGCACGACGGCTCGGCCGGCTGGTGCGCGATGATCGGCGCGCACGAATCGGCCTGGCTCGGCGCGCGTCTGCCCGAGTCCGGCATCGAGCGCGTCTTTGGCGCCGCGCAGTGGCCGATCACAGCAGGGCAGCCCTTTCCCGGCGGCGAAGCGCGGCCCGCGCCGGGCGGCTGGCGGCTCAGCGGACGCTGGGGCTGGGGCTCCGGCATCCACCACGCCGATTGGGTGATAGCGCAGGCGCGGATCGTCGATGGACCTGGCGCAGAGCCAGGTGCAGAAACAGGCGCGGCCGAGAGCGAGGCGGGGCCGCCTGAACTGCTCACCGCCGTTGTCCCGCGCGCGCAGGTCGAAATCGAGGACACCTGGCATGTCGCCGGGATGCAGGGCACAGGCAGCAGCCACTACCGGCTCGAAGACGAATTCGTCAGCGCGGATTTTCGCCTGCAGCCCTTTGAGCAGCCGCCCCTGCGCGGCTCCGGCTGGGTCGCGCGGCCGACCCTCACCTTCCTCTGCCCGGCAGCCTTCGGGATCGCGCTGGGGCTGGCGGAGCGCGCGATCGAGGAAGCGGCGGCGCTCGCCGCGACGCGTGTGCGGCTCGGCGCGCGCGCGCCGCTGGCCGAGCGCGAGCTCTTCCAGCGCGAGCTGGGCGAGCTGGCCGCAACCGCGCGCGCGATCCGCGGGCACGGCCTCGAGCTCTTCCGCGGGCTGGCTGAGGCGCCCGTGCGCAGCGTCTCCGACGCCGTGCAGATGGACGACACCGCACGCAGCGCCGCCGCCTGGGCGACGCGCAGCGCCGAGTCGGTCGTGCGCACCGCCCACCGCGCCGCCGGCGGCGACGCCGTCTTCCTCGATCACCCCCTCCAGCGCCTGCTGCGCGATGTGCAGACCGCCTCCCAGCATGTGGTCGTTTCCGACAACGCCTTCCAGCGCCTCGGCCGCCACACGCTCGGCCTGCCGGTGCGGCCCGGCCTGTGACCCGCCGAAGAGCGTGCGGATCGCTATGCTGGGTACCTGCTGAGAACCGAGGAGTGCTGGCGATGCGCACTGCACTCGAGGTCGCTAAGTACTTTCTCAGCCTCGCCGCTGAACAGGGCGACGAGCTGAGTCAGCTGAAGCTGCAGAAACTCTGTTACTACGCGCAGGGCTACAACCTGGCGATGCGCGGCCAGCCGCTGTTCGACGACCCGATTGAGGCATGGGAGAAAGGCCCGGTCGTGCGGGGCCTGCGGCGTCATTTCGGGCCTCACGGTGAGAACCCCATCCCTGCCGATCCGACGTTTGACCGAGAGGAGGCCTGCGGCGTTCGGGAAAGCGCGCTGCTGCACGCCGTCTACCGCGAGTTCCGCGCTGCGAGCGGCTCCGATCTCGTGACCGCGACTCACGGCGAACGGCCGTGGCAAGAGGCGCGCCAGAATGATGCGAACCTCTGCACCAATACCATGCGCGACCACTTCCTGCAGCGGCTTGAGTGCTCCGAGCGGCCCGCGCCGGTCTACCGATACTCACTGGAAGAGTCCTTGGCGCGCTCTGCAGCCGATATCGCCGCAGGCCGCTACCGGCCGCTTCGGTGACATCGCCGCCGCGCGGCTACGACTACGTCATCACCGATAAAGAGCTTAAAGAGCTGGATCTATACCACTGCTGCCGCGTACTGACATGCGCGCTCAACGCGCCCTGGACGACTTGCCCGCTGATCCCACACTGAGGCGCCCAACCATTTCCAGGCGGTCAGGGGGAGAGTCGTCGAGCTTTGTGCTCAACGTTGGTGGCGTCGCGGTCTATTTCGACATGCTGAACGCGTACACCGCGGCCGTGCGTGCAATCCGTGTCGAGCGTTGATGCTCACATCGCCCGGCGCACCGCGGTACCCTGTGCGGGATCTCGGGGCCATGCGGCTGGGGGTGCGCCGTGAGCCGAACGACTCCGCAGCGCCGGCGCGAGCGCAGCGACTGGCTCGGCCGCGCTGAGGCGATCCATTCGACCCTGCGCGGGCACGCCGCCGAATCGATTCAGCTGCGCACCCTCGCGCCCGCCTCGGTCGATGCGCTGGAGGCGAGCGGCATCTTCGCCGTCTCCGGCCCCGAGGAAGTGAACGGCTTCGCCGTTCATCCGACAACGCAGCTGGAGCTGTTCGCCGAGCTTGCGCGCGCCGATGTCTCAGCCGCCTGGTGCGCGATGATTCAGGCGCAAACGACCGGCCTGGCCGCAGCCCACTTGCAGGACGGTGAACCACTCGACACCGTTTTCGGACCGTCCTACCCGCGCACCGCCGGCACCGCGAATCCGGAGGGCGAAGGGCTGCCCTGCGCGGGCGGGCATCGGCTCTCGGGGCGCTGGTCGTTCGCCAGCGGGATCCGCCACTGCGGTTGGGTGCTGGCCAATGTGCGCCTGCTCGACGCCGACGGCCAGCCGCGCCGGCTGGAGAGCGGGGCGCCGCGCATCACAGCGGTCGCCGTGCCGACCAGCGAGCTGGATATTGAAGACAGCTGGCACGTGATGGGGCTCGAAGGCACCGGCAGCTCGCATTACCGCATGCACGATCTGTTCGTGCCCAGCGAGTTCGAGCTGCCCTTCGGCGGGCCCAACCCGCGGCGCGGCAGCGCCTGGTTTGATGTGCCCACGATCACCTTCCTCAGCCCCGGCCACGCCACGATCCCGCTCGGCGCGGCGGAGCGCGCGCTCGAGCTGCTGCGCGAGGCTGCGACGCGGGTGCGCTTCGGGACCAGCACCTCGATCGGCGCGCGCGGCGCCTTTCAGCGCGATTTCGGGGTCGCCTCGCACCGCTGCGAAGCGGCCCGCGCCCACGCGGTCGACGTGCTCGACGGCGCTATGGCGCAGCGCGAGCGCGGCGAACCGATCACGCCGGCCGACGACGCCCGCATCCGCGGCATGGTCGCTTGGGTCACCGACACCTGCCTCGAGGTGGTGCGGTTCGCCCACCACAGCCTCGGCGGCGCGGCCGCCTTCCGCGAACACCCGCTGCAGCAGATCCTGCGCGATCTCAGCGCCGCCGCGCAGCACATGTTCGTCGCCGACACCGCCTACGAGCGCAGCGGCGCGCTGCGCCTCGGCCAGCGCCCGCCCGGCGCGCTCTAGGGCGCCGCGCCTGCCCCGCGCTGCGGCGGCAGCGCAGCAGCTCAGTAGTGGCCGCAGCGCGCGATGTTCTGCTGCAGCGGCGAGTCGAACAGCCCCAAGATCTCGAAGAACACTGTGAACCGCTCGCCGCGGATCTCGACGTGCATCCGCACATCCGAAGCGCCGCGCAGCTGTCCTGCGAATGCGCGCGGCGCGTCAGAGCTCACCGCGCCGCGGGGTTCCTCGGGGCCGCCGTGGATGTGCCATTTCGCTGAGCTGAGCGCTCCGCCGTCCACCGCCCAGAACACGGACGCCTCCGGAAACTCGACCTCGCCCAGCGGCGGCAGCCAGTACAGCTGCGCTATGAACTCCCGGTTGCTGCAGATCAAGGCCAGCCGGGCCCGCTCGTGCCCCTCGACGCCGGTCTTCTCGGAGATCACAGCGACGATCGTTGTCAGGTCCCTCTGCCCTCCGTCGTAGACGGTGCCGTAGAGGATGCCGTCGGCCGTGGCGTCGCTGTCGACCGCGATCGGCTTGAACGCCGGGTCGACGGTCGTCGCCCACCAGGATTCCGCTGCTGCTGCGGCGGGGTCGAACTGCAGCGCGATCGGCGACGTCCGCAGCCAGCGGAAGTGCCTCGTATTGGAGGGGAAGTAGCGCCTGGGGGGCAGCATCAGCGCGCTCCACCAACCGTCGTTCCGGAGCTGCTGGAGGCCGAATTCCACGCGCCCGCCGCCGTCCCGCCGCATCGCGATTCGCACCTCGGTGATCGAGACGCTGCCGCCGCTCTCGATCCGCAGCTGGATCGGCGTGCCCTTATACCAGCGCGCGTGCGCCGCGTCTGCCCCAAACAGCCAGGTGCCGTGCTCCTCGTAGCTGCCCCAGGCGCCCCCGGCGCCGCGCCGCTGCAACCCCAATTCATAGCCGCCGCCAATGTGGTTGCGTGCGGCGACCCGAACCTCCAGCTCCAGCGGTGCGGCCGCCGCGCGCTCCGCAAGCGCCGCCGCAGCAAGCGCCGACAGCAGCACAAACACGGCCAGCAGTACGGCCTGCCCCATCCGCAGTACAGCTCCAACAGCCCTAGGCCTGCACGCACGCATCGGCGCACTCCTATTCAAGCTCACAGCCAGGCAGCGCCCTACCCTACCGCGCCTGCGCAGCGCGGCGGCGCGCCTATTTCCTGTCGTCAGTACTCGCCGCAGCGATCGAGGTTGGGCTGTATGGGGGTGTCGAAGAGGCGGGCGACCGCGAACTCGAATGTTTCGAGGTCGCCGTCGTTGTCGCGGCCGCGGATCACGACCGTTTCAGCGTTGCGCAGCTGTTCCGCAAAACCGCGGTCATCGGGCGGGCTGGCCGCGGTGCTGAGGTTGCCGTCATCGACGATCTCCCATTTCGCCGCGACCGCGTCTGCTTGGTTAATCCGATACTCCATGTCGAGTTCCCGCTCCAAAAACGTGAACGGCATGCCGGTCACGACGACCTGAAAATCACCCTCGAAACAACCGAGCAGGAGCATTGCGGGCTCGATTTCGAACGAACTGGCCTCAGTGTGCCGGACGCTGATCAGGCTGGTCAGAGCGTCGTCGATCGGGTCGCGGGTGGTTGTGTAGAAGACATACTCGCCGAGTTGTGTAACGCTCTCGTCCTCGTAGGGGGCGAACGCTTCGTCCTCCTCGGATCCCGCCGCATCTTCTGCATCCTGAGCCGCTGCTGCTTCGTCTTGCTCCCCATCCTGCTCATCGGCCCCCGGCAGCGGGTCGCCGGCGGCCCAGTCTGCAGGCGGTATCAGAATCTCGCGGCCGATATTGAGGATAGTGTCGAGCTCCAGATCCTCATTGAAGGCGAGCAGATTGTTGATGTCGACGCTGTACCGCCGGGCGAGCCGATAGAGCGTGTCGCCGGCGCTGACGGTGTGCACGGCGGCGGGCTGTATCGGTTCGGGCTGGGGCTGTTCCTGCTGAACGGCCGCGTCCGCCTGCCCGCCCGCATCCTCGGCAGCAGGCTGCGGCTGCTCCTCCGCGGGTTGAGCCTGTTCCTGCGGTTCGGGCTGCGGCTCCGGCGCGGGGCGCTGCGACTCGATCCGCGTCTGCTCAGCGCCGTTCTGCTCCTCATCGTCGCCGCTCCTGCCGACGATCACCACCAGAGCAACAAAGCCGACCAGCAAGAGCAGCCCGATCGCCGCGATGATGCCGAGGCAGCCCTGCGCCATCAGTACTGCCCGCAGTAGTCCAAATTGGCCTGAACCGGCGTCTCAAACAGGCCCGCCAGCGGCAACTGTATGTGCTGGCTGCCGCTGCCTGGGTTGATGTGGAATTCGAGCACGCGCGCTTGGCGCAGCTGCGCGATGAACGCAGCGTCGTCATCCGGGCTGATCCCTGACTCTACCGAGAAGACAAACATCCAACGATGCGTGGTCGCTGCTCGACCGTCAAGTCGAACACTCGTAACTGGCGTACTTTCTATCTCGGTGATCCAGAGCCAGAGCGCGCTGTCATTGAGAATGATATCAAGCCGATCGACGTCACAGATCATGTGCAGTGTGCCACTGCCTCTTCTGAGAGTGACGCCTGTGGTCAGGGCTGTTGGATCCAGATGCGGGCTCACCCAGTATTCGATATCGATGAAGACGAGACCGTTTGTCTCGCCCAAGAGGGCAACCCCTCCAGGTGTGGAACGTCCGCAGTAGTCGATGTTCGGCTGGGCCGGCGTAGTGAAAAGCCCGGCCAAATCTATCGTCGCACCGCCAGAGCTCCCTCCTCCGAATTGAACGGTCAGCGTCTGTGAACGCTTGAGCCGTTCCACAAACGTCGCATCGTCGTCGGGGCTGTACCCAGAGGTGGCACCGCGGTAGGAGCGCCAATTGACAGTTTCGATTTCGCCCCCGTCGAAGCGCAGCAAGATCACTTCACCGTCGCCGTAGAAAAACCGATAGTCCCAGTCAACCAATACATCAAACTTGCCTTGGGCGCAGACCAGTTCAATCGAAAAATCGTTGGCATGCGTGCGGACGATGGTGGTGAGCGTGTCGCTCAGGGGGTCGCGCTCGACTTCGTACCAGAGATCCGCTTCGCCCGTGCCGATCGTCTCTCTGGCGGGTTTCCAGCCCGCCGGCGGATTCGGCCCCGGCTGCGGGCGCGCCGCAACAGGCGCCGGCGCCGGCGCGCCGACTGTGAGCGGCGAGCTGTTCAGCCAGCGATCATGGTCGATTTCGGCGGGGAGGTAGCGGGCTTGCGGGAGTTGGCGCTCGCCCCAGTCGCCGCCGCCGTGGCGCTGCTGCAGGCCGAACTCAGTGCGACCGTCGTCGAGGCGCCGGACGCTGATCCGAACCTCGGTGTCCCCCTCCACAGCGCGGACTGTGAGCGTCGCGATGCCGGCGATCAGCGCCAGCACCACCAAGCCGATGACGCTGTTCCTGGCCATAGCCCGCGCCTTTCCAGCAGCTCACTCGCCGAATGGAGGAGGCAAGCGGGAAAGCTACAGCCCGAAAGCTGCGCGATCAACCGCCGCCGTGCTCTGCATTGCCGCCGCCCGGATGAACGCGGGGCGGCCTTGGCTCAATTGGCGCCCGCAGTGCTCTGCCCGCAGTTAAGAAGGTTGCGGTGCACCGGAGTCTCAAGCAGGCCTTCAATGTCCAGCGTGATTGGGCTGGGAGATCTCGACCACAATCTGATCGTGAGTGTGGAGCGGCCCCGCAAGCTGTTCAGAAATGGCCCGGCATCGCTTGGCCCATAACCTGCAGTGCCTATGGCCGGCCATGTGCTCTGCTGCAACGGGCCGTCGTCAATGCGCCACTCAACCTCTTGGGTGCCGCTGACGTAGTACCAGTCGTCATCGGCTACATACACACGCAGTCGGTCGCTGCACAAGATTATCAACTCGAGCGGATCCTCCAGAAATCCAGGGCCAGGGTCTTCCTCACTAGTCCGAACTATGGTGCTCACCGTGCCATCAAACGGATCTCGGGATACGAAGAATCGAATATTCTCGCTGGTCTCTCCACCGGCCCACACCAGCCCTTCCGTCGGCAGTAGGGAGATGCCCCCTTCCAGCAAATGGCCGTGGATCGCGGAGGCCGCGCTGTCGGCCGTCAGCTCATCCTCGGCGGGGCCCAGCGTGAGCGGTGAGCTGTTCAGCCAGCGATCGTGGTTGACTTCGGCGGGGAGGTAGCGGGCTCGCGGGAATTGGCGCTCGCCCCAGTCGCCGCCGCCGTAGCGCTGCTGCAGGCCGAACTCGGTGCGGCCGTCGTCGAGGCGCCGGACGGTGATCCGAACCTCGGTGTCCCCCTCCACAGCGTGGACTGTGATCGTCGCGATGCTGGCGATCAGCGCCAGCGCGAGCAAACCGATGACGCTGTTCTTAACCATATTTTGTGTTCTCTCAACCGTTCGCACGCCGAATCGCAGGCGGCAAGCGGGAAAGCTACAGCCCGAAAGTTGCGCGATCAACCGCCGCCGGCGCAGCGAGCAGGAGGGGCGCTGGGGCGCGGCGCGCCTGCGCTGTTACTCGTTTTTGGCTTCCCCGTGCGTTTTGCGCAGGTCGTTCTTCAGCACTTTGCCCATGTGGTTGCGGGGCAGGCTTTCGACTACAGCCAGGTAGGTCGGCGCTTTGTAGCTGGCCAGCTGCGCTTTGGTGTAGGCGACGGCGTCGTCGAGCGTGAAGCTGCGGCCTTCATGCAGGATTACAACGGCCTTGACAACTTCGCCCCACTCGAGGTCGGGCGCGCCGATCACCGCGGCCTCCGCCACCGCCGGGTGGCCCTCCAGCACCTGCTCGATTTCGCCCGGCGCGATGTTCTCGCCGCCGCGGATGATCAGATCTTTGGTGCGGCCGGTGATGAATAGGTAGCCCGCGTCGTCGAGGTAGCCGACATCGCCGGTGTGCAGGATGCCGTTGCGGATCGCTGAGGCGGTTTCCTCTTCCTGCTTGTAGTAGCCGGCCATGATGCGGTCGCCGCGGACGCAGATTTCGCCCTCTTCGCCTGGCCCAACGGGGTTATCGGCGGGGTCCAGGATCAGCACCTCGATATCGGGCATGACCTTGCCGACAGAGCGCAGGCGGTGCTCTTTGAGCGCGATCTCCTCGGCCGAGCCTTCGAGCCGGTGGTCGTCGGGGCCGAGGAAGGAGATGGAGCTGGTCGACTCGGTCTGGCCGTAGGCGTTCATAAAGCCGACGTTGGCGGGGAAGAGATCGACGGCGGCGCGGATCACGTCGTAGGGCATCGGCGCCGCGCCGTAGGTCAGCAGCTCGAGCGTTTCACCGTTGAACTTGGCGAAGTCCTCGTGCTCCATGGTGCGCTTGAGCATCGTGGGCACGATCATCGAGTGGGTGATCCCGTGCCCGTCGACGGCGTCGATCCAGGCGGTAGGCGAGAACTGGGGCAGAATCACGAGCGTGCGCCCGCCCCAGATCGAGGAGATCATCGTGGTCGCGCCGGCGATGTGGAAGAGCGGGACGCTCAGCAGCGTCTTCTGGTGCGGCGCTTCGGGATCCGCCGGCGACATCGTGTTGGTCACGTAGACGGTTAGATCCTGGTAGGTGACCTGAACGCCTTTGGGCATCGCGGTGGTGCCGGAGGTGTAGATGATCACGGTCGGGTCTTTATCGTCGACCTCCGCCCAGACGAAGTCTTCGGAGCCCATCGCCATCAGGTCGTTGTAATGCTTCTGGGTGAGGTGCTGCGATTCGAGCGAGATGTAGTGCTCGACGCTGGGGCAGCGCTCGGCGATCGCGTCGACCAGCGGCTGATAGCGGTCGGAGACGAAGATCAGCTTCGTCTCGGCAGTGTTGATCATGTACGTGAGCTCTTCGCGCTTGGCGCGGTAGTTGAGCGGTACGAACGTGATCCCGAGCTTGGCGCAGGCGTAGTAGATGATCACATACTCGGCAGAGTTGACAGACATCACGCCGACATGGTCGCCGCGGCTCAGCCCGAGCCCCTGCAGCGCGTTGGCCAGGCGGGTCACCTCGGCGGAGAGCTCGGTGTAGGTCTTGACCGTGCCCCCGCAGATCAGCGCTGCTCTATCGGGCACCATGGCGGAGCTGAGTTCGAGGAAGTCGGCGGTATTCATCTGGGCATCCTCCGCGTGGACGTGGTTGGTGCGGCCGGGGTGGTCGGCGTGGTCATGGTGAACAATCAGTGAGTTTAGAACGGAGCCGCCGTGCGGTCTGCGCGTCGCGCTCGACAGCCGCGGCGAGGGGCAGCTCGAGGCCGCGGCGGATGCTCCGCTTGACGGCGGCGGTGACGGCCGGGTCGGCGGCGGCGATCCGCGCGGCGGCGCGGTTCACGGCCGCCTCGAGCTGTTCAGAGGCGCAGACGCGGTGCACGATCCCCCAGGCGAGCGCCCGCTCGGCATCGATCGGCAGCCCGCTCAGCACCAGGCCGGCCGCGCCGCCGGCCGCGCCGATGCGCGGCATCAGCTGCGTGCCGCCGGCCGAAGGGATGTAGCCCAGCGTGACCTCCGGCAGCGCGATCCGAGTGTCGGCGGCGGCGATCCGCAGGTCGCAGTAGAGCGGCAGCTCGATGCCGGCGCCGAAGCAGAATCCGTGCAGCGCGGCGATCGTCGCGATCGGCAGCGCTTCGAGCAGCGCCCAGAGGTCGCGCCGGCGGCGCGCCTCGCGCGCCTCGTGCAGCGAGGGTGCGCTGCCGAACTCCGTGATATCGGCGCCGGCCGAAAAGGCGCGCGGCCCGGCTCCGGCGAAGATCAGCACGCGCACATCGGGGTCAAGCTGCGCGGCCTGGATGTAGGTCCACAGCTCATCGCGCATCGCCAGGTTGATCGCGTTCAACGCCTCCGGGCGCTGCAGCGTGATCCGCGCCACCCCGGGCGCCGGCTTGGCGTAATCGACGAGCGCCGCAGCGCTCACCGGCGCATCCCCGCGCTGCACAGCTGCGGGCCGGCCCGCAGCCGTCCCCCGCCTGCGGCATCTCCCTCCGCAAGCGGAGGGCGAGCGGACGGAGGCCGCTGCAGCGCCGCCTTCGCAGGCGGGCAGCAGATCGGCGGGAGAGCGGGCACGGCGCTTAGCGCCAGTCGGGGCGGCGGATCTCGCTCTTGCGGCGCACTTCCCACAGCCGTTCGATGTCTGCGTTGATCTTCTCGTGCAGCGCATCCATCTCTTCGCGGCCGGGGCGCATCTCGTTGGATTTCCAGCGGCGCACGGCAGCGCGATCGGACTTTTCCAGCTCGGTTTCGTCCAGCATGCGGCTGATGATGCGGTTCATCACCGCCCACGCCTCTTCGATATCAAGCTCGACTTTGACCATGGCGGGCGCTCCTAGCGAACGGTGCGGTAGTAGTCGCGGCGGCGGATCGTGCGGGTCAGTTCAGCGTCGATCGTGTTGCCGAGCGCTTCGTTGACGGCGGCGGCGAATTCGACCATCGCCGGGCGGCCCTCTTCGAGCCCGGCGCGCCACTCGCGGATCGCTTTGACGCCCGCGTCGCTCAGCTCGACTTGGTCGAGCACTTGCGCGGTGACCAAGGTCATCAGCGACCAGGCCTCTTCTTCGTCGAGCATTAGGCGCATCGTGTGTCCTCCGTGTCCCCTGCTGCTGTGCGGGGCCTCGTGCTGAGCGCAGCTTAGCTACGCGCCGCGGAAGCGCGGTTCGCGCTTGGCCGCAAAGGCTTCGACGCCCTCGGCGCGGTCTGCCGTCTGCTGCAGCAGGATGGTGAGTTCGGTCTCGTAGTGCAGCGCCTGGCTGAGCGGCATCTCGGCGCCGTGGCGAAGCGCGTCTTTGGCGTAGCGCACGGCGATCGGGCCGCGCTGTGCGATCGCTGCGGCGAGCGCCCGCGCGGCGGCGGCGGGGTCCGCGGCGGCGGCGTTGAGCAGCCCCCAATCGAGCGCGCGCGCGGCGGGGATGGACTGCTCGAGCAGGGCCAGCTGGCTGGCGCGCGCGCGCCCGACCGCGCGGCTGAGGCGCTGCAGCCCGCCGGCGCGGCAAAACTCGCCCTTGGGGTCGAGCAGGTTGGGCAGCCCGAGCCGAATCTCGGCGCCGCCGACGCGGATGTCGGCGGCCAGCGCCAGCTCAAAGCCGCCGCCGAAGCAGGGGCCGCGAATGACGGCGATGCATGGCTGCGGCAGCTCGGCCAGCGGGCGGAAGAGGTCGCCGGGCGCGGGCGCACCGCGCTGCGCCCAGCCGCTCCAGAGGCTCGGCTCAGGGTCGAACAGCAGCACGCGCACAGCGGGCGTTTCGGCGACCGCTTCGCAGATCGAGGCGAGGTCGTCGATCAGCGCCGCGTCGAGCCGCTCAGCGCCCGCGGCGGCGGCAATGGGGCCGTCGATCGAAAGCGTCAGTCGGGCGTTGGTCTGCGTCGCAGTGCTCACTCGCGGCTCACTCACGCGCCGGTCGACGGGTCGGCTGACGGGTTGGCGGATGCGTCTGCGGCGCTGGCGTCCGCGCCGCCCAGTCTAGCCGCGGGGCGCGGTTGGTCGGACCAGCGCGGCTGCAGCTGCAGGCGGCGGGGGCGTTCGCGCTGAATCGCGCCGCGATCGCGCAGCAGCGGCAGGCGGCGGCCCTGCAGCCAGGCGTCGGTCATCGCGCCGGCCGGGTGCAGCGCGTCGCTCGCCTGCTCGCCGGCGAGTACAAACTCTGCTTGGGGCGGATCGGTCAGTTCGACGATCAGCCGCAGGGCGGGGATCGCAGTCGCCGGTTGGGCGGGGTCGAAGCCCAGCACACCCGATTGCGCGATGCTGTCCGCGTCGCCGCCGAAGGGCCACGGCCCGGCGCTGAGCAGCGCGCCGATGAAAGGCGCTTCGGCGAGCGCGTGGGGCAGCAGCAGCGGACGGCAGGCGCCCCACGTCCAGGCGCCGCTGTCGGGCCCGAAGCGGCTCTGCAGCTGGCTGAGCGCCTCTCCGAATGCGCTTGCCAGATCGGCGCCGGCGCGATCGCGGTGCGCTGCCAGGCGCTGCAGCACCCACGAGCCGGCGCGCGCACCGAACAGGTCAAGCGTTGGAATCGCTAGCAGGCCGCCCAGCAGCTTGCCCGCATCGGCGCCCAGAATCTCGCGCAGCGCCGCGCGGCGGTAGGCGGCGAAGCTCAGCGCGGCGAGCGCGGCGGGGCGCGAACGCGGCGCCATCGCGCCGTCCCAGGCCGCGATCTCCGCAATCAGCGGCGAGATGCGTGCGCGGTCTGCGCCGCTGCCGAGATCGGCCTCGAGCAGCTGCGCGGCGAAGGCATGGAGCGGGCCGGAGTATTGATCGAGCTGCATTGCGGCAGAGCGTTCGCGGGTCTGCGGCGTCTGATCATCATCGAGCAGCGCGCCGATCCGCTGCGCGCGCCAGGCGTCCAAAAACTCCGCGCCGAAATTCATCGCGCCGGCCGGCGTGAGCGGATTGTTGGCGCTGACGACGATTCCGCCGGCTCCGTTGGCCGGCTCAAGCGTGTGGGGCAGATCGTCGCCGCGCAGCACCGCGCGGGGCGCGCCGCCCTCGGCGGGCGGCAGCCAGCCGGGCACCGGCAGCCGCAGCGCCTGCGGCTCGCCGGCGGGCACGGCGCCGGAAACGCGCAGGCCGATCGCGCCGCTGCGATCGGCGTAGGCGAAGGCGAGGTTGAAGTCTTCGATCTGCTTTGCTGCGGCCGAAAAGCTCTGCCAATCGGCCGCCTGCATCAGCTCGACGATCGCCGCGCCGCTCTGCGTCGGCTCGAGCACCGTGGAGTACAGGCTGATCGCGCGGTTGGGCTCGAAGCGCGGCGCGCGGTCGGCGGCGAGCAGCGCGGAAACAATTGGCCCGTGCACGCTGCGGCGCAGCTCCAGCGTCTCGGACGGGTGGCCGCGCACGTCGATCCGTTCGCTGCTGCATTCGAGCGGGGCCCAGCCCTCGGGCGTGCGCGCGGCATCGCCGTCTGCGTTGAGCTGCTCGACCACGGCGATCTGCATCGCCTGCATCGCGGCGGTGGGGCCCCAGGCGATCTGGTCGTTGCAGCCCCACACGATGCCCGGGAGGCCGGGAATGGTGGCGCCCGCGGCGTCGAATTCGGGGCAGTGCAGATGCGCGAAGTAGGCGTGCGGCGGCGTGACCGGGTTGAGGTGCGGATCGCAGGCGAGGATCGGCCGGCCGCTTGCGGTGCGGCGGCCGGCGATCGCCCAGTTGTTGCTGGCCGCGCCGTGCAGCCCGAGCAGCTTGCTGAGGCCCTGCAGCGCCTCGTCGAGCGGCTCCGCGAGCCGGCCGTAGGCGGCCTGCGGCGGCGTCGCCGCGGCAGCGTCGCTGGGCAGAGGCGGATCGAGCGCCTGCAGCGCTTCGGGGCCGGCCTGCTCATAGATGCGCGCACGCAGCAGCTGCTGCTCCCAGGCCGGCGCGAGCAGAAACGACAGCAGCTTGCCCCAGGCGATCGAGTCCGTTGCCTGCCAGGGCTGCATCCGATCCTCGAGCATCACCGCTTCGAAGGGTGTCGGCGTCCGCGCGGCGCCCGCGTTGATCCCGGCGATATAGGGCGTCAGCTCGCCGCGCTGATGCTGGCCAGTCGCGTCCCAGGCCTCGCGGGCGACTCGGCCGAAGCCGAGCGTGCGGGTCAGCCGGTCGGCGGGCAGCGCCGCCGGGCCGGCGATCCCGGCCAGCCGTCCCAGCGCCGCGCGGCGGTTCCAGCGCAGCTGCCAGAGCCGATCCTGCGCGTGCACGTACCCGAGCGCGAAGAGCGCATCGGGGACTGAACCGGCGAAACAGTGCGGCACCCCCCAGCGGTCGCGGATGATCTCCAGCGGTGCATTGATCCCGGAGACGGTTTCGCGCCCGCGCCGCTTCGCCCGCGCGCGCCAGGGCGCGGCCTCAACCGCCAGCGCGCGGAGCAGCCCCGCCCCCCGCCGCAGCGCCAAGGCGGGGGCGCGCCAGACATCGTTCATCAGCTGCATCCGCTGATCGTACGCGCTGCGCCGCTCCCGCCCGATCACCGCCTGATATCTGCAGCCCTGCACCTGCGGCTCTGTATCTGCAGCTCGAGTCGCCCCATACACTGGCGCCCGCCGAGCACCAGCAGCCGAGCGGGCGGGAGATGCGCAATGGACCTGGGATTGAGCGGCAAAGCGGCCCTGATCACGGGCGCCTCAGAGGGCATCGGTCTGTACTGCGCCCTCGCTCTCGCTGCCGAAGGCGCCGACGTGGCCGTCTGCGCGCGCCGCCCCGATGTGCTGGCCGCGGCGGTCGAAGCGATCGGCGCCGCGGGCGGCGGCCGCGTGTACAGCGCGGCGGCCGACCTGGGCGAGGCCGACGCCGCTGAGCGGGTGGTGGCCGGCACCGTGCGCGCGTTTGGCCGCCTGCAGATCATCGTCAACAACATGGGCGTCTCGCTGCGCGGCGAAGGCGATGACGTCTGGCAGCAGATGTTCGAGCTCAATCTGATGGCCGCGGTGCGCACCACGCGCGCGGCGCTGCCGCATCTGACCGCCGCGGCGGCCGGCACGGGCGCGGACAGCAGCAGCGTGATTCACATCGGCTCGATCTTCGGGCGCGAGGCGGGCGGCTCGGCGCAGTACAACGCGGTGAAGGCCGCCGTGCACAGCCACGCCAAAGCGCTGGCGCTGGAGCTCGCGCCGCGCAACATCCGCGCCAACGCCGTTGCGCCCGGCTCGATCGCCTGGCCCGGCAGCCGCTGGCAGCAGCGCTACGACGCCGATCCCGAAGGCATCCAGCGCAGCGTGCTGGATGGAATCGCCTTCAACCGCTTTGGGCGGCCCGAAGAGGTCGCCGATGTGGTCGCGTTTCTGGCCTCGCCGCGCGCGTCCTGGGTGACGGGCGCCTGCCTCAACGTCGACGGCGGCCAAACGCGCTCTAACATTTAGCCCGCAGCCCGGCGGGAGGCGCAGCAATGGCAGACGAACAGGCTCGCGAGCACGCGCGGCGGCAGCTGGGTGCGGCCCCGGTGCGCGCCTTCGAGACGATCGGGCCGCGCCTGTTCCGCCCCCTCGCGGGCGGCGCGGTCGGCGCCGCGATCGTGGTGCTCTTCCTCAGCCTGCGCGGCGGCGCGCCGCTCGAAGCCGTCGACGAGCTGACCGGCACCCAGCGCGGCGGCTGGAATCGGCTCGAAGATGTGCACCTGCTGATCGTGGTCAACGCCGCTGTGGTGGTTGCAATCGCGGTCAACTTCGCCGCCGAATGGATCCATCACTGGCTCGCCGTCGCCCTCGCCGGCCTGACCGCCGGCATTCTGCTGGCCGTGCGCCAATTGGGGGATGTGGGCGGTACCGGTTCGGCGGTGCTGCTGGTGCTGATCATCATCAGCGTCGCAGCGATCGCCACAATTGCAGCCTGGGATGTGCTGCGCGTGGGCAGGCGCAGCGGGTATTAGGCGTCGAGAGCTGCACGCCCTTGCGTGCAGCTGAGCCGCAGCGTTGGATTTCGGGCCTCAGCCGCAGCAGCGCCGGCCGCGCTGCGCTCGGCCGTTAGTCCTCCGTCAGCTCCGTCACGCTGTCGCGGCGCGTGATCGCGAGGTGCGACATTGGCGAGCCGGTGTCGCCCGCGCCGTGCCAGTGATCCTCGCCGGCCGGGATGATCACGAAATCGCCGACGCTGATCGTGTGCTCGCCCTCGGCGTTGCCGACCTTGCCGATCCCGGAGACCACGTACAGCATCTGCTCCGATGAGTGCGTATGCCTTTTGGTGCGGGCGCCGGCGCCGAATTGCACTACGGCAAGGTTGAAGTCGGCGTCGTCGCCGCCCTGCTGGCCGCCGATCGCGCCGGCCAGAGCGCGCACCCACACGTCGCCGCCGCTGAAGATCGGCGCCTGGGCCTGGTTCGTCTCGCCGTCCGATGCGTGAGTCACGCGCATGCCGCTGCTCCTCCCGGTTGTCTGGCTGTGCTTAGCTGTTGGCGGAAATGAACGCTTGCACGCGCGTCCAAGCGTCGGCGCAGGCTTCCTGGTGGTCGTCGTAGCTGCGGTCAAAGAACGAGTGCGGCGCGCCCTCGTAGGTGATGAACTCGTTGGCGGTGCCGCGCGCGTCGAGCGCCGCGGCGAACTTGTCGACCTCAGAGCGCGGGATGCCGTCGTCGGCCCCGCCCATCAGGCCGAGCAGCGGCGCCGAGACGTCGTCCACCCGCCCCAGCGGCGAGGCACCGCCGTTGAGGCCTTCGCGCGTGGGGTGGCCGTAGAACCCAATCGCCCCGCTGAGCCCGTGCCCGGCCGCGGCCACATCGGCGGCGATCCCCTCCGGCGAGGTGCTGCGCACGTGCGGCCAGAAGTCGAACTCGGCATCGCGCTTGCCGACTCCGTCGGTGCGGCCGAAATAGTCGATCGCGACCGCTTCGACGCCCGCCTCGGCGAAGCGCACCGCCAGCTCTTCGTAGAAGTGGAACAACCCGCGCACATCGGGCAGTACGACGATGGCGGGGCCGCCGGCCGTTTCGGCGCGCGCGCGGAAGGCGGCGAACTCAACGCCGTCGGAGGCGGTCAGGGTGAGATCCTCAACATCAACCGCCGCTCCCGCAATCGGCGGGACGGCGGGCAGGGCTTCGTAACGGTGGCACATACTGCGTCCTCTCTGAGCACGGTGCAGGATACGGCCTTGCCGGCTCGGTGTACCGCCTCGCCCTTCGTGTCAATAGGACACGAAGGGGCATCTTGGCCCGCAGGCGGGGAGGGGGGGCGTGCGTACAGGTTCCCGCTGCGCCGGCTTCTGTTCTGAGCCGCCCGACTGCTGGCGGCTGGCTGCATGCGAGGCAGTCCCTAGATCACGCCTTCCGCGCGCAGAGCGGCGCGTTCTGCGCTGCTCAGGCCGAGCAGTTCGCCGAAGATGTAGTCGTCGTGCTCGCCGCGGTTCGGCGTCGGGGCGCGCAGCGCCGCGGGTGTGCGCTCCATCTTCCAAGGCGCACCGACGTAGAGCGCGCCGCCGCGCGCGGGCGCGGCAGCCTCCGCCGATAGGTCGATCGCGGCCGCCGTCAGCGCGGCGAAATCGGGGTCGACCAGCAGGTCGATCGGGCTCATCAGCGGAAACGCGGGGATGCCTTCGCTCTGCAGCAGTTCGGCCAGTTCGGCGGCGGCGTGTTGGCGCGTCCACTCGCCCAGCGCGGCGTCGAGCGCGTCCTGGCTGTGCAGCCGATTGAGCGCGCGATCCCAGCGCGGGTCGTCGAGCGCCGGCTGCGCGAGCCCGCGCAGGCGCGCCCACTCGGCGTCGCTGCGCACCACAATCGCCAGCCAGGCGTCCTCGCCGCGCGCGGGGTAGACGCCGTGCGGCGCCAGCCCGGCTGAGCGGTTGCCCTGCGGCCCGGCGTCGCGCTGGTTGAGCAGATAGTCCATCAGCGGCTCGGCGGCGCGCTGCAGCGTCGCCTCGCCCTGCGCGAGGTCGATGAACTGCCCCTCTCCGCTGCGCTCGCGGTACTCGAGCGCTGCCAGCACCGCCGTAAAGGCGTGCCCGGCCGCGGTCGGGTCGAGGTCGGCGGTGTCCTCGCGCGGCTGCGGATCGTCCGGGTAGCCGAGCAGGCTCTTCAGCCCGTACAGCGCGGCCAGCGACGGCCCGTAGGTGACGAGGTCGCGCCAGGGGCCGTCGGTCGCGCCCGCGGCCGAGAGCGAGGCCATGATCAGCCGCGGGTTGACGGCGCGCAGCGTCTCCCAGTCGAGTCCGAGCGCAGGCATCACGCGCGGCGCGAAGTTGTCGAACACGATGTCCGACACGGCGATCAGACGCAGGTAGAGCTCGACCCCGCGCGGGTCGCCCAGGTGCAGCGCGATGCTCATCTTGCCGCGGTCGAGCCCGTGAAACGCGCGCGGATCGTCGATCGCCGTCGTGCCGCGGTCGCCGCCCAGCGATCCGACCGGCGACTGCCGCCCGCCCATCGAAATCCCCGACTGCCGGTGCGGCGGCCCCACCTTGATCACCTCCGCCCCCAAGTCGGCCATCATCATTCCCAGCAGCGGCCCGGCCCACACATGGCCGTGATCGATGACCCGAATACCCTCGAGCGGCGGCATGGGGCAGATGCTAGCGGCCGGCTTCACCGTTCCACTCCCCTTGCCCTCTTGTATGCGGAGGGGGGCTGAGTGCGGGCGTTGTGCGCCAGCTGTCGGCCGCCGAGCAGCTGCGGTTGATTCAGGTACCCTCAGCAGGCGGGAGCGCGCGATGCAGGTCACATTCTGCGGCACCGGTGCGGGCGGATCGATCTCCCGCCGGCGGGCCAACGCTTCGATCCACCTGGCGCACGGGGAGGCGCGGCTGCTGCTCGATTGCGGGCCGGGCTTTCTGGAGCGCATGGTCGAGGCGGGGCTGAACCCCGACAGCGTCGGCAGCGTCGTCTACTCGCATCTCCACTTCGACCACGCGATGGGCATCGTCGATCTGTTCTGCCGCTTGCTGGTGCGCAGCGGCCCCCCGGTCACGGTCTACGGACCGCGCGGCAGCGACGCCTACATCGAGGCCGCCCTCGGCTTCGCGCGCCAGAACGTGACGCGTCCGTCGATGCAGGAATGGCTCGACGGCGTGCGCGTCGAACTGACGCGGCCCGGCGACGAGCGCGAGATCGGCCCCTTCGCGGTGCGCTCCCTGGAAGTGCCCCATGCGCCCTACCTCGAATGTCTCGCCCGCCGCTTTGAGCTGGGCGGGCGCTCGCTCGTCTACAGCGGCGACACCCGCTACGCACCCGACGTGCTCGTTCCCCTCGCCGACGGCGCAGACCTGCTGATCCACGAGGCCTACACCGACCGCGCGATCGACCGCGCCGCGCAGCAGGCGGGTATGAGCGAGGCCGCGCGCGAGCGGATGCGCGCCGCGATCGCCGCCACCCACTCGCAGGCCGAGGAGGCAGGCTGCATCGCCCGGGCCGCGGGCGTGAGGCGCCTCGTGCTCACCCATCTGCTCAGCAGCGAAACCGAGCAAGAGCTGCTCGCCGCGGCCGGCCGGGAGTTCGACGGTGAAATCAGCGTTGCCGCCGATGGATTGGCCTTCGAGGTCTGATCCCGTGCAGGTACGCGAACTGACGCTGATGATCGGCACCGAGCAGCCCGCCGCGCTGGCCCGCTTCTACGGTGATCTGCTCGGCCTGCCGCGCGTCGAGCGCTTCGCCGACCCGGTCTTCGAGGCTGCCGGCGGCTTCATCCGCATCCTCGGGCATTCGGAGATCGCAGGGCCGACGCGGGAGCCGGCGCGCCTGCAGATCAACCTGTTCGTGGATAATGTAGCGGCGGAGTTCGCCAGAGTGCTGGCAGCGGACGGTTCGATCGATGTGCATCGCGCCCCCGCACGTGAGTCGTGGGGCGGCCAGGTCGCGACCCTGCGCGACCCCGACGGCAACTTCGTGCAGCTGCTGGAGATGCTGTAGGCAGACTGTAGTCAGAGGGGTGCGCCGCCCGCATTCGGCGGCCGCCGCGCAGCCGCTGCACGGCGGCCCGCTCCGCCAGCGGGCAGGCGGTCAGCGCGGGCGGCGGGCATCCTGCTGCCTAACTGTCGTCGGCCGCGATCATCTCCATGTCTTCAGCGCCGAGCGCGTCTAGCTCGCCGCGGCGGTAGGCGTTGTAGAGCTGGAACAGCTCGCGCTTGTGCGGGCGCTTGCGCCCGATCGGGCAGGCCTCCCAGTCCTCGTAGGTCTCATCGCAGTAGCCCATGCGCCGCTCGCCGCACTTCGGCTGCAGCGCGCGGCCCAGCTCGGGCGCGGCCTTGACCACCGCGGCGCGCATCAGCGAGACGACCTTGCGGAACTCCCACTGCGCGCGCATGCAGAGCCGCAGATCGGCGATGTGCAGCAGCGAAGCGAAGTTGACCGTGATTTTGAAGTTGGTGCTGGTCGCGTTGGGCAGCAGAAAGCGCGCGTCTTCAGCGGGCACGCCGGCCGCGACCATCTTCTCGTAGAGCGCTCCGGCCTCCGCGAACAGCGCCGCCATCTCACCGCCCAGCCCGGCCCGCTCGACGGTGCGCGGAACCGTGTAGGGAAACTCGCCGCTCTTATACGTCACGTAGCGCTGCGACTGCTGCTCGAAGGAGATGCCGATCCGGTGCCGCACAAACTGGTGCGAGAAGGCGCGCGAGACGCCGCTGATCCCGAACTCGAAGACAACCTGTTCAAGCGGCGAGATATGCCCCGTGAGCAGCCGCGCCTCGACGAATTCGAGCATCTTGGCCGGCGGGATGCGTTCATCAGCGATCCGCGCGAGCACCTGCTCAGGGGTGAGCGCCGAGTAGCAGACGCGGTACGCCATGTAGAGCGCCCGAATCGGGTCTTTGGTGTGGTCGATCAGTGTGACCCGGATCGCCATCGGGTGCCCCCTCGCACTATGCGGTCAGTTTGCCTCCTAACTACTCTGCGAGCCGGGCGACAAATAGAGGTCAGACGGGAGACAAAAAATCGAAGGGAAACACAGCCGAGAGCGTGCCCCGCTCTCCACTGTCCCTGGTGCCGCCGATCCGCCGCGTTCGCCCGAGCCGCGGGGCGGCCCTAGTTGAACGTGGTTTCGATCCGTGCGCTGGCGTCGAAGAAGTCCTGCAGGGTCTGATTGAAGCGGTAGAACAGGTCGCGCCGCGTGTAGTCCTCGCCTTTGGCCAGTTCTTCGGGGCTTTCCAGGTCGATCGTGTTGAGCGTGTGGTGCAGGTCGGCGTGGCCGTTGGTCTGGATGTTCTCCAGCATCTCCCGCCAGCGCTCCGGGGCCATCACCAGCGTGAAGTCCAGATCGGCGTCGTTCGGGTTGTCGGAGATGTCGGCGATTTCGGGGATCTCGTAGCCGTCGAAGACGACTTTGATCGTGCGCTCTCCGACATTCACGCCCATCGCGCAGTCCATCATTCCGAAGTCGTGCCAGTGCGGATCGTCGAGCACCTGGTCGCGCAGCGCTTCGAACCAGTCGACTGTGGGAAACGCGGGCATCGTGGCTGTCCCCTCATCATGCGGCGCACCGGACCCGACTGCGGCGTGCGCCAAGGCAGTGCTGACGTAATGGTAAAACAGGCCGCGCCTAATCGCGCCTACCGCCGGCGCGCTCAGGATTGGGCCTCGCGCGGGTCGAACAAGCGGTGCCAGATGGACGGGTCGGCGCTCCAGCTGTTGGCGCGGCGCTGCGGCCCGAGCAGCTCGACCGCAGCGATCGCCAGCGCGGTCGCCGCGGCGAGCACCCCGAGTGTGCGGAGCGCCAGGCGGGCGGCGCGGCGCAGGTCGCTGCGGTCGGGCGGCGGGCGCTGCCAACCGCTGATCCGGCCGTTCCAGACCATTCGGCGGTCAAGCGCGACGGCCATCGCGGTCACCGCCAGCGGCGTCTCGGCCGAATCGACGATGTCGTCGAGGTGCAGCGAGAGCGATTCACCGCCGCGCCCGGCGACCAGCGTTGCGCCGCCCGCGATCGCGTCGCGCGCCTGCTGCACGGCGGCCAGCTGGCCCGAAGATTCGAGCACAGCGGCGAGCGGGCCGTCGGCGCCGCCGCCGATCCCACCGATGCTCTCGGCGGCGGCCCAGGCGACGGCGCCCGGCAGGTCGGCCACGGCGTAGGCCGCCCAGGGGCCGATGACGCTCTCACTGGCGCCCTGCGCGAGCCGCCCCAGCTCGAGTTCGACGGTGCCGGTGACGGCGGCCGAATCGTGTGCGGAGGCCAGCTGGCGTTCAGCTAGGCGGGCCGCGCGCAGGCTGCGCCAGGCGTCGAAGGTGGTGGACAGCAGCAGCGCCTGCGCAGTGATCCAGGGCCAGCGCCGGCTGCGCCCGCCGGCAGCGCGGCTGAGCAGCGCCGCGCCGCGCGTTGCAGCGACAGCCAGCAGCAGCGGCGCGGCCGCACGCAGCCGCGCCGCCGCGGCGCGCGCCGAGAGGCGCTCAAGCGCCCAGGCAAACCAGGTCGCGTGCGGGGCCGGCGGCGGGCCGATGAGCGCCTGCAGGGCGGCATCGATCAGCAGCGCGAGCGCAAAGACGGCGATTCGATCGGCGATCCGGCGCATGGCACCTCGCATGCCCATACGGTGCGGCCAGATTAGGCGCGCAGCCGCCGAACCGCCTCTGTAATGCGAGATACAGAAGCGGTTCGGCGGGCTTGGGGGCAGTTGCGCGTGCTTGACAAGGTGCAGGGCGCTCCCCACAATGTGCAAGGTTTCACAAACGAAACAGCGTGCTGGAATTCACAAACCCCCGCCAGCCATCCACAGGGCGTACACCGGGCGCCCAGGAGGAGCACGAGATGCCAGTCACTCCGCCGTCGAAATGCCCCCGCTGCAGCGGCTCGATGTTGGTTGAGTCCGATGCCCACAGCGTCTATTCGAGCTGCCTGGCCTGCGGCTACGTCTATGAGAGCAGCATCATCTCGGTCTTCGAGCTGGAGCGCGAGCAGGCCGTCGAAGAGGGCCGCCAGCGCCGCCGCCAGCCCTCCCACGGCAAGCTGCGCCTCTAGCAGCCCGCACCCAACCCGTCTGCTTACGCTTACGCACTCTGCACCCAGCCCCGCTTGCCCGAAGCGCCGCCGCGCAGCGGCCGGCGGATCCCCGCTCCCGTCTCGCTTGCAGGGGAAGATGGGGATCGCGGGGTTTCTCCTCCCTACAAGCAACTGGGTAAGGGGAAGCGGCGCAGTGGGTCTTGCCCGCCGGCGCGGCGGATAAGCGCTGACGCGCCTGTCTCGCGCCGAGTTCGCCTGCTGCCGCCAGCTGGCTATTGCTGCTAGGGCAGCCGGACGTCGCCCGAGCGGCCGCCGCGCTTTTCGCGCAGGCGGATGTCTGTAATCCGCATCCCGCGGTCAACCGCTTTGGCCATGTCGTAGACCGTGAGCGCGGCGGCGCTGACCGCGGTCAGCGCTTCCATCTCGACTCCGGTCCGCCCCTCGCAGCGGACGCTGGCGCGGATTTCGATGCGCGGCGGGTCGGCGTGCGGCGTCAGCGCCAGATCGATGTGCGAGAGGGCGAGCGGGTGGCAGAACGGGATCAGCTCGTGGGTGCGTTTGGCGGCCATCACGCCGGCGATCTGGGCGGTGGTCAGCACGTCGCCCTTTTTCAGCTGCGCGCTTTCGATCAGGCGCAGCGTTTCGGCCTGCATCCGTACGCAGCCTTCGGCCGCGGCGCTGCGCTCGGTGATCGCTTTGCCGCCGACGTCGACCATGCGGGCGCGGCCGGCCGCGTCGACGTGGCTGAGGCCTTCGGGCGCTGCCTCGGGCGGGTCGGGCAAGTCCGCTGCCAAGGTGTCAGCCGCCAATGTGGGACATCTCGATTTTGGGCAGGCCGCTGGTGGCGGCGCTGCGGAGCTCGGAGTAGCGATCGGTGCGGCGCCGCCAGATGCTGCTGATCCGCTCGGCGAGCTGCTGATCGGTCTGGCCGCTGCGCAGCGGTGCGCGCAGATCATGCCCCGCAGCGGCGAACAGGCAGGTGTAGAGCTTGCCTTCGGCGGAGATGCGCGCGCGTGTGCAGTCGCCGCAGAAGGGCTGCGTGACCGAAGTGATCACGCCGAGCTCGCCGGAGCCGTCGCGCCAGCGCCAGCGCCGCGCCACCTCGCCACGGTAAGCCGGCTCGATCGGCTCCAGCGGCAGCGCCGACTGCAGACGCTCGATGATCTCGGCGGCGGGCACGACGTCGTCGAGCTTCCAGCCGTTCGATGCGCCGACATCCATGTACTCGATGAAGCGCACGATCTGGCCCGTGCCGCGGAAATGCTCGGCCAGGCGGGTGATTTCGCTCTCGTTGACCCCGCGCTGAATCACCGCGTTGATCTTGACCGGGGCCAGGCCGGCCTGCGCGGCCGCCTCGATCCCTTCCAGCACGCGCTGGAGGGGAAAATCGACGCCGTTCATCTGGCGGCTCACGCCGGAATCGATCGCATCGAGGCTGACGGTGACGCGGTCGAGCCCGGCTGCGGCCAACGGCTGCGCCAGCGAGGCCAGCCGCGAGCCGTTGGTCGTGAGCGCCAGGTCGACGCCCGGCAGCGCGCGGCGCAGCATGCCGACCAGCGTCGGCAGCTCGGCGCGGACGGTCGGCTCGCCGCCGGTCAGGCGCAGCTTGCGCAGCCCCAGGCGGGCGAAGACTGCGGCCAGGCGGACGATCTCCTCGAAGCTCAGAATGTCGGCGCGGGGCAGGAACTGATAGCCGGCTCCGAACACCTCTTTGGGCATGCAGTAGGGGCAGCGGAAGTTGCAGCGGTCGGTGATGGAGACGCGCAGGTCATGCAAGACGCGGCCGAACTGATCGCTCGCGGGCGCGGCGGCCGGCTGCAGCGTGCGGCGCTCGGCGGGGGCGGTCACGGCGGCGCTCAGCGTTTCACGGTGAGCGCCGCGTGCAGCGCCGCGAGCGCCCAGTGCGCATGCTCGAGCGCATGCGCGCGGTGGCTGATTCGATTCTTCTCGTCCATACTCAACTCCGCCATGCGGCGGCCGTCCGGCAGCTCGAAGATTGGGTCGTAGCCGAAGCCGAGGCTGCCGCGCTCGTCCACAGCGATTCGACCTTCAACGGCGCCTTCACCCACGCGCACGTTGGTCGTGAAGGGGAAGGCGAGCGCGACGACGCAGCGGAAGCGGGCGCCGCGCTCGGCGGCTGGAACCCCGTCCAGCGCGGCGAGCAGTTTGGCTCGGTTGGCTGCGTCGTCGGCCTGAGCGCCAGCATACCGCGCGCTGTAGATGCCGGGCGCGCCGTCGAGCGCGTCCACCTCCAGCCCCGAGTCGTCGGCCAGCGCAGGCAGTGCGGCCGCGTTGGCGTAGGCGCGCGCCTTGCGCGCCGCGTTGGCTTGGTATGTGCCGCCGTCCTCAACGACCTCGAAATCGGCCAGGCCGACATCGGCCGGCGCAGCCAGCCGCCACTCGCCCGCGCTGCTCGGGAGCTGCTCGAAGAGGTGCGCAAACTCGCGCAGCTTGGCGCGGTTGCCGCTGGCGATCAGCAGGCGTTGGGGCATCGGCGCGGCGTTAGACGGCCCCGCCCTCTTGCTCGAGGGAGGGCGAATATTCGCCGCGCCGCGCGGCGCTGGTCAGGCGGGCGCGCTGCTGGAACGCGGCCTGCGCGGCCGCCGCGTTGCCGGCTTCACCGCTCCAGACGGCCAACGGCGTCGCTTGCAGGCCGCGCCCGTAGGAGAAGCTCAGCTCCCAGGGCGCGCCGCCTTCGGCGGCGGCCAGGCGGTTGATCGCGTCGAGGTTGATCGTCGCTTCAGCGTCGCTCTGCCCGCCGGAGAGGAAGACGCAGCCGGGCACCGCGGCCGGCACCGTATTGCGGAAGACGCGCAGCGTCTCGGCGGCGACCGTCTCGGCCGGCGCGCGGTTGGCGGCGCTTTTGCCCGAGAGCACCATGTTCGGCTTCAGCAGCGCGCCGGCGAGGTCGACGTGCTGCGCGGCGCAGGCCGCGAAGGTTGTGCGCAGCGCTGCTTCTGTGGCCGCCGCGCAGGCCGCGATGCCGTGCCCGCCGTCCATCAGCACTTCGGGCTCAATAATCGGCACCAGCCCCGCTTCCTGCGAGAGCGCCGCCATGCGCGCCAGCGCGTGCGCGTTGACATCGAGGCAGTACTCGGTCGGAATGCCTTCGCCGATCGCGATCACGGCCCGCCACTTGGTGAAGCGTGCGCCCAGATCGCGGTACTCATTGAGCCGCTCGCGCAGCCCGTCGAGCCCTTCAGTGACTTTCTCCTGGGGCGAGCCGGCCAAATCTTTCGCGCCCTTATCGATCTTGATGCCGGGAATCACGCCGGCTGCGGCCAGCACTTCCACGAGCGTGCGTCCGTCGGAGGCTTGCTGGCGCAGCGTCTCATCGAATAGGATCACGCCGGAAATGTAGTCGCCGATCCCATCGGCGGTGAAGAGCAGCTGGCGCCAGTCGCGGCGGTTGGTTTCGGTCGATTCGACTCCGATCCCGTCGAAGCGGCGTTTAATCGTCGGCGCCGATTCGTCGGCGGCGAGAATGCCCTTGCCGGGCGCAACGAGGGCGCGGGCGGTGGCGTGCAGGTCGGCGCTGGTCATACGGCTGCTTCCTTCATTCGGTTGCGCGGCGGCGCCGCGCGCGGCGTCAGCCGCTGTTGAGGCGCTGGACGACGGACTGGACGACATCGGCGTTGCCGACGATCAGCGGGGTGCGTTGGTGCAGCCGCTCGGGGGGCAGATCGAGGATCCGCTGCAGGCCGTCGCTGCCCGCACCGCCGGCCTGTTCGGCGATGTAGCAGAGCGGGTTCGCCTCGTAGCCGAGGCGCAGCTTGCCCTGCGGGCTCTTGCGGTCGCCGGGGTAGAGAAAGATGCCGCCTTTGAGCAGGCCGCGGTGAAAGTCGGCGACCAGCGAGCCGACGTAGCGCAGCCCGTAGGCCCCGCGCAGCTGTGCGACCGCCGCCTGCATCGGCGCTTCCCAGTTGCCTGCGTTGCCTTCGTTGACGCTGTACGCCGCGCACTTCGCGGGAATCGTGATCTCCGCATGGCTGTGCACGAACTCGCCCGAGTCAGGGTCCAGCGTGAAGCCGTCGACGCGGCCGGCAACCGCCGCGACGAGCACGGTGCAGGAGCCGTAGCCCACAAAGGCCGCTGCGATCTGCTCCCGCCCGCTGCGCAGCAGCGACTGCTCGCTCACGGGGCTGCCGCCGCTGCGCCGGTAGATCGCGAAAATCGAGCCGATCGTCACCGCAACATCGATGTTGCTGGAGCCGTCGACGGGGTCGAAGAGTGCGAGGTACGGGTGGCTGGGCGCGTCGCTGACGAAGACCGCCTCCTCAAGCTCCTCGCAGGCGAGCGCTGCGACGCGCCCGCACCCGCTCAGCACCTCGACGAAGGTGTCGGTGCCGGCCGCGTCGAGCCGCTGCACGATCTCGCCCTGCACGTTGACCTCGCCGGTATCCCCGGTCAGATCGAGCAGCGCGGCGCGGCGGGTCAGCGCGTCGACCCGCTTCGCGCCGTCGGCGATGGCCTCGATCACTTCGATCAGGCCGTCGACGCCGCTGCGGCCGGCCAGCGCCGCTTCGAGCACGCTCCGCAGGGATCCGTCCATCGGCGGCTCCTCTCGCTCGATAGGGTAGCTGTTGGGCGATCGTTGCAGCGGCGCCGAGCGCGATCAAGCCGCTGGCCGTGAACAACACTGCGGCTGCGCAGCGGCATGGCAGGGCGTACGATGATTGGGGAGACGCTGATGCGGCGGAGCGCGCTGGCATGACCTACGACGACGCAATCGCCTGGCTAATGAGCTTCGCCGATTTCGAGCGCGGCTCGCTGCCGCGCCGCTCGCGCCCCCAATTCGCGCTCGAGCGGATCCGTTCGCTGCTGCGCCGCCTCGGCGATCCGCAGTTGGGGCGGCGCACCGTGCACATCGCCGGGTCGAAAGGCAAGGGCTCGACCGCGGCCATGATCGAATCGGTGCTGCGCGCCGGCGGACAGCGGACCGGCCTGTTCACCAGCCCCCACCTGCACTCGTTCTGCGAGCGCATCCGGATCAACAGCGCACCGCTGCCCGAAGAGCACTTCGCCGACCTCGCCGCCCAGCTCCGGCCGCACGTGGAAGCCGAGCTGGCCGAACAGCCCGGCCACATCAGCACCTTCGAGCTGCTCACCGCCCTCGCCTTCTACGCTTTCCGCCTGCACGAAGTGGACACGCAAGTCGTCGAGGTCGGACTCGGCGGGCGGCTCGACTGCACCAACGTCTTCGCCGAAAAAGACGTTGCCGTGATCACTTCGCTGTCGCACGAGCACACCGAGATTCTGGGCGAGCGGATCGAGCAGATCGCGGCTGAAAAGGCGGGCATTCTGACCGCCGGCACGCACGCCGCCGTGCTTGGCCCGCAGCGCGCGCCCGAAGCGGCCGCCGTTGTCCGCAACGCTGCCGACGACGTGCCGACGCCGCTGGTTGATACGGCCGCGTCCTACAGCTGGGAGCCGGCCGGCGTCGAACCCTGGGGGCAGTGGTTTCGGATCATGCGCCGCGCGCCGCGGCCGGGCGAGTCGGCTCAGTTGCTGCTGCTCATGCCGCTCTTGGGGCAGTTCCAGATCGAAAACGCCGCCGCCGCGCTGGCCGCTGTGGACCTGCTGCGCGCGCAAGGCTTCGAGCTGTCGGACAGTGCGCTGCACACTGGCTTGGCCACGGTGCGGTGGCCGGGGCGGCTCGAAGAGCTGCAGTGGCCGTCCGCGTTCGGCGGCGGCCGCGCGGCGCCGCGGCTGGTCATCGATGGGGCGCACAACGGCGAATCAGTGCGCCGCGCGCTGGACGCGCTCGACCAGTATTTCCCCCACGAGCGGTTGATCGCCGTGCTGGGCGTGCTGGGCGATAAGGCGCTCGATTCGATCGCGGCGGCGCTGATGGAGCGGGCCGATGCGCTGGTGCTGACCGCTTCGGACCACCCCCGCTCGCGGCCCGCCGATGATCTCAGCTCGGCCTTTGCCGCCTGGGAAGGGCCGCTCACCGTTGCCGCGTCCGTGCCGGCGGCGCTGGCGGCGGCGCGCGGGCTGGCCGGCCGCGATGCGGACTTGGTCGCCGTGCTCGGTTCGCTCTCGCTGGCGGCGGAAGCGCGCGCGGCTATCCGCGCCGCCGCGGCCGAGCCGGCCGCAGAGGCAGGGGCGGCCGGCGATCTCGATCCGCGATCAACCGGTTGATCTCATGACCGCGGCGGAGCGCACACGAGTCGTGGTGACGGGGATGGGCGCGCTCTCTCCGCTCGGGAACGGCGTCGAGCCGTTCTGGCGGCGCCTGGCCGCCGGCGAGAGCGGAATCGAGCCGATCTCGTTGTTCGATGTCGAGGGCTTCTCCTGCACGATCGGCGGCGAAGTGCGCGGCTTCGACGCGCGCGACTATATGGACCGCAAATCGGCGCGGCGGATGGCGCGCTTCTCGCAGTTGGCCGTCGCCGCGGCGCGCGAGGCGGTCGAGGACGCGGGGCTGGACCTGGATGCGCTCGACCGCGAGCGCATCGGCGTCGTGCTTGGCAACGGCAGCGGCGGCTACCCGGAATTGGAAGGCGGCGCGCGCAAGCTGGTCGAACGCGGCGGGATGCGGCTCGATCCGCTCTTTATCCCGCGGGTCCTGCCGAATATGGCGGCGGCCAATATTGCAATGCAGTTCGGTCTGCTCGGTTACAACACGACCGTGGTGACCGCCTGCGCCGCGGGCACTCAGGCGATCGGCGAGGCGGCCGATGTGATTCGCCGCGGCCAAGCCGACATCGTGGTCACGGGCGGCTGTGAAGCGGGCTTTTGTCAGCTGGGGCTGGGCGGCTTCGCCGTGATGCGGGCGCTGACGGCGAACAACGAGCACCCGCAGGCCGCCAGCCGTCCGTTCGACGCGGAGCGCGACGGCTTCGTGCCGTCCGAGGGCGCCGGGGTGCTGATCCTCGAAAGCGAGCAATCCGCCCGCGCGCGCGGCGCCGAATACCAGATCGAGGTGGCCGGCTTCGGCTCCAGCGCCGACGCCCACCACCTGGTGATGCCCGACGCCGACGGGGCCGGGCCGGTGCGCGCGATCCGCTGGGCGCTCGAAGATGCCGGTATTCAACCGGAAGAGATCGACTATGTGAACGCGCACGGCACCTCGACGCCGCTCAACGACGCCTCGGAGACGCGCGCGCTCAAGGCCGCGCTCGGCGCCGCTGCGTCCAGCGTTGCGATCTCCTCGACCAAGTCGATGATCGGCCACGCTTTCGGCGGCGCCGGCGGCCTCGAGTCGATCGCTGCGATCCAGGCGATGACTGAGGGGCGGATCCACCCCACGATCAACTACGAGCAGCCGGATCCGGACTGCGACCTTGATTACGTGCCCAATGCAGCGCGGGATGCCGACGTGCGCGTCACGCTCAAGAATTCGTTCGGCTTCGGCGGGCAGAACGCCTGCCTCGTCTTCCGCCGGATCGACTGAGCGGCGCCGCGGTCAGCGGCTGCCCTGTTTGCGGCTCAGCCTTGTGACGCGGCCAGCTTGCAGGCTGTTCAGGCGCTGAGGATCGGGGGGCGGTAGCGCTCGGGTAGCATCGCGTCGAGCAGCCGTTCCAGCGCCATCGTGTGCGAGCAGGTGCCGGCATCGGCGAAGAAGAAACAGTCGCAGCTCCAACCCTCGGTGCCCAGCTCGGCGGTGTGCGTGGTCGAATCGCCGCGTACATCGCATCGCAGCGCCGTAAAGCGGAAGCGATCGCTCTCGCTGGCGTAGATCCGGGCCTTTTCGATCTTGGAGATGAGGCTGCTCTGCATCGCTGCTCCTCGCAGATCCCTCGCTCAGTTCGACATACCCATACTACAGCGCTGCATCGGCGCCCAAGCGCGCCGATGCGAGGCCGGCGTGCTGCGCCCCATCCGGCGTCAGGGTGCTGTGGATCAGCTGCACCGCGCTGACGTCGAATGCGTACGGCGCCGGCGCCGCGGCCGCAGCCAAGCGGCGGGCTGCCAGGGTCTGCGCGGCGTTGGCGCTGCGGCGCGCCCGCGCCAGTGTGATGTGCGGCCGCAGCGGGCGCTGGGGCGGCGCCCAGCCTTCGGCCGCGAGTTCGCGGTTCAGCAGCTCGGCGGCGGCTTGGAGGCGCTCGAGATCGCCCGCCAGACCGAGCCACAGCACGCGCGGCCGCCTGCCGCCGAAGGTTCCGGCGGCGGCCAGCGAGAGCCGCAGCGGCGCCGTTGCAGCGGCGGTGCGCTGCAGCGCTGCTGCAACGGCCGCAACCCGCTCAGGCTGCGTATCTCCGAGGAAGCGCAGCGTGAGGTGAACCGCGCCGGGCGCAGCCCAGCGCCAGCCCTCCAACCCAGACGCGCGGAGCTGATCACTGCGCGCTGCGATCTCGGCCCGAGCCGCGGCGGGCAGTTTGGCAGCGATGAACAGGCGCAGCGCTCTCGTCACCGGCTTAGCCTACGGCCGCCCCTATGGGCACGGCGGGCCGTGCGGAATTCCCCGACCGATTGGCCGCCCAAGGGTGCACAGCTAGCATGGCGGCCGAGCCCGCGGCGGCGGCCCTGCTTCGGGCGCTTCGCGCGGGCAGTCAGGGCCGGCCATTAGTGCGGGGATGCGATGACGACGATGCAGAGGTGCGAGCCGCGCAGCGTTGCCGAACTGGAGACGATCTGCCGCCGTATCCGCGAGCACATCGTGCGGATGACCCATGCGGCGCAGTCCGGCCACCCCGGCGGTTCGCTCTCCGCCGTCGAGATTCTGGCCGCGCTCTACTTCGGCGGCGTGATGCGCCACGACCCCAGCGACCCTGATTGGGAGGACCGCGATCGGTTCGTGCTCTCCAAAGGCCACGCGACTCCGGTGATCTACGCCGCGCTGGCCGAGGCCGGCTACTTCAGCACCGAGCTGATCCCGAGCTTCCGCTCGCTGGGCAGCGAGCTGCAGGGGCACGTCGTGCGGGGGCGCCCGCCGGGCGTCGAAATGAGCGGCGGCGCGCTGGGCATGGGGCTCTCCTTCAGCGTCGGCCTGGCGCTCGGGCAGCGGCTGGACGGCCGCGACGCGCGCGTCTGGTGTCTGCTCGGCGACGGCGAGCTGAACGAGGGGCAAAACTGGGAGGCGATCATGTCGGCGGCCCACTTCGGGCTCGACCGCATCACGGCGATTGTCGACCGTAATCACTTCCAGAACGACGGCGCGGGGGCCGAAATCATGCAGATCGACCCCGTTGCGGAGAAGTGGGCCGCGTTCGGCTGGGGGGTGCACGAGGTGGACGGGCACGACGTCGCGGCAGTGGTGGAGGCGTTGTGCGCGGCCGGCGAGGTGCGCGGCGCGCCGCAAGTCGTGATCGCCGAGACGGTGAAGGGGAAGGGCGTCTCCTTTATGGCGGCAAACCCAGCCGGCTGGCACGGCAAAGGCCCCAGCGACGAGCAGCTCGCGCAGGCGCTCGAGGAGATCTGGGCATGACCGCGCGGGCCGTGCCGCTCACGCCGCCCGCAGCGGCGACGCGCGAGGCCTACGGGCCGACGCTGCTGCGCCTCGCCCGCGGGGGCTGTGACATCGTTGCGCTCGATGCCGACCTGGCAGTGTCGACGGGCGGCAACAAGCTGGCGGCCGAGTTCCCCGAGCGCTGGTTCACCGTCGGCGCGGCTGAGGCGAACATGGTCTCGATCGCCGCCGGCCTGGCCGCCGCCGGCAAGACGGTCTTCGCGGCCTCGTTCGCGGTCTTCATGCCCGGCCACTGCTACGACCAGATCCGCGTGCAGATCGCGCAGCAGCGGATGAATGTCAAGCTGGTCGCCAGCCACGGCGGGGTCAGCGTCGGCGAGGACGGCGCGTCGGCTCAGGCGATCGAGGATCTGGCGCTGATGACGGCGCTGCCGGGCATGAATGTGGTTGTCCCTTGCGACGTGGTCGAAGCGGAGGCCGCGATGGTCGCGGCCGCCGCCGACCGCGATCCCTGGTACATCCGCGTTGGGCGGCCCAAGCTGCCGATCGTCTACAGCGCCGGCCGCCGCTTCGAGCTGGGCCGCGCCGACCGGCTGCGCGAGGGTGCGGATCTGACGCTGATCGCGTGCGGGCTGCTGGTCGAGCCTGCGCTGCGCGCGGCGGCCGCGCTCGCCGCCGAAGGAGTTGATGCGCGCGTGCTCAATATGACCTCGCTCAAGCCGCTCGATGAGGCGGCGATCACGGCCGCGGCGCGGGAGACGGGCGCAATTGTGACGGCCGAAGAGCACAACGTGATCGGCGGCCTCGGCTCGGCGGTTGCGCGCACGCTCGCGCTCAAGGCGCCAACGCCAATGGAGCAGGTCGGCGTGGCCGACCGCTTCGGCGAGTCCGGCCCTTGGCGGTCGCTGCTCGAGCAGTTCGAGCTGACCCCCGAAGCGATCGTTGCCGCAGCGCATC
This sequence comes from uncultured Dehalococcoidia bacterium, assembly GCA_964347635.1. Lineage (GTDB taxonomy): Bacteria > Chloroflexota > Dehalococcoidia > Bin125 > Bin125 > CATQGW01. Next base: position 97,504 of record CAYFZI010000001.1, read on the forward strand.
GGGCGCTGGCGCGGAAATAGCGGCCGCCCGCCGCATCATTCGGGTGCTCCTGCCGCCCCGCGCCGCAGATGCCGCGGCGAGCTGCGGTACCGCGCGGTGTGCCAGAGTCATTCCTGTCCCGGATCGGCTGCCGTCAGGCCGCTTGCGTGCAGGCGGCAGCGCCAAGTGCCGGCGTCAGGTTGAACAGCACCGCGGCGCAGGCTGAGGGGGAGCGCGAACTGCGCGCGCGCTCACGAATCGGGCGGCTCACTCGGGGGCGCGCCGCAGCCACTCGGCCACGGCGGCGAGGCTGCTGAGGCGGTGGACGCGGGGGGCGACGGGGGCTGCGTTGGTGCGCGCGGGTTCTTCCTCGACCCAGATCGCGTCCGCGCCGGCGGCCAGCGCGCCCTCGATATCGGAAACCCAGGAGTTGCCGATGTGCAGGCAATCGGCGGCCTGCACGCCCAACGCGCGGGCGGCGTGGTGGAAAATCTGCGGGTCGGGCTTCTGACAGCCGACCTCGCCGGAGATGAACACGCCCTCGAACTGCCCGTCCAGGCCGGCTGAGGCGATCTTGCGGCGCTGCAGCCGGCCGTCGTTGAAGTTGGTGATCAGCCCCAGCGGCCCGTGCCGGCGGGCGGCTGCGAGGGCCTCCGAGGCGTCGCGGATCGCCGTGGCCCGCTCGACCCGCTCGGTTGCGTAGGTTGCCGCCAGCGCCGCGAAATCGGCGCTCTGCGGGTCGAGCCGGCAATCGATCCGCTCCAGCGTGCGCGACAGCCAGGCGCCGATCTGCAGCCAAGTCGGCCAATGCCCGTTGTGCTCGCGCAGCACATCGGCGATGACCTGCTCGACGGCGTCCGCGAACGCCTCCGGCGGGGCCGTGCTGAGGCCGCGGCGGGCCAGCTCGCGGCCGGCCGCCAGGCGCGCCTCGCGCACGCCCGTACGCTCGCTGACGAGCGTGCCGTCGAGATCGAAGAAGACGGCGGCGTAGCGCCGCTGCGGCCTGCTCACGCGCCGTCTGCTGCTTCGAACTCGTTGATCTCGTCGAGTTCGTCGAGCTCGTCCTGATAGATCTCAAACGGCCAAATCGGCCAGTCCAGCACTGCCTCGGGCGGGTCTTCGGTGGCTCCTTCGGGATGCTCGACATCGGGCTCATGGTCGGGGACGTAGGTCTGAATCGGACGGGCTGAGAACTCGATTCCGTCCTCGTGCGTCACGATGTTGGCCAGCTGGTAGGAGATCCAGGCCAGACAGCGGCACTCGACGCGGAAGGAAACGGCGAAGCGGCGCCGCATCAGCGCTTCTTCGCGGATGAAATCGTGGAACTCGCCGAGCTCTTCGGGCGGCAGCACTTCTTCGATGCGTCCGCGCAGCAGCAGGTCCACCGCGTCCGCAGCGGCAGCTTCCTCGGCGGCCTTCAGCTCCTGCTGCTCGGTCTCGGCGGCGGGGGGTGTGTCGTCGGGCATCGTCGCCTCTCGTTGGCGTGCAGCTGGAGTTAGCGCGGTGCCGCCGGCGGCTGGCCGTTGAGGCCGCCGCCGGCGCCCGCCGCAGCATCGTTGTCCGTCGACCAGACGCCGAGCTCGACGCCCCGCCAAACGGTCACGATCAGGTCCTCGCGCAGCGGGTCGGCGGTGCTCGCGATGCGGTCGTCGAAATCGGCGATCAGGTCCTGCACATCATCTTCCGACCACGACTCCGGCACGCACAGCGTGGCGTAGATCAGGGGGGCGGCGAAGTGCAGGTCGATCCGCCCGCGGCTGCCCGCCTCGTTTTCGACGATGTAGCACTCCGAGTGGGGCGTGCGGCTCTCGCGTTCGTAGTGAAACATCGGCCTCTACAGCACGTGGTAGAGCAGCAGGTGCTCGCCCAGCACATCGTTGGCGAAATCGTTCTCGATGTCGCGCCAGACGGAGTGAATGTGGTTGGCTCCGTTCTGGCGGTTGTCGAACTCGACGACGAAGTTGCCGCCGTGGATGCGGTAATAATGCGGCTCGCCGCCCTCGAGCGGCCCGGCCCAAGCCCAGTGCAGGCCGCCGAACCCTTCGGATTCGATGCGGCGCCATTTCTCCGCCGCTGCGTCGGCCGGCGCCTGGTCGACGTAGACGCCGACCAGGCGGCGCAGCAGATCGCGCTGCACCGCGCTCATCGCGGCGGCGGGCAGCCCCTGCTCCGGCGGCAGCGAGACGCGCGAGGCGTTGTAGGTGAGGATGTCCCACGGCGCTTCTGCGTAGATCGTGGCGGCGCGGCGCTGGCTGCGGTCGAGGCTCTGCATCAGCTGCTGCGCGAGCGTTTCGCGGTCGTCGAGAATGCGCAGGCCGCTGCGCGGCCCGGCCCGCACCTCGGCGGGGTTCGCGCCGAAAAAGAAGGGGGTGAGCGAGATCACGCGGCCGCCCCAGAGGCTGTAGTTGAGCGAGATGTGGTGCCCCTCCACGCGCCAGCCCCAGGGCGACTGCGCATCGCCGGGTTGGCCGAAGATTGTCCAGTAGTACAGCTCGGGGTCGCGCACGAAGCTGCGAATGCCGTCGCCGCGCTCGATCTCGCCGAGGATCACTTCCAGGTCGATGATCTCCACAGCTTGCGTGTAGGAGCGCTCAGTCAGACCGCTGCGCAGCAGCGCGTAGGCCAGCTCGCGCTGCGGCGGCGTCATGTCGCGCAGGGGCAGGCCGTGGCGGTTGACCGGCGGGTAGTACCAGAAGATGCGCTCGCCGTCGAGGTAGTCATAGCTGGCCCGGGCGCGCTGCTCGGGGCTCAGGCTGTGCAGAAACGCTTGCGCCGCATCGGTCATGGCGGCGCTGGAAGGCTGAGCGGGAGGGGCGGCGGCCATGGGCGTTCTCGCGTGTCCTGGCGCTTGTTTGGTCCTCTGGCCGGTCAGCGCGGGCGGGTCTGGCCGTCGCCGCGCACGACCCACTTGTAGGAAGTCAGCTCGCGCAGGCCCATCGGCCCGCGCGCGTGGAACTTGCCGGTCGAGATTCCCACCTCGGCGCCAAGCCCGAACTCGCCGCCGTCGGTGAACTGCGTCGAAGCGTTGACGTAGACCGCCGCAGCGTCGACTTCGCGGAGAAATTGCTCCGCCAGCTGCGCGTCGGCGGTGATGATTGCTTCGGAGTGCCCCGACCCGTGCTCAGCGATGTGCGCGAGCGCCGCAGCGCTGTCGGCGACGACGCGGACGCCGGCCACGAGGCTGAGGAACTCGGTGTCGAAGTCCTGCGCACCGGCGGCGACCGCGCGCGCGGGTGTCGGCTCGAGCAGCTGCAGCGCCCGCGCGTCGGCGCGCAGCTCCACACCGCCGTCAGCGTGCGCGCCGGGATCCCAGCGCTCGGCCAGCGCCGCCAGGAACGGCTCTGCAACCCGCTCGTGGACCAGCAAGACATCGAGCGCGTTGCAGATCGAGACCCGCCGCGTTTTGGCGTTGTCGACGACATCCAGCGCCATCTGCAGGTCGGCGGCGGCGTCCACATAGGTGTGGCAGATGCCGATGCCGCCGGCGACGACGGGCATCGCCGCCTCGTCGCGCACGCGCTCGATCAGGGCCTTGCCGCCGCGCGGCACGATCAGATCGATCAGGTCGTTCATCGCCAGCAGCTCGCCGACCAGCGCGCGGTCGGTGCTGCGCACCAGCTGCACAGCGTCGGCCGGTAGGCCGGCCTCCGCCAACCCGCCGCGCAGCGTCTCGGCGAGCACGGCGTTGCTGCGCCGCGCCTCGCGGCCGCCGCGCAGCACGACCGCGTTGCCGCTTTTCAGGCAGATCGCGGCGATGTCGATCGTCACGTTGGGGCGGCTCTCGTAGACCGAGGCGATCACGCCCAGGGGCACGCGCCGCCGCTCGATCTCGAGGCCGTTTTCGGCGCGCCGCCGGTCGATCACTTCGTTGATCGGGTCGTCGAGCGCGGCAAGCGCTTCGACGCCGCGCGCGACGCCCTCGATCCGCTCGGCGGTCAGCAGCAGCCGATCGAGCATCGCCCCGCTCAGATGCCCGCGCGCTTCGGCAACGTCGGCGGCGTTTTCGCTCACGATCTGATTGCAGCGGCCGCGCAGCAGCCGCGCCGTGGCGTGGAGCGCGGCGTTCTTCGCCTCGCCGCCGGCCACTGCCAGCGCTGCCGCCGCGGCAGCCGCCGCGGCGGCCTGGGCGCGCAGCTCGCGGCTCGCTTCGGAGCGATCCGCCCGATCCGCCTGAGCGGCTGCGGAGGCGCTCATCGCCGCTTGACCGCCGGCGGGTCGCCGCTGCCGAGGAAGCTGTATTCGTCGCTGGTCACGCCGATCCGGTCGGCCGCGCCCTCGACGACCTCGATCCGCGCCTGCTGCTGTTCGCCGCGCGGGCGCAGCAGGTAGGGGCCGGCAAAGGCGTGCTGGGGGTTGGAGAGCGAGGTGAAGCGCCCCCGCCAGCGCCGCGCGCGCGCGCCGCCCGCGCGGGTGGTCTCGATATCGACGATCGCGAAGCACTCGCTGACCGCCGCGCCTTGCAGCGTCAACAGCTCGGCCTTGAACTGCTTGCGCCGCCGCATGGTGCTCATCGCGGAGCCTCTTTCATTGTCGGACTCAGTCTATGTCAGCCGGCGCGGCCGGCGCGCTGCGGCGCGGCGACCGCCGCCACCGCAGGATCGCTGCTGGGCAAGCGCTTGACAATCATCGGCCAGAACACTGCCGCCAGCGCGATCAGCGCCAGCGCCTCGGCGACGACCACCAGCACGCCCCCGCGCACTCCGAACCAGTCGAACAGCAGGAAGACCTGCAAGCCGGTCAGCGGCCCGATGCCGATCACGAACGAGAGCAAGCCCATCATCCGCCCGCGCATCGCCGGCGGCGTCCGTGTGACCAGAATCGAGGTCTGCATGATCGCGAAGGCGGAGAATCCGAAGCCCATGCAGAATCCGATCACGACTGTCAGCGCATAGATGTCCGAGAGCGCGACGCCGGTCACGCAGAGCACGAACCAGGCCGTGCCGATGTAGTAGATGCGGCCGGATTGGCTCCAGGTCGACCAGCCCGCAATCACCAGCGCGCTGAGCGCCGAGCCGACCCCGACCATCGCTTCGATTACCCCGATCCGAAACTGATCGATCTGCAGAAACTGAATACCAATCTCGGGCAGGGCCGCGTTGTAGGCCGGATAGAGCAGATTGAAGGCGAGCGTCAGGACCAGCGCGCCGATCAGCAGCCCGCGCCCGCGCAGATAGGCGAGGCCCGCCGCGACGTCGCGCAGCGTGGCCCGCGCGACCTCGCTGAAGCCCTGCGGTTCGACGCCGGCCCGCAGCGGCGGGCGGTAGCGCAGCGTCGAGGCGATCGCTGCCGCCGCGACAAATACGCAGGCGGTGAACAGATAGGCCCACTCGGCCCCGAAGGCCTGCAGAAAGCCGGCTCCGATGAGGGGGCCGGGAATCCGCACCACGCTGTCTGTGCTCCAGTCCAGCCCGACCGCGCGGCCGACCCGATTGGGGCCGACCACATCGGCGATCATCGCCCGGCGGGTGGGAAACTCGACCGACCAGACCGTGCCGGCAACGAATACGAAGGCCAGGAGCTGCCAGTATTGAATCTCTGTCAGCGCGACCAGCGCGGTCAGGCCGAAATACATGACCGACAGAATCAGCAGCGAGGCGAGCCAGATTCGGCGTCGGTCGAAGCGGTCCGCCAGTGCGCCCACGAACATCCCGAACAACAGCCGCGGGAGCATGCGGATGAGGAACGCCAGCGCCACGCTGCCCGGTTCGCCGGTTAGCTCGTAGGCGTAGAGGGTCAGCACCAGCATGTCGAGCCAGCGCACCATGCCGGTGATTGCGCCGGCCGCCCAGACGCGCCGAAAGGCAGAGTTCGAGAGCAGCCCCGAACCGCGGTTCGAGCGGTTCACCTGATGACCGCTCCGGCGGCCAGGACGGCGATTACGAGGCCCGCCTGCCGGCTTGCTCGCTGGCTTGCTGGCCGGCCTGGAAGGCGCGGTCTTCGCGCTTGCCGCGGTAGACCGTCAGGTCGATCGCGCGCCACTTCTCCGGCCGGAGCCGGAAGAGCATGCGCGGCTCGGTCTGCATGTTGGCGAAAAATGCATCTACGGCCGCAGCGTTGGCCGGGTCGCCGCGCCCCACATACTTTTCCGCCAGCCGGCGCGAGATCGGCCAGATATCAAAATCAGGCAGGGTCAGCGCCTCGCAGCGCCCATCGACGCCGACATGGCGCGGGGACGGCGCGGCCGCCTCGATGCAGAGCGATGCGCGCGGGTCGTGCATCAGCTGTTTGCACCAGACCCGCGTCAGCGTGCCCGTTAGCCAGAGCACGCCGCGCGGCGGATTGCGCTCGGAGTGCGCGTCGTCGTCGACCTCACCCTCCCAGAGCCACCAGACCGGCACCGTGTAGGGCCGCCCGTCGCGCCGCAGCGAGGCGAGCACGCCGCTTTCGGGCTGCTGCAGAAAGCTGCGCAGGTCCGCGCCGAGCAGTCGTGGCATGGTGTACTCCTCTTGATTTGAACTGTGCCGGTGATGCCGATGCCTTGCGCGGCCGTGCTAGGCCGCCGGCAGGCCGAGGATCGCGCGCGCTTCGCCCGCTGTCGCCACCGGGCGGCCCACTTCGGCGCACAGGCTGACCAGCTCTTCGATCAGTTCGGTGTTGGTTGGTTGGCGGCTGCCGGCGTAATCCTCGAGGCCGACGCGCACATGGCCGCCCCGCTCGAGCGCCAGCCGCGCCAGCCCCTGTGCGACGACATCGCCGCCCAGCAGCGCGACCGACCAGGGCAGCCCGGTGCCTTCCAGCATCGAGATGTAGGCGTCCAGGCAGGGTTCGGTCGGCAGCATCCCGAAGCCGAGCGGATCGCCGCCGCCGAAGTAGAGCTTGACCAGCGAGCCCGGCGCCACCAGCCCCTTGCGCTGGTAGGCCAGCACGACGCGCAGGAAGCCGGGCTCGAAAATCGAGATGCTTGCCCCGCGGCCGATCCGATTGGAGAGCTCGAACATCGCCCGCGCATCGCGGTAAGTATTGATGTAGACACTGTCGCTGTCGTTGGGCAGCCCGTCGGCGTCGGCGCCGCCCAGCGCCACGCTGCCGGGGTCGATCAACGACTGCCCGAGCACGCCGGCCGCCTCCAGGGCGGCGATATGGCTGAGCCGCACGGCGATATCCGTGCCCGGTCCGCCGCCGGCCTGGGTGGGGTAGAAGATCGTGTCGGGCCGCTGCTCGAGCACCGCGCGCCAAGCGTCGATGTAGGGCTGCGGGTCGTGCCAGCCGGCCCGCGCCTGCGCCGTCTCGCCGATCACCGGGTCGTCGTTGTGGTTGTGCACGATCGCCGCGCCGGCGTCGACCGCGCGGAGCGCGTCCGCCGCGATCTCCTCGACCGAGCGCGGGCTGTGCGGATTGCGCGATTTGGGCGTGCCGCCGTTGATCGCGGCTTCGATGATCACAGGGGCTGGCATGACGGCCTCTCCGCGGTTGGGGTAGCAAACTGCTGCGCAGTTTGGCATTCTAGGCGCGGCGCGGGGCGAACTCCGCGCCGTAGATCGGGCCAGTGCCCCGCGGAGACCAGACCATGCTGATCGGCTACTTCACCGAACGCCCCTACCAAGACCCTCAGACCGGCTTCTTCGGAGCGACCGGCTTCGATATCACCGACCTCGATGCCAGCAACTCCAGCTACGACTCGCGCGTCGGCGCGGACCTCTACCACCGCTACCTCGATGAGAAGCTCTACGCCGAAGAGATGGGCTTCGACGCGCTGATGCTCAACGAGCACCACTCGACCCCCTTCTGCATGGGCAGCGTGATGAATGTGGAGGCGGCGATCCTCTCGCGGATCACGCGCAAGGCGAAGATCATTCTGCTCGGCAACATTCTGCCGATTTGGGAAGATCCGCTCTGGCTGGCCGAGACGCTGGCCCAGATCGACATGATCTCAAACGGCCGCCTGGTCACCGGCTGGGTGCGCGGCGGCGGGCGCGAAAGCGTCTCGCACAACGCGCAGGCGCCCTTCAACTGGGAGCGCTTCCAGGAAGCGCACGATTTCGTCGTCAAGGCCTGGAGCACGCCCGGCCCGTTCCGCTGGGAGGGCGAGCATTACCACTACCGCTACGTCAATCCGTGGTCGCGCCCGATCCAGGATCCGCACCCGCAGATCTGGATTCCCGGGATCATGAGCCGCAACACGGTCAAGTGGACCGCCGAACACCGCTATCCCTACATCATGCTCGCGACCGACCTCGAGCCGACGCGGCAGTCCTTCGCGTATTACGACGAAGTCGCGCGCGAAAACGGCTACGAAGCGGGCTCCGAGCACCACGGCTACCTCTTCAAGGTGCATGTCGATGAGACCGAGGAGCTGGCCGAGGAGGCCGGCCGCCGCTACCTGCAGGGACCCAGCAACCCCTTCCTCGAAGGGAACCAGGGCGTCGTGCGGGCCAACCTGCAGAATCTGCCCGGGCTGACCAGCCGCACCAACGTGCTGCCGACGATCGCCAACTTCGCCGCGGCCGCCTCGCGCGGGCGCACTCAGGCGGCTGAGGCCGCGCTCGCCGCCCGCGAGCAGCAGCAGCCCGAAGCGGCCGACATCTTCGGCAGCTACGAAGACCAAAAGCAGCGCATGACGATCATCACCGGCACGCCCAAAACGGTGATCCCGAAAATCCGCCGTGTGCTCGAGTACCTGCGCCCCGGCCAGATCTTCTTCTGGGACGGCGACGGTGCGATGACGCACGAGGACTCGATGCGCTCGCTCCGCCTCTTCGGCGAAGAGGTGATCCCCGCCACCCGCGAAATCGCCAAAGAGCTGGACCTCAAGAGCGCCTTCGAAAAGGACACGCGGACCGGCGCCGACCTCACCGCCGCCGGCAGCTGACGCCGCGCGGCCGCGGCGGCGGCACTCGCACGCCGCCCAAGCGCGGGGTCGAGCGCTTGGGCGCCCGCCACTGGCTCCTAATTCGCAAGACGGCGCTTCGCCTTCCTGCCCCTTGCCATGCCGGAATGCTTGCGCCGCTAGCTCACATAGTGCTTAGCGCAGCGCCGGCAGTACATCTTCCGCCAGCTGCGTCATCGCTTCCAGCTGCTGGGCGGGCGGCACATCCCAATTGGGCGTGCTGTAGGCCGGCAGCACCAGGGCGTGGTCCAGGCCCGCCTCCCCGTACCGCTCCAGCGTCTCGATGATCTGATCGGCGCTGCCGCCGGCGACGGCGGGGAAGCCGCGCACGCTCTCGGGGTCGCCGTCGAGCAGGACCATCGGGCCGAGCATCGAGACCTCGATCTCTGCTGGGTCGCGTCCTTGCCGCTCCACCTCGTCGTGCACGAGCTTGATCTCCGCCGCGACCTCGTCCGGCGTCGAGCTGATCGTGTGATAGCCGGAGCCGTAGCGCGAGACGCGCCGCGCCGCGATGGGGCCCTTGCCTCCGACCCAGATTGGGATATGCGGCTGCTGCACGCAGCTCACCAGCCCGCCCATCTCGGAGAACGCGTAGTAGCCGCCTTCGAACGAAGCGGTGCCTTCCGCCGTCCAGGCTTCGATGCAGACCTGCATCCACTCGTCGGTGATGCGGCCGCGGATCGGGAAGTGGTCGGCCAGCCCCAGCGCGTTGAACTCCTCCCCCATCCAGCCGACCCCGATGCCGAGCACGATCCGCCCGTGCGAGAGCTGGTCTAGCGTCGCCAGCATCTGCGCCTGATGGAGCGGATTCCGATAGGGAATGATCAGTACGCTCGTGCCGATCTGCACGCGCGATGTGCGCACCGCTGCCGCCGCCATGATCGCTAACGGATCGTAGATATCTTGGTGATAGGCAAAGCCGGCCACGCCCGACTCGTTGTAAGGGTAGCGGGAATCGATCTTCGCCGGCATGAAGATATGGTCGTGGACCCAGACGGAGTCGTAGCCGAGCTGCTCGGCCTGCTCCGCCGCGGCGATTACGTGCTCCGCATCGCCGTACTTGCCGAACGTACCGAAGTTGCCGATTGGGATGCCGAATTTCATCGCGCGCTCCTACTGCTGGTAAGCCGCTGGTTCGCTGAAGGCGGGCAGGATCTCGGCGGCCATCAGCTCCATACCGCTGAGCACCCGCTGGAGCTGCGTTTCGGCGCGCGCCGTCGGCGTGCCGACGAGATGCTGCAGCCCGGCCTTGCCGAACGCCAGCAGGTCGGCCGCGATCTCGTCCGGCCGCCCCGTCAGCAGCGGGCGCTCCCCTTCGGGCCAGCGCTCGTCGGTCAGGCGGATGCCGGAGAGCATCGAAATCTCTAGCTCGTCCGGGTCCCGCCGGTCGCGGCGGCAGACCTCGCGCACGCCCTCGACCTCGTAGGCCAGCGACTCGACCGACTGGAATGCGGCGTGGAAGCCGTCGCCCCAGCGCGAGGCGCGGCGCCAGGCGTTGATCCCGTTGCCGCCGATCACGATCGGGATCCCGCCGGCCTGGGTCGGCTTGGGGTAGGCGCCGACGTTCTCGAACTGCAGATAGCGGCCGTGGAAGGAGCTGGGGCCGGAGTTGGTCCACATCTCTTTCATCGCGCGCAGGTATTCGTTGGTCAGGCCGCCGCGGTGCTGGAAATGCTCCGCCGGCAGTCCCAGCGCCTCGAACTCCTCGCGCATCCAGCCGACTCCCGCGCCGAGCACGATCCGACCGCCGGAGAGGCGATCGGCCGCGGCCAGCATCTTCGCCGTGACCGCCGGGTGGCGGTAGGGAATGACCAGCACGCTGCAGCCGATTTGGACCTGCTCAGTTGCCGCGGCGAGCGCGCTCATGACCACCAGCGGCTCGAAGCACTGCACCGCCGGCGAAGCCGGGAAGATGCCCGTCTCGTTGTAGGGGTAGCGCGATTCGATGTTTGCGGGCACCACGATGTGGTCGTTGGTCCAGACCGAGTCGAAGCCCAGCTGGTCGGCGGCCTGCGCGACTTCGATGCAGGCATCGATACCCGCCGGGTCGCCGAACGCGCCCAGATTGCCAACTCCGACGCCGAAGCGCATAGCGCCCTCTTTTCCTGCTGCGGGGGAGAAGCCGGCCGCATGATAGGCGCCGCGCGGCCCCGTTTTCTCTCCGCTCCCCCGCTTGCCGGCGGAGGCTGGCGGCGGCGCGCGGATAGACTGCCAGCGGCGGCCTTTGTTGGTTTGCTGGACAGCCGGGGGAAGGCGCCGATGTCGCAATGGGGGCGCGGCGAGGCTCGAGCAAGCGCGCCGGCGGCGCAGCCCGACGGCGCCCCCTTTGCCGAGCTGCGCGCCGCCGTTGCGAACGTGATCGTGGGCCAGGACGCTCTGATCACCCGCCTGCTCGTGGCCCTGCTCTGCGACGGCCACTGTCTGATCGAGGGCGTGCCGGGGCTGGCCAAATCGCTCACCGTCTCGACCCTGGCCGCCTCCCTGCGCGCTGCCTATGTGCGCGTTCAGTTCACGCCCGATCTGCTGCCGGCCGACCTCACCGGCAGCGAGATCTACAACGCTGCCGACGCGCGCTTCGAGGTGCGCACGGGGCCGATTTTCACCAATGTGCTGCTGGCCGACGAGGTCAACCGTGCGCCGGCCAAGGTGCAGTCGGCGCTGCTCGAGGCGATGCAGGAGCGCCAGGTCAGCATCGGCGGCGAAACCTTCCCGCTGCCCGAGCCCTTTCTCGTGCTGGCCACCCAGAATCCGATTGAGCAGGAGGGCACCTACCCGCTGCCCGAGGCGCAGCTGGATCGGTTCATGCTCAAAGTCGTGGTCGATTACCCCAACGAGCGCCAGGAACGGGAGGTGCTGGATCGCCAGCTGAGCGGTCGGACGGATGAACCGCAGGCCGTGATGGACGCCGAACAGCTGATCGCGCAGCGCCGCGCGCTGGCCGAGGTGCGCATGGAGCCGCGCCTGCGCGACTATGTGGTGCAGCTGACGCGCGCCTCGCGCTCGCCGTCGCGCGTCGAGCGCGGGCTGGCCGGCTACGTCGCCTACGGCGCTTCCCCGCGCGCCAGCGCCGCGCTCGCGCAGGCGGCCCGCGCCCATGCCTTCCTGGACGGACGCGGCTACACCACGCCGGACGATGTCAAAGCGCTGGCGCTCGATGTGCTGCGCCACCGCCTGGTGCTGACCTATGAGGCCGAGGCCGACGCGGTCAGCGCCGACGCGGTGATCGAGCGCCTGCTGCTCGGCGTCCCGCTGCCCTGAAGAACGGGCCGATTGGTGGCGGCGCTGCTGCGCGCTCTGCGGGACGCATTGTTCCCGCCGCTGCCGCCGCCGGCTGCGCCGCCGCAGGGCGATGATCTACGCCGCCAAGTCCGCCAAATTGAGCTGCGCGCGCGCCGCGTGCTGCGCGGCCAGCTGACTGGCGAGTACCGCAGCGCCTTCCGCGGCCGCGGCCTCGAATTCGCCGATGTGCGCCCCTATGCGCCCGGCGACGATGTACGCAGCATCGACTGGAAGGCCACCGCGCGGCTGCGCGCAGCCTACGTGCGGCGCTACACCGAGGAGCGCGAGCAGACCGTTTTGCTGCTTCTCGATGTCAGCGCTTCGACTGCCTTTGGTCGCAGCGGCCGCAGCGTGCGCGCAGTCGGGCTCGAGATCGCCGCCGTGCTCGGCCTGGCCGCCGCGCGCAGCAACGACCGCGTCGGCGCCGTGGCGTTCAGCGATCGGATCGAGCACAGCGTTGCGCCCGCTAAACAGCCCCAGCACGTGCTGCGAATTATCCGCGACCTGCTCACGCAGTCGGGGCGCGGCACCGACCTGGCCGGCGCCTGCCGCTGCGCCGCGCGGCTGCTGCGGCAGCGCGCAATCGTCGTGATCATCTCCGATTTCCTCACCCACGAGCCGGCCGCCGTTTGGCAGTCTGCCTTGCGGCGGTTGGCGCTGCGCCACGATGTAGTGGCGATCGCCACGCGCGACCCTCAGGAGTCGCCGCTCCCGAGCGGCGGCGTCAGCCAGTGGGCCGACAGCGAGGACGGCACGCTGCTGCTGGCCGATGGAGGGCGCGCGGCGGCGCAGACAGCTGCGCTGCAGCGCGAGCGCGGGGCGCTCGAAGCGCAGCTGCGCAGCTGCGGTGTGGACGCGCTGATTCTCGATACGGAGCGCGATTGGCTGCCCCCGCTGCTGGCCCTGCTGCGCCGCCGGCTGCAGCGGCCGTGAGGTCCGCGCTGGCGCTGCTCGCCGCGCTGCTGGCGCTCGGCCTGGCAGCGCCCGCCGCGGCCCAGCAAGCGGCCGAGGCGGCAGCGACGGTGACCGTGCAGGCGGAGGGGCAGGCAGGGGGCGGTGCGGAGGCGCGGCTGACGGTCGGCGATCCGATCGTTTTTCGAGTCGAGGTGCGCCACCCGCCGGATGCGCGGGTCGAGCTCGAGGCCGCAATGACGAATCTGGATCCGCTGGACGCCGCGCTGCCCGAAATTGAGCTCGCCGCCCCAGGGCTGACGATCGTCCGCTGGCGCAGCGCCGCCTTCGCTGTCGGCGCGTTTGCGGTGGCGCTGCCGCCGATCATCGTCGTGCACGGCGGTGAGCGGGAGCTGATTCCGCTTGCGCCGCAGCGCGTCGAAGTGGCGTCGGTGCTCGTCGAGGGGCTCTCCGAAGCGCGCCCGCTGACGCCGCCGCAGACGCTCGAGGGCGGCTCCAACATCGCCGCCTGGATCGCCGCGCTGCTGGCCGTCGGCGCGGGCTTTCTGCTGGCGCGGATACTCGGCGTGCGCGCGCGCCGGCGGCGCGCCCCACGCCCGGCCGCCGCTGCGGCGCGCGCGCCGGCGGCAGCGGTTCCGCAGCTATCGAGCGAGGCCGGCGCCGCCGAAGTTTGCCGCGCTCTGGCGCTCGCCGTGCGCACTAATCTCGCCGAGCGGTATCAGATCCCGGCCCGCAGCCTGACCAGCGCTGAGCTGCCGGCGCGGCTCGCCGCCGCCGGCGCCCCCGCGGCGACCGTGCAGCGCGTGCGCACGCTGCTGCTCGAATGCGACGCTGTCACCTTCGCCGACCAGTCGCCGCCCGCCGAACGGCTGGCCGGCTACCGCGAGCTGGCGCTGGCGATCGTCGATGCTGAAGCGGGGCCGCCCTGATGCGGCTCGAGGATCCAGGCCTGCTGGCGCTGCTGCTGCTCGTTCCGCTCTACGCCTGGCTGCTCTGGCGCCTGTCGCGCGAGCCCGGCCCGAGCTACGCGCTGCCGCGGCTCTCGCCGCGCGGGCTCGATGCGGCGCCCGGCCGGCTGCTGCGCACGCGGCCCTGGCTGGGCGCGCTGCGGGTCGCGGCGGCGGCGCTGATCGTGCTCGCGATCGCCCGCCCGCAGGCCACCACCGTTGAGGCCGCGCGTCCCGCTGAGGGGATCGATATCGTGCTCGCGATCGATACATCGTCCTCGATGACGCAGTACCGGCTCGGAGGCGAGGAGACGCGGATCGATGCGGCGCGGCGGGTGGCGCGCGACTTCATCGCACAGCGCGGGGACGACCGCGCCGGCCTGGTCATTTTCCAGCGCCGCAGCCTCGTGCTCAGCCCGCTGACGCTCGATCTGCAAGCGATCGACACCCTGATCGAAGCCTCGGTGCGCAGCGGCCTAATCCCCGACGGCACCGCGCTGGGCCTGGCGATGGCCGAGTCGGTCGATCTGCTGCGCGATTCGCAGGCCGCCAGCCGCATCGTCGTCGCCCTGACAGACGGCGAAAACAACGTACCCGGCATCTCCACGCACCAGGCGGCCGCGATCGCCCGCGCGCTGGGGGTACGGATCTACACCATCGGTTTGCCCGCGGCTGCGAGCAGCCTGCCGAGCGTCTCGCTCAACGAACTGGCGCTGGTCTACGCCGCCGATGAGACCGGCGGCCGCTATTTCCGCGCCGTCGACGCCGCGGAGCTGGAGGCGGCCTACGACGAGATTGCGCAGCTCGAGCGCGAACGCGTCGGCGAGGAAAAGCTGCTGCGCTCGCGCGAGCTCGCCCCCTGGCTGCTGCTGGCTGCGCTCGCGCTGATCCTGATCGAAACCGCGGCGCGGGCCGGGCCGTGGCGGCGGATGCCCTGATGTCGTTCGCCGCGCCGCTGCTGCTGGCCGCGCTGGCCGCCGCGCCGTTGGCCTTGGCGCTGCTCTGGCTGCTCTGGCGGCGGCGGCGCTTGCACCTGCTGGCCGTGCGCGGACGCGGCGGCGCGGCAGTCGTGCAGGGCGCACGGCGCGGCGGCCCCTGGCCGGCGGCGCTGCTCTGCGCGGCGCTGGCGCTGCTCGCGCTGGCGGCCGCGCGGCCGCAGTTCGGCAATGATGAGGCGGCGCTCCAGCAGCAGCCGCTCGGTGTCGTCTTCGTGCTCGATGCGTCCCGCAGCATGGCGGCCGGCGATGTGCAGCCCAGCCGCTTCGAGGCGGCCGTCTCCGAGCTGCGGCGGCTGATCGATTCTCAGCGCACGACCCGCGTTGGTCTGGTGATCTTCGCCGGGACGTCCTTTGTGCGCTTCCCGCTCACGCTCGATCATGAGAGCGCGCTGGCGGTGCTCGGGGCTCTGCAGCCGGGTGAGTCGCTGCTGCAGCCGGGCTCCAACATCGCCGCGGCGATCGCGGCCGCGCATGATCTGCTGCGCCGCGCTGCAGGCGGCGGCGCGATCGTCGTCGTCAGCGACGGGGAAGTGCACGAGGGCGATGCGGCGCTCGCGGCCCGCCGCGCTGCCGACGACGGCTTGCGCGTCTTCGCCGCCGGCGTCGGCACCGAGCTGGGAGCGGCGGTACCGGCGGGCGGACCCGGCAGCGCCAATCGGATCGACGCGCGCACCGGGCGGGAGGTGGTCTCGCGGCTGGACGCGACGGGGCTGCAGACGATCGCGGCGGCCGGCCGGGGGCGCTACGTGCAAGTCGCCGCGCCGGGCGCGATGGACAGCCTGGCGGCCGACTTCGCCGCGCTCGAACGTGCGCGCCCGAGCGGCGAAACGGCGCCGGCGCCGCGCGAGCAGTTCCAGTGGTTTGCGGCGGCCGCGCTGACGCTGCTGCTGGGCGGTCCGCTCATTCGGCTGCTCGCGGCGCGCGGCGCGCCCGGCGCCCTGCGGCGGCTGGCCGCTGCCGCGCTGCTCGCGGGCCTCGCGGCGCTGCTGCTCAGCGCTTGCGCCGCCTCCGGCGCCGCGCGCGCCAATCAGCAGGGCAACGAGCACTTCGCCGCCGAGCGCTACCAGGAAGCGCTCGAGTCCTACCGCGAGGCGCAGCGACTGGCGCCCGACGACGCGGTCATCCAGCTCAACATCGGGCGGGTGCTGCACGCGCTCGGCGAGTTCCAACGCGCTGAAACGGCCACGCTCGGAGCGCTCCGCTCCGATGCTCCGTCTGTCCGTGCCCTCGCGATGTTCCACGCCGGCAACCACCGCTGGGCGGCCGGCGATCTGCTCGGCGCGCGCGCCGCTTTTGCTGCAGCGCTGCGTGAACAGCACGATCTGCTCGATGCCAAAGTCAACCTTGAGATCGTCAACCGTCTGCTCGAGGCGGCGGCGGAGCAGGAGAGCCGACCCCCGCTCGGGCTTGAGGGCGGTGAGGAGGGCGGCGGCGAGGCGGAGGGCGAAGGCGGACAATCGGGCGCGGGGGATGCGGGTGAAGAGTCCAGCGGCGCGCCGGGCGGCGGTGCGGGCGTCGAGCAAGCGGACGGCGTCGGCGCTGCGGGGCCGGGCGCGCCGAGTTTCGAAGAGCAGGATCGCCCCGCCCAGCGCCAAGCCGCCGAGGCAGCGCTCCGCGCGGCTCTCGAGCTGCTCCCGCTGGAGAACGCCGGCCTCGAACAGGCGCTCGCTGTCCTCGACGCGCTCCGCGCCGCGCCCGACGAGCGCTTCGCCTCCGGCCAGTACGAAGCCTCGCTGGAGGGCATCGACGACTGGTAGGCGGTAGGCGCTGTTTTTCTGCTGCTGGCCTTCCGAGCTTCCATCACCCTCACTTGTGTGTGGAGGGGGGGCTCGGAAGGCTGGTGGGCGTACCTCGAGCGTGCAGGGGGCGGTCGGGACGTTAAGTGGGTTGATCGGCGCCCGCGGCTGCTGGGTCGGCGGCGGGCGGCGGTGCATGCGAGCGGGGCAGCCGCAGCAGGCGGCGCAGCAGCCGTCCGCGCAGCTGCCGCCAACCCTGCTCGACCGGCGCCGTATCCTCAAGCGCATCCGCGCCGCGCCCGTAGCGAACCGCGCCGTAGGACTCAGCCAAACGTTCGGCGACCTTGTCGGTGCCCAGCGCCTGATCGATCCGCGCCGCGTGTTCGAGCGGCGTGACCGAATCGCTCGCTTCAACGCCCGACCAGCGCGCGAGCCGCGAGGCTCCCGTCCAGGCCCGCTCGATCGTCCCCAATCCGTGCAGCGAGATGCGCCAGGTTAGGGCGGCGAGCAGCACGAACCCGGCCAGCAGGCTCAGCGCGATCGCGGGCCCCAGCCAGGCCCACCTGCTCAAGCCCGGCTGCTCTGTCTCGACCGTCAGCAGCTCGACCGTTCCCATCAGCTCGAGCAGTTCGTCGAGCGAGATGTCGGGGCCGAGTGTGGTGGCGTCGCCGGGGCGCAGGTCGATGCTGGGCTGGCTGAGCCGCTGCGCCGCGATCCGCGCGCCGCCGCCGGCAATCGCCGCCAGCGTCGCGTCCGCCGATGTGCCCGGTGTCGGGTCGAAGTCGATCCAGCCGAAATCGGGGAACCAGACCTCGACCCAGGTGTAGGCATCGTGCCCGCGGACGATGAAATTCTGCGTCCGATCATCGAAGTTGTTCGGGTTCAGCACATAGCCCGTCGCGATCCGAGCCGGCACGCCGGCCAGGCGCAGCAGCACTGCCATTGCGCTCGCGTGGTAGTCGTAGTACGCGCCGATCGGGACGCCGTCGTCGTCCACGTTTTCAAACAGGAACCACGAGACCGCATCGATATTCGCCGGCGGCAGCTCGATCTCGGTCGTCAGCGGGTAGAGCGGGCGGGGGTTGCCGTCATCGTCGGTGATCAACCGTCCATCCGCGTCGACTGCGGGTGCGGAGCTGAGGTACGCCTCCAGCGCGGCGGCGGGCTGGAACCCCTACGCGATCGCCGCCGCCGCGCCTGGACCGCCGCGCTCCAGCGCGAAGCGTGCGGCGACCTGCTCCAGCAGCGCGGTGAGCCGCTCCCGAGCGGCCCCCTCGAGCGCGTCGGGCAGCTGCAGGAACCGCTCGCGGATCCAGATCGGGTAGTTGGCTCCGGCCGCCGCCAGCGAGGCTTCAGGCGCGCCCGATACGGTGCCGGTGACCTGGTAGGTGTAGCCGGCGCGCAGCCGCTCCTCGGTCGGGCGCAGCGCCAGCACGTCCGTCTCCTCCGGCTCGACGCTCAGGCTGACCCCGCTGGGCGTGCCGCTGTCGGGCGCGTTGAGGACCTCGCGCAGCGCGTAGTGCGGCGGGATATAGGCGGCGATATCGGCCTCGCTCAGCAGCTCGCCCTCGGCGCTGCGCTCGATGATGGCCGTGATCACGGGTTCCAGATCGGTGCCGGCGTAGCGTTCCGCCGATTCCGCGTCGAAGCTGAGCGAAAACTCTGTCGGCGCCAGCGCCTCGACGCGCGTGCGCTTGTTCGCCAGCAGCGGCGCGCCGAATGAGAAGAGCACCGGCGCGCTGCGTTCGACGGAGATCTGTGCGGCGACGGGGCGGCGGTCGAGGTAGGCCGTCTGGGGCAGAATCATCTCGCCCTCGGCTGGATCGATCGGCAGCTCGCCGCTGATCGCGCGCAGCTCCTCGACCTGGCTGATGTTGAGTGGGCTCTGCGTCCAGCCGCGTCCGGTGAAGCGGCCGTAGGAGGCGCCGCGCAGCAAGCCCGGCTCGCTGGCCGCGGCGCGCAGCACGATCCCGTCGCCCGGGTCGATGTCGCCCTGCAGCACCTTGAAGTTGTCGAAGCTGTGCACCGGCGCGCCGCGGTGCGAGTCGATCCCGCTGAACAAGCGGCGAAAGTCGTCGTTCAGCCCCTTGAACGGGCTGGCCACCGCCTGCCAGGCGTCTTCCAGCGCCTGCGACTCATCGGGGCGGGGCAGGCCGCGCGAGAGCGAGAGCAGCAGAATGATCGCGACCAGCGTGACTCCGACGAAGCTGAGCGAAATCCACTCCGGATAGGGCGTGCCGTCGGCGCGCCAGCGGTCGGTGCGGCGCAGCAGCGTCGAACGCATCAGCAGCAGCATCGCGCCGGTCAGAAAGAAGCCGTAGGAGAGGTTCCACTGCCGGTCCGAGAGGTAGGAGACGTTCACCGCCAGCAGTGCGCCGAGCAGGATCATCGCCGGCCAGGGGTTGCGCCAGCGCGCCATCGCGTAGCCGCCGATGAACGCCGCCAGCCAGACGAAGCTGTCGGTGAAGACGACAAAGGGCAGGTTGTCGGTCGTCAGCCCGGCGCTGAAGGCTTGCCGGAACCAGTCCTCGAAGCGGTAGTAGATGTCCGTGAAGCGGTCCCAGAAGAGCGGCTGCCCGCCCAGGCTCTCGAGCTGCACGACCTGGCCGAGGACCAGCATCGCGCCGAGCAGCACGCCAATCAGGATGCCCAGCGGCCAGGCGATCCACCGCACGCGCCCGATCGCGCCGACAATCAGCGCCGCCGCCGCGGTGATCCGCAGGTCGGGCATCTCTGCCACCCAGCCGGCGATGTAGATGCTGTTGGCGGTGCTCAGCGCCAGCAGCAGCAGGATCGCGCTGCTGATCGTGACTTCCAGCGCGCGGTGCAGGAGCGACATGCGGGGCATCTCATCGGAGCGCAGCACGGTCTCTGCGGGCGCGCTGCGGCGAGCGAAAAAGCGGCGCTCCGCGCGGCCTGTCTCCGTCTCCCCGAACAGTTCCTCTCGGGTCGGGTTTTGGGCGCTCATCGGCTGATCCCTGCCGGCTCGGCGGGCTGTGCCTCTTCGAGCTCGGCCAGCGCGCCCAGGTCCGCGCCGCCGTTCGCCGCTGTGGGCGCAGGAGCGGCGGCGCCCCCACCCGGTGCGGCGCCGATCAGCACGGCGGGCAGATAGTCGTCCTTTCGGACCAGATTGACTTGGACGCCGAGCGCTTGCAGCTCGGCGGCGGTGGCCGGCGCGCCGGCGCGGCCGCCCCAGCTCTGCAAATCCAGCAGCGCCACGGCCGATTTCACCCCCCGCTGGGTCAGCGAGCGGATCGCTCCGGGCCAGCGCGGATCGGTCGAGCCGGTCACCACGATCACCGTGGTGTGCCGCCCCCAGCGGCGCGATTGCTGGTAGAGCAGCGTGGCCACCGGCACATTGCCGGCCGGCTGCGCCACGGCCAGCGCTTCGAGGATGCGGCCGAAGTGCTGCGAGCCCCGATCGGGCTCGATCACGTCGAGCCGTTCGGCGAACATCATCAGCCCCACGCTGCGGTTTTGGTAGAGGAAGTGGCGGGCGACCGAGGCTGCGATGGTGACCGCGGTTTCAATGCTGGCCTCGTCGCCCTCGCCGATGTGCCCAGCGCTGGACAGGTCCAGCACGACCCAGAGGTGCGAGGCGGGGTCGAGCTCAAACGTCTTCACTTTCAGCGAGCCGGTGCGCAGGCTGCTCTTCCAGTGGATGCGGTTGACGCTGTCGCCCGGCTCGTAATCGCGGATGCCCGAGGCGTTGGGCGTCACGTAGTGGGTGCGGCGGCGGAAGCGGCCCTCGCCGGGCAGGTTGGCCGGCGGGACGGAGTAGCGGGGCAGCTCGAGCGCTTGCGGGTAGACGACCAGCGAGCGCCGTCGGCCGAAGCGAAACTCGCGCGGGAAGATGTCAAACGGATCGCTGCTGCGCACGACAAGCGGCCCCAGCTCGTAGAGTCCGCGCCGCCGGCAGGTGGTCTCCAGCCGCCAGGAGCGGCGCCCGCGCTGGCCGAGCGATGCGACGAAGCGCGCGCGGTGCCAGGGCAGCTCCGA
>CAYFZI010000002.1:0-82994 GCA_964347635.1 uncultured Dehalococcoidia bacterium
ACTCCGGGCAACTTCATCTTCCGCACCCGCGAGTTCGAGCAGATGGAGATGGAGTATTTCGTCGCGCCCGCCGATGCGGATGAGTGGTACGCGCGCTGGATCGACCTGCGCGAGGCCTGGTACCACGAACTCGGGATCGCGCCCGAGCACCTGCGCCGCGATGTGCACCCGCCCGAGGCACTCTCCCACTACTCAGCCGGCACGACCGACCTGCAGTACCGCTTTCCCTGGGGCTGGGACGAGCTCGAAGGGATCGCCAACCGCACCGATTTCGATCTCGGCCGGCACGGCGAATCTTCGGGCCGGCGGCTTGAATACTTCGACCAGGCCGCCGGCCAGCACGTCGTCCCGCATGTGATCGAGCCGGCCGCGGGCGTCGACCGGATCATGCTCGCGCTGCTCTGCGACGCCTACCGCGTCGCACCCGACGAAAAGGGCAACGATCGCGTCGTGCTGGCCTTCACCGCACGCATCGCCCCGATCACCGTCGCCGTGCTGCCGTTGAGCCGTAAAGAACCCGTCGCCGAGCTCGCCCGCCAGGTCTGGGATCGGCTCCGCCCGCATTGGACGACGCAGTACGACGACACCCAAAGCATCGGCCGCCGCTACCGCCGCCAGGACGAGATCGGCACGCCCTACTGCGTGACGATCGATTTCGACTCGCTCGAGGACAACGCCGCCACGATCCGCGACCGCGACAGCCAAGCCCAGGACCGCGTCCCGATCGATGCGCTGGCTGCAGAGCTCCGAGTCCGCCTCGGTTTCTAGCAGGGCGCCGGAGACCCCCGCCATCTCGCTCCTCAACGCCTGACACGCCCCGTTGCTCTCCCCGCAGGAGGTAGGCGGGGCGCAAGAGTCTGCAATCTCTCACCGCGTAAGTGGGAGAGATGTGCGGGGGCGTAGGGGGAGTCCCCTGTAAGAAGGGAGGGGAAGAGGGGCAAGGGATGAAGGTCTTGCCCCGCTAGGAGTGGGATGGAGGGCAGGAGCAGCGGGCGGAGCCCGCTGCTCAAGGGGTCGGGGGGCAGCTACGGCGCGAGCGCGGCGACCTTCTCGCGGGCGGCGTCCTTGTCCTCGAACCACAGCTCGTTGATTTCGGTGAAGGCCTGCCATTCGTCGGGCACGTCGTCCTCGGCGAAGATGGCCGTCACCGGGCAGGCCGGCTCGCAGGCGCCGCAGTCGATGCACTCATCGGGGCTGATGTAGAGGATGCGGTCTTCTTCGTCGGCGTGGATGCAGTCGACCGGGCAGACCTCGACGCAGGATTGGTCCTTGACGTCGATGCAGGGCTCGGTGATCACGTAGGTCATTCGGGGGCCGTCCTCTCGTCAAGGCTGCGGGCAGCCGCGTTGTTGGCGCGCTCGTATTCACCGTTATAGGGCGGCTAGCGGCCGCGGGCAATACCCCGCGGCGAATTCACAGAACGCGGCCTCAAGTCCGCGGAGCCGCCGTGCGGCGCGGGCGCTTGCGCGCGGCCGAGGCAGCGTTGGCGGCCCCGCCGTTGGCGCCGTTGCTGGAAGCCTTCGCGGGGCGGCGGCGCGCTGCCTTGGCATCGGCGGCGGTCTGCGCGGCGCGGGGCGTGCGGCCGTTCGCGCCGCCGCGAGCGCGCAGCGCATCGCGCAGGAAGCGGCCGGTGTGGCTGCCTCGGGCGTTGGCCAGCTCCTCGGGCGTGCCGACCGCGACCAGCTCGCCGCCGCGGTCGCCGCCGAGCGGGCCCAGGTCGATGATCCAGTCGGCGTTTTTGATCACGTCGAGGTGGTGCTCGATCACGACCACCGTGTTGCCCTGGTCGACGAGCGCCTGCAGCACGCTGAGCAGCGCTTCGACATCCTGGAACGAGAGGCCGGTGGTTGGTTCGTCGAGCAGGTAGAGGGTGCGCCCGGTGGAGCGCTTGGAGAGCTCGGTGCTGAGCTTGACGCGCTGCGCCTCGCCGCCGGAGAGCGTGGTGGCCGGCTGGCCCAGCTTGATGTAGCCGAGGCCGACGGCGTGCAGCGTCTCCAGCTTGCGGCGGATCGTCGGGTGGGCGTCGAAGATCGCCGCGGCTTCGTCGACCGTTTTGTCGAGCACCTCGGCGATCGTGAAGCCCTTGTAGCGAATTTCGAGTGCCTCGCGGTTGTAGCGCGCGCCGCCGCAGACCTCGCAGGGGACGGTCACATCGGGCAGGAACTGCATCTCGATCGTGTTGTAGCCGTCGCCGCGGCAGGCCTCGCAGCGCCCGCCCTTGACGTTGAATGAGAAGCGGCCCGGCTTGTAGCCGCGCATGCGCGATTCGGGCACGGAGGCGAAGAGCTCGCGCACCGGCGTGAAGAGCCCGGTGTAGGTGGCCGGGTTCGAGCGCGGGGTGCGGCCGATCGGCGACTGATCGATGTCGATCACCTTGTCGATCGCCTCGAGGCCCTCGATGCGCTCCATCCGCCCTGGTCGGCGGCGCGCGCCGTGCAGCTGCTGGGCGGCGCTTGCATGGAGCAGATCGTTGACCAGCGTGCTCTTCCCGGAGCCGCTCACGCCGGTCACGCAGATCAAGGTGCCCAGCGGAAACTCGACATCGATCTGTTTCAGATTGTGCTCGGCCGCGCCGACTAGGCGCAGCGCTTCGCCGTTGCCGGGCCGCCGCTCGGCGGGCATCGGGATCGCTTTGCGCCCGCTCAGGTAGGCGCCGGTCATCGAGCGGCGGTGCTTCATGATCCGCTCGGGCGTGCCCGCCGCCACGACCCGTCCGCCGCCTTCGCCGGCGCCCGGGCCCATGTCGATGATCCAATCCGCCGCGCGCATGGTGGCCTCGTCGTGCTCCACGATCAGCACGGTGTTGCCGAGGTCGCGCAGACGCTGCAGGGTGCGAATGAGGCGCTGATCGTCGAGCGGGTGCAGGCCGATCGAGGGCTCGTCGCAGACGTACAGGACGCCCATCAGCGAGGATCCGATCTGGGTCGCCAGGCGGATGCGCTGCGCCTCGCCGCCGCTCAGCGAGGCCGCCGCGCGGTCGAGCGTGAGGTAGTCGAGGCCGACATCGACGAGGAAGCGCAGCCGTTCGCGAATCTCTTTGAGGATCTGCGCGGCGATCTTGCGTTCGCGTTCGCTCAGCGGGGAGTCGCCGCCCTTGAGGCTGTTCGCCCATGCGGCGGCGGCGGCGACAGACATACGGGCAACATCGACGATGCTGCGCTCGTCCACCAGCACGGCGAGCGACTCGGGCTTGAGCCGCGCGCCGCGGCAGGCCGCGCAGGGCACGGCCGTCATGTAGCGCTCGATCTCGCTGCGCGACCAGTCCGAATCGGTCTCGCGGTGGCGGCGTGCGAGGTTGTTGACGACGCCTTCAAACTGCGTCTCGTAGGTGCGGCGGCGCCCGCGCTGGTTCTCCCACTCGATCGTGATCGGCTCCTCCAGGCCGTAGAGGACGGCCTGGCGCAGCTCGTCGGAGAGCTCGGCGAAGGGTGCAGCGGTGTCTTCGCTGAAGCGTTCGAAGACCGCTTCCAGGATCCGGCCGTGCCAGCTGGACTGCGCCGAAGCGCGCGACCAAGGGGCGATCGCGCCCTGCGCGAGCGATTTCCCGCGGTCGGGGATCACCAGCTCTGGGTCCACCTCCATCGTGATTCCCAGCCCGGTGCAGTCGGGGCAGGCCCCGTGCGGGCTGTTGAAGGAAAAGCTGCGCGGCTCGATCTCGCCCAGCGCGAACATGTCGCGCGGGCAGGCCAGCTGCTCGGAATAGATCCGATCCTCCGGCTCATCCAAGACACGGATGCGCACGATCCCGCCGCCCAGCTGCAGCGCTTGCTCGATGCTCTCGGCGAGCCGCCCGGCGAGCGCCTGCTGCTCATCCGGATCGGCCTCCGCCACGGCCAGCGCGATCCGATCCACGACCACTTCGATCGAGTGGCGCTTGTTCTTCTCCAGCTCGATCTCGTCGTCGAGCGAGCGCACCTCGCCGTCGACGCGGGCCCGCACATAGCCGCGCGCGCGCGCGTCGTCGAGCGCCTGCTGGTGCTCGCCTTTGCGGTCGCGGACGACCGGCGCCAGCACCAGCAGCCGCGCTTCGGCGGGCAGCGAGAGCACACTGTCGACCATCTGCTGCACGGTCTGCTGCGCGATCGGGTCGCCGCAGATCGGGCAGTGCGGCCGCCCCGCGCGCGCGAAGAGCAGCCGCAGGTAGTCGTAAATCTCCGTCACCGTGCCGACCGTCGAGCGCGGATTGCGCGAGCCGCCCTTCTGGTCGATCGAGATCGCCGGCGAGAGGCCCTCGATGTAGTCCACATCCGGCTTCTCCATGCGGCCCAGGAACTGCCGCGCGTAAGCGGAGAGCGACTCGACGTAACGGCGCTGGCCTTCGGCGTAGATGGTGTCGAACGCGAGCGACGATTTGCCGGAGCCGGAGAGCCCGGTGATCACGACCAGCTGGTCGCGCGGGATCGTGATATCGATGTCTTTGAGGTTGTGCTCGCGCGCGCCCTTGACGACGATTTTGTCGGTCGGCACGGCGCTCTCCAGATACAGGCGGGCAGCGGATTTTACTCTACAACGGGGCGAACGGCGGCCATGCACATTTCTATACTCGTTCCATGACCGCGGTGGACAACCCAGGCGGCCGGGCGGGGCAGCGGCTGGTCGTCCTCGACGGCCACGCGATCATCTTCCGCGCCTACTACGCGATGCGCGAGCCGCTCACCGTCCGCTCGACCGGCGAAGTGGTCAGCGCGGTCTACGGCTTTTCCAACACGCTGCTGGCCGTGCTCGACGATCTGCGCCCCACGCATATCGCGCTGGCGCTCGATGTGGACGATTCGACCACCTTCCGCCGCGAGCTGGACCCCAACTACAAGGCGCACCGGCCCCCGATCCCCGAGGACCTCCCGGCCCAGATCGAGCGCTGCCGGCAGGTCGCCGAGGCGTTCTCGATCCCGATCTATGAAGCGCCCGGCTTCGAGGCCGACGATGTGCTCGCCACGCTCGCCGACCAGGCCGCCGACGCGGGCGTGGAGACTTGGATCGCGACGCTCGACAGCGACCTCGTGCAGCTCGTGCGCGAGGGCGTCTCGGTCTACATGTTCCGCCCCTACCAGCGCGATGTGGTGCGCTACGACTCGGACGAGCGTGTGCGCGACCGCTACGGCGTCGACCCGATCCAGATCATCGATTACAAGGCGATCGTCGGCGACAAGTCGGACAACATCCCCGGCGTCAAGGGGCTTGGCGATAAGGGCGCCGTCAAGCTGCTCAACACCTGGCGGACGCTGGACGAGATCTATGAGCATCTCGACGAGGTGAAGCCTCCGTCGACGCAGCGAAAGCTGCGCGAGCAGCGCGCGGGCGCCTTGCTCTCCCGCGACCTCGCCGCGATCCGCCACGATGCGCCGATCACGATCGACCTCGACGCGGCCGATGTGCGCAGCTATGACCGTGAAGCAGTAGCCGCGATCTTCCGCGAGCTGGAGTTCCGCTCGATTCTCGAGCGCGTCTCCGCGCCCCAGTTCGGCGCCGCCGGCGCCCCGCCGCCGGCCGAGCAGAGCGTCGAGTACGAGCTCGTGCGCGACGAGCAGGCGCTCCAGCAGTGGGTCGAGCGGGCGGCGGCCGCGCCGCTGCTCGCGGTCGATCTGGAAACCTCGTCGCTCGACCCGATCGACTGCGAGATCGCCGGCTACGCGCTCGCCGACGCCGCGGGCCGCGCCGCCTACATTCCCGTCGGCCATCAGCCCCAACTCGACGACCAGCCCAGCCCCCAGCTCGACCCGGAGATCGTCCGCAGCGCCCTGCGGCCGGTGCTCGAAGATCCGTCGCTCCCGAAAGTGCTGCACAACGCGAAGTTCGACATCAAAGTGCTGGCCCGCCGCGGGATTCAGCTGGGCGGCCTGGCGCACGACACGATGCTGGCCGCCTATCTGCTCAGCGAGCCCGCGATCGGCCTCAAGGCGCTGGCCCAGTCGCGCCTCGGCGTGGCCATGACCCCAATCGAGGATCTGATCGGCAAGGGCCGCAAGCAGAAATCGATGCTCGAAGTGGCCGCCGCCGAGGCCGGCCCCTACGCCGCCGCCGACGCCGATATGACGCTGCGGTTGGCCGCGCTGCTGATCCCCGAGCTCGAAGCGGACGAGCCGCTCGCAGCGCTCTACCACGGGCTGGAGCTGCCCCTGATTCCCGTGCTGGTCGAAATGGAGCTGGCCGGCGTCGCGCTCGACACCGAACAGCTTGAGGAGCTCGACGCGACTCTGGACGGCGCGATTGAAACGGCGACCGCGCAGATCTACGAGGACGCCGGCCGCGAGTTCAATATCGGCTCGCCCCGGCAGCTGAGTGCGGTGCTGTTCGAGGAGCTCGAACTGCCCAAGACGCGCAAGACATCGCAAGGCTTTTCGACCGCTGAACAGCACCTCGAAGGGATCGCCGAGCACCACCCGATCGTCAGGCATGTGCTGCAGTGGCGCGAGTTGACCAAGCTGCGCTCGACCTACGTCGAATCGCTGCCGCCGCTGGTCAGCCCCAGCACACAGCGGATTCACACCGATTACAACCAGACAGCCGCTGCCACCGGGCGGCTCTCCTCAGAGCGGCCGAACCTGCAGAACATCCCCGTGCGCACCGATCTGGGGCGGCAGATTCGGGCCGCCTTCGTGCCGCGCCGCCGCGCCGGCGCGGGCGATCCGGCGGATAATCAGGGCGGCGGCGAAGTTTGCTTTCTCAGCGCCGATTACTCGCAGATCGAGCTGCGCGTGCTCGCCCACCTCTCCCAGGATGCGGGCCTGATCGAGGCCTTCCAGCGCGGCGAGGACATCCACGCGGCGACGGCGGCGGGGGCGTACGGCGCCTCGATCGGCGATGTCCAGCCGGAGATGCGGCGGGTCGCCAAGATGATGAACTTCGGCGTCATCTACGGCCTCACCGCGCACGGGCTCTCGCAGCGTTCGGGGATGGCGCGCGCCGATGCGCAGGTATTCATCGACTCCTATTTCGCGCGCTTCGCGCGCGTGGCGGAGTGGATCGAGGAGACCAAAGAGAGCACTCGGCAGCGCGGCTACGCCGAAACGCTGCTCGGCCGCCGCCGCTACCTGCCGGCGATCAACTCGTCGAACTTCCAGGCGCGGCTCGGCGCCGAGCGGATGGCGGTGAACATGCCTGTGCAGGGCACCGCGGCCGATGTGATGAAGCGTGCGATGCTGCAGATCAGCGGCGGGCTGCAAGAGCATGGGTTGTGCGCGCGGATGCTGCTGCAGGTCCACGACGAGCTGATCTTCGAGCTGCCCCGCGCCGAAGCCGCCGCGCTCATCGAGCTGCTGCAGAGCACGATGCCGCGGGCGATCGAAATGGTGGTGCCGCTGCAGATCGAGGTCAAGCAGGGCGGCAACTGGCGCGACCTGGAACCGCTCGCAGCGGCCCCGCCAGGATGATCGGGCCGGATTGGCCAGGCATTGGCCAGACGAGGCGAACCGGCGAACCAGCAGCGCCGGCGGGCAAGATCGATCAGGCACGATTGGCCAGATTGTGACCAGACCAGATTGTGATCAGCATTGATCGGAAAGGCTGAAACAGCATGGGCGGCATCTTCCGCACGATCGGCAACACCTTCAACCTGATTAAAACGTCCTGGCGCGTCCTCCAGCTCGATCGCGAGCTGATCTTCTTCCCGGTCCTCTCCGGGCTCGGCGTCGTCGTCATCGCCGCGATCGCCGTCGGCGTCTTCGGCGGCATCGGCACGCTGGACCGGATCGGCGGCGATGAGAATCAGCTGCGCCTGGTCGACGTGATCGTCACCCTCGTCGTCTACTTTGCCGCCCTCTACGTGATCATCTTCTGCAACGCCGCTCTGATCGCGGCCGCGCGCCAGCGGCTCGAGGGCGGCGATCCGAACGTCGCCAGCGGCTTCCGCGCGGTGCGCGGCATGTGGCTGGCGATTCTCGGCTGGACATTGATCACCGGCACGGTGGGGCTGATCCTGCGCGCCCTGCAGGCCGCCGCGGAAAGCGCCGACAACCAGATCATGCGGATCGTCGGCCAGATCCTGGTCGGCATCGTCGGCGCCGTCTGGGCCTACATCACGTTCTTCGTCATCCCCGTGCTGGTCGCGGAGCGGGTCGGTCCGGTGCAAGCGATTCGGCGCTCGGCCGGATACTTCAACCGCACCTGGGGCGAACAGCTGACAGCGCAGTTCTCGTTCATGCTGATCTACCTGGCGGCGGTGCTGATCGCCGCGATCCCGGTCGTCATTCTCGCGCTGCTCTGGCCGGTCGCGGCGATCATTGCGGCGGTCGTGCTCGGCGGCCTGGCGATCGCCGCTGTCGCCGCGATGGAGGGCATCTTCAAGGCCGCGCTCTACGACTGGGTCTCGGCCGGCAAGGCCGGCGAGTGGTTCGATGAGGCGCTGCTGCGCGACGCCTGGGCGCGCTAAACCTAGCTAAGCCCAGATGCCTGAGCTGCCCGAAGTCGAAACGGTCCGCCGCGGGCTGGAGCCGCTGCTGCGCGGCCGCGTGATCGTCGATTTCCGCGTCGCCCGCGGCGCGGAGCGGCTGCTGCGCGGCGCATCGGCGGCCGCGCTCCGTGCGCAGCTGGCGGGGCGGCGGTTTGCACAGGTGCGGCGGCGCGGCAAGTATCTGGGGCTCGAACTCGACGACGGCCGCTGCTGCGTGGTGCACCTGCGGATGACCGGATCGCTGCGTTTGCGCGGGCCCGGCGCGCCGCCCGACGCCTACACCCGCGCCGTCTTTGCACTCGCCGACGGCTGCGAACTCCGCTTCGCCGACCTGCGCAAGTTCGGCACGATCGACGTGGTCGATCGCATGAGCGACGCTCTGCCCGAGCTCGGCCCCGAGCCGCTGAGCGATGCGTTCGATGCCGCGGCGCTCTGGGCGGCGCTGCGGGGGCGCAAAACCGCTGTCAAGGCGGCGCTGCTCGACCAGCGCAGCGTGGCCGGGATCGGCAACATCTACGCCGATGAGGCGCTCTTTCTCGCGCGCCTGCATCCGGCGGCGCCGGCCGGATCGCTGCGTCCAGCGGAGCGGGCCGCCCTGCACGCCGCGATTCGCCAGGTGCTCGAGGAGGGGATCGCCCGCGGCGGCGCCTCGTTCCGCGATTACGCCAACGTTGCGGGCGGCGAAGGCGAGCAGCAGCACTATGTGCGCGTCTTCCGCCGCACCGAGCAGCCCTGCGACGACTGCGGCGCGTTGATCCGCCGCAGCATCGTCGGCGGGCGGGCCTCGCACTGGTGCCCGCGCTGCCAGCATCCGCGGCAGGCGGCGCGGCGAGTGCTAGCCTCGCGCGGGAGGCGCCGCCATGACCGCTCGGCGACCGACTGAGGCCCACCCGCGCACACCGTTCGCGCCGAACCGCGCCGACCGCGAGCGCCGCGTCGCGATCGCCAGCTGCGAGGACTGCGGCGGCGAGTTTGACCTGGCCGCCGCCGATCCCCGCGCGCGCGTCTGCGCGCCCTGCTTCGAGCGCTCGCTGCATGCCGTCGAGGTGGCGTTTCTGGAGAACTACGCGCGGTTCGGCGCGAAGGCGCACCGCACCGTGGCCGAGGCGCTGTTCCGCTCGCAGGCGCTGGCCGACCCGGACGACCGCAAAGTGATCGGGATGCGGATCGTCGAGGAATATCTCAACGCCGCGCAGGAGCTGATGGCGCTCTATCTGGCGATGCGCCGCCGCCGCGAGCAGCCGCTGCTCAGCACGTTCATGAACTTCGAGCTCACGCCGCCCTCGGTCGCCGCGTTCCGGGCGCTCACCCTGGGGCGGACCGCCGCAGAGCTGCTGCGCGACCTGCAGCTGCCCACGCTCGGCGATGTTGAGGCGGCGCGCGGCGAGATTCCCAAACGGGACTACCGCGCCTTCGCCGCCGCGACCGCCGCTGTGGCGCACGGCATCGAGCGCGTCCAGCGCGTCGATCAAGGCGTGCTGCTCGAGCTGGCCGACGGGCTGCGCTCCTCCTCGACGCTGACGCACAAGCTCGATTGGCTGCCGGAGCGGGCCATGAACCGCGATCAGGTTGCGCTGGTGGTGGTCGAGCAGCGCCGCCGCGTGGTGCTCACGCACGCGCTGGCGATCCACGAGCCGCAGCTCGAAGTGTTCATCGACGCGATCGACAAGATCACCGGGGCGGCCCGCGACTTGATCTGGCTCTACCTCCACGTGCGCGACACGATGGCGCTGGAGGAGCGCGCATGAGCGCCTCGCCGTTCTCGCTCGAAGGCCAGGTGGTGCTCGTTTCAGGCGCCGGCCGTGGGATTGGCAAGGCCGCCGCGCAGCTGATCGCGCAGATCGGCGCGCGGGTCGCGCTGACTGCGCGCACCGCCGCGCAGGTTGAGGAAGTCGCCGAGAGTATCCGCGGCCAGGGCGGCGAAGCCTGGGCGTTCCGCGCTGATCTGGCCGAGATCGATGACCACGAAAGCCTGATCGACGATGTCGAACAGGCCTGCGGGCCGCTCACCGGCCTAGTCAACGTTGCCGGCATCAGCCCGATTCTGCAGCGCGCCGAGCGGGTCACAGCGGCCGAGTACGACCAGATCATGAACGTCAATCAGCGCGGCACCTTCTTTCTCACGCGCAGCGTCGCGGCGCGCTGGATCGAGGCGCAGCGCGGCGGCAGCGTGGTCACGATCTCCTCGGTCGGCGCTGCCTACGGGCTGCCGCGCCAGGCGCCCTACGCGATGACCCGCGCCGCGGTCGAAGCGATGACGCGCACCTTCGCAGCCGAATGGGCCCACGCCCTGGCGGCGCCGATTCGGGTCAACTGCGTCGCGCCGGCGTTCATCGATACACCGCTGACCGAACCGATGCCCGGCTGGTACCGCGAGCGGGTCACCGAGCACACCGCGATGCGCCGCCTGGGCGCCGATGACGAGGTGGCCGGGGCTGTCGCCTTCCTGCTCTCCGACGCCGCCAGCTACATCACCGGCACCGTTCTGCCTGTCACCGGCGGCTACGGCCTCTGGTCGCTCGACCCGCCTCCAGGCTGACGCCGTGCCCGCGCCCTTCACCGCCGCCGCCGTGCAATGGGCCCCGGGGCTGACACTGCGCGGCAGCGTGGAGCGCGCGCGCGCCGCGATCGGCGAAGCGGCTGCGGCCGGCGCGGCGCTGATCGTCTTCCCCGAGACCTGGATCCCGATGTATCCCTATTTCCACTCGCGGTCGGCCGACCGCGCCTCCTTCGCCCGCCTCTACGAGCACCATTTCGAGCACAGCATGGTCATCGGCGGTCCGGAGTGGACAGCGCTGACAGAAGCCGCGCGCGAGGCGCAAGCCGCGGTGGTGATCGGGATCAATGAGCGCGAGGCCGCCGGCGGCACGCTCTACAACACGCTCGCCTACATCGGCGCCGACGGCGCGCTGCTCGGCAGGCACCGCAAGCTTGTTCCGACGCTGTCTGAGCGCCTCATCTGGGGCTACGGCGACGGCTCCGACCTCGATGTCTACGAGACGCCGCATGGACGCTTGGGCGGCTTGATTTGCTACGAACACCACATGGCCCCGGCCCGCTACGCGCTGGCCGGGCTCGGCATCCAGGTTCATGCCTCGGTCTGGCCGGGCTGGGAGATGCTGCACGGCATCGTGGACGCCGCGACGCGCCAGCTCGCCTATGAAAACGCCTGCTTCGTGATCGTCGCGCGCGAGGTGATGTCGGCCGAGCGCCTGCCGGCCGGCACGCCGCTGGCCGAGGAGCCGTTCTGGTCGGCCAGCGGCGGCAGCGCGATCATCGCGCCGGGCGGCAAGTACCTGGCCGGCCCGGCAATCGGCGAGGAGACGATCCTCTACGCGGAGATCGATCCCCGCGCCACGATTGAGTCCAAGCGCTGGGTCGACAGCGTCGGCCACTACAGCCGCCCCGATGTGTTTCAGCTGCACTGGAACCGCAGCCCGCGCCGTCCGCTCGTGATCAGCGCCGAACCCCCGCCGCCGCTTGGCCTGCACCGCGATGCCGAGTGACGCACGCGCGCAGCGCGGCGACGCGATCACCGCGGTGCCCGGCATCAAAGTCGGCCACTACACCGATCGGCGCCGCGCCACCGGCTGCACGGTGATCCTCTGCGAGCAGGGCGCTGCACCCGGCTTTTTCAACCCCGGCGGCGCGCCCGGTACGATCGAGACCGACCTCGCCCGACCCGAAAACGCCGTCCAGCAAGTCCACGCTGTGCTGCTCACCGGCGGCAGCGGTTTCGGACTCGAAGCCGCCACCGGCGTCCGCCGCCGCCTGCGCGAGCAGAACATCGGCCTCCGCCTGCGGTCCGGCCTCCCCGCCATCCCGCTCGTGCTCGGCGCCGTCGTCTTCGACCTCGGCATCGGCGAGCCGGCCAACCCCACCGCCGCCAACGGACGCAACGCCGTCGACCGAGCCCGCGCCGACACCGTCCTTCAAGGCTCCGTCGGTGTGGGGACCGGCTGCACCGTCGCCAAGCTCGGCCCGCCCGGCACCGCCGTCAAAGGCGGCTTCGGCACCGCCGCCGCGCACCATGAATCCTCCGGCCTGATCGTCGGCGCGGCCGTCGCCGCCAACGCCGTCGGCGGCATCGTCGACCCCGCCGACGGCCGGCTTGTCGCCGGCCCCCGCGCCGGCCCCAACGGCGAGATGCTGCGCAGCAGCGGGATCATGCGCGCCAAGCTCTACGCTGATTACGTCAGCGAGTTCGCCGCCCAAGCGGCCGCCCAGCCGACTGCCCGGCCGTCCGACCAGCCCGGCGCAAACACCACGCTGGCCGTGGTCGCGACCAATGCGCGCCTGCACAAGGGCCAGACGCGCCGCCTCGCGATCATGGCTTCAGCTGGACTGGCGCGCACGATCGAGGCCGTCTTCAGCCCCGCCGACGGCGATTCGGTCTTCAGCCTCGCCACGGGCGAGATCGACATCTCCGCTGCGTCGCCGCTGCTGACGCTGCTCGGCGTCATGGCCGCGGACGCGGCTGCGGAGGCCGCCCTCCGCAGCGTGCGCAGCGCTGCGCCGCTGCACGGCGTCCCCTCAGCAGCCGAGTGCGCACCCAGCGGTTGATCGGACGCTTCCAACTGCCGCACCGCCTTTAGCGGTTCCGCTGCGGCACTTTGGGAGCACTGTGCACTTGGCTCCATGCCGCTGCCTGGCTGTACTTCGCCTGCGGCAGCGGCTGTTGGCTGCTGTCAGCTGCGTAACCGTCGGCCGGCTTGAAGGCTTGAAGTCAAGCTTCCATGCTGACCGCGGACTAGCCGCGGCCCCGCCTGCATCCGTCCCCGTATGCGCCCTACCTTGCCCTCCGCACACTGAGGATATTGAGGACACTGAGGAGAATGCCCCATGACCCGCCCTCCCCTGATTCTCGTCACCAACGACGACGGGATCGACGCCGACGGCCTCTGGCTGCTCGCGGAAGCGCTCCGGGAGCACGGCGATGTGATGGTGGCGGCGCCGGCCTTCAATCAGTCGGGGATGAGCGCGGCGTTCACGCTGCACCGCGACCTCGAATCGGAGCGGGCCCACTCGCGGCTGGCAGGTGTGAACGCCTGGCAGGTGAGCGGCACGCCGACGGATGCGGTCGTGCTCGGCCTGCGCCGCCATGCGGAGCGGCGCGTCTCGATGATCGTCTCCGGCGTCAACCCCGGTCCCAACGTGGGCCGCGACATTCTCCATTCGGGCACTGTGATGGCGGCGATGCAGGGATATCTGCGCGGGCTGCCCTCCGTCGCGGTCTCTTCGGCGAGCATCGACGGCGCGCACCTCGATGCAGCGGCGCAGATCGGCGCCGATACCGCCGCCTGGCTGCTGCAGCGCGGCGCCGTGCAGCTGCTCAACGTCAACGTGCCCAACCGTCCGCGCAGCGAAATCGGCGGCCTCGAAATCACGCACACCGGTGATGTATCGCTCGACCGCGTCGTCGACTACACGGAGCCCGACGGCACGATTCGCCGCCAGCTGGTGCAGCGCGAAGGCGTCGAGCTGGCGGCCGGCAGCGATGTCGCCGCGCTCGTTCGCGGCCGCGTCTCGATCACGCCGCTGGACAACGACATCACCGCGCACGCCGCGCTCGATGAGACCCGCGCCGCCGCCGCGGAGCTGAGGCTGCGCTGAATTCGGCGCGCCCGCGCCGGTGATACTCTCGTTCATCGAACATTGAATGAGCGCTGGCTGCATTTGCCTGCGCCGGCCGCGCCGATTGCGCTGACTGACTGCACTGATTGCATTGTGGAGACGCTGCGATGGCGGGACACTCGAAATGGGCGCAGATCAAGCGCAAGAAGGGCGTGACCGATGCCAAGCGCGGCCAGCTCTTCACCAAACTCGGGCGCGAGTTGGCCGTGGCCGCCCGGCAGGGCGGCCCGAATCCCGATGAAAACCCGGCCCTGCGCCTGGCGATCGAACGGGCGCGCCAGAACAACATGCCGAAGGACAACATCCAGCGCGCGATCGATCGCGCGACCAACGCCGCCGATGCCGCGCGGCTGGAGCAGATCCGCTACGAGGCCTACGGCCCCGGCGGCGCCGCGCTGCTGATCGACTCGCTGACCGATAACCGCAACCGCACCGTCTCGGAGGTGCGCGCCGCGCTCACGCGGGCCGGCGCGAATATGGCCGAGTCCGGCGCGGTCGCCTGGATTTTCGAGCCGAAGGGCGTGATCGGCGTCGACATTGAGGCCGGGATCGACGCTGACGAAGTCGCGCTCGCCGCCATCGACGGCGGCGCCGAGGATGTCGATGTTGAAGCCGGCCTGATCGAAGTGATTACCGCGCCAAGCGGTCTGGAGCAGGCGCGCGGCTCGGTCGAGAGCGCCGGCGCGCCGATCGCTTCGGCGGAGGTCGTGATGCGCCCCACCAATACGGTCGCAGTCGGGGGTGCGCAGGCCCGCGCGCTGCTGCGGCTGATCGAATCGCTCGAAGATCTCGATGATGTGCAGCGCGTCTTCACCAATGCAGACTTCCCCGATGCTGTGCTGGCGGAGGCCTGATCGGTGAGCGGAGCGCCCGCGCACGCGGCGGGCGGCGTGCTGGGCGTGGACCCCGGTTTGCGCGCGACGGGCTGGGGCGTGCTCAAGATCGCCGCCGACGGCTCCGCCCAGCTCGCCTGGGGCGTCCTGCGGCCCTCCGCAGCGCCGCTCGCCGGGCGCTTGGCGGAGATCTACGAAGGCGTCTCCGAGCTGATTGAACGCTACAGACCGGCCGCCGCCGCCGTCGAGCGCCCCTTCGTGCGGCATAACGTGCGCACAGCGGTCGCTCTGGGGCAGGCCGAAGCCGCAGCGATGATCGCCGCCAGCCGGGCCGGCCTGGAGATCGCCGAGTATGCGCCGCGCGCGATCCGCGAGGCCGTCGTCGGCGACGGCGGCGCCGATAAACGGGCGGTCGCCGCGGCGCTCGCCGCCCGCCTGCAGCTCGCCCGCCTCGATGCGTCCAACGACGCCGCCGACGCCCTCGCCGTCGCCTACTGCCACGTCCTGACGGCGCAGGGCCTGCGCGCGGCAGCGCCGTGATCTCCCGCCTGCGCGGCGAAGCGATCGCCTGGGACGATGAGTCGCAGAGCGTTGAAGTGGCCCTC
Source organism: uncultured Dehalococcoidia bacterium (assembly GCA_964347635.1). Taxonomy (GTDB): domain Bacteria; phylum Chloroflexota; class Dehalococcoidia; order Bin125; family Bin125; genus CATQGW01. The sequence goes on from CAYFZI010000002.1 coordinate 15,462, forward strand.
GGCGGTCTCGTCTACGAGGTGCGCCTGCCCACGATCTGCTGGCGCGCGCTCGAGGCCAAGCGCCCCGAACAGCTCGAACTGTTCACCCACTACCACGTCCCCGATCGCGCCCCGACCCCCGTCTTGATCGGCTTTCAGCGCCCCATCGAGCGCGATTTCTTTCGCAAGCTGATCACCGTCAACAGCATGGGCGTCACGAAGGCGCAGCGCGCGCTCGCCGCTTCGGTTTCGACGATCGCGCAGTGGATCGAGGCCGGCGACCGCCGCGCGCTCAGCGGCCTGCCGGGTATTGGCACGCGCCAAGCGGACAAGATCATCGCCGAGCTGCGCGGCAAGCTGGTCGAGGAAGCGCTGCTGCGCGACGAAGGCTTCGACGGCGCCGCCGAGCCGCAGGCCCGCGCGCCCGACCAGGTCGCGGCTGACACCGTCGAGGCGCTGGTCGGGCTCGGCTATCAGCGCCGCGAGGCCGAGCGTTGGGTCGCCGAACTGGCGCCGTCCGCGGGCGCCGAGCAGACCACAGAGACAGTGCTGCGCGCCGTCCTCCAGCGCCTCGCCGGCGACGCCTGAGGCCGCCGCGGCGGGCTACGATGTGATCGATCCAGTCCTGCAGGGAGCGGTACGTGCCTGACCGATTCGAACTCACCGCCGACTATCAGCCGACCGGCGACCAGCCGCATGCGATCCGCGAGCTGGTCAGCGGCCTGCAGACCGGCCAGCGGGCGCAGACGCTGCTGGGCGTGACGGGCTCCGGCAAGACGTTCACGATGGCCAACGTGATCGCCGAGCTGCACCGCCCGACTCTGGTGCTCGCACACAACAAAACCCTCGCCGCCCAGCTCTGCACCGAATTCCGCGACTTCTTCCCCAACAACGCCGTCGAGTACTTCGTCTCCTACTACGACTACTACCAGCCCGAGGCCTACATCCCCCGCTCCGACACCTACATCGCCAAGGAATCCGACATCAACGACGAGATCGACAAGCTGCGCCACGCTGCGACGCGCGCGCTCTTCGAGCGCCGCGATGTGGTGATCGTCGCCTCAGTCTCCTGCATCTACGGCCTCGGCGAGCCGGAGGACTATCAGGGCATGGTGCTGACGCTCGAAAAGGGTAAGCACGCGGCGCGCAACCTGGTCCTGCGGCGCTTGATCGACCAGCAGTATGAGCGCGACGAGCTGACGCTGCAGCGCGGCCGCTTCCGCATCCGCGGCGACACCCTGACAATCCAGCCCTCCTACGAAGACCTCGCCGTTCGGGTTGAGTTCTGGAACGATGAGGTTGAGCGGATCGTCGAGCTGGACCCGCTGACGGGCGAGATTCTCGCCGACCGCGAGCGCGTCGATGTCTATCCCGCCAAACACTTCGTGACCACCGATGAGCGCATGGCCGCGGCTGTCGCGGACATCGAGGCGGAGCTGCAGCAGCAGCTCGAGCTGCTGCGCGGCGAGGACCGTATCCTCGAAGCCGCGCGGCTCGAGGAACGGACCAAGTACGACCTCGAAACGCTGCGCGAGACTGGCTACTGCGCGGGCATCGAGAACTACTCGCGGCACCTCGCCCGCCGCGCCGCCGGCAGCACGCCTTGGACGCTGCTCGACTACTTCCCCGAAGACTGGCTGCTGTTCATCGACGAGAGCCACATGACGCTGCCGCAGGTGCGCGGCATGTACGGCGGCGACACGCGGCGCAAGCAAACCTTGGTCGACTTCGGCTTCCGCCTGCCCTCCGCGATCGACAACCGGCCGCTCAACATCGACGAGTTCGAGCGCCACATCAACCAAGTCGTCTTCGTCTCCGCCACCCCCGCCGATTACGAGCGCAACCACTCGGAGCAGATTGTCGAGCAGCTGATTCGACCCACCGGGCTGCTCGATCCTGAGGTTGAGGTGCGCGGCACCGACGGCCAGATCGACGACCTAGTCTCCGAAATTCGCGCCCGCGCCGAACGCGGCGAGCGCACCCTCGTGACCACCCTGACCAAGAAGATGTCCGAAGACCTCGCCGACTACCTGCGCGAAGTGGGGATTAAGACCTACTATCTGCACAGCGAGCAGGACGCGTTTCAGCGCGTCGAAGTGCTGCGCGACCTGCGCCTCGGCGTCTTCGACTGCGTCGTGGGCATCAATCTGCTCCGCGAGGGGCTCGATCTGCCGGAAGTGAGCTTGGTCGCCGTGCTCGACGCCGATAAGGAAGGCTTCCTGCGCAACGAGAGCACGATGGTGCAGACGATCGGCCGCGCCGCGCGCCACATCAACGCCCACGCGATCCTCTACGCCGATCGGATCACCGATTCGATGCGCCTGGCGATCGACGAAACGCACCGCCGCCGCGCCGTGCAGGCCGAATACAACCAGCGCCATAACATCGCCCCGGCCTCGATCAGCAAGGAAATCCGCGATATCACCGACCAAATCATCACCGATCAGGCCAGCGACCTCCGCGAGGTCGCCGAAGACGCGCCCCACTATGCGGCGGCGGAAAGCGGCGCGCCGCTCCCGACCGACGCCAGCCCCGATCAGATCGCGCGTCTGATCAAAGAGCTCGAAGGGCGTATGAAGCAGGCTTCGCGCGATCTGGAATTCGAAAAGGCCGCCGTGCTGCGCGACCAGATCGTCGAGCTGCGCCGCGGCCTCGCCGGCGATCCCGAGCAGCTCGAGCCGTGGGTCGACCAGGCCTACGGACGGCGCCGGCGTCCGCGCCGCCGCCGCGAACCGGCCGGCACCGCGCGCGGCGGCTGATTCCAGCGCCGTTTTGACGCCCTCTCCATAATGTTGATACTGTCGCCTTGACGCGCGCACGGGCGGTTGGGAGACCGCGCGGCAGGGCGAGGCACGCCCCCTGCAGATAAGCGGCGTGCAGGTGAGCAGAGCGTCCACTGTGCGCGTTGTGCGCGCTGAACCCGCTCACCCGCCGCATCTACTTGGCGGGTGAGCCCGCGCTGAGGCGGGTCCCGCCCGCAGGCCCCGCCGCTTGGGCGCCCGGGAGGTGCAACGGTGGTGTTGGAGCCCGTCCCCGAGCGCCGGCCGGCCAGCACGGCGCGATTGGCCGGCGACGCTCCCCCATCCTGGCTGGGCGGTGAGGCGCGGGGCGGCGACGGCCGCCGCTGCGCGTTCTGCGGCGAGCTGGCGCCGCCCGCCTCCTCCTTCTGCCCCAAGTGCGGCCGCGCTCTCACCGCCGCCCTGCTGCCCGCACACGGCGAAGCGCTCTCGGTGGTCTTCACCGATATCGAAGATTCAACCCAGCTGACCGAGCGCTTGGGCGACGCGACCTGGGAAGCGATTATCGATGAACATAACGACATCGTCCGCGAGGAGCTGCACCGCCACCGCGGCTTCGAAGTGAAGCTGACCGGCGACGGCTTCCTGATCGTCTTCGCCGACGCGCTCAACGCTGTGCGCTGCGCCTCCCGAATTCAGGCCCGCGTCACCCTGCGCGCCGCGCACCGCGGGGCCGGCTGGCCGGTCCGCGTGCGGATCGGCATCCACCGCGGCGATGTGATCCTCCGCCCTGGCGGCGACATTCTCGGCCGCACCGTGAACATGGCCAGCCGCATCCTGGCCAAGGGCGACGGCGGGATGATCCTCAGCTCCGCCGCCTTCGCTGCAGAGGTGGCAGCCGCGGTGCCGGACGAGTTCTGGATCGATATGGGCGCGCGCCGCATCCGCGGCATCGCGCGCCGCGAGCGGCTCTACCGGCTCAACTGGGCCGGCTACCTGCGCGCCCAGGCCAGCATCGAGGACCCCGGCCCCGAAGCGATGCGCTTCGACGGCGATGAAGCCTTCGATCCATTTGACCCGCTCCTCAGCGCCGTTGGCTAGCCGCCGCCCCGCTGTTCTCCCCGCGGGGCCAGGGGGGCAGAGGAACAGAACGAAGCGCTATGTCGCGCGCGCAAGGGCGCGGCCGGCGCTTCTAGACTTGGCGCTATGGAGCTTGAGCAGCTGCTGACGCTGAATCGGCGGATCGCCGGCTGCACGGCCTGCACGCTGAGCGCGGGCCGAACCCAGACAGTGCCCGGCGACGGCGACCCCGACGCGGAGCTGATGTTCATCGGCGAGGGTCCGGGCTTCCACGAAGATCAGCAGGGCCGCCCCTTTGTGGGGCGGGCCGGCAAACTGCTCGATGAGCTGCTTGCCGGCATCGAGCTGACCCGCGCGGACGTGTTCGTGGCCAACGTGGTCAAATGCCGCCCGCCGCAGAACCGCGACCCGCAGCCGAACGAGATCGCCGCCTGCGAACCGTTTCTGCGCGAGCAGATCGAAAGCATTCGGCCAAAGTTGATCGTGCCGCTGGGCCGCTTTGCGACGCAGTACTTCATCCCGCGCGCCGTGATGGGGCGGTCGCGCGGCGTCCCCGCGCAGGCCGGACGGTGGCGCATCTACCCTGTCTACCACCCCGCCGCCGCGCTGCGCCAAGCGTCGCTGCTGCAAGTCCTGCGCGGCGATTTCGCCCGCATCCCGCAGCTGCTTGCCGAATCGCAGCGGCCAAGCCCGCCGAGCCAGACAGCCGCGGCGCAGCCGGGCGGCGAGCAAGCGGAGGGCGAGCAGCCGGGCGGGACGCAGCTGGCGCTGCTCTAGCCTGATGCCCGGTCCGCGCGGCCGACCGCCCGAACCTGCACGGCGGCCTGAACACTTGGAGGAAGCGCGTGAGCGATGTGCGGCGCGGCAGCTTGCGGGTAGTGCCGCTCGGCGGACTCGGCGACATCGGCCGCAATCTGATGGTCTACGAAACCGACGACGACATGGTGGTCGTCGACGCCGGCCTGATGTTTCCCTCGGAGGAGATGCACGGCGTCGATTACATCATCCCCGATGTGAGCTATCTCGAGCAGCGGCGGCGCAAACTGCGCGGCTGGCTGATTACCCACGGCCACGAGGATCACATCGGCGCGCTGCGTTTTCTGCTGCCGCGCCTGCCCGCGCCGATCTACGCCGCGCGGCTCCCTCAGGGCCTGCTGCGGCTGAAGCTCGAGGAGGCCGGCCTGCTCGATGTCGACCAGGTCACGATCCGCGCCGGCTCGCAGATCAACTTCGGCCAGATCTCCGCTGAGTTCTTCCCCGTTGCGCACTCGATTCCGGACGCCTTCGGGCTGGCCCTGCGCACGCCGGCCGGGCTGGTCGTGCACACAGGCGACTTCAAAATCGACCACACGCCGGTGATGGGCGAACCGACCGATTTGAACGCACTGGCCCGCTACGGGCAAGAGGGCGTGCGGCTGCTCTGCAGCGATTCGACCTACGCCGATAGGCCCGGCCATACGGTCTCGGAGATGGTCGTGGGGGATGCGCTCGAGCAAATTCTGCTCACGGCGCCGGGGCGGGTGATCATCGCCACCTTCGCATCGCAGATCGCGCGCGTGCAGCAGATCATCGACGGCGCCGAAGCGGCGGGGCGCACCGTCTTCCCGACCGGCCGCTCGATGGAGAAGAACCTCGGTGTGGCGCTGGAGCTCAACTACCTCTCGGCCCCCGAGCGGCAAATCCGCAATATCACTGAACACCGCCACGCCGCAGACGAAAACACCGTGATCATCTGCACCGGCGCGCAGGGCGAGCCGATGTCGGCGCTCTCGCGGATGGCCAGCGGCGACCACCGCGATGTCGCGCTCAAGCCCGGCGACACGGTGGTGCTGTCGTCGACGCCGATTCCCGGCAACGAGGCTGCCGTCAACACCACGATCGATAACCTGTTCCGGCGCGGCGTCGATGTGATGTACTCGGGCGGCGGACACGAGCACGTGCACGTGCGCGGACACGCCGGGCAGGAAGAGCTCAAAACGGTGATCGGGCTGACGCGGCCTAGCGCGTTCGTGCCGATCCACGGCGAATACCGCCATCTGGTGATGCACACACGGCTGGCGATCTCGATGGGCGTGCCGGAGGAGAACTGCCACATCGTGCTCGACGGCGACGCGCTCGAACTGACCGAGGACCAGTCCGAGGTCGTTGACCGCGTCCCGGCTTCCTACGTCTATGTCGACGGCGTCAACGTCGGCGGCGTCGATCACACGGTGCTGCGCGACCGCCGGCGCTTGGCGCGCGACGGTGTGGTCGTTGTCGTCGTGCCGATCGACCATCAGACCGGGCAGCTCGCCGGCGAGATTGATCTCGTCGCGAAGGGCTTCGTGGAGCTGGACAACTCGCCCGAGCTGCGCGGCGGGGCGATCGCGCAGATCACCAAGACGCTGCGGCGCGACGCGCACCCTGTCGAGTGGAGCGCGCTCGAGAACGGCTTGAAGCGGCAAATCTCGGCATTTCTGTACCGCGAGGCGCGCCAGCGGCCTATGGTGATTCCTGTGGCGGTTGAGGTCTGAGATCTGAATCTTGGGCGTGTAGCGGGGCGGCTGCGGCCGGTGGGCCGAGGGATTGGGCATGGCCAAACGCGGTTCAAAGCGCCGTACGGCGCTTCCCGACCAGCTCGCGCTCTGGATGACGCAGCAGCGCACCCCATTGGCAGGGATCGCTGTGATCGCCGCCGCTTCCCTCTTCGCTGCCTGGGCGTCGCTGGCCGCTGCGCCGGCGGCGGGCGGGCGCGAAGCGCTGATCGCGGCGCTCGGCGGCGGCGTCTACCTGGCCGCGGCGGCGCCGGCTGCGTGCGGCGCAGCGCTGCTGCTGGGCATGCGGCGGCCCAAGCGGGTGCAGCGGCGGCAGCTGCGGCGCATCCTGGGCGCGGCCGCGCTGCTGCTGGCGGCGTGGGGGATCGCCGGCGCGTTTGGCCCCGCTCTGTCGTTGGGCGGCGTCTCGCTGGCTGAGCACTCGCTGGGCGGCGCTGTCGGAGCGGCATTCGCGAACGCGCGCGGCGCTGTGCTGATCGCGCTGCTGCTTCTGGGCGGCGGCGCGCTGCTCGCGCCGCCGCAGGCGCGCGCGCTGCTGGGCGGCGCGAAACGCGGGCTGCGTTGGTCGGTGCGGGCGTTGGCGGACCACGGCCCGGCCGCGGCGGCGGCGATCGGGCGGGCGATCTGGGCCGGGCTCAGCTGGTATGTGCGCCTGGTCTGGGGCGCGCTGCGGGAGATCGCGGGCGATCTGCGCGGCGCGGTTGAGCGGCGGCGGACGGCCGCGCAGGCGCCGCCGCCCCCGCCACCCGCGCAATGGACGCTGCAGATACCCAATTCGCCGCCCCCTCCTCCGCTGGCGCAGGCGCCGCCGCCCAATCCCGCGCCGCCTGCACCGACGCCGCCCGCGCCGGCGGCGAAGCCGCCCAAGCGGACGCTCAAGCGCCAGGCCGCAGACGGCTGGCGGCTGCCGCCGTTGGACCTGCTCGATCCGGATCGGCCCGCGGTGTCGCAGGCCAGCGCCGATGAGAGCGCGCAGATCATTGTCGACACTTTGGCTTCGTTCGGAGTGGATGCGCGGGTCGCCGAAATCAACCGCGGCCCGAGCGTGACTCAGTTCGGGATCGAGCCGGGCTGGGAGATTAAGATGCGCCAGATCGCGCTGCGCAGCGCCGACGGCAAGGCGCTGCTCGACGGCGACGGACAACCGCAGACCCGCTCCGAAGAGGTGGCGCGCACGCGGGTGCGGGTCAACCGGATCACACGGCTGGCCAACGATCTGGCGCTCGCCCTCTCAGCCCCTTCGATTCGCGTCGAGGCGCCCGTTCCGGGGCGGCCCGTGATTGGCATCGAGGTGCCCAACGCCGAGTCCGGGATTGTCGCGCTGCGCGGGCTGCTCGAGTCGGATGAGTACCGCCGCGCGGTCGAGCGCGGCGGGCTGCCGATCGCGCTGGGCCGCGACGTGCGCGGGCGGCCGGTCGTCGCCGATTTGGCCAAGATGCCGCACGTGCTGATCGCCGGCGCGACCGGCTCCGGCAAGAGCGTCTGCATCAACACGATCATCACCTGCCTGCTGATGCACCAATCGCCGCTGCAGCTGCGTCTGGTGCTGGTCGATCCCAAGCGGGTCGAGCTGACCGGCTACGCCGGCGTCCCCCACCTGGCGCTCTCGCATGTGGTCACCGAGACCGACGAAGTCGTGCGCGTGTTGGGCATGGTGGTGGCCGAGATGGAGCGCCGCTATCGGCGCCTCGAAGCGTGCGGCGTGCGCAACATCGCGGCCTACAACGCGCGGCCGGATGTCGAGCAGCCGCTGCCCTACTGGGTGGTGGTGCTCGATGAGCTGGCCGACATGATGATGGCCGCGCCGGTCGAGGTCGAGCAGCAGCTGGTACGCCTGGCGCAGCTGGCGCGCGCGACCGGTATTCACCTGGTGGTGGCGACGCAGCGCCCCTCCGTCGACGTCGTGACCGGGCTGATCAAGGCCAACTTCCCCACCCGCATCGCGTTCGCAACGACATCCCAGACAGATGCGCGGGTGATCATGGATCGGGCCGGGGCAGAGAAGCTGCTGGGGCGCGGCGACATGCTGCTGATGAGCTCCGACAGCATCAAGCCGCGCCGCGTGCAGGGCGCGTTCGTATCCGACGACGAGATCGACCGAGTGATCGAGGCCTGGACGGCGCCCGCGCAGCCCGCAGCTCAGCGCTCGACTGTCGAAGATCTGATCGATGAGCTGCTGAACGACGCCGACGCTGCACCGCAGACGCGCGCAGCGATCCAGGCCGGCGCAGAGACCGACGCGCTGCGCAGCAAGCTGCGCACGGCGCTCGCAGCCGAGCCGCCGGACATCGCCGCCTCAGACGATCGCTCGGCCGCCCCCGAGGCAGCTGCGGCAGAGCGCCCGCCCCGCTTGCGGGAGCAGGATGCCGAAGTCCATCTGGATTCTCCGGCCGCACCCGCAAGCGGGATGGGGGAGGAGGATGCGGCGCCGCTGCGGCTCTCCTCTCCGGAGGCATCGGAGGCATCGAGTGATTCCCGCTTTGATGAGGCGGCGGCGCTGGCGTGCGAGCATCGGCGCGTCTCGGCTTCGCTGCTGCAGCGGCGCTTGCGGGTCGGCTTGCCCCGCGCCGAGCGCCTCATTGAGCAGCTCGAGCTGGCCGGCATCGTCGCGCCCGCTGAAGGCGGCAGCTCGCGTCGTGTGCTGCAGCGCGCCGAATCGGGCGTCCAGCCGCTCGACTAGGGCCTATGGGGCACGTTCGGCGGATTGCTCTGGGGCGTCTCTCGGGCGCGCCAAGCGCGGCAGCGCTCCGCGCTTGGCTAGTTGGCTAGGTTTGGCTCAGCGGGTGCGCGGGCGGCGCTTCGGTCTTCGTCACTGCTCTGCTGCGGATTCGGCTTGTTCGGCATCGGCGGCGGGGATGATCGCGTGCGGCTCGACAATCCGCACGAGCGCGACGCCGAGGATGTACAGCCCCAGCGTCGGCACGGCGACCACCGTTTGCGTGACGGGGTCGATCGAGGGCGTGATCAGCGCTGCGAGCAGGAATGCGCCGATGATCGCCCAGCGCCACATACCGAGCAGCCGTTTCGATGTGACCAGGCCGAACGCCCCCAGACCCATCAGGAAGAGCGGCATTTCGAAGATGATCCCGGTCCAGAAGACGAAGCGGGTCAGCATGTCGACGTAGTTGTTGATCCGCACCTGCGGCTCGGCGATCTTGTCGCCGAAGTTGAGCAGGAAGTCGAGCGCGGGCGGCCAGCCGATGTAGAAGGCGAAGGCGCCCCCGCAGGCGAAGGCGATCGTGGCGACGAAGACGATTGGCAGAATCCAGCGCCGCTCGGTGCGCGTCAGCCCGGGGTGGATGAAGGCGTAGGCCTGGTAGACGAGCACCGGCATCGCGCCGGCGACCCCCAGCATCAGGCTGATCTTGATGTACGCGCCGATGTAGCCGAGCAGCTCGGTGTAGATCGGCCGAAAGTCGGGCAGCGCTGCGCGTCCGGGCTCGAGCAGGTAATCGAGGATCGATTCGGCGAACACGAGCGTGACGACCGTGGTCAGCACCACGCTCAGCGTGGCGATCGTGAGCCGCTGGCGGATTTCGCTGAGATGCTCGCCGAGTGTCAGCTCGCGATCGCCGCTGCTCTCGGGCTCCTCGGCCAGCTCCAGATCGAGCGGCGTTTCCTCGGGCGGCTGGGCGGCCGGCTGCGATGCCATGCGTCAGTCTGTCCGCGCCGCTACGCGCCGCCGCGGCGGCGGTTCAGCGAAATCACGTTCGAGGGCCGCGCCGGCGCTTCGGCGGCGCGCGCGCTGCGCCGCCGCACGATCGGGCGCCGCCGCGCTTGGCGCGCCTCCGCCTGCGGCTCGGCTTCGACGGCCGCTGCGATCGGCGTCGGTGACGGCGGTGTCTGATTCGCCGCATTGGGGGACGCCGGGGCGCCGCTGCGCGCCGCCGACACCGCTTCCTCGGTCGCAATTTCAGCGTCGCGCGCGGCCGCCCGAATGTCCGCCTCGGCATCGGCCAGATCGCGGCGCAGCTCTTCGTCCGTTTCCTCCAGCTGGTGGCGAACTTCGATGTACTCCTCGCGCATCTCTTCGAAGTCGGTCAAATACTCGTCTCGGAAGTCGCGCGCATACTCGCGCAGCTCGCGAATCGCGCGCCCAAACTGCCCGGCGAACTCTGGCAGGCGGGCGGGCCCGAAGATCACCGCGGCCAACAGCAGCACGACCAGAATTTCTGGGATTCCAACGCCGAAGATATTCATGCGCGCCCCACCGCGGCCTCAGGCCGCCTGGCGCTGCACGCGCCCGCTCCAGCGTGCATACGCGCCGGCTTCAGCGTATCGGATTTGCGCTCGGCTGCCGCATTCCCGCCGCGGCCGGGCGGGGGAAGGCCTCGCATTCCCCGCCCGCTCTGCTGGCGGCGGGAGCGGAGCGGTTGGGCCATTGCCTGCGTCGGCGGCGGTTCAGCGCTCCGCTAGTTTTCCGGCACGCCCTTCTCGAGCAGAAAATTGACCGCATCGCGGACGGTCGCGATCTCCTCCGCGTCCTCATCGGAGATCTCCAGGTCGGGCACCTCATCGCGGAATTCTTCTTCGAACGACATAATCAGCTCGACCAGATCGAGCGAGTCCGCGCCGAGGTCGTCGATGAATGAGGCGTCCAGCGTGACCTCGTCGGCCTCGACGCTGAGCTGCTCCACGATGATGCCCTGAATCCGTTCGAACAGTGCCACTGCAGAAGCCTCCTGCACCGGCCCTTCGAGCCGGGTTCGTCTGATTGTGCCCAACACCCCGCTAACCAAGCGCCGGCTGCCGTCGCTGCCGTAGCGCTTGGCCAGCTCCACCGCTTCGTGCACGGCGGTCGAGGCGCGTACCGCTTCAGTATTGAAGAGCAGTTCGTACAGCGCAATTCGGAGCACCGTCAGGTCGACCAGCGCCATCTGCGCGAGCGGGCGTTCCCGCGCCGTCTCGCGGATGATCGCGTCGAGCTCCCCGCAGCGGGCCGCCACACCGGCGACGAGCCGCTCCGCATAGAGCCGCTCGGCATCTTCGAGCGGCTCCGCCGCCTGGGCCCGCGCCAGCGCCGCCGCCGCGCTGATCCGCTCAAACTCCGCCTCGAACGAGGCGGCAAAGGCGCGCGTGCGCGCGTCTTTGCGGCGCGCCGCCCCCGCTGCCGCGGCGCGGCCGCCGCGGCTCAGGCTGCACCCTCCGCGATGCTGGCTCGATCGTTGAGGTTGATCAGCTTCGGCTTCTCCGGCCGCAGCGTCGTCCGCACCAACCCTGTCAGCACCGTGCCCGGCCCGATCTCTACGAACGTCTCCACGCCCAGCGCGCGCATCGCGAGCACGGTGTCGCGCCAGCGCACCGGGCGCCGAATCTGCGCCTTGAGATCGGCGCGCACCGCTTCCGCGCTGGTCAGCGCCGATGCCTCCACGTTGCCAATCACGGTGATCTTTGGGGCCGCGATCGCCGCTGCGTCGAGCACTGGGCCCATCGCTTCGGCCGCCGGCGCCATCAGCGAGGTGTGAAAGGCGCCGCCGACGTTGAGCCGCACGACGCGCCGCGCGCCCCGCTGCTCGGCGAGCAGGGCGGCGCGCTCGACCGCTTCCGGTGTTCCGCCCACCACGATCTGCCCTGTTGCGTTCAGATTGCAGAGCTCCGCGCCCGTATCCGCGCAGACCTGCTCGACCGCGTCCTCATCCATGCCCAGCACCGCCGCCAGCGTGCCCGGCCGCGCCTCGCCGGCCGCCTGCATCAGCTCTCCGCGCCGCTGCACGAGCCGCACCGCTTCGGCGACTGTCAGCGAACCGGCCGCCGCGAGCGCGCTGTACTCGCCTAGGCTGTGCCCCGCCGCACAGACGGGCTCGTCCGCCAGCGCGGCGTGCCCCGCAGCCCGCGCCGCCGCCCAAGCGGCCAGGCTGGCGACGAGGATCGCCGGCTGCGTGTTGACGGTCCGGCGCAGCTCCTCCTCGGGGCCTTCGAAGATGATCCGCGAGAGCGCCCGCCCGATCGCCGCATCGGCTGCTTCGAACACCGCCGCCGCCTCTGGGTACGCCTCATAGAGATCGCGCCCCATCCCGACCTGCTGCGCGCCTTGGCCGGGGAACAGCCAGGCGGTTGCCGCCACCGCTACTCCTCCACCGCGATCACCGCATGCCCGCGGTAGGAGCCGCAGGCCCAGCAGATATGATGCGCCTGGTGCGTTGCGTTGCACTCTGGGCAGATCACCAGCTTGGGGCGGCGCACTTTGTGGTGCTGGCGGCGCAGGCGCTGGCGCGTCTTGGCGTACTTACGTTTGGGAAGCGGCGGCATCGCTCAGTTCTTTCTTCAGTGCGGCGGCTGCGGCAGCTGCTCGCGCAGCGCCCGCAGCGCGGCCCAGCGATCGTCGGTCTCTTGTTCGTCGTTGGCGTCGGGCAGCCCGGCGCCGGGGCAGGACGGCCCGCAGCGCGGGCTGATCGGCCTCGCCATCTCGACATATTGTCGCACGACTTCGGTCAGGTCGATCTGCCCATCGATCACTGCAAAGCCGTCGCGCTCCGGCGGCGGCTGGAGCGCCCGCCCGGTCAGCGCGTCGGTCGGCGGCCAGAACTCCTCATCGAATTGCAGATCCAATACGAGCGAGAGCGGTGCGAGGCAGGCGCCGCAGATGTCATCGACGCTCGTTTGCAGCTGTGCGCTGGCGAGCAGCGATTGGTCGGTGCGCAGCAGCCGCAGCGCGCCGTCAACCGCGCGGCGCCGCCCGGCGTAGCGAAACTCGGCCTGTGAGAGCTCGTAGTCGCGCAGCGCGCCGATCGGCTCCTGCAGCAGGGTCGAGGCGTTGATCAGCAGCGAATAGAGCTGCCGCCGTGCGGCGGGGCGCGGTGTGCGGCTCATGGCGGGGCCAGCCTATCAGCGCCGTACTCCGCTGTCCGCTGCGTTATTGCTGCTGCGCTCGTTGGCACTCACCGGCATCGCATAGACTGCGCGCAGAGACTGAGTACAGCGCCAGCGCCCGGACGGAAGCGAGCGCCATGGATCTCGAGGGGATGCAGGAGCTGCAGAAGATCGATCTTCTGCGCGACGACGCCAAGCGCGTGCTGCAGACCGTTGCCGAGCAGATCGCTGACCCGCCCTTTGTCGAAGCGTTGGACCGCGAGCTTAAGGCTCAGGTTGATCTCGCCGCCCGGGCGGCGCGCGAGGCGCGCGAGGCGCAGGCGACGGTCGAGGTTGCCCAGCGGCGCATCCAGGCGACCGATGAGCGGCTCTACGGCGGCGCGGTGACCGACCACCGCACGCTGGAGGAGCTGCAGCGCGATCTCTACTCGCAGCGCCAGAATCTCGGCGGCCTGCAGGACGCCGCGCTCAGCGCGGGCCTGCGCTCGGAAGAAGCAGCGGATGCGGAACGCTGGTTGAGCGGGCTGCGTGCGCAATCGCTGGAGCTCTGGAACCGCCGCCAGGCCGAGCTGGCCGAGCAGCGCAGCAGCGCACAGGTCCGAGTCGACGATCTCTCCGCGCTGGTTGCGCAGCGCCGCATGGGGCTCAGCGGCGCCGACCTGCGCACCTACGATGAATACCGTCGCCGCCGGCCGCGCGTCGTCGCGGGCGTCGTGGGCGGGGTCTGCGAGGAGTGCCGGCTGACGCTGCCGACAATGATCATCACCCGGGCGCGCCGCGCCGATCGCCCGATCGAGTGTCCGTCGTGCGGATGTTTGGTGAGAGTGGCCTAATTCGTGCGTGCGATTGGCTATCTCAGCCGGTGCGAAGCACAGACCGGCGAGAGAGCGCCCGCACTGGCTGAACAGAACGCGGCATTTCTCGATTTCTGTAACGAGCACGGCTATGAACCGGCGGCGACATTTCTCGATGCTTCCAGCGAGGCGCAGCGGCCCGGCTTCGCGCAGCTGCTCCAGCACCTCTCTGAGCAGCCGGCGGGCTTCACCGTGGTCGTAGTGCCCGCCTTTTGCCGGCTCGGAGGCGACGCCAATCAGAGCGCGCGCGCGCTGCTGCAGATGCGCGTGCGCGGGGCGCAGGTGCTCTCGCTGGCTGAGGGCCCGCTCGATGAATCGGCCATGATCGAGCTTTGGGAGCGCCAGCAGCCGCGCGAGCGGGGCCGCCGGGTGCGCGACGCGATGCGCCGCCGCGCGGTCCGCGGGCAGGCTCTGGGCCGCCCGCCCTACGGTTACTGCGTCGGCCCCGAGGGCCGCTTTGAGGCGGTCGCCGAGGAGGCCGACGTGGTCAAATACATCGTGCGGATGTATCTTGACGAGGGCCTCGGGATCCGCCGCATTGCCCAGCGGCTCAACGCCGAGGGCTACCGCACCCGCCGCAAGGGGAACTGGAGCATGGTCACGATCCGTGATCTGCTGCGCAACCGCGTCTACATGGGCACCTACCAGCGCTTCGGCGTCAGCGTGCCCAACAACCATGAGGCGTTGATCACGCGGACAGAGTTCAACGCAGTGCAGGAGCGGATGGCCGCGCGGCGCACGGCGCCGGGCGCCTCGCAGGGCGGGCGCTTTCTGCTTTCCGGCCTGCTCTGGTGCGGGGAAAGCGGCAGCCGCATGGTCGGCGTGACGCGCCGCCAGCGCTGGCAGCGTCGCGGCGGCGAGACCTCCAGCGGCGTCTACCGCTATTACCAGAGCGGGGCGCGCACCAACCAGTCGGTCGGCGGTTACCACACGCGCCGCGCCGATGAGCTCGAACAGGAGGTGTTGGCGCATCTGCGCGGCGAGCACAGCCGCGAGCCGCTCCCGGCCCTGGCGCTGGCCGGGGACGCCAACGCGGTCGTCGCCGAGGCGACCGCCGCCCTCTCGCGGGCGAAATCGCGGCTGCGCGCGCTCGATCGCCGCCTCGGCCAGGCGCTCGACGCCGTCAGCGTCGGCGGCGGCTCGATGCAGGGCTTGCGGGACACAGCGGCGGTGGTCGTTGAGGAGTATGAGCGCGCCGAAGCGGATGTCGAGCGGCTGCACGGCCGCCTCGCGGCGCACACCTCCGACGCTCAACGCCGGCGCCGCCGCGATCAGCTGCTCGCCCAGGTGCGGGAGGGCTGGGACGCGCTCAGCTTTGAGGCGCAGCGCGCGCTGCTCGCCGACCTGGTCGAGCGGGTGATCGTCCACGACCACGGCGTCCAGACCATCCTGCGCGCCTGAGCTGCATCGTGCGTGTGATCGCCTGGGCCGACGGAGCTTCGCGCGGCAATCCCGGCCCGGCCGCCTACGGATACGTGCTGACCGATGAAGCCGGCGTAGAGCTGGAGAGCGGGGGCGCCGCGATCGGCCGCGCGACCAACAACGTCGCCGAATACCGCGGCGCGATCGCGGCGCTGCAGGCAGCGGCGCGCTGCGGCGCTGCAGCGGTCGAGCTGCGCCTCGACAGCGAGCTCGTTGTGCGCCAGGTCGAGGGCCGTTACCGCGTCCGCCACCCGTCGCTCAAGCCGCTCTACCAGCGTATGCGCGACCTGATCGCAGAGTGCCCCGAGTTCAGCGTCCGCCACGTGCCCCGCGCGCAAAACAGCCGCGCCGACGCGGAGGCCAACGCCGCCCTCGATGCACCCCCGCTGAGCAGCGGCTGCGCCCGGGTCTGTTGAGTCTGCTCGCCTTCAGCCCAGCTCCCTTTTCCCCTCTCCCCTCGCTGGCGAAGTGCCGGGGGGGTCGCGCCGAATCTGCCGCAGGTGAACAAAGCGGGCAGGCCGCGTTAGAGTGGGGCGGCCAGGCCGCCGGGCGGCCGCGCGCTGATCGCAAGATCGGCTCGAGGAAAGTCCGGGCTCCTCGGGACAGGGCGCTGGGTAACTCCCAGGCAGGGCGACCTGACGGAAAGCGCCACAGAAACATACCGCCGCGTGCGCTGCGGCGCCGCGCGGTAAGGGTGAAATGGTGCGGTAAGAGCGCACCAGCGGCCGGGCGACCGGCCGGCTGGGCAAGCCCCGCCCGGAGCAAGACCAAATAGCGAGATCGCGGTGCAGCCCGCTGCGCCGCAGGCGCGTCCCGCGCCGTCTCCGGGTAGGTCGCACGAAGCGGCGGGCAACCGCCGCTCTAGATGGATGGCCGCCGCCGCAGCGCGGTTACAGAACCCGGCTTACAGGCGGCCTGGCATTCGAACCGCATTCGGCCGCGGCGGCGGCCCTACAGTGCAGGACAGTGCAGGAAATCAGACGAGAAACGGGGCAAGGGAACTGGGCAGGAATGCATTGATGGCCGCCAAACTGCTCGCCGACCTGCTGCGCCGTACCGCTCACCGACACGCCGCCGGCCCGCGGCCCGAGTCGCTCAGCGTGTCCGGCGTCGGCCAAGACTCGCGCACCGTCGGCGCCGGCGGCTGCTTCACGGCGATCCCCGGCTTCAGCGTCGACGGCCATCAGTATCTGGCCTCCGCGATCGCCGCCGGTGCAGCTGCGGTTGTTGTCCAGGCCGATCGCCGCGCTGTCTGGGAGCCGCTGCTCGAGCACGCTGCTGAGGTTGCAGTGATCGAGGTCGAGGACAGCCGCACCGCGCTGGCCGACCTGAGCGCGGCCTGGCACGATTTCCCGGCGCGCAAACTCACTGTCGTCGGCGTCACCGGCACCGACGGCAAAACCACCACCGCCCACCTCTCCCACGCGCTGCTGAGCGCCGCCGGCCACCGCACGGGGTTGATCAGCGGGGTTGAATTCAACGTCGGCGGCGAGTGGTCGACGAACGAGAGCGGCGAGACCACGCCCGAAGCCGACGTGATCCAGGCGCGGCTCGCCGAAATGGCTGCGGCGGGGCAGACGCACGCGGTGATCGAGGCCAGCTCGCACGGCCTCGAGCTGCAGCGCGTGCGCGGCTGCGAGTTTGATCTGGCTGTCTTCACCGGGCTCTCCGACGATCATCTCGATTTCCACGGCACGCGCGAGCGTTACCTCGAGGCCAAGCTGCGCCTGTTCCGCGCGCTCGACGACGCGCAGCCGGTCGCCCGGCCGCGCCCGCGCTTCGCCGTGGTGCGTGCTGAGGATCCGCTGCGCGGCACGATCGCCGCCGCGCATCGGCAGCCTACGATCAGCGCCGCCAGCACGGCGGGCGGTGGCGGCGATGTATCCGTCCAGCCGCTTTCGCAGGATGCGGCCGGGGCGGAGCTGCGCGTCGTCACTCCGGCCGGCGCGCTCGCTGCACGGCTGCCGCTGCCGGGCGATTACAACCTCGGCAATGCAGCGCTGGCCGTTGGTGCGGCCTGGGCGCTGGGAGCGGGCCCCGCCGCGCTGCAGCGCGGCTTCGCCGAGGCCCGCCCGGTGCCCGGCCGGATGCAGAGCATCGACGCGGGTCAGCCGTTCGGCGTGATCGTCGATGCGGCCGCCACCGGCCCCGCGCTGCGCGCCGCTCTCGATGCCCTACGCCCCCACGTTGGCGGCCGCTTGCTGCTCGTCTTCGGCGCTGCCGGCGATCGCGATCCGGCGCGGCGCACGGCGATGGGGGCAGCGGCGGCCGCACTCGCCGACCTTAGCTTCATCACCAGCGAGAATCCCCGCTCGGAGGATCCCGCTGCGATCGTCGCGGAGATTGCCGCCGCGATGCGCGGCGCCGGCGCGGGAGATCGCTTCGTTGAGCAGCCCGACCGCCGCGCGGCGATTCGGCTCGCCTTCGCCGAGGCGCGGCCCGACGACCTCGTGCTCATTGCCGGCAAGGGCGCCGAGCGGAGCCTGATCTTCGCCGACCGCAGCGAGCCCTGGGACGACCGCGCCGCCGCCCGCGAGGAACTGCAGCGTCTGCTCGGCTGAGCGCTACCGCCAGATCGGCCTTGCTCATAGCATTCCTGCATTGGCGCCAGCGAGGAGGCCAGCATGGACGACGCGCGCTACCAATCGCTTGTGGAGGACGACCTCCAACACTGGGTGCACCCGCTCTACCACCCGAGCGGCCATCGGGAGCCGCTGTTGATCGAGCGGGGCGAGGGCATCTACCTCTACGGCGCCGACGGGCGGCAGTACATCGACGGGTTGTCGGCGCTCTGGAATGTGGCCGCGGGCCACGGCCGGCGCGAGCTGGCCGAGGCCGCCGCCGAGCAGATGTCGACGCTCGGCTTCAGCAACTCCTACGAGGGCTACACCAACGAGCCGGCCATCCGCCTGGCGGCCAAAGTGGTCGAGCTCGCCTACTCCAATATGCAGGCGCTCTATTTCACGAACTCCGGCTCGGAATCGAACGAGACCAACTTCAAGGCCGCGAGGTTTTACTGGAGCCGCCTCGGGCGGCCCGAGAAGCACAAGGTGATCACGCGCGTCGAGGCGTTCCACGGCAACACGATCGCGATGACCTCCGCGACCGGCATGAAAGTGTTCCACGGCAACTTCGGGCCCAGAGTGCCGAACATCATCAACGCCGATACGCCCGATGCGGTTGCCTCCGGCGGCGGGCGGATCGATGCCGGCAACGTGATGATCGACAACATCGTCGCGGCGATTGAGCGCGAGGGCCCGGACACGGTCGCGGCGGTGATCGCGGAGCCGGTGCAGGGCGCCGGCGGCGTCTACCCGCCGCCGGCGGATTACTTCGCGCAGCTGCGCGATGTCTGCGACCGCTACGAAGTGCTGCTGATCGCCGACGAGGTGATCACCGGCTTCGGGCGCACAGGCAAGTGGTTCGCGCTCGAGCATTTCGATGTGCAGCCGGACATGATGTCGGTCGCCAAGGCGATCACCAGCGGCTACGTGCCGATGGGCGCGGCGGTTTTCTCGCGGCAGGTCCACGAGGTGATCACCGGCGACCCGGACGGCCAGAAATTCATGCATGCCTACACCAACTCCGGGCACGCCAGCGCCGCCGCCGTGGGCCTGCGCAACCTGCAGATCTTCGAGGACGAGCGGCTGGTCGAAAATGCCGCGGCGCGCGGCGCGCAGCTGTTGAGCGGCCTGCAGCGTCTCTCCGAGCATCGGCACGTCGGCAATGTGCGCGGCCTCGGTTTCATGTGCGGCTTCGACCTGCTGGAAGATCCGGACAGCGACGCGCCGTTCGAGCTCGGGGCCGGGATGGGGCTGAAGCTGCTCCAGGCCTGCCAAGCGCGCGGGCTGATTTCGCGCGTCCGCGGCGACGCCTACCTGCTCGCCCCGCCGCTGATCGCCAGCGCGGCGCAGGTCGACGACATTCTGACGATCGTCGAAGACGCCGTTCGCGAGGTCACCGCATCGGCGTAGCCCCGCGCCGCCTCCAATGCTGCTAGACTGCGGGGCAAGAAAGGAGGTGATGCACGTTGGGACATAGTCAACTTTCGCCCAGCGGTAGGTTCCGAAGCGTAGTGGGGGTGGGCGCCTCCTAACCGCAGCATTCGCCCTATCGACTGGGCAGAAGTACAGCAACCCCAAGGCGCCCACCTTGGGGTTGTTCAATTCCGGCGGCATGGACGCCCGCCGGCATTGAGAGATCGAAGGCCGATGGCCGACGTCGACCCGTTGCCGCCCGCCAAGCGTCTCCAGACTGCGCAGGTCAGCGAGGCTCTGCGGACCCGCGCCGTGGGGCGCGATCTGCACTATCTGCGCGTCACCGACTCCACGATGGCGGATGCCCGCCGCCTCGCAGAGGAGGGCTGTCCGCACGGTGCGGTCGTCGCCGCCGACGAGCAGACTGCCGGCCGCGGCACCAAAGGCCGCTCGTGGGTCTCGCCGGCGGGCCAGAGCATCCACACGACGCTGGTCGTGCGGCCCGACGCAGAACAGATGAAGCGCCTCAGCATCGTCACGCCTGCGGCAGCGGCGCGCGCTGTCGAAGAGGCGGCGGGCATCGTTCCCGCGATCAAGTGGCCGAACGATCTAGAGATCGGCCGGCGCAAGTTCGGCGGCATCCTGATCGAGGGTGAATGGCGCGCCTCCGGCCCCGCCTATGCCCTGATCGGCATCGGCATCAACGTGAACTTCGACCCCGCGCCGCACGCCGCCCAGATCGACCGTCCGGCGACCAGCCTGATGATCGAGCTAGGCCGCAAGCTCTCCCGCGAAGCCGTCCTGGCCGCGCTGCTCAACGCCTTTGAGGCGGCCTATGATCGCGCCGACTCCGACGAGGTCTTCGAGGCCTGGCGCTCGCGCCTCGACACGCTCGGCCGCTCAGTCCAGATCATTGCCGGCGGCGTTGTCCAAGTTGAGGGCGTCGCCGAGGACGTCACCCGCAGCGGCGCGCTCCAAGTCCGTGATGCCGGCGGCGCCGTCCACACCATCGTCGCCGGCGAAGTCTCGGTGCGCGACGCCTAACCTGTCTCATCCAACGTCATCTCCCCCAGCGCCATCGGCAGCTCGACCTTGAGTGGCGGCGCCCCCATACCGCGAACGATCAGCACGCGCTCCGCGTGCTGCAGTTCGTACGGGCCGCCCCATGAATCGCGGGCGGCGACATAACGCCACCGCTTCACGCTTGCTGTGGGCACGCCGATTCCCATCACCGAGGGATCGATCGACAGCGCCAGCTCGCGGGCCGGCAGGCCGCTCTCGCCTTGAAACACGATCGGCGTGACCCCGCGGCGGAGCGTGAGGCCGTAGGTCGGCATCTCGGCGATCGCGATCATGCTGGGCGCGCGGACCCGCAGCGCGATTCCACCGTCGATCTGCTCGACCTCCACCTGCCGCCAGGTTGCGCTGGCGAGGTCGAACACGATGAACGCCAGCGGTGCGCTCTGCGGCGCCAACGGCAGGCGCACGCTGAGATCGGCCGATCCATCGAGCGGTGTGCCGCGCTCGTCGGTGAGCGCGATTCGCCAGGCGCTGAGGATTGATGCCTGCTCCCCATCCGGATCCCATGTCAGCGCTGCAATGTCGTCGAAGATTTCATCGAGCAGCACGCGGCGTGTGAGCGGCCGCACCTCGATCTGCACCGCGGCGGCGCCCGCCGGCGGGGCGGCGGCGTGCAGCGTGAAGGCTGGGAGGCCGTCGTCGTGCTGCGCTGCAAACCCCTCGTGCGCATCCCCCCGGCCCGTCTGGACCGTCGCGTAGACGCCGCCGCGCCAGGCGAACTCATGCACCAGCTCGCGCCGCAGCGCGATTGCCATGGGTTGGGTGGTGTCGCCGCGGGCGCGGATATGCGCGGCCGCAATGCGGCCCTCGGGGGTGGGCGCGACGAGCATTTCGTTTGCGGCCGGCAGCGTGAATCCTGCAAGGCGCCGACCAGTTGCGTCGTGCACGCCGTTGGGCAGGCGCGGTTCATAGCTCAATGTGACCGCGTCGCGCGCCGTGACTGGGGTTTGCAGCGTCAGCGTTGCGCGCGTCTCACGCCACTCCACGCCGATCACGCGGATCGTGCGCCGCCCTGCTGTCACTGTGAACCATTCGGGCTCCGCGCCGCCGGCCGCCACGGCTTCGCTGAACTGCACTTCGAGTATGGTCTCGGCCGCGCTCGCCGCTACGGCGACGGGGCCGAGCTGAGTGTAGTTGGGGGCCAAGACGGAGGCGGCGTCGACGCGGTGGCCGGCCGCGCCGCGCAACGCTCCGGTCTCGCGGTGGCGGGCGAGGTAGGCAACGATCACGTCGCTGCTTTCGGGCAGCCCCGGCTCTTCGAGCAGCAGGGTCACGCTGCCCGCGCGCGAGACGAATACCGCTTCGACAGCGGCGCTCGATTCGGCGGCGGCGATCCACCACGAGCGCGGCGGTACGTGATCGGGATCGAGCGGGCGATCGAAATGGATCAGTACGACTCGGCCGACGGCGACAGCGCGCTCCATGATCGGAGCGCGGCCGCGGTCTGTTAGGGCGATCGTGAACGCTGCTGTCGAGTTCCCGTGACGGTCGAGGATGGGGCGGGAGCTGTTTGGGGAATAGGTCAGACGGATTCTGCTGTCGGGCCCGGCGCCTGGTTCGTGCAGCCGCAGGCGCAGCTCAGTGCCGCTGATGCCCAACACTTCGAGTACCGCAGGCGCGCGGCTGAGCGTAAAGTCGGCGGCCGCCGGCAGGCGGCTCGGGTCCAGCGGTTCATCGAACGTTATTACTAGCTCCGTAAGCCAAGACTCCGCGCTGACCGCCTGCGGCGGCCGCGCCGTTGTGTTTTCTGCTGCAACCGCGAAGGCTTCGACAACATTGCCGGTTGGGTCCGCGAGCCCGCCTGCGTCCTTTGGCGCATACTCCACGCGAACTGCAGAGCCCTCAAGCAGGCTGCGTACGAGCGTCAGCACCAACTCTGCACCCGATATCTGGGCGCCGATCACTGCGGCGCGGCCCTGTCTGTCGCTAACCGTGAAGTGCTCAAAATCTGCTGCGCCGGACAATTCCTGGTCGAATCTCAGTGTGATAGTGCTTCGATCGGCCGCGGCCGCCGTGATCTGCGGCGCGGTATCGGTCGTGTTCTGTACATCGATCTCGAATGCGCGCACGGGCCGTCCTGCGGCGTCGAGCAGCGCAGCTTCTTCGGGCGGTTCATATGCAGCACGCACAGCGGCGCCTTCAACGGCCGCCGCGGCCAACTCAAGCGCGACAGCCGCGCCCGCTGCCTCCGCTGATACCGTGTGCAACCGCTCCGCACCGGTCCAGACTGCGAACGCGTCCGCCGTCAGCGGTGCGTCGCTCAATAACGCATCGAACTCAATCTCCAGCGAGACGCCGTCAACCTGCGCTGAGACGGGGGCGGCGGGCGTTGCATTGCTCACCTCGATCGGATCGAACGAGGCGGCCAGGTTCGCAGGCACGGATGTATCTCGAAGCGGCGAGATCGTCTGCATCTGATACTGCAGCTGTACCAGGTCGCTGACCGCAACACTCTGCAGCAGCTCAATCCGAACCGCGCGTTCCTCGACCTCTGAATCGCGGAACGGCCGCGCCGCTCCGTTCACCCACACCCGAAACGCGTTGAGCGGCTCGCCGAAGTCGTTGAGATACGGCGGCCCCGGCCCGGCCGCGAGCGGTTGGTCGAACAGCAGCGTGATGACGTCCTCCTCGACGGCTGCGCTTTTCATCACCGGCGCCGTATCGGTATGGTTCGCAACCGTAATTTCGAAACCGGCGACAGGCAGCTCTCCCTGATCGGCGTCCAGCAGCCGGCCGGCTGCTTCGGGCGGCGCGTAGTGCAGCACGACCTGATCAAGCTCATGCGCGGTCGGCCCGCCGAGGTTCAGCGAAACCGTTGCGCCTGCGGTCGTGATTGACTCGATCTGCGCCTCGCTGCCGTCGAGCGTGAACCCTCCTGGAGCGGCCATTGCGGAAGGGCCGATCTGTACAGCCTCGCTCATCTGCAGGGTGAGCGAGGCTCCGGTCACGTCGATCTCGGCCGACTGCGCTGTGGGAGCGGTGTCCGTCGTATTTTGTACGTCTATCGCGAACGCAGCGGCGTCGTTGCCTGTCAGATCGCGTATACGATTGCCTGGCCCGATCGAATACGAAAGCCGAACAGCGGCGCCGTCCGCTATCGATGCTGAAAGAGCGATGTGTACCTGGCTGCCGTCGAGCGTTACTGTCTGTGCAGCGGGGCCGTCATCGAGCGAGAATGAGGCGGCCGCGGGCACCGAGGTTGGATCGAGCTGTTGATCGAACACGATCGTCAGCGACTGGCTGTCGACGGCAGCGCTCACGGCCCGCGGCGGAGTGTCGGTGAGGTTCGCCAGCGCAAGATCGGTGATCGATGCTGGGTTGCCCTGCTGATCGCGCAAGTACTGCAAACCGGGCTGCACGGCGATCTCCTCCGCTGTCGGCGCTGAGTAGTTGAGTGTAACCAGTTCTCCTTCCGCAACCGCCGGATCCAGTGTCAGCGCCAGCACGCCTGCGCCCGATGCTGCGTCGTTGCGAACCTGAACGCTCTGAACCGCTGCGGCCGTGCCCGACACTGTGAAGTCGGCGGCGGGCGGGACATGTTCCGTATCAAGCGGTTGATCGAATGCAACGGCCGCAGCATCTGCGTCCACGCTGCCGCTCACCGCGCTCGGCGCTGTATCCGTTCTGTTCTCGGCCGCCGCTGCGAACGCCTCGACGGCGTTGCCTTCGGGATCTCGAAGCGCGGAGTCGCTCTCTCCTGGGTCGTACTCGATCGTGATCGCTGCCCCTTCCTGCACGTTGGCGCTGAAGGACAGGGCGACCACACCAAGCCCGCTTACAGGATCATTCCGAACCGCCGCGGCTGTTACTGCGGCGGCGCTGCCCTGAAGCGCAAACGATGCTGGATCTGGGTTGGCTGCTGTGTCTAGATCCTGGTCGAACGTGATTGCGGCGTGGTTCAGATTCACTTCCACCGCTGCGACCACCGGTATGGTGTCGGTCACATTTTCGATCATGAATCCGGGAATTGCCTCAACCGGCGCGCCGTTGACGCCCTGGAGGCGCGGCAGCTCAGCGGTCGGCGGGTCATAGAACAGCATGAGCGGAGCGCCTTCTCGCACCGGGGCTGCGAGACTCAGCGTCACCTCGCGCTCGTTCACTGCCGCACCTGAAACTGTTGCGAAATTCACCGTGAACGCAGTGACCGGAGGTGCAGCCTGCGGTTCAAGAGCCGCATCGAAAGTGAGCACAATGGTGCTGAGATCTGCGCTGGCCGAAAGCAGCGACGGCGGGGTGCGGTTCTCTGCGTCGATCGGACCGAACGACGCTGTCGGCAAATCGGACAAGTCGCGCAGCCCGCCGCTCTTCGGCGCCGTATACGAGACCGCCGCATCGTCGGCAGCGGTCGCTGCTCGTTGGAGATTCAGGGCGACCAGTTCAGAATCAACCGCAGCCGCCGTTACGGTCACGACTTTGTTGGCAATCGAAACAGTGAACATGTTTCCGGTCAGCGGCGAGGCGGAGTCAAGCGGTTGATCGAATGTGATCGTTAGCACTTCGCCGTCAACCACGGCGCGGATCGGCAGCGCTGCGTAATCGACTGGATTGTCCGCGTTGATCGAGAACGCTGCAACCGGCAGCCGACCCTGGTCGGCGTCGCGCAAGGCGTTCGCCGCACCGGCAGTGTACGCGAGCGTGACGGCCTCGCCTTCCTGCGCCGAGGGTGCCAGCGACAGGGTGATCGTCTGGCCGCTAACAACAACGCTGCTAACTAGCGCATCCGTGCCGCCAAGCGTGAATTGGGCGGGCGGCGGCATGTCGGCAGGTTCTTCGCTCAGCGCTTCGCTGAAGGAAAGCTGGAGTGATGCTCCGTCGGCAGCGATGCCGGCGCTGACCGCGGACGGCGCGCTGTCAGTCTGGTTCACCAGCTCTTGGGTGAAAGAGGTGACTGCGTTGCCGCTGGTGTCTCTTAACCCGCCGCTGTCCGGCGCCGAATACTGCACACTGATCAAAACGCCGTCGGCGGCAGCCGGCATCAGTGCGAGCGTCACGGTTTGCCCCTCGACCGCCACGCTCTCGATACTCCTGCCTGTAACGGCAAAGTGCGCCGTGTCGGGCACCGCGGCCGCATCAAGCTGCTCATCGAACGTCAGCGTTAGTGCTGCCCCGTCTACAACCGCCTGGGCCAACATGGGCGGGGTATCGGTCTGATTGTCTACGTCGGCGCTGAACGCTGCGGCCATGTTGCCGGTGGCGTCCTGCAGGGGCTCCTCGCTCGGCGGGGTGTACGCCAGTGTGACCGCTGCGCCTTCGAGTACTGCCTGTGCGAGCGTTAGCACCAATGCGCTGCTTGCAATCTGTATGCTCTCAATTGCGATCGCGTCCGGGCCGATGGTGAATGCCGTACCCGCCGGCACCTGCGCGGCGTCCAACGGCTGGTCAAACGTGACTTGCAGCTGTTTGAGGTTGACTGTTGCGGCGGTTACTACTGGTGCTGTATCAGTCTGATTGTCAACCATTCGGCCGCTGACCGCTCCGAATCGAACGCTGTTGCTGCCTGCGATGCCGCGCTCTTCATCCTCTGAAGGTTCGTAACTGATCTGGACAACCGCGGCTTCCACCGCGGCTGTATCCAGCGTGAGTTGAACCGTACGGCCGCTCACAAGTACAGTCGCCACAGCCGCGTTGGTGACGGTGAAATCGAGGGGCTCTGGCGTCACTGCTTCGTTCAGAGCCGTGTCAAACTCGAGCGTCAGTGCGGCGCCTTTCACGCTCGCGGCCGACAGCAGAGGCGGGCTGTTGTTTTCGACCGCCTGCTCGGAAATTGGCGCAACCACCGCACCTGCAGGTGTGCTCAGCGGCTTTGCTGTCGGCAGTCGATAGGAAATGGTCACCGCCTGATCACCTGGGATCGATGAAGCCAATTGCAATACAAGTACACCGTTTGCAACGGCGACGCTGTTTACAGCGGCTGTTGCGTCGCCGACGGCGATCGTGAACACATCCGATGCCGGCACGGAGTCTGCCGCTAGCGCTGCGTCGAACGTGATACGGAGCTCAGCGCCGTTGACGGCTGCTGACTGGAGCGACGGTCCTTGCTGCGCCCGATTGAGTACGCCGGTCGTGAAGCTCGGCGCTGCATTGCCCGTTGGATCCCTGAGCGGCTTGCTGCTGTCCGGCGAGTAGGTTAGTTGGAGCGCTGGGCCGGGCAGGACGCAGCAGGTGATTGTGAGCGTGACGATGTTCTCGGCCATCGCCACACCAGTGATGCTGGGCGCCGCCGCGCCTAGGCTGAACGCCGAGGCTGGAGGCGTTGAGGCTGTATCGAGATCCTGATCGAACACCACCTGCACAGATTGCTCGGCAGCCGCCGCGCTGACGACCGTCGGCGCAGTATCGGTATTGTTCGCTGCGCTGGCTGAGAATGCGGCAATGGCGAGGCCGTATTCGTCGAGCAACGGCCCTGTTGCCGGCGGTGTGTAGACGACCGATACTTCATCGCCTTCTTCAATCGCCGGTACTGCGGTGAGCAGTACGTTCGCGTGGCTGATTGCTGCGCTGGCCGGCTCCTGGCCGTTGATGCCAAATGCGCTCGTCGCGATGCCGGGCGCGGCGAACAGCGGTCGATTGAAGAGAAGAGTGACAGTGCTGCCGTCCGCGGCTGCGGAGCTCAGCGTTGCTGCATCCGGTGTGGCATTGGCGGCAGCGAGCGAAAAGGCAGCAAGCGGGCGCCCGTTCGCATCCTGCAGCGCATTTTCCTCGGGCACAGTGTAAGCAATCTGAACCGCTGCGGTTTGACGCACCGCTTGGGCCAACCGCAGGCTGAGCGTCGACCCCTTCACGCTGACGCTGGAGAGCGTTAGCGTGGCCTCGCCGCTGGTGACAGAAAATGCCGATACGCCGGGCGGCGAGCTGGCCTGCAGCGGGCTGTTGAACGCGATCTCAAGCGTCCAGCCGACTACCTCTGCGCTCATAGCCTGCGTAGCTGTTTCGTTGCGCAGTGTCAGAGGGTCGAACGACGGTGCGAGATTCGGCGGCTGCGATGTGTCCTGCAACGGTGAGTTCGTTTGCAGCTGGTACTGCACTTGGACGACTGCGGTTGGAGCTACTGCTGTAAGCAGCGTAATGATGATGCTGCGTCCATCGACCTCAATGGTTTGAAAGCCGACGCGGAGTTCGGCGACAGTGACTCGAAACGCGCTGAGCGAGCTGAGGCCTTGATCGAGCACCGGCGGTACAGCCGATGAGTCAAGCACCTGATCGAACGTCAGGGTAATCGTGCTGCCGTCCACGGCACCGTCGACAACCGCGGGGGCGGTGTCTGTCTGGTTCTCTATCTGCAGCGCAGAGAAGGCCGGAACCACCGTTCCATTCGCGCCGCGCAGCGGTTCGGCGCCGGCTAGGACAGGCGAGTAAGAGACGCTGAGTGATACACCTTCCGAGGCTGGCGGCGTGATGGTCAAGACGACGGTTCGTTTCTGCACCGCGGCCTCAGCGGCGCTGCGGCCGTTGATCTGAAAAGCCGCTGCAGCCGGCGCAGAAGTCGTATCGAGGTCTGCGTCGAAGCTGATCGTCAGGGTGCTTCCATCGACTACTGCGGCGCTGGCGGCAGGCGCTGCGAGATTGTCGGCGCTGAGCGGACCGAATGACTCGACCGCGTTGCCTGTAGCGTCCACCAGTAGCTTGTCCGTGTCTGGGCGGGTGTAGGAGACAGTCACAGCGGCATCGGCGCCAACGGCGTCCGCGAGGGTGAGCTCCGCCAGCTCAGCGGATAGCGCGACCGAGTCGATCGCGATCGTCTGGCCGTCGGCCGATACCGAGAAACTTGAGGGTAGGGGCTCCGAGCCGGCGTCCAGCTCTTGGTCGAATGTGATCGATACTTGGCGGCCGGTGACGGCCGCCGACAAGGGTTGAGGTGCGGTGTCAGTGATGTTGCTTGCCGTCGTCGTAAAGCCTGCTACAGCTGCGCCGTTGGCCCCCTGTAGTTTGGTCGTTTCGCCGGGTCTGTATTGAACGGCGACCGCGGCTCCTTCTGTGACCGGCTGCGCGGGCGTGAGCGTAACTTCAGCACCGCTGATCGTGAGCCCGACTGCCTGCTCATCATTGACGAGGAATGCGCTGGCAGGCGGTGCAGCAACGGAGTCCAGCGTGCTATCGAAGGTCAGCGTGACTGTCGAGCCGTTAGCAACACCGGACAGCAGGATCGGGGCTGCCGCCGCGGGCACCTGGAACGGATGGGCAGCGATCATCCCGACCAAAGGTCGAGAACCGCTTCGCCCGCGCAGCCGAGTTCCGCTGTAACGCAGCCACACCGTCTCGCTGCCTGGCAGCGCCGCGACCGGGAATGAGAGGGTTACGACCTGGCCGTCGATGCTCACATCCGCCGCTGCGGTGCAGTCTGAGTCGTCTGAATCCTCGGCCGGGCAGACTGTGAAATTATCGGCCGGCGGCTGGCGGCTTTCATCGAGTTCGACGCGGAAGGTGAGTTGAACGTCGGCGCCTTCGACAGCGAGTTCTGCAACGACCAGTTTGCTGTTGTTGTTGTTGAGCGACGATCGGCTGAATGCGGCGACGCGGGCGGACGGCTTCGTTTTGGTTTCGAGGCCGTTCGCGGCCGGCGGTGTATAGGCCAGGCCGGGGTCGTAGGAATGCCTCCAGGGCGGCATCGGCGGGAGGACGTGGAGCACGACCTGTCTTCCGTTGATCGTGATCTTGCGTACGGTGGTGCTGAAACCGGTGATATCGAACGCAGAGCCGTCCGGCACTACATTGGCATCCAGCTCCAAGTCGAAGTCCAGCGTGATCGTGTACGCGTCGACCAATATTCCACTGACTTCAGGCGGCGGGCCGGGGGTCGTGATCGGTGTGAGCATGCCGTAGGCGGTGAAGGTGCGGGAACCGTCGCGCGATTGGATCGGGTCACCGCAGCCTGTACCGCTGCTGCAGTACTCGATAGTCGCTTCATCGCCCTGTGATACGAATACCCCGAGCGTGAGCAGTATGCTGCTGCCCGCCACCTCGACTGCGTTCACTCTTCGCATGCGCGAGGAGCCGCCGGTGAAGACCTGGAAGGCGGAAGTCGGTGGTGTGGAGCTGGGATTCAGCTCCTCGCTGAACGTAAGTGTTGCGGTGTCTTCGACTATCGTTCCGCGCACAAAGGAGAGTGAATCGGACTGTGCAAGGAGCGCGCGGCCGGCGAGCAGCGCGAAGATCAGCAAGGCCAGCGCAACACCGAGCCGCTGCAGCGTTTGCATCCGGGGCCTGCGGACTGCCTGTATTCGTCAGGCTTGGTTCGGCGTCCTGTCCGGTTCGGCTATAGATCCGCGATTTCGCTGCGCAGCTCGCGGTCGTCGACGATGTGGCCGGTGTAGCTGGGCGGCTGGCTGGCGATCCAGGCGGTCGCCCGCGCCATCCAGGTTGCCTCCTCAAACTCGGTCTGCGGATTGTCCGGTGTGGTCAGCGCGTACCAGTGGCCGGGTGTTTTGATCAGGTAGCGTAGCGTCAAGACGTTACAGGCGATCTGGTACTGCTGCAGTTCCATCGCCATGCCTTGCGTGATCCGCTCGAGGCCGGCTTTGACCATCCCGTAGAACTGGCCGCCTTCACGCGGGTCGTCGTACGGCCCTGGCCCGGGCGGATCGGCCGCACCGGAAGAGATGTTGATGATGTCGCCGCCGTGCTCCTTCATGTGCGGGAGCGCTGCCTTGCAGAGCAGCACCGGCCCGCGCAGGTCGAGCTGCCAGATCAGGTCGATATGGCGCTCCTGCACCGATTCGAGGCTGCCGGGCACCAACACGGCGGCGTTGTTGATCAGGATGTCGATACCGCCAAGTTCCGCGACCGTACGTTCTACTGCGTGAGTGATCGACTCGGGGTTGCGCACGTCGAGCGGGACGGGCGCCGCGGTGCCGCCGGCGCTGCGGATTTCCTCCGCGACGGTGCGGATCGTGCCCGGCAAGCGGGGGTCGGGGGATGCTTCGTCCGATCGCGCGGCGACGGCCACCGCCGCCCCGTGCGCCGCCAGCCCGCGCGCGATGTCCGCGCCAATTCCGCGGCTCGCGCCCGTCACCAGCGCCTTGCGTCCATCGAGCAGTGCCATTTGCGCCTCCTTCTGCTGCAGATTGTCTCGCGGTACACACGCAAAGTGTATTCGCCGAGTCTAACTGTGGCGGCCAGGGCCTGTGCGGCTATCTGGAGGGCGTCTTGGATGATGTCGAGGCGGATGAAGGCGAGGAATGCGCTGCCCAGCTTGCGGCAGCGCTCGATCGAGGGCGAAACAGTCGACGCGGCGGCCCAGCCGCAGCACCTCAGCTGCGGCCCGCTGCCCGCCCGCTGCCTGAAGGGCCGACCCCGATGAGGGACCGCCGAGCCGGCCAACCAAGACGTTCTCGGCCTCCGTCAGCGGCGCCCTTGGCGCCGGCCATGACTCGCCGCGGCATGAACACTCGGGCGGCAGCATGCGGGGATCTGGCCGCGCGCTACTGCGCTGGCGCAGATGCCGCCCTGCGGTGAACAAGCTCAAGCCCTCGCGGTAGCATTCGGGCATGGATGCCGCCGATTTCGAGCTGGTTCACCTGCCCGGCGGGCGCTTCGTGATGGGCTCAGATCGTGATCGCCGCGACGAAGCGCCTGCGCACGCGGTTTCGCTCGCTGCGTTCCGCGCGGCGCGCCGCCCAGTTACGAATGAACAGTACGCGCGTTACATCGAGAGCAGCGCCGCTGTGCCGCCGCCGTTCTGGGCGCTGGACGGCTTTTGTGCCCCCGATCTGCCTGTTGTCGGTGTGTCCTGGTACGACGCTGCGGCGTTCTGCGACTGGCTTAGTGATCGCCTCGGCGCGCGCATTCGGCTGCCGACCGAGGCGGAGCGCGAGTACGCTGCGCGCGGCGGGATCGACGGCGCGCGCTGGCCTGAACCCGGCGAGGGCTGGCCGAACGCGGACGTCCGCCGCAGCGTCGCCGCAGCTGCTGCGCCGCACATTCCGCATTCCGCATGCCGCAACCGATTCGGTCTGTACTGCATGGCTGACAACGTGCACGAATGGTGCAGCGATTGGTACGACCGCTCATGGTATGAACAGTCGCCGCGGGACGCTCCGAGCGGCCCGCAGCGGGGCCGCCGCCGCACCAGCCGGGGCGGTTCATGGCGGCATCGGATCAAGTTCACGCGCGTATCGGCGCGCTCCAGCCTGCCGCCGAGCTATCGGTATAACGACTACGGCTTCCGCGTCTACGCCGACGCCGATGAGGAGGGCTGAGATGCCAATTCGCACTACGGCGGTCGGATCTTGGCCGATTCCATTTGGCCAGCGCCTCGAGCTCAAGCGTTATTACGCCGGTGAGTACTCCGATGAAGAGGCGTACGGCGTGCTGCAGGCCGCCGCACGGATCGCGATGGACGAGCAGATCGCCTGCGGCCTCGATCAGATTATGGGCGGCGAGGTTTTTGCGCCCGATTTTCTGCATCACATCCCGCCGCGCCTGGACGGCCTCAACACGCTGAAGCCGCGCCTGGCATCGGCCGGCCAGCAGGGCGTCGGCGTGTACGAAGTGGTTGGGAAAGTCAGCGCGCCGCGGGGCACCGGGCATGCCAAAGCGTACCGGCGCGAGCTTGCGATCGAGCCGACGCTGGACAAAGCTTCGGTGCCTTCGCCGCTCACGATTGGCGGAGGCTTTCGCGCAGCTGAAGGTTCTCAGCACCTCGCGGATCTGGTCGAAATCGTGCAGGACGAGGTCGCCGATATGGCCGCCGCCGGGCTCGCGGAGCTGCAGCTCGATGCCCCCGCCGAGGCGATCGGGCTGGTCTCCGGCAGCCGTACCGTCGAGGACTTACTGCCGCTGATCGCCGAGCCGCTCGCGCCGGCCGCCGGGCTGCGCCGCACCGTCCACTTCTGCCTCGGCGATATCGCCCGCAAGCCGTCGATCGAGGTGCAGAATCTGCGCGCCCTGCTGCCGCTGCTGCAGGCGCTCGAGGGCCGCGTCGAGCGCGTTCACGTTGAGTGCTCCTACAGCGGGCAGTGGGAGGATCGCGCCCTGCTCGCCGAGCTGCCCGAATCGATCGAGGTGATCGCCGGTATCGCCGACGTCAAATCCAAGCCGGCCAGTGTCACTGAGCTGCGCGGGAAGATCGACGCCCTGCGCGCGGTGATCCCCGATCAGCGGCTGCTCGTCTCCTCTTCCTGCGGCTGCGGGCGGGTCCCGCACGATGAGGCGATTCGGCTGATGCGCAACCTGGTCAAGGCGGCGCAGAGCGTCTAGCAGTAACGCGCCGGCAGCAGCTGCCAGCAGCAGCTAGTAGTAAATCCCGCGCCCGACGCCGCCGCCGGCGGCGATCGTGTCGCCGTTGATTGCGATCGACTTCGGCGAGGCCAGGAAGGCGGCGATCGCGGCGATATCTTCGGACTCGATGATCTGCCGAACCGAGTTGCCCGCGGCCATGCGGGCTTCGGCCTCCGCTTCCGTAACGGCGGCCGCATGGGCCAGCTCCGCGATCCGCTCGGGCGTGGCCTCGGTGCGGGTCAGGCCGGGGTGCACCACGGTCACGTTGATGCCGTCGGGGCCCAGCTCATCGGCGAGGTTTTTGGTCATCGCGGCGACGGAGACGTTGCGAATGCTGCCGACCGTGTTGCCGCTGCCGCGCGCCGCCAGCCCCGAAATGTTGATGATCCGCCCCCAGCCGGCGCGCTGCATATACGGCGCGGCCTCGCGCGCGCAGCGCAGGTAGCCGATCACCTTCACGTTGATATCGGCCAGCACGATCTCGTCGGTGAGCTCGGCCAGCGGCTTCGGTCCGTAGACGCTGCCGGGCGAGGCGGCGTTGTTGACCAGGATATCGAGCCCGCCCAGCGCCGCAGCGGCGCCGGCAACCATCGCCCGCACCGAAGCGTCGTCCGACATTTCGACGCTGAACGTGTGCACGGTGCGCCCTATGGTGGCGCCGATCTGCGCGGCCGCGGCCGCCAGCCGCTCTGGGTCGCGCGCGGCGATCGCCAGCTCGCAGCCCTCGCGCGCCAGCTCCAGCGCGATCGCCTTGCCGATCCCTCGGCTGCCGCCCGTAACCAACGCCCGCTTGCCTGCGAGTTCCAGGTCCATGCGCTGCCTCTTTCCCGCGGCCGGCCGGCCTCCCGCTGTCAGCCGGCGCCGTTTGTGATCGTTCGCTCCGCGGGTGGCTTGAGAAACTCCGCTTCGCTCAGCGGCGCGCCGCTGAGCGCCGCCTCGACCACACGGCCCTGCTCCAGCACCACCCGCTGCGCGCGGCCCGGGTTGCGCCGTCCGGGCGTGGGCCCCAGCGCGAAAATCTCGGCCTCAACGCGGCCGGCGCCGATCGTCAGGCGGCCGAGCGTGCCGAGCCGCGTCGAGAGATGATGGGGCAGCGAGGGGCTGCCGGGGTTGATCAGCAGCACGCCGTCGCGGTACTCGAGCCGCTCCACGTGCGTGTCGCCGCCGATCAGCACGTCCACAGGCTCGCCGCCCAGCGCGGTGCGCCGAATCTCTGCGATCGGGCGCGACTCGGGGCGCAGCTCGTGCGCCATGCCGATGCGCAGGCCGTCGACATCGACGAACTGCCGCTCGCGCAGCCGCGCGTCATCGAAGATGTCGTTGTTGCCGCGCGCGGCCAGCACCGGCGCGAACTGCTCGCACCAGTCGAGCACGCCCGCCACCGTCACATCGCCGCCGTGCAGGATGAGGTCCACGCCGGCCAGCGCCTCGCCGGCCTGAGGGCCCAGCTGATCGAGCGAGTGCAGCAGCTGCGGCAGGTGGGTGTCCGAGATCAGGCCGATCTGCATCGGCGCAGGTTAGGGCCGCCGCCGATCAGCGCGCAATCACGTGCGGCGCGCCATAGGCCGACGGCGCTCTAACCTGTGCGGCAACCGCAACACAGGCAAACTACACAGGCAGGGAGGTCGAAGATGGCACAGGAGCGCGTCGCCGCGATCGCTGGAATTCACGAGTACCCGCTGCGCGTCGCGCCGGGCGTCTCGTCGATGCAGATCAAAGCCGAATCGATGAAGCAAGCGCTCGACGACGCGGGGCTGAGCTGGGGCGATGTGGACGGCCTCTACGACGCGCTGGACGGCGAGGGCGGCGGCGGTCTCGGCCTCGCCGCCTACCTGGGGATTCAGCCGCGCATGATCGATACCACGCAGGTCGGCGGCTCGTCCTACGAGTTCCATGCCTCGCACGCGCTGCGCGATATCGCGGCCGGGCGCTGCGACGTGGCGGTCACGACCTATGGCTCGACCGCCGCCTCGATGCGCGTCCCGATCGGCACCGGCGGCCTCGGCCGCGGCGGCGCGTCTTGGCAGCAGAACATGGAGTCGCCCTACGGTTCGACGCTGATCGCGAACTACGCGATGGTCGCGCACCGCCACATGCACGACTACGGCACGACCACCGAGCAGCTCGCCCAGATCTCCGTCGCCACGCGCAAGCACGCGATGCGCAACCCCGAGGCGGTCCAGGCGATGACCGATCTGCAGTTCGTCAAGGTCGACGAGATCAGCGTTGAGGACGTGCTTGAATCGCGGATCGTGGCCGACCCGCTGCATCTGCTCGAGTGCTGCATGATTTCGGACGGCGGCGGCGCGGCGGTCTTCGTCTCCGCCGATGTCGCGCGCGACATCAAGAAGAAGCCGGTCTGGATCATCGGCTCCGGCGAGGCGACCAAGTACCGCGAGAACGGCGGCGACATCACGATCAGCGCCGGCGCGCAGAGCGGCCCGGCCGCCTTCGCTCAGGCCGGCGTCAGCCCGGACGAGATCGATATCGCGATGATCTACGACTCGTTCAGCATCACCGTCGCAGTCTGCCTGGAGGACCTCGGCTTCTGCGCCAAGGGCGAGATCGGCCCCTGGATGGCGGACGGCCACCTGGCCTTCGACCAGCCGGGCCTCACACTCAACACCGACGGCGGCGGCCTCTCCTCCAACCACCCAGGGATGCGCGGGCTGTTCCTGCTGCTCGAATCGGTGCGGCAGCTGCGCGGCGAATCGACCGCGCAGGTCGAGGGCGCGAAGCTGGCCGTAGCGCACGGCAACGGCGGCCTGCTCGGCGGCACCCACACCGGCGGCACGGTGATCCTCGCCGCCGACTAACGCCGCCGCTCCAGCCTGCACTCCCGTGCAGCTGAACACCGACTGGCCCCCGACCATAGAGTTGTTGAGTCGAATTGTTGAAAGGCGCCCAGCATGGCCAACCGACCACAGCCCAGCTTCCCCGAGCCGGACACGCAGCACTTCTGGGACGGCTGCAAAGCGGGCGAACTGCGCTACCAGCGCGACGCCCAGGACAACGTCGTCTTCTACCCCCGCGCACACTCCACCGTCAACGGCGAGAGCGGGCTCAGTTGGCACGTCTCCGCCGGCCGCGGCACGATCTACACCTACTCGGTGGTGCGCCAGAACCGGATGCCGGGCTTTCAGGAGCTCGGCGCCTACGCGGTGGCCTACGTCGACCTCGATGAGGGCTTTCGGATGCTCAGCACGATCGTCGGCGTCGCCGACCCGACCACCGACATCCAGATCGGTCAGCGCGTGCAAGTCGAGTTCGAGGAGCAGGCGGGCGACGACTCCTACCCGATCCCCGTCTTCCGCCCGATCTAACCCCGTTCGGCGGCGGCGGCGGTTCTCCCCCGCGCGCGGGCGCCCGCCCCGCCCACTCGTGCAGATGCACAGCCTGAACACTTGTGCTATGTTGGCCGCGAATATGGCCGACCGCACGAACCGATCCCCAGCAGCGCTGACCGCCCCGCGGATCTGCCCGGCCGCCGTCGCTGCGTACCCGCTTCGAGTGTCGCTGGGGAGACATGCGCGCCGCCGCCGCCCGCAGGCGCCGTTAGGATTGCGCCGATGGCGTTGAATCCCAACCTTGCTCCCGGCATCCCGACGGCGCTGGTCCGCGCGGCCGGCCAGCACGCCGCTGAGCCGGAACTCGCGATCCGCGCCGACAACCTGACCAAGCACTTCGGCGAAATTCACGCTGTCAACGGCATCCGTCTGCGCGTGCCCGTCGGGCAGGTCTTCGGCTTTCTCGGCCAGAACGGCTCCGGCAAGTCGACCACCGTGCGGATGCTGACGACGCTGCTGAAGCCGACAGCCGGGGACGCGCTGGTCGCCGGCCTCGATGTCCGCCGCGAGCCGCGCCAGGTGCGCCAGGCGATCGGCGTCGCGCTGCAGGAAGCGGGGCTCGACCTGCTCCAGACTGGCCGCGAGCTGCTGCGCCTCTCGGCGCGGCTCTACAACGTGCCCCGCGCCGACATCGAAGCGCGGATCGCCTACCTGCTCGATGTCGTGGACCTCGCCGGCGACGCCGAGCGCCGCATCGGCGAATACTCTGGCGGGATGCAGCGCCGCCTCGACCTCGCCGCCGCGCTGGTCCACAGCCCCCGCCTGATCTTCCTCGACGAACCTACCACCGGCCTGGACCCGGTCAGCCGCCAAAACCTCTGGGAATACATCGAGCGGCTCAACCGCGAGGACGGCGTGACCTTCTTCCTGACCACGCAGTACCTCGAAGAGGCCGACCAGCTCTGCGACGAGATCGCGATCCTCGACGCCGGTCTGATCGTCGCTCAGGGCTCGCCCAAGGCGCTCAAGGACACGGTCTCCGATGATGTGATCTCGTTCGAGGTGAACGGCCGCGGCGAGGGGCGGCGGGCGATCGACGCCGTCGCCGGGCTGCCGATGGTCGACAATGTCCGCAGCGACGGCGAGATCGGCGTCGCCATCTACACCAAGAGCGGGACCGCTGTCTTTCCAACCGTCGTGCGGGCGTTGGACAACGCCGGCCTGGCCTTCGACAACCTGCGGCTCGCGCACGCGACGCTCGACGACGTCTTCTTCCAGGCGACCGGCCACCGTATGGAGCCGCCGAGCACGGCCGACGGCGCGGAAGGCGGGTCCTGATGGCGGCCGCCCCCGCGGTCGGCGAGCGCGGCGCAGCCGCCGGCGCCGCGGCGCGCAGCGGGGCCTTCCATGTCCTCTCCCACTCCCGATTTCTGGCCGCGCGCACGATTCGTGAGTCGCTGCGCCAGCCCGGCGTCGAAATCACCAACGTCTTTATCCCGCTCTTCTTCCTCGCCGTCTCCACCGCCGCGATCGGCGAGGTCGCCGGGATCGCCTTCAGCGTCGATAACTACCTCGGCTTCCAGCTCCCCGTCGCCGTGCTACAGGCGGTCGCCGGCTCCTCCAGCGCCTCCGGGATCGCGATCGTCACCGATATGGAACGCGGCTACTTCGACAAGCTGCTGCTCACGCCGGCCTCGCGTTGGTCGCTGATTATCGGGCGCGTCGCCGCCGATGCCGTGCGCGCCGTCTTCTTCAGCGCGATCATGCTGATCGCCGCATTGATCTTCGGCTCCGGCATGGTCGCCGGCGTCGGCGGGGTGCTTGTGATCCTGATCATGGCCGGCATGTTCGGCGCCGCCTACTCCGGGATCGGCATCTTCGTCGCCATGCGCACCGGCAACGCCCAGGCCGCGCAGGCCAGCTTCCTGCTCTTCTTCCCCTTGCTCTTCATGGCCCCGGCCTTTGCCCCCAAAGAGATCTTCGCCGATTGGCTGCAATGGATCGCCACGATCAATCCAGTGACCTACATGATGGAGGGCATCCGCGAGCTGGTCCTCGGCAATTACGGCGCTGCGGCCATGGTGGAAGCCGGCGGCGGAAGCCAGCAGGCCGTCGCCGCCGCGCTCGGCAACGGCTGGGATGCGGAGCGGCTGCTCTGGGCGTTTGTCTCGCTGGCCGGCTTCGGGGCCGTGACGCTCACGATGGCTGTCTTCGCCCTGCGCCGCCGCGCCGGCTCCGGCTGAGCCGCCCGATCAGCGCGCTGCAGGTTGGTTGCCCCAGCGCGGGCGCACCGCTACGCTCAAACCGCTGCCCACTCCCCTGATGCTAATGAGGAGCACGCCCGTGAGCTGGTTTGAGCCCCACAAGTCCGTCTCTGCGCACTGCGACCTGCCCTGCGGTGTTTACGACCCTGCGCAAGCCAAGATCGAAGCGATGTCGGTGCTGAAGGCGATGGAGAAGTACCGCGACTCCAGCGACCACGACTTCAAAGCGCGTTGCCTGCAGATCAAGGAAGAGCGCGCCGACGAGGTCAAACATCACCTCTGGGTGCTCTGGACCGACTTCTTCAAGCCCCATCACCTCGAGGCCGACGCCGGCATCCACGAGCTGATCTGGAACGCCACCAAGGCCGCCGGCGAAGCGAAGAAGACCACCGACCCGGCCAAAGGCCAGGAGCTGATCGACCTCATCGACCAAATCAGCGAAAAGTTCTGGGCCACCACCGAAGGCCCCGGCGCCGGCGTCTACGCCCCTTAGCAGGCCTTTCGCGCACCCCTGCCCTCTCTCCCTACTTAGGGGGAGAGGGGTACGTGCACATGCCCCCTCTGTCTGCACCAAGTATGCCTAGATTGCAGCCGATCGTAAGAGTGGCGCCCCTGGGAGGACTCGAACCTCCAGCCTGCGGATTAGAAGTCCGCTGCTCTGTCCGGTTGAGCTACAGGGGCTGATCAGCTTTGCGGTGTGCCGGCGCGGTAGAACGCCGCGCCGAGCTTGTTCAGGAAGACGGTAACAGTCCGTTCGCTGGTTGCGCCGCTGGGCAGCGTGACCTCGAGCCGCAGCTCGCCGATGTGCTCGCCTTCGGGAACGCCGGCGGCCGCGGTGCGCAGCAGGAGGGTCGATGCCGCGCCCGTTGCGGTCGCAAACGTACTGCCTGCACCGACCGCCACGCCGGCCGAGATCTCGACCTCCAGCCACGAGGGGGCGCTGGCGACGCGCCAGGGCAGCAGCCCGCTGCCGCGGTTGTCGATCAGCAGCGTTACGGCCGCGCCCGGCTCCGTGGACGACGCCAGCTCGAGTTCTTCTGCGTCCAGTTCGAGCTGCGGTGCGCCCAGGATTAGCGCACGCCGCTCCGATGCCGCTGCCGCGCTAAGGCCCGGCGCTGCGTAGGCCTCAGCGGCGAGCGCTGTTGCGGGGAGATCCATGCTCCGAAACGGCGATGCCCCGTCTTCGACGGCGTAGTCGATGCTTCGCAGCGTGTTCCAGCCCTCGTAGAACAGCGCCGGGTCGAGCGGACTGCCGGGTGCGGCCAGCTCAGCCAGATCGGGCAGCTGCACCTCGACCGCCTCCCAGAGCGGCCGCCCGTCGATCTGCGGCGGATGCGCGATGCAGCCCAGCACCAGTTCCTGATAGGGGTAGCCGCTGCGGCGGCCGTCGCAGCGGTAGGCGCTGCGGGACGGATCGGCGTCCGGCCCGAGCGGATGGTTGGAGGCGGCCCAGCCGTTATAGGCCCACAGCGCGTAGTACCAGGACTCAATGCTGGACGGATCGTTGCCGCCGACGACAGGGTAGAACTCATCGTTCCACTTTTCGGCCAGTATCCGAGCGCCGGCGGCGATGTTGTACGCGAAGTGCGACCCGACCAGCGCCTCGTAGCGGGTCGGCAGCCCGCCCTCGTTGACGATCGTGCTGGTCACCTGCATGATTCCGTAGCCGCAGTCGAAGGACAGCAGGGTTGGGCCGATTGAGCCGTAGGGCACGTCGAGCGCGGTCTGGTTGGTCGAGCTCTCGACCCAGGCGATTGCGTAGAGGATCGGCGCGGGGATCACCGCGCGCGGATCTTCGCGGCGCTCCCCGCCGACGCCGCGCTCCAGCGCCGGCAGCGCGAACTCTTCGTCGTGCGGGAGCAGCTCGTTCTGCGCGGCCAGCTGCAGCGCATCGAGATAGCGCGCACGGTCGCGCTCGGCCTCCCAGGACCAGAAGCGGTAAGGCGGCCCGCCGCCGGAGTACGGGCACGATGCGGGCGCCGCCGCGGCGCTGAGTGTGCTCAGCGTGATCAGCGCGAGCGCGGCGATCAGCGGCAGCGCGAGCGCCGAGCAGACGTGTTTCACTGCGGCGCCGGCGCAGGATGCCGACGCGGCGCGTAGGATCGCTGCATATCTGAGCAGAGCCGTCCGCCAACCGCCCCGGCGGCGACCACTGTAACACGGGGATGCAGCGCGGGGATGCGCCGCTTCCCGCTGCTAATCTGGCTGCAGCGCGCGCTGTCCAGCTCGGAGAATCACGTGGCCCGCATTGCCATCCTCGGCCTCGGCTACATCGGCGGATCGATCGGCCTCGGGCTGAAGCAAGCCAAGCTCAAGAACACCGAGATCATCGGCTACGACGATTGGCGGCGCGCGCGGCGCGAGGCCGAGAAGCGGGACGCGGTGGACTCCGCCGTCGGCAGCGTCCGCGACGCGGTCGACGGCGCCGGCCTGGTGGTCGTCGCGACGCCGCCGTCGGCGGCCGAGGATATGTTCGAGCAGATGGCGCCGCAGCTCGGCCGCGGTGCGGCGGTCACCGACGTTTCCGCCTCCAAGCGTGTGATCCACGCCGCCGCCGCCGCGCATCTGCCCAGCGGCGTTTCGTTCGTCGGCGGCCATCCGATGGCCGGCGATGCGGCCACGTTCGGGATCGAGAACGCGAAGGCGGATCTGTTCCAGAGCGCGCGCTGGTTCGTCTGCACCACGCCCAGCGCGACGGATGCCTCGGTCCGCTCGGTGCTGGGGATGATTCGCGAGCTCGGCGCGGAGCCGCATTTTCTCAACCCCGATGAGCACGATTATCTGATGGCCGCCGTCAGTCACCTGCCGCTGGTTGTCTCGGCGGCGCTGTTCACGATGCTGCGCGGCAGCGAGGGCTGGATCGATTTCGGACGCGGCGCCGGCGACACCTTCAAGACCATGACCGGCTACAACTCCGGCGACCCCAGCCTCACGACTGAGATCCTGGTCACCAACCGCACGCAGGTGCAGCACTGGATCGACCGCCTGGTGCTCGAACTGCACCGCCTCCGCGACGTGCTGGACGGCGAGGAAGAGGCCGTCTTTCAGGAGTTCGCCAACGCGCAGATGAACTACGCGCGCTTTCTGCACGGCGACGATCTGGAGCGCGACGAGCACCAGCCAGAGATCCCGGACGCCCGCTCCCAGATGGCCGCGCTGCTCGTCTCGCAGCGCCTCTACGACCGCGTCCGCGAGATGACCAAACGCCAGGAGGAGCGCGAACGCAGCTTCCGCGGCCGCCCTTCGCGGCGATGACGGCGCTCCGCCCGGCATCGATTCGCCTCGCGCCGCTGGCGGCGCTGCGCGGCGAGCTGCGTGTGCCCGGCGATAAATCGATCTCGCACCGCGCGTTGATCTGCAACGCTCTGGCGCGCGGCGAGGCGCGGATCGTGAACCTGCTTGAAAGCGCAGACTGCCTGAGCACGATGGCCTGCCTAGAGCGCTGGGGCGTGCGCTTTGCGCGGGAGGCCGACGCGCTGATCGTGCGCAGCCCCGGCCGTGATCGCTTCCAGGCCCCGGCCGAGACGCTCGATTGCGGCAACAGCGGCACAACGATGCGGCTGCTGGCCGGGATCGCCGCGACGCTGCCCTTCACCTCGACGCTCGACGGCGACGACTCGCTGCGCAGCCGCCCGATGGAGCGCGTGCTGCAGCCGCTCGCCCGCATGGGCGCCGCGGCGGCCGGGGCCGACGGCGGCCGGCGCGCGCCGCTCTCGATCGCTGGGCCGCCCGAGGGCCTGCAGCCGTTCCGCGGCCGCCTCTCCGTGGCCAGCGGCCAGCTGAAGAGCGCCCTGATCTTCGCCGCGCTCTGGGCGGCGGGGGAAAGCGAGCTGGAGGAGATCGGACCGAGCCGCGACCACACCGAGCGGATGCTGCGCGCGATGGGCGCGGAGATCGAAGCGAGCGGAGCCAAGCTGAGGGTGCAGCCAGTGCGGCCGGGCGCCGCGCTGCAGCCGCGCGGCGTGCAGGTGCCCGGCGATATCAGCGCCGCCGCCTTCTGGCTCACAGCCGCCGCGATCGTCCCAGGCTCCGACCTCACACTGCCCGCTGTAGGCGTCAACCCCACGCGCGCCGGCGTGATCGATGCCCTGCGCGCGATGGGCGCCGAGATCACGCTCAGCCGCGAGCGCGAGCTGTCCGGCGAGCCGCTGGCCGATCTCAGGGTGCGCGCTGCGCCGCTGCACGGCTTTACCGCTTCGGGCGATCTCGTCGTGCGGGCGCTGGACGAATGGCCGGTGATCGCCGCGGCTGCAGCGCTCGCCGACGGCCCGACAATCATCCGCGGCGCCGAGGAGCTGCGCGTCAAAGAATCCGACCGCATCGCCGGCACCGCCGCGATGCTCAGAGCGCTCGGCGCGCGGGTCGAGGAACGCCCCGACGGCATGCTGATCGAAGGCAGCGCGCGGCTGCGCGGCGGCGTCGTTGAATCGCGCGGCGACCATCGGATCGCGATGGCCGCCGCCGTCGCCGCAATGGCCGCGGAAGGCGAAACCGAGCTGCGCGGCAGCGAATCGGTCGCTGTCTCCTATCCCGAGTTCTGGCGCGACCTAGATCGGTTCCGCGGTGGCGCCGCCGTCTGAATCCGCCCAGGCGCCGATCGTCGCGGTGCTCTCGGGCCCCTCGGGAGTGGGCAAAGACACGGTGCTGCAGCTTGCGCTGGCGCTCGACGACTCGCTGGCGACCGTCGCGACGGCCAAGACGCGCCCGCCCCGGCGCGGCGAACGGCACGGCGTGCACCACGTGTTTCTGAGCGAGGAGGAGTTTGACCGCTGGCTCGCGGCGGACGCTTTTCTAGAGCACGCGACGGTCTACGGACACCGCAGCGGCGTGCCGCGGCGGGCCGTCGAGGACTGCCTGCGGCAGGGCAAATCGGTGATCATTCGGACCGATGTGCAGGGCGCGCGGACGCTGCGCGAGCGGCTGCCGGATTCGCTGCTGATTTTCCTCACCGTCGCCGAGCGGGGCGCGCTGCGGGCGCGTATGGAGCAGCGCGGCTCGGACACGGCCGGCGAGATGGCGCGCCGGATCGGCGAGGCCGAGGGCGAGATCGCCGAGGCCGACTGGTTCGATCACGTGGTGATCAATCCCGACGGCGGTGCGGAGCAGGCAGCGCGCGCCGTGCTCGAGCACATCCGCGCCGCGCGCCGCCGCGCCGGCAGCCGCTAGCGCCGCCGCGCCCAGCGGCCCGCATTCCTTGCGCGCCCGCCCCCTACCTGACTGTTGCGGAGGAGATGCCCGCGTTCTCTCCCTCCCGCACGTCCCGTATCCTCCACCGCATGCCCGACGACCTGCGCCCCCCGCTCGACGGCGTGCTGGTGATCAACGCGGGGCAAATCCTCGCCGCGCCGTTTTGCGCCACCTTGCTCGCTGAGTTCGGCGCGGATGTGATCAAGCTCGAGCGGCCCGGCACGGGCGAGCCCAACCACGGCTCGCTCTCCTACGTGCAGGACAACCGCTCGCAGCGCGGCGTCACCTGCAATCTGCACGACCCGCGCGGCCAGGAACTTTTCCGCAGCCTCTGCGCGCACGCCGACGTGCTGATTGAGAACTTTCGCCCCGGCACGCCCGACGGCCCGCCGGTCCGGCCCGGCTACATGATCGCCGACTATTCGACCGGCGTCTTCGCCGCCTTCGGCGCGCTGACCGCGCTGCGCGCCCGCGAGCTCAACGGCGGCCTCGGCCAGGATGTCGACATCGGCCTCTATGAATCGATCTGGAAGCAGAGCGGCACGATCGCAGCCGGCTACCAACGCAGCGGCGAAATCCGCGAGCGCAGCGGCAACTATTTTCCCGGCGTCGCGCCGGGCGAGCAGTTCGCCACCGCCGATGGACACTTTCTGATTATCAGCGGGGCGACGCAGGGCACCTTCGAGCGGCTCTGCGAGGCGATGGGGCAGCCGCAGATCACGAGCGACCCGCGCTTTGCCGAGCGCAGCGAGCGGCGCCGCAATGTTGAGGCGCTGCACGCGCTGATCGGCGAGTGGGTGCAGGCGCGGACGCTGGAAGAGGCGCTGGCGCTGCTGGCGCGCCACGGCGTACCGGCGGCGAAGGTCTACGCGGCCAGCGATATCGCGGCCGACCCGCACTATGCGGCGCGGGAACAGATCATCGAGGTGCCGAGCGAACAGCACGGGCTGCTCGCCCAGCCGGGGATCGTGCCCAAGCTCTCGCGTACGCCCGGCCGCGTGCGCCGCCGCGCACCGACGTTGGGCGAACATAACCGCGAAGTCTACGGGAGCCTGCTCGGCCTCTCCGCCGAAACCCTCGCCGAGCTCGAAGCCGAAGGCGTGATCTGAACGCCGCCAGACCGGGAGACGGAGTCCACCACCCATGACCGCTGCACAGATCGCCGAGCGCCGAATCACCGCCTTCCTCGACGGCGAGGACTCGCTGGCAATCGACAACATCATCCACTCCACCGCCGGCGCGGCGCAGTTCGGCTACTCCGGGCCGCTGGTCGGCGGGGTGACCGTCTACGCCTGGGCCGCCCCCGCGATCATTGAAGCGCTCGGCGAGAGCTGGCTCGACCACGGCTGGGCTGACTTCCGCCTGCGCCGCCCCGTCTACCCCGGCGATCAGATCACCACCCGCGTCAGCCGCAGCGATGCGGGCGCCTATGAGTTCACGATGGCCAAAGCGGCGGGCGAAGTCTGCATCGCCGGCAGCCTCGGACTCGGCGACG
Organism: uncultured Dehalococcoidia bacterium; assembly: GCA_964347635.1. GTDB lineage: Bacteria > Chloroflexota > Dehalococcoidia > Bin125 > Bin125 > CATQGW01. Next base: position 60,385 of record CAYFZI010000002.1, read on the forward strand.
CTGACTGGCTCGGCGATCTGGCCATGCCGCAGCGCCGCGATCCGGTTCCCGCCGCCGACCCAACCACGCTGCTGACGCCGCAGAACCTGCCGCTCGGCGAGGACCTGCCGCCGATGGCCGTGCCGGTCTCGAGCGCCGAGGCCGGCGCCTACGCGGACGAGTTCGCGCGCGACCCCGACCCGCGCTGGCGCGGTCCTGAGGCGCGCCTGCACAGCGGCTGGATCGCCGGCCGCCCGACGCGGCTGCTGCGCCACACCTACCACTACGACGCGGGCATCCACGCGGCCAGCCGAATTCAGCAGCTTGCCCCGGCCCGCGCCGATCAGACGCTGACCATTGCCGGCCGCATCTCCGCCGCCTACCAGCGCAAAGGCCACGAATACGCGCTCCACGATGTCGCCGTGTTCGCAGAGTCCGGCCAGCCGCTCACCCGCATCCGCCAATCCAGCATCTACCAAGTCGCCAAACGCTAGGAGCTAGGCGGACGTAGGCTGGCGGCAGTGGGGGGACCCTGCCATGCGCCTGTCGTCGCTGCGGATCAAGAACTACGGCTGCCTCGCCGATTTCGAGCTGAAAGACATCCCGCCCCTCGCCGTCTTCATAGGCGCCAACGGTAGCGGCAAGAGCACGCTGTTCGATGTGTTCGCCTTTCTGCGCGATTGTCTGCGGAATGATGTCACTAGCGCCGTTGACCGCCGCGGCGGGTACGAGGAGCTGCACACGCGCGAGACGGAAGGCCCGATCGAGCTCGATCTGACCGCCCAAACCGACCATTTCGACGATCTGCGGATCCTGCGGTATCAGCTGGCGATTACTGCACAGAACGGCCGCCCGGTGATCCAGGCAGAGCGGCTCGAAGAGCAGATTGGCGCTAACGGACAACCCGTCGCCAGGCTCGATCCCGATGACGAACTGGGCGCGAACTCCGATGCGCAGAGTGGCGATGATGAAGCGGGCGGCCTTTGGCAACAAGTTGTTCAGGAAGAGCGCCGCCGCGGCCGACTAGCACTTTCGTCGCCGTTCGCGCTGCGCCCTGCAGCGGGAGACGGCGCACCGACCTTCGAATCCTACTTCGCCGCACGGCTGTTTCATGACATGTTCACCGAACTACATCTTTCCAATGTGCATATCGACGCAGCGCGCCAGCCGCCCCAGTTCGGGCGCGCGGCCCATCTGGCCGACGACGGCGCAAACGTCGCACTGGTGACGAAATACATGAGCGAAGAACATGATCAGGTGTTTACCGAAGTGATCGCGCGCATGCAGCGGGCCGTCCCCGGTCTGGACCGGATCGACGTGAAGCGGACCGACGATGCGCGCATCGTGCTGCGCTTCTCCGACCGCTCCTTCCAAGACCCGTTCTTAGCGCGCTCCGTCTCCGACGGCACCGTGAAATTACTTGCGTATCTGCTCTTGCTGTACGACCCGGATCCGCCTCCGCTGCTCTGCATCGAGGAGCCCGAGAATCAGCTGTATCCGTTGCTGCTGGAAGAGCTGACGGAAGAGCTGCGGATGTTCGCACACCGCAGTGGCGGTCAGGCGCTGGTGTCGACTCACTCTCCGAATTTGCTCAATACCGCCGAACCGCAGGAAGTGTTTTGGCTATTGAAAGAGGCCGGGCGCACGTTCGTGCGGCGAGTGAGCGACGACGAACAGCTCGTCGCCCAGCACGACTTCGGCGACCACCTGGGGCGCATGTGGCAATCCAACGCATTTGCGGGCGCGCACCCCGAGTGAACTCGACGCTTGTCATTGTGGTTGAAGAGCGCTCGAAACAGCATTTCCTGGAAGCGTTTCTGCGCACCTGGCGGTTAGACCCTGCGCCCGACATCAAGTTTTTCGTCGCCAATGGGCATTCCGATTTGACACGTCAGCTTTACACCTTGATGCGTGCGTGGCGGAAACCGCGTACGCGGTTTCTCGTGCTGTGTGATCAAGACAGTGCAGACTGCGTTGAGAGGAAGCAGGAGCTGATCGCACAAGTTCCCTGTTCACGCCGCAACGATGTCACCGTCCGCATCGTATGCACCGAACTCGAAGGTTGGTACCTTGCCGACAGAACGGCGCTCAGGGAAGCGTTGCCCCAATTTCCCCAACGCGCGCCGCCTCCGCCGGAGTTACGCGGCCCGCCTGACAGCATTCAGCGTCCAGCCAGCCGGATTAGGCGCTATGCGCCGTTCAGCAAGCGCGACCTCGCGCGCGAAATGGGGCGACGAATGTTGCCCAATCGTGGCAGCGCGTCATCGAGCTTCAATCTCTTCATCCGCACGCTTGACGAACTCTTTCAGCGCAGCGCGGATTGACCCGTCCCCGCGGCGCCGTTAGCCTACTCGCAGAATCAGAGTGGGGCGCACGACGGGGAACCCGGTGCGAATCCGGGGCTGTCGCGCAACGGTGATCCGCAGCTCGCTGCGGTCAGCCCGAATACCGTCGGGGCGCCCACGCCAGCACACCGACTTCGCGTCAGGGTCGGGGCGTCCCCAAACGGCCCATCGAGGCCGTTTTCGCTGCTCCCGCCCGGCGCGAAGCGGTCCGCGAAAGGCCGCAGCGTGCACCTCAAGCTCATACTCCCGCTGGTCGCCGCCGCCCTCCTGCTCCTCGCCGCCTGCACAGATCAGTCCCAGCAGTCTCCCCCGCCCGCCGCCGAGCCTGAGGCGCAAGCGGAGTCGGCCCAGCCCCAGCAGGCGTCGGCGCCCGTTGAGGAGTCTGAGGCGCAGGCAGAGTCAGCTCAGCCCCAGCAGGCGTCGGCGCCCGCTGAGGAGTCTGAGGCGCAGGCGGAGTTGGCCAGGATCTCGATCCGCGACGCCGTTAACTTCAGCGTCGGTTACCAGGGCGCGGCGAAAATCGTCCACGTCGTCGAGGCTGCGCCCGGCGCCGGCGGCGCGGTCTACATCCTTGTGCAGCGCGGCGCCGCCGAGCCGTCCGGCGGCTGGGCCGGCCTGGCCGCCGAGCTGCTCGCCGCGCACGATCTCGGCGAGCCCACGGTGATCGAAGTGCCGCTGCAGTCGATCTTCGCCTCATCGACCACGCAGCTGCCCGCGCTCGAAATCCTCGGCGTGCTTGACCGCCTCACAGGCGTCGCCCAGTCCGGCCTCGTGAGCAGCGAAGCGGTGCGCGCCCTGATCGACGCCGGCGGGCTTGTCGAGTTTGCCCCGATGTTCAGCGTCGACGCCGAAATCGTGCTCGCCGCCCGGCCCGATGTGCTGATGACCTCAGGCTTCTGGGACGACGCCTATGAAGTCATCCAGGGCGCCGATACGGCGATTGTCCACAACAGCGACTGGGTTGAGAGCAGCCCGCTCGGCCGCGCCGAATGGGTCAAGTTCATCAGCCTCTTCTTCAACCGCGAGGCGCAGGCGGAAGCCTGGTACGAACAGATGCGTGCCGACTACCTCGCTGTCCGCGATCTGGCCGCCGCCGCCGCGCCGCGGCCGAGCGTCCACACCGGCCTGGTCTGGGGCGATGTCTGGCTGGCGGCCGGCGGCGGCTCCTATGTGGCGCGGCTGCTCGCCGACGCGGGCGCCGACTATGTCTGGGCGGACGATGCATCCGTCGGATCGCTCGAGCACGATATCGAGACGCAGCTCGCCCAAGCCGGCGGGGCCGACTTCTGGCTGCACTCGGCGCAGTGGTGGACGAGCGCCGCCGACGCGATCGCCGAAGATGCGCGCTACGGCGAGTTCGCCGCGCTGGACCGCGGCAACCTCTGGAATCCGAGCCGCCGGATCAACGCTTCGGGCGCCAACGATTTCTATGAACAGGGCGCGCTGCGCCCCGATCTGGTGCTGGCCGACCTGGTCGCGATCTTCCATCCCCAGCTCATGCCCGATCATCAGTTTGTCTTCTATCGGCGCGTCGGCGGCGAGTGAGCGCGCTTGAGGGCCTACAGGCAGCCGCTCCAGAGCGGTCCGCCGAGCTGGACGCGCTGGGCGCTGTGCGCGCCCGCACGATCGCCGTTTTTGCCGCTCTGATCCTCGCCGCGCTCGTGCTCGCGCTGCTCGGCGTGGCCGTCGGCTCGATCTCGATCCCATTCCCCGCCGCGCTCGACGCGCTGGGCGCAGTCTTCAGCGGCTCGGCCGGCGCGGCCTCGGGCGACGAGGCCGTTTGGGCCGCGATCGTGCAGCAGATTCGCATCCCGCGCACGCTCACGGCGCTGCTGGCCGGCGCTGCGCTGGGCATCGCCGGCCTGCAAATGCAGACGCTCTTCCGCAATCCGCTCGCCGACCCCTTCGTGCTCGGCATCAGCGCCGGCGCCTCGTTCGGCGTGGCCGCCGTGGTGCTGGTCGCGGGCACCGGCGTGACCGTCTTCACCGCTGGGCTCGGCTGGCTCGGCGATCTCGGCCTGGCCGGCGCCGCGGTGGCCGGCGCGGCCGCCGTGATGGCCTTGGTGCTCGCGCTCTCGCTGCGCGTGCGCAGCATCGTCACCGTGCTGATCGTCGGGCTGCTTGTCGGCCAGCTGGTCGGAGCGCTGATCACGATCCTGATCTCCGCCGCCCAAGAGCAATACGTGGACCAATTCGTGCGCTGGGGTTTCGGTTCGTTCCGCGGCGTGACCTGGTCCGAGCTGCGCATCCTCGCCCCCGCCGTCGCCGCGGGGATCGCCGTCGCGCTGCTCAGCGTCAAACAGCTCAACGTGCTGCTGTTGGGCGAGTCCTACGCGCGCAGCCTCGGCGTCCACGTGCGCCGCGCGCAGCTGGCCGCAATGCTTGGTGCGGCCCTGCTGGCCGGCGCGGTCACCGCCTTCGCCGGGCCGATCGCATTCCTCGGCGTGGCCGTCCCGCACCTCGCCCGCGGACTCTTCCGCACCTCCGACCACCGCATCCTCGCCCCCGCGGTGATCCTCTGCGGCGCCGTGATCGCGCTCGCCGCCGAAATCGCCGCCCAGCTGCCCGGCCTCAGCAGCGTGCTGCCGCTGAACGCCGTCACCGCCCTGATCGGCGCACCCGTCGTGCTTAGCGTGCTGCTCCGCCGCCGCCGCCTCAGCGCCGTATGATCGCGCCCCCGACGGAGCCGCGCTGACGACGGCCGGCACACGGCCGGCACCAGACCAAGGCCGCGCAGCCAACGCCCAGCTGAAGGTAGTTGCACAAATCTCTAGGGCGGCAGCGGCTACCCGCTCGTTGGCCCCGACCGCGGTGCGATCGCGCGCAGGAACAGCACCGCGCTGATGAGCAAGATCGCCCCGGCGGCGGCGACCACCGCATACTCCCAGGGGAAGCTGCGCGGCGAAGCGAAGCTGGGGGCTGCGCGTCGCGTCGATTGCCGCTGCTCGATCTCTGCTGTGCGCGCCGCGATCTCGCCGCTGCTGCGCGTGTCCAGCGCCGCTGCTTGCCCGCCCTCCGGTTCGGCCTGCGGTTCGATCTCGCCCGCGTCCTCGGCACGCTCGGCTTCGCGCTCGGCCTGCTCTCTGCTGGGCGTCTGCTCCGCCGCTTCTTGCTCCTGCTCCGCCTCGGCCGCCGGTTCCTCCTGCTCGGCGACCTCCGGCCCCGCGATCACCTCGTCCTCGATCACCGTCGAGCGGTCTGCGCCGCGTTCGCGCGGCGGCAGGCCGACCGACGCCCGCCAGGCGTTGTCGAGGCCGTCGCGGTCGAAGCCGTAGACCGTCGTCAGCGCGTTATCGACAGTCGAGCCCGCCTTGAAGGTGGCAAAGAGCGCAGCGAACTGCTGCGGTCCGTAGGTGCCGATCAGGTAGGTGACGATCGACGCCGCCTGGCCGTAGAACACGTCGACCTGGCCGGCGATGTTGGTGTTCGAGGCCATTCCGCGCACGGGCAGCACCGTGTCGCGCTCGATCGCGCGCTGCAGCGCGCCGCCGCGCCGCGCCAGCCAGTCGCCCTCGGCCAGCGTTGCGACGCCTTCATCGAGCCAGGCCGGCAACGTGCCGAACGCGCCCTCGCCGGCGATCTTGGTCAGCACGTGAGTCAGCTCGTGGCGAATCACCCAGCGGCTGGGGTCGTAGATGTGGACCAAATCCGCGAGCACGCGCACCCCGCCGGTGATGACCTGCTCATCGAAGCCCTCGCTGCGAATCCGCTGTACGCCGGACGCATCCGACTCGCTGCGCCAGACATAGACCTTGAGCGGAAAGTCGACCTCGATGCCCAGCAGCGCCGCCATCGCGGCCACCGCGTCCGCCCCCTCTTCGGCCATCGCGATCGCTGCTCCCTCGTCGTGGTAATACCGCACCATGATCCGGCCGCGCTCGATCTCAATCCACTCGTAGCGCGGGTCTTCGTAGCGCCAGATCCGCGCCGCGGTCTTCGTCACGCTGCCGTCGGTTGCCGTCAGCTGCCAATACCAGCGGATATCCGCCCCGACCGGGATGTAGAAATCGGCTCCTCGAGTGGCCAGGTCGGCGGAGATGCGCGCCACACCGCCGCTCTGGAGCTCCGCCGGCTGCCGCGTCAACGCGCCTTCCGGCAGCACCGTGTAGAAGAACACCGCCTCGGCGAGCTGCGCCCCGTCTGAGACCAGCGCGGTGAACGAGACGGAGTCCGGAAACTGCTCCATCCGGATCGACGTGTCCTGCACCTGCGGGGTCGATTGCCCGCGCACTGCGCCGAGGCCGGCAAACAGCGCGGTCAACAACAGCAGCGCGGCCAACAGCAGCGCGGCAAACCCGCTGTGCGCCTGCACGGCCTTCATGCGCTCCCATCCTGCCCATCCAGATCGCCGCGATCGACGCCGATCTGCGTCTGCAGCCAGGCGCGCAGCAGCGGCTCGATCGAGCCGTCCAGCACGCCCTCAGCGTCCGACGTTTCGTAGCCGCTGCGCAGGTCCTTGACCATTCGGTAGGGCTGCAGCACGTAGCTGCGAATCTGATTGCCCCAGCCGGCCTCGATGTGCTCCCCGCGAATCTTGAGCCGCTCCTCCTCGCGGCGCTGCAGCTCGCGCTGCAGCAGCCGAGATTCGAGCACCATCATCGCGCTCTCGCGGTTGCGCCGCAGCGAGCGCTCGTTCTGGCAGGAGACGACGATGTTCGTGGGCAGATGCGTGATGCGCACCGCCGTCGCGTTCTTCTGCACGTTCTGCCCGCCGTGCCCCGATGCCCGGTAGACATCGATTTTGAGCTCATCCGCGTCGACCTCGATCTCCGCCAGGCTCTCCACCTCCGGCATCACCTCGACCATCGCAAACGATGTATGCCGCGCGTGCTGCTGGTCGAACGGCGAGATCCGCACCAATCGGTGCACCCCATGCTCCGAGCGCAGCCAGCCGTAGGCCGACTCGCCCTTCACCTCGAGCGTCGCCGACTTGATCCCCGCCTCCTCGCCCTCGACCAGCTCGACCAGCTCGACATCGAATTCCGAGCGCTCCGCCCAGCGCAGATACATCCGCTGCAGCATCTCCGCCCAATCCTGCGATTCCGTGCCGCCGGCGCCGGCGTAGATCGCCACGATCGCGTTGCGCTCATCGTAGGGGCCGGAGAATGCCAGTTCGAAGGAGTGCTCCTCCAGCTGCGCCGCGATCGCCGCCGCTTCCCGCTCCAGCTCGGCGGCCAATGCTTGGTCTTCGTCCGCCGCGGCCAGCTCGAAAAGCTCGACAGCCTCGTCGAGCCGCTGCTCGAGCCCGCGCCAGACCTGCACGGTGCGCTGCCGCGCGGCCAGCCGCCGCATCACCCCGCGCGCCTGCTCCGGGTCGTCCCAGAAATCGGGCCGCGCCGACTCCCGCTCCAGCCCCGCCGCTTCCCGCTCCAGCCGTGGCAGGTCAAAGGCGCTCCAGCGTGTCGCTCAGACGCTCGCGCAGGCCTGTCAGCTCGCTCTGCAGGTCATCCATCGCCGGAGGCCTCTCCCCAACACGCTCGGCAGGTCCGATTCACGGTATCAGCGGGCTGCGATCTGCGTCATGCGCGCAGCCCGCGTGACATTGTTCAGCAGCATCGCGACCGTCATCGGCCCCACGCCGCCGGGGACCGGCGTGATCGAAGAGGCGACCCCGCGCACGCCCGCGAAGTCCACATCGCCCACCAATCGGTAGCCGCGCTTGCGCGATCGATCGTCCACGCGGTTGACGCCCACGTCGATCACCACCGCGCCCGGGCGCACCATCTCCGCCGTGATCGTGTTGGGGCGGCCCGTGGCCGCGACCAGAATGTCGGCGCTGCGCGTGTGCGCGGCCAGGTCGACCGTCGCAGTGTGGCAGAGCGTCACCGTCGCGTTGGCGCCCGTGCGTTTCTGCGCCAGCATCGCCGCGAGCGGCATCCCGACCAGCCGCGAGCGGCCCACGATCACGACGTGCTTGCGGGCCGGATCGTTGCCGCTGCGCACGAGCAGCTGCTGCACCCCGTGCGGCGTGGCCGGCAGAAAGCGTTCGCGGCCCTGCAGAATGCGCCCCTGATTGGCCGGATGCAGCGCGTCGACATCCTTCAGCGGGTCAATCCGCTCCAGCAGACCGTCCGCATGCACACCCTCCGGCAGCGGCAGCTGGAGGATGATTCCGTGCATATCGGGGTTGGCGTTGAGCGCCGCGATCGCATCCGCGACGCGCGCTTCGACCGAAGCGGCACCGCCGTCGGCGGTAATGCGAATCACACGCACACCGATGCCGGTCTCGGCGCCCGCGCGCTCCTTGCCGCGCACGTAGGATGCTGAGGCCGGGTTCTCCCCCACCAGCAGCACGCCCAGCTGCGGCATCAGCCCGTCTTGCAGCATCCGCCGCGTCTGCTTCGCCAGCGAAGCGCGAATCCCGGCCGCCACCGCCGCCCCGTCGATCAGCTCTGCAACCATGCCGCATCCATACCAAGAGCGTACGCGCGGGCCGTCCTGTGCGCAGCCGCAGCGCCGCCTTCAGCTCTGATCCGCTCGACTGCCCGGCTGTGTGCGGGCAGCCTCTACCCAGCCCCGCTGCTACGATTTGCAGCGATGCTTCCCGAGCTCACCTGCGGCGTCGATCTGCTGCTCCTGCAGCGCTTCCAGCGCGTGCTCGAGCGCCACCGCGAGCGCTTTCTCGCCCGCATCTACACCGAGCGCGAGATCGACTACTGCCGCGGGCGCACTCCCGAGCTGGCCGCGCGCTTCGCCGGCAAGGAGGCGGTGATGAAAGCGCTGGGCACCGGCGTCCGCGGGCTGCGCTGGCGCGAAATCGAAATCCTCGCCAACGCCCGCGGCAAGCCTGTCGTGATCCTGCACGGCGCCGCGCAGCGCCGCTCGCACGACATCGGCCTGGAACGAATCGAGATCAGCCTGACCCACGAACGCACCATCGTCTGCGCCTTCGCCGTCGGACAGCCGGCAGCCGCATGAAGCTGCTGACGGCGGCGGAGATGCGCGGCCTCGAAGAGCGCGCCGCAGCGGCCGGCGCGCCGGCCGACGCGCTGATGGAGCAGGCCGGCCTGGCCGTCGCACAGGAAGCTTGGATGCAGCTCGGCTCGCTCGAAGACCGCCGCATCGTTGTCCTCGTCGGCCCCGGCAACAACGGCGGCGATGCGCTCGTGGCCGCCCGCCACCTTGCCGAGTGGGGCGCGCAGGTGCGCTGCTATGCGCTGCGCCCGCGCAGCGGCGCGCACTGGCGCGCCGCAATCGAGGCCGGCGCGGCCTGCGGAGCGGTGGAGGAGGATGAGGATTTCGCGGCCCTGGACGCGCTCTTCGCGGGTGCGGAGATGGTGATCGACGGGCTGCTCGGCACCGGCAGCTCGCGTTCGATTGACGGCGATCTCGCCGAGATCATGCGGCGGCTGGGCGCGGCGCGCGCACGCACCGTACCGCCCAAGCTGATCGCGGTCGACCTGCCCACAGGGGTCGACGCCGACTCCGGCCGCGTCGACCCGCTTGCCGCCGCCGCCGATGAAACGGTCACCTTCCACGCGCCCAAGGTGGGCCTCTATCTGCAGCCCGGCGCGTCGCTCGCGGGTTCCGTGCAGGCTGTCGAAATCGGGATCCCCGCCGGGCTCGATGAGCAGCTCGGCACCGAGCTGCTGGAGCGGCGCGCGGCGCGCGCGCTGCTGCCCGCCCGCGCGCCCGACGCCCACAAAGGTACGCACGGCACACTGCTCATCGTCGCCGGCTCGCTGCGCTACCCCGGCGCGGCGATCCTCGCCGCCAACGCCGCCTACCGTGCCGGCGCCGGCTTGGTGACCGTCGCCGCGCCTGCGTCGCTGGTCGGCTCGATGGTGGCCGCCGCTCCAGAGGCGACCTGGCTGCCGCTGCCCGAAGGTGGGCATCCCGGCGCTGTCGGGCCGGCGGCGCTGCCGCTGCTGCGCGAAGCGCTCGAATCCGCCTCCGCTCTGGCTGTCGGGTGCGGCCTCGGCCTGCACCCGGCCAGCGCTGAACTCGTGCATCGGCTGCTCGCCGACCCCGCCCTGGCCGACTTGCCCGGCGTCGTCGTCGACGCAGACGCGCTCAACCACCTCGCGGCCGGCCCTGGCTGGAGCGCCGCCGCGCCGCTCGTGCTCACCCCGCACCCCGGCGAGATGGCCCGCCTGACCGGCCGCTCAAGCGGCGAGGTGCAGGCCGCAAGGCTCGATCTCGCGCGCCGCTCGGCCGCCGAGTGGGGCGCGACCGTCGTGCTCAAGGGCGCAAACACCGTGATCGCCGCGGCCGACGGGCGCGCCCGCGTTTCCGAGGTCGCCCAGCCCGCCCTCGCGACCGCCGGTACCGGCGACGTGCTGACCGGCGCCGTCGGCGCGCTGCTCGCGCAGGGGCTGGCGCCCTTCGACGCGGCCGCGCTGGGGGTTTACTTGCACGCCGAAGCCGGCAACCGCGCCATGCGCAGCCACGGCACGATCGGCGCCACCGCCGGCGATGTCGCCGCGCAGCTCGCCTTGGCCTCCCGCTCGCTGGCCGGCGAAGAGCCGATCGAGGCGCCCGCGCTGGGCGGCGGTCTGGGCTTCGGCGGCGGCGGGATGGAGCAGGGCCTCGGCGGGGGCGGCGGCCTGGAATCGCTCTTCGGCGCGCCCGACAGTCCAACCGCGCAGCAATAACGACAGCCCCCGCGCTGCACAGGGCTAGACTGCATTTGGCAGACGGCCAGCACGGGCAGCAAGCCGGCCAGGACGCGCGGAGGCGGCAGTGGACGACGAACAGCGCATCGTGGTGACCGGCATGGGCGTCGTCTCCGCGCTCGGGCACAACCTCGCCGACACCTGGGAGGGCCTCAGCGCCGGACGCTCCGGGGTCGAGGCGATCCATCTCTTCGATCCCGGCCGCCTCGGCGTCCGCATCGCCGCACAGGTGTCCGATTGGGAGCCGGCGCAGCACATGCCGAAGAAGGAAGCGCGGCGGATGGACCGCTACAGCCAGTTCGCCGTCGCCGCCGCCCATGAGGCCGTGCAGCATGCCGGGCTGAGCCACTTCGAGGGCTCCGACCGCGCCGGCGTCATGGTGGGCACCGGGATCGGCGGGATCATCACCACCGAAGCGCAGTTCCGCGTGCTCGACCGCCGCGGCCCCGATCGCGTATCGCCCTTCGTCGTCCCGATGATGCTGCCCAATATGGCCAGCGGACAGGTCAGCATCGCGCTCGGCGCGCGCGGGCCCAACCTCGCGCCGATCTCCGCCTGCTCCAGCGCCGCTGACGCGCTCGGGCTGGCCGCCGAGACGATCCGCCGCGGCGATGCCGATGTCATGCTCGCCGGCGGCGCAGAAGCGCCGATCTGCGAGATGGCCGTCGCCGGTTTCGCCGCCGCGCGTGCGCTCTCCGCGCGCAACGATCCGCCCCAGTCCGCCTCGCGCCCCTTCGATGCAGAGCGCGACGGCTTCGTGATGGGCGAAGGCGCGGCGATCCTCGTGCTCGAACGCGCCGATCGCGCGCAGCAGCGCGGTGCCGAGATCCTCGCCGAGCTCTGCGGCTACGCGACCTTCGGCGACGCCTACCACATCACCCAGCCGGCCGAGGGCGGCGACGGCGGCGTGCGCGCGATGAACGCCGCGCTCGACAACGCCGGGATTGACCCCGCAGAGGTCGACTACATCAACGCCCATGGCACCTCGACGCCGCTCAACGACCGCTTTGAGACGATGGCGATCAAGACCGTCTTCGGCGAGGCCGCCTGGACACTCTCGATCTCTTCGACCAAATCGATGACCGCGCATCTGCTCGGCGCGGCCGGCGCGATCGAGGCGGTGGCCAGCATCCAGGCGATCCGCGAGGGGCTGATCCCGCCCACGATCAACCTCGAACACCCCGACCCGGAGTGCGACCTCGACTACACGCCCAACGAAGCGCGCGAGCGCGATGTGCGCGTGGCGCTCTCCAACTCGATGGGTTTCGGCGGCCACAACGCCTGCCTGGTCTTCCGCCGCTGGGAAGGCTAGGCGTGGCCCTGCGCGAGCGGCGCGACGGCTTCGGCGGGCGCGTCTGGCGCGTCGCTGCGCCCGAAGACGCGCCCGCCATCCCAGACCTCGATGCGCCGCCGTTCGTCGGTCGGCTGCTGCGCCGCCGCGGCCTCGCCAACGCTGCCCAGGCTGAGGCCTTCCTCGATCCCGGCAGGCACCATCCCAACGCGCCCAACGCGGCCCTGCGCGGCCTCGCGTTGGCTGTCGAGCGGATCATGCGCGCCGCCCGCGGCGGCGAGACGGTCGCCGTCTACGGCGACTACGACGTGGACGGCGTCACCGCCACCGCGATCCTGCACGAAGCGCTGCAGCGCCTCGGCATCGAGAGCCGCTGGTTTATCCCCAACCGCCGCAGCGACGGATACGGCCTGCACGCGGCGCGGCTCGAGCAGCTCGCCGCCGCGGGGGCCAGCCTCGTGATCACCGCAGACTGCGGGATCACCGCCAACGATGTCATTCAGCGCACCGCGGATCGCTGCGGCCTCGAGTTTGTGATCGTCGATCACCACGCGCCCGGCGAGGCGCTGCCCGATGCAGCTGCGATCATCGTCCCGCGCATCGAGGATCCGCAGCACCCGCTCGCCGATCTCTCGACCGGCGGGCTCGCCTACCACCTCGCCCACGCCCTGATGCGCGCCGCGGCGATCGAGACCCCTGCACAGCGCTGGCTCGACCTCGCCGCGCTCAGCACGATCGCCGATGTCGTGCCGCTGCTCGGCGAGAACCGCCGCCTCGTCAGCCTTGGCCTGCGCTCGCTGCGGCCGATCGAGCGGCCCGGGCTGAGCGCGCTCGCCAAGCTCGGCCTGCGCGGCCCGATCGACGCCGAAGCGGTGTCCTTTCAGATCGCCCCGCGGATCAACGCGGCCGGCCGCCTCGAAGACGCCTCGCTCGCCGTCGAGCTGCTCCTCTCCGAGACGGCTGAGCAGGCAGCCGAGCTTGCCAAGCGGCTCGACCAGCTCAACGCACGCCGCCGCCGCCTCTCTGATCAGGCCTTCCAGCGCGCGCTCGACCAGATCGAGCCGGGCTCCGGCAACGGCGCGCAGCCGCTCGTCCTCTTCGCCGGCGACGAGCAGGCGCACCCCGGCGTCGTCGGCATCGTCGCCGGGCGCTTGCAGGACCGCTTCCAACGGCCGTCCTTCGCGTACAGCGTCGAAAACGGGGTCGCCCAAGCCTCGGGCCGTGCCCCGGCGCCGTTTGACCTGGCGCAGATGCTGGCGCGCTGCAGCGATCTGCTGCTGCGCCACGGCGGCCATGCGCGCGCCGCCGCCTTTACGGCCGAAACCCGCCAGCTGCCGGCCCTGCTCGAACGCCTCTGCGCGCAGGCCGAAGCGGCCCTCGCCGCCGCCGAGTTCGAACCGCAGCCCGCGCTCGAGATCGACGGCCAGGTCGCGCTGCAGGCGCTCGCGCCCGAGCACGCGCGCTGGATCGAGCGGCTCGAGCCGTTCGGCGCGGCCAACCCCGCGCCGCTCTTTCTCAGCGAAGATGTCGCGATCGAATCGCCGCGCCGGATCGGCGCCGATAAATCTCACCTGCGCTTCCACGCCGCCCCGCGGCACCCCGGCTGGCGCGATCGCCGCTGGCCGGCGATCGCCTTCCGCCAGGGCCGCGCTCCGCTGCGCAACGGCCAGCGCGCCGATCTGGTCTGGTCGCTGCGGCGCGGCCGCAACCGCGCCCCGGAGCTCGAGATCCACGACCTGGCGCTGCGCGCCTGAGCCGCGCCGGCCGCCCTCCGATCATCGGCTAGCATTCGCACTCAGCCGTCAGCAGCGCCGCCTGCCGGCGCTCCAACACCCCCACAGGCGCGTCGGCGCGTACGTGCGGAGCAGGCCATGACCACGAGCATCGATCAGATCCGCAACGTCGCTGTCGTCGGGCATCAGGGCGCCGGCAAGACGACCCTCGTCGAGGCGCTCGCCTTCGCCACCGGCGCCGCCACCCGCATCGGCCGCGTCGAGGACGCCAACACCATCTCCGATTTCGACCCAGAAGAGCGCCAGCGCGGGATGTCTGTCAACACCTCGCTCGTTTCGCTGACCCGCAGCGGCCTGCGGATCAACCTGCTCGACACGCCCGGCTACGCCGATTTCGTCGGCGAAGTCGTCGCCGCCAACGCCGTCGCCGATGCGGCGATCGTCGTCGTCGATGCCTCATCCGGCGTTCAGGTCGGCACCGAGACGGCCTGGCGCCTGGCGCGCCGGCGCGGCATTCCGCGCGTCGTCGTGATCACCCGCCTGGACCGTGAGAACTGCAGCTGGGACGATGCCCTGGCCGCGGTGCAAAGCGTGCTCGGCCCCGAATGTCAGCCGCTCTTCCTGCCGATCGGCGCGGAGTCCGATTTCAGCGGCGCGATCGATGTGCTCAGCGGCCGCGCGTACGGCGGCGACGGCCGCAGCGCCTCCGACCCTTCGGCCGAGGCCGCCAGCGCCGCCGATGCTGCCCGGGAAGCGCTCATCGAGCGGATCGTCGAGGTCGATGAAGAGCTGATGCTCGCCTACCTCGAAGACGAGCCGATCGCCGACGAGGACCTCGCGGCGGGGCTCAAGCCGGCCCTCCAGGCCGGCGCGCTGGTGCCGGTGCTGCCCGCCTGCGCCGCAGCGAACATCGGCACCTGGCCGCTGCTGCGGCTGATCGAGCGCGCCTTGCCCAACCCCTCGGAAGCGCCGCCCCTGGCCGGCGCCGCGGCCGCCGACCCCGACGGCAGCGCGGCCGCCTTCATCTTCAAGACCACCGCCGACGAGTTCGTCGGGCGGCTCTCCTACCTGCGCGTCGCCAGCGGCACGCTGCGCGGCGACTCGCACCTCAAGAACGCGCGGGGCGGCGCCGACGAACGCCTTTCCGGCCTCTCTCACGCGGTCGGCAAGGAGCTGCACACCGCCGCCGACATGGTCGCCGGCGATATCGGCGTGGTGACCAAGCTCTCCAACACCACGACGTTCGACACGCTGCGCGAGAGCGGCTCTGAGATTCTGATCCCGGCGCCCGAGATGCCCGCACCGATCTTCGCCGCGGCCGTCGAGCCGCGCTCCAAGACCGACGTCGACAAGCTCGGCCCCAGCCTCGCGCGGCTGGTCGAGGAAGACCCGACGCTGCGGATCGAGCGCGACCGCGACAACGGCGAGATGATCCTCTCCGGCCTCGGCGAGTCGCACGTGCAGCTCGCCGCCGACCAGCTGCAGCGCAAGTTCAAGGTCGAAGTCGACATCCGCGACCGGCGCGTGCCCTACCGAGAAACGATCACCGCCGTTGGCCAGGCCGAGTATCTGCACAAAAAGCAGACCGGCGGGCACGGCCAGTACGCCCGCGTCGCCCTGCGCGTCGAGCCGCGCGAACGCGGCGCCGGCTTCGAGTTCGGCAATGAGATCGTCGGCGGCGCGGTCCCGCGCAACTACATCCCCGCCGTCGAGAAGGGCGTCGTCGAATCGCTGCCCAGCGGCGCCGTCGCCTCCTACCCGCTGACCGATGTGCGCGTCGTGCTCTACGACGGCAAGCACCACGACGTCGATTCCAGCGAGATGGCCTTCAAGCTGGCCGCCAGCCAGGCGCTCAAGGAGGCCACCGGCGCAGCGCGGCCGATCCTGCTGGAGCCGATCCAGTCCTACCGCATCCTCGTGCCCGACCAGTCCACCGGCGACGTGATCAGCGACCTCAACTCGCGCCGCGCGCGCGTCCTCGGCATGGAGCCGGTCGAAGAGCCGCCCTCGCACTCCTATGTCCTCGCCGAAGGCCCGATGGCCGAGTTCCTGCACTACGCCACCGACCTGCGCTCGATGACCGGCGGCCGCGGTACCTTCTCCTGGGAGTTCGTCCGCTACGATCCCGTCCCCCAGCATGTGGCGCAAAAAGTGCAGCAAGAAGCAGCAGCGGCGCTGGCTTCGACATAACACGATGAGCCAGATCTCAGAAATCGCCGACGCTTACGTCAGCGCCGCCGCCGCGCTGCATCCCAACCTCGCCACCAGCCTCGGCATCCCCGGCCTCGAGACTCAGCTGAGCGATTTCTCGCCCGAAGGTCAGCAGGCGCGCACCGCGCTGCGCGAAGCGACCCGCCGCGACCTCGAACGCGCCGAACCGCAGGACGACCGTGACCGCATCGCCCGCGGTGTGATGCTCGAACGGTTCGACGCCGAGCGCGAGAGCGAAGCCGCCCAGGACCACTTGCGCTCGCTCAACATCCTCGCCTCGCCCTTCCAGTCGACCCGCAGCGTCTTCGATCTGATGCCGCGCG
The DNA here is from genome assembly GCA_964347635.1 of uncultured Dehalococcoidia bacterium. GTDB lineage: Bacteria > Chloroflexota > Dehalococcoidia > Bin125 > Bin125 > CATQGW01. The sequence continues at coordinate 76,882 of CAYFZI010000002.1, forward strand.
CGACCGACGAGCACTGGAGCTGGATCGCCGCGCGGATGGCCAACGTCCCTGCAGCGCTGCGCCAGTATCAGGCCGCGCTCGCGGCCGGGCTCGATGCGGAGATCACCGCCGCCCAGCGCCAGGTGCACGGAATTATCGAGCAGGCCCGCGTCTGGACCGCGGCAGGCGGCTTCTTCGACGGTCTCGCCGCCGAGGGCGGCCAGCGCGGCGGCGCGCTGCAGCGCGACCTCACGGCCGGCGCGCTGGCCGCCAACCGCGCCTATTCGGAGCTCGCCGGCTGGCTCCGCGATGTCTACCTGCCGCGCGCCGCGGCGCGCGATCCGGTCGGACCCGATCGCTACCGCCGCGCCGCCCGCGCCTTCAACGGCATCGTGCTCGACCTCGAGGAGACCTATGAGTGGGGCTGGGAAGAGCTCTGGCGGATCCAATCGGAGATGCAGCGCACCGCCGAACAAATCCAGCCCGGCGCATCCGTCGCTGAAGCGATCGACCAACTGGAGAACGACAGCGGGCGGACCATCGAAGGCGAAGACGCCTTCCGCCAGTGGATGCAGGACACGCAGGACGCCACGATCGCCTCGATGCACGGCCTCCATTTTGAGATCGCCGAGCCGATCCGCACGATTGAAGCGATGATCGCCCCGCCCGGCGGCGCCCTGGCGATGTATTACACCGGCCCCAGCGAGGACTTCTCTAGGCCGGGCAGAACCTGGTACCCCACCGGGGGCGCAACCCGCTTTCCGCTCTGGCGCGAGCTTTCCGTCTGCTACCACGAAGGTGTGCCCGGCCACCACCTGCAGATCGGTACGACGCGCTGGCTCGGCGATTCGCTCAACCGCTATCAGCGCTTGCTGGCCGGCACCTCCGGCTACGTCGAAGGTTGGGCGCTCTACGCCGAGCGGCTGATGCACGAGCTCGGCTACCTCGAAGACCCGGCCTACTACATGGGCCTGCTCAGCAGCCAGGCGCTGCGCGCCGCCCGCGTCGTCGTCGATATCGGGATGCACCTCGAGCTCGAAATTCCCCGCCGCGAGCCTTACCACGGCGGCGCCGCCTGGCGCGCCGAGCTCGCCCTGCCCTTCCTGCTCGAACGCTCCTTCTTCCCCGAGCAAATGCTGGCCAGCGAGGTCGACCGCTACCTCGGCTGGCCCGGCCAAGCGATCTCCTACAAAGTCGGCGAGCGCGAATGGCTGGCCGCCCGGGAGCTGGCCAAGTCCGCCCAAGGCCCCAATTTCAGCCTCAAGCGCTTCCACCAAGACACGCTCGAACTCGGCCCCATGGGCCTCCAGCAGCTCAAAGACGAAACAGCCCGCAAGGCGTAGCGCCGCGCTGCTGCCGCCTACCTAGCAGCGGTCTGAATCACCCTGCGGATCCACCACTGTCTGGATCACACTGCAGTGCCGCCGGGTTCGGCGCGGGCCTCGCGCGCCTCATGGGCCGCGGCCTCGGCCATCTGCAGCAGCTCGGACCAGTCAAGCGCATCGAAGATCAGCGGCGGCCCCTGCCGCGCGAGCAGCCGCACAGTCCGCTGCATTTCTTGCGGATCCAACCGGCCGGCCCCGCGGCCTGCCGAGCGGTACTGATAGAGCACTGCTGCGCGCGTCCGAGCGGAGTTGATCGCTGTCACCCGCCGCACCGAATCGCCCACCAAGCGGGCCCAAGCGTCGTTGCTCGCGTGCAGGATGCGGTGCACAGTCTCCACGTCGAGCAGGCCGTTCGAAACAGCGGCCGATGAAGCTGCGAGGCGCCCGCGCCACCACGCGCGGGAGATTGGGCAATCGCTCAAGACCGAGACTTTGCCGCGTACGTGGGGCAGGCCGCCCATTCGCCTCAGCAAGTTGCGCGTTGCTGCTTCGCTCGTCCCCTCCGGCTCGCCGCTGGCCAGCTTGCCGAGCAGCGCGGCGTGGAGCGGTTCCACGATCAATCCGTTCTCGATCCAGGCAATGTGGCAGAGTGTCCAGAACAGCGGCTGGGCGGCGCGGACCGGTGTAACCAGATGGTTCCACGAGCCGTAGATCTCACGCTCAAGTTCGAAGGGCGGGTCGCGGAATTCGGAGGCATCGAGCGGGCGCGGCAGCGCGAGGGCTTCGATCGAAGCGTCGTTTTGCAGCGCTAGCCGCTCCCGCAAGTATGAGGCAAATGCGGCCGAACCTCCGTCGACCGCAGCGCGCAGCTCGCGCTGCCGCGCCGATACCGCCTTTTTGGGTTGCTTGAGCTTTGGCTGGTAGGTGAGTCCGCGCTGCCAATCGCTGAACTGCCACTCACGCTCGCCAGTCGCCTGCTTCAATCCTGATCTCCAGACGGCATAACCTGGAAACCCTCAATGGCGGTGGCCGCAGCAGCGGGATCAAACTCGCCGTTCATCTCCTCGCCCCAGATTTGCACACCCCGCTCAGTCAGCGCATCGCGGATATGGTGCAGAATCGGATAGGCATCGTCGTCCGCGCTGTCCAGATGCGGGATCCTGCCCATCGCGGCGATCAGCGCCCCAATCTGCACATCGCGGCGCTGCCGGACCTGGTCGTAGATCTCCGGCGGCAGCGAGGTATTGAAACGCAGGTCGCCGCTTGTTGTGACAGGCTCCACTGTAATCCGTCCGTCGGTCAGGGATTTGTTCGGCACGAAGGTTAACAGCGATGCGGCGAGCGACTTCGTGCGCAGTACTGCCCCGCGCGCCAGCCAGCGTCCTTGCAGTACCTCAATCGGGTCGCTGCCCCAGAGACGGTTCAGGCCGTCGGTGCGTAAGTAGAGCGTCCGGACAGTCACCAGACCCGGTGTGATGAACAGCTCATCGCCGACCTCATCGGCGGACCAACGTACGGTAAAGTCGGGCTCTGCGTTGTATTCAGTCCGTGCGAACAGGGTCCGCGGACAGCGCAGCTCCAGCGCCCACCGCGCTGATCCGCTCTGAATCTGTTCCTCGAGCTGCGGCGCCGCAGCGAGGATGTTCCGTACCTGGGCGGAATGGCCTCCGACTTTGACATCGGCGCGGTAGGCCGCATGCGTCCAGTCCATCGATGCACCGTCGGCGCGGAGCAGCGGCGCCGCGCGGCGGGTCGTCACCTCGAGGCCTCGCCGGCGGCGCGTCGGCGAACCACCTCGAGCTCGATCGTCTCCGCGGCCGATGCGTCCTCGTCGAGCTCGATCGTCAGCGATCTGGCGCCGCGCGGGAGCGCGATTTCCAGCGCTCCGCCCGCGTCGGTGCGCGCACCGTCGATCTCCACCGATTGAATCGACAACCAGCGCGGCGGCAGGGGCAGATCGCAGGATTCATCGGACCCGGACTCCGCGAACACCCGCAGCTCGTACTGCTCGCGCTCGCGCAGCTCCTCGCCACTGAGGTCGAGCTCCGCCTCAACCCGCCGTACGACTCCTGCGGCGTATTCGATCGGCACGATTGTGCGCCGCAGCCGTACGGCGCGGCCCGGCGCCGGCGCGCGCCTTACGTGCGGACCGCCGCCCCCACGCCCCGGCTTTGCCGGCGGGACTGGGTCCTGCTCGTCGCCTCCGGTCGGATCGATAGCGCTCTCGTCACCGGCCAGCGGCTGCTGGCGAATGCGGCGCACTGGTGAAGTATCTCGCAGATTGGCTGTATCGAAGACGGCGAAGCCCTCCGGCGTGAAACCCTTCTCCCGGTCCAGCGCGCCGGCCTCTTCGCGCAGCCGCTCGGCCAGCCGCTTCAGCATGTCGCGCAGCCGTTGCTTGTCCGCCTTGGCCAGCTCGCGGTACTTCGTTAGCCCGCGGTGCTCTGGGCCCTCAGCGTTGCGAACGAGGTCGTAGCACTCGCCGTGGTCGTCGGGGTCGGCGTCGTGCAGCAGCACGACCGCGTCGAACGGCTGTACGCCGTTGAACGCGCCTGTGCCAAGCTCCGGCGCGTCATTCGCGATCCACATGCCGTCGCGGAAGAGCTGCACGCGCGAACGTTCGCCGGCGTGCGCATCCAGCGTGCGGAACCGAACCGCGATCGAGCGGTCAACCGCTCGGTCGAGTAGACGCCCGCTGCGCAGAGTCTCGAGCGCGCGGAACGCCTGCGATCCCACCAACCAGCCGGCGAGCCCATCGCGGCGGCGCTGCTGCTTGGCGATCGGCTGCAAAATCTCTTCCAGCGACGCCCGCTCGACCGTCTGCGATCGCCCTGAGGATTCGTCGCGGACATGGACCGCCATCCGGCCGCTCCAGATCGCGGCGAGAAAGTTGACTGCTGCAACCCGGCAGATGTCGTCGAACGCCGACGCAGGGTCGTCGTCGTGGAAGTGGTTGAAGCCGGCGATCGCCACCACCGACCCGCTGGACTCGATCTGGTCCAGCTGCGGGCGAAGCAACGGGGGCGCTTCGGTTGGGAAGTGTCCGCGTTCCAGACTGAACAGGCCGGCCTCTGTCTGCCAGTAGCCGTCCGCGTCGCAGCGGGTGCGCCCCTTCCGATGCGTGGCCAGGATCGCGTGCCCGCTGAAGAGATCACGGCCGCCGCGCCGCCCGCCGTAGAGCACATAGCGCAGGTCGGAGGCGGCATACGCCGTCTGGTGGCCAAGGCCGTACGAGCCGGCGCCGACCGACGATTTCGTGCTGTTGCCTTCCGAGAGCAGCGCGCGCAGCCCGTCCGCGTCCAGGCCGATCCCGTTATCGCGGCAGAACAGTACGTGCATCTCGCGGGCGTCGAGTACGCGCTCGATCCTCTCGATCGCCGAACGCTCATCGTGCGTCAATCCGGCTGCTCGGCCTCTGCGCTCTTTCGCTGCAGCGGAGAACGCGCTTCGGTACTCGCGAAGCCCCGGCAGCTCGGCCAGCGGGCGGCGCGAGATCGTAAAGTGCACCTCGGCCCGTTCGAGGCCGGCTTCGCGAACCGCGGCGTCCAAGCTGTTCTGCAGCAGCTCGCGGATCACCGGGTCGGCTTCGGCGCCGCGGTGGCTGGTGACGCTCGATGTAAAGCCGTCCAGCCGGTGTGTATCAGGAAAGATCAGCTTCGCATCCATCGATCAATCCGTGCAGTCGCAGCTTGGTGCGCCGGTCGTGTAGCGGCCGTTGAGCGCGGCGGCGGGGTCGGCGATCTGGGCGAAACTGGGGCCGCGCACGCCGAAGAAACCGAAGCGGCTTAGGCCGCCGCCGCTGCGCGACGGCACCTCGCGGCGGTAACGCCGCTCCATCTGATCCCACCAGCGAATGTCCGAGGGCGCGCTCGCAACGCGGCGCGGGTCGTCCGCCTGGGCGGCCCGCCGCAGCTCGCGGGTGCCCTTCATGAAGCAGTAGACGCAGTTGCCCGCCCCGGCCGGGAGATCGAGCCCAAAGCCGTGCTCCCGCCCGAACGCTTCGACCTCCGCCTGCCCCCAGCCGGCGTCGTAGAGCGGAAAGTAGGGCCGTTCGCCGGGCGGCTGTGTGCGCACCGAGCACTCGCGGCCGCCTGCGCCTTCGGCGAGCAGCGAACGGCTGAGCACGCGGCGGACACGGCGCGGCTCATCCGCACGCAGACCCAGCAGCGTGACGAACTCGACAGCCTGCGGCCCCCACAGCGGAGCCGCGCCGGCCGCGCCGCTGCGGGGCCGCTCAACGATCGGCGCAGCGCTGAAATCGGCCCAGCGCTGCGCGGGCCGCGCCGGCGGGCGGGCGGTCATGTACTCCACGCGGCGCGCGTACTGCTCGGGCGGTGTAGCGCCGCCGTTGCGCTGGTGGCGCTGCGCCGCCTTGGCGGGTGTCAGATAGGCGCGCCCGCCGTGGTGCCCGTCGTGGCGCGGACCCTCCGCGCCGCCCAGCCACTCGGCCAGCAGTAGGTGCGCGGGGTAGAGCTTCAGTTTGGCTGTGCAGCTGCGCGAGTGCGGGTTCGGCAGCATGCCCTGGTAGGACAGCATCTCCTCGAACACCTCGCCGTGCGGGCGGTAACCCTCGGGGTTGCGTTCGAGCGGCTGGCGCCGCACCAGACGGTAGGAGAGCCGCCGCCGGTAGACCCCGCGCGAGGCGTCCTCGACAGTACAAAACTCATACCAGAAGCAGGGCAGGCGGTATTCGGCTTCGAGCCGATCGCAGCACTCCGCGGCGAACTCCCAAGTCGCGGGATGTTCAGCCGAGATACCCCAGCACGTCCAGGGAAGGCAGATGTAGATGCCACGAAGGCGCCATGTGGC
>CAYFZI010000003.1:0-80690 GCA_964347635.1 uncultured Dehalococcoidia bacterium
CTGGCAGCGCTACATCGTGGCCGACGGCCGCGAGGTGCCGGGCTCTGTCGACTTCGAGATCACACGGGGCGCGATCCTCTGGCTGAGCGGCTGAGCCCAGCCCTGAGCGGCGATGCCGCCTCCAGCGGCATCGCCGCCCGCACCGCAGCAGCCAGCAAGAGGGCGGGGCCTAGGCCCCGCCCTCACCGCGTCCCCCGCATGCCCTCTCCCCGCAAGCAGGGAGAGGGCATGGCGTAGGGTTGCGGCCCTGCGGATTATCGAGAGCGTGTCCATCCTGCCGGAGGCGGGCGACGATGCTTAGAGGAGCTGTCTGCGCGGCCGCCGCGGTGCTCATCGCCCTCACCGCCGCGTGTTCGGGCGACAGCGTGGAGAGCGTCTGCGACGAGGTGTTCGACCTAATGCGCGCCGCGGTGGGGGAGCCTTACTTCTTCTATCTCGATGAGGTCGATGTGGAGTTCAGTGAGGCCTTTGAGGAAATGCTCGACGTGGGCCGGGCGGAGTTCACCCGCCGCTGTGGGAGGCAAACCCTAGAGGAGGTGCGGATCGGGCTGGACTTGCTGAAGGCGGCCATCGAGCACGCGAAGGCGGGCTGGGAACGGTACAAGGACGGGAACTGAGGCCCAGGGCCTAGACCAGCTCGGCTACCCGCCAGATCAGGTAGAGGGTCAGCAGCCCCAGCATTAGGACCCGGTGCAGGATCTCCCCGTGCTCGTCGGCATGCCGCCGGAGCCGGGCTGCGGCGCGCCTCACCTCTCCGGCTCCATCCCCAGATCCGCTAAGATGTTGGCCCACGCCGTCTCTTCAGCGTGGTCTATCAGCCGGTCCAGTGCGGTGGGTTGCCTCTCCGGGGCGGCGGTGCTCCACGCGTCCAGTGCCTGGGCGGCCTGGATCACGGCCCGCTGTTCGGCCCGGACGGCCCCGAACAAGGGGTGCATCTTCCAGCCGCTCTCGGCCATCACTACCACCTGCTCCGGGGGCAGCTCGTCGACCATCGCTTGCAGGCGCTCGCGGCGCCGGAGGGCGCCGCAGTAGACCGAGATGCCGGCCTCTGGGGCGCGCCGCGCCTCCAGGCGTTCGCGCTCCTGCGCTGCCAGGCCACTCATCGGGCGCCTCCTCATCCATCGGGGTCGGCGGGGCATCCTCCCCGCGCCGGGGCTGGAACGCGTTCAGGGGCGTCTGCAGGGTATCGGAGGGTGCCGCCTGGTCGCGGGGAGCAGCCCCAGGCGCACGCCTCATTCGGGGAGAGTACCCCGGTCTCCCGCAACACGCGGATAGCCTGAGCCTCATCCCGGAAGTCAAACCTGCTCGCCCTGCAAGCGCGGGGCGGGAGCGGGGGAGCCGCTTCGTCTGTCCGCCTCGGCCGATCAGATTAGCGACGGCTGGGGGGGCATCTCTGAAGCGGGCGGGACGCCGAGCGGGGCTTGTGCGATCACGCCGGCCGCGGCCAGCGCGGCCTGTTCGGCTTCGGACAGGCCGAGCAGGCCGCCCAGGATGTCGCTGTTGTGCTGCCCGAAATCGGGCGCGGGCGCGAGCACGCAGGGGCCGGCGCCGCTGCTGCGCCAGAGCCAGCCGTGCACCATCCAGATGCCGACTTCGGGGTGGCGGAGCGGTTCATAGAACCCGCGCGCGCGGAGGTGCGGGTCGCGCAGCAGCTCGAGCGTCTTCCAGACCGGCGACGACGGTATCCGCTCCGCCCGCAGCGCGGCGAAGAGCTCGGTCTTCTCCCGCGCCGCCGTCCACGCGCCGAGCTGCTGGTCGAGCTGCCCGCGGTGTTCCCAGCGCAGAATCTGATCCGAAAACTGCTCCTGCTCCGCCCACTGGGGCTGCCCCAGCACGCGCTTGAGCGCGTCCCATTCGGCGTCGCTGCGCACGCAGATCGCGATCCACTCATCGTTGCCGGCGCAGGGGTAGATGTTGTGCGGGGCCATCCAGTCGTGGCCCGCCCCCTGGTGCTCGGGCAGCCGTCCGTTCATCGACCAATCCATGTAGAACTCGCCGAGCATTGTGGACATCGCCTCGCGCTGGGCGAGGTCGATGTACTGCCCCTTGCCGCTGCGCGCGCGGTAGACGAGCGCGGCCGCGGCCGCGGCCGCGGCGGTGATCCCGGCGATCGGGTCGCCGTAGGAAATTCCGCTCTTGTAGGGCATGCCGTCGCCGCCGTAGCCGGAGGTGGAGGTCAGCCCCGACATCATCTCGATGATCGGCCCGTAGCCGACCGCATTGCGCTCGGGCCCGGTCTTGCCGAAGCCGGCCATGCCGACGACGATGATGTCCGCACGCTGCCGGCACAGCCATTCGTAGGTCAGGCCGAGGTTGTCCATCACATCGGTGCGGTAGTTTTCGATGACCACATCGCACTCGGCGACCAGGCGCGCGAAGACGGCTTTGCCCTGCGGCGCGGCGAGGTCGAGCGTGAGCGATTTCTTGTTGCGGCTGTACTCGTGGAAGTAGAAGTTGGTGTTCCACCAGTGCTCGCCGGGCGCTGTCGGCGGCGGCAGCAGCGTGCGGATGTTGTCCCAGGCGCGCGGCGACTCGATCTTGATCACCTCGGCGCCCTGGTCGGCGAGGATCTTGGTCGCGTAGGGCCCGGCCCAGATCATCGTCAGGTCGGCGACGCGGATGCCGCTCAGCGGTCGTCCCGGCTCGGCCATGGCGCCCCCTAGATCGCGTCCAGCTCGCGCAGCCGCACGAGGTCTTCCAGTTCGTAGCCGAGCTCTTCGTGCAGCACGGCGGTGTTGTGCTCGCCGAGCTGCGGCGCCCGCCCGCTGCGCCAGCCGTGTGCGCTGCTCTGCCAGAGCCGGCCGGGGAATGTCAGCGCCCCGGCCTTGGGGTGATCCTGCTGGATGAAGTAGCCGCGCCCGTGCAGATGCTCGGACTCGACGAGGTCCCGAATCGAGGCGACATAGCCGAACGGGACGCGGTGGCGCAGGCCCAGCTCGGTCAGTTCCTCGCGCGTGCGCTGGGCGAACCAGCCGTACATCAGCGCGATCAGTTCATCGTTATGTTCGAGCCGGCCGGCCGGCTCGGCGAAGCGGGGGCCGCGCAGCTCTTCCAGATCCAGCGCCTCGACGAGGCCTGCGTAGTTGCGCGGCAGCGCGCAGACGCCGCCGTAGCCGTCGGCGGTCGGATAGATGCCCCAGAGTGCATTCAGGTTGTTGCCCGAGCGAACCGTCTCGATGCCCAGCTGCGAGGCGCGGGTCATGAAAGCCTCGGCCATCGCGGCGTAGGTTTCCTGCATGGCCAGGTCGATATGCGCTCCTTGGCCGTGCACGAGCGCGCCGTAATAGGCGCCGGCGAGCGCCGCGAAGGCGTTCAGGCCGGCCTGATAGGAGGGCTGCGAGCCGCCGTTTTTGAGCGGCGCGCGGGCTGGATCACCGGTCAGCCAGAGCTGTCCGCAGGCTGCGAAGAGGGTCAGCTCGGTGGCGGGCAGATCGGCGTTGGGGCCGGTCTGCCCGAACGGGGTGATCGAGATCATGACCAGCTGGGGCCGCTCGGCGGCGAGCGCCTCGTAGCCCAGGCCGTGCCCGGCCAGATAGCCCGGCGCGAAGGACTCGATCACAATGTCGGCGCCCGCGGCCAGCTCGCCGAGAATCGCGCGTCCGTCCGATGTCTCCAGATTGAGCGTGACGCTGCGCTTGTTCCCGTTCAGATACAGATAGAGGCCGCTCGTCTCGTCGTCCGGCAGGTCGTCGGGCCAGGGGCCGAAGGCGCGCGAGGGGTCGCCGGTGGTGCGCTCGAGCTTGACCACATCCGCGCCCAGCGCGGCCAGCCAACGGCCGGCGTAGGGGCCCGAGATGCCTTCCGCGAGCTCGAGCACGCGCACCCCGTTGAAGGGGGCGGTCACGGCTTCGGCGGTGTCGTTGGGGTCGCTCACGCTGCGTCTGAGTCTAGAAACTCCGCCGCGCCAACGTCCAGAGCGGGTGAATAGGGCATACAGCGGCCTCGGCCCGCCGGGCGCGCTTGATGCCGCTGCGGCGGCTGCATCTAGACTGTGAACTCATGAGCACCGCCCCGCGGCCCACCCTGCTCGACGGTCTGCGCGTGATCGAGCTGGCCTCCGAGATCGCGGGGCCGTTTGCGGCCAAATTGCTCGCCGACGCGGGCGCGGAGACGATCAAGCTGGAGCCGCCGGGCGGCGATCCAGCGCGCCGCACGGCGCCCTTCGCGGGCGCTGAGCCGCACCGGGAGACCTCCACCGTCTTCCTCCACTACAACACCTCGAAGCGCAGCGCGTCGCTCGATCTGGAGACTCGCGCGGGCCAACGGCTGCTGCGCAGCCTGCTCGCCGAGGCCGACGTGTTCATCACCGATTGGACGGCGGCCCGGCTCGACGCGGCCAACGCGGCGCCGCCAACGCTCCGCCGCGAGTATCCGCGCCTGATCATCGCCGCGCTCACGCCCTGGGGGCTCGACGGCCCCGCCGCGGAGTGGCCCTCCAGCGCTCTGACCCGCGCCCACGCCTCGGGCGCGGCGGCCGGCGTGCGGCGCAATCTCGGCGCCGACGGCGGCTCGCCGATTATGGCCGGCGGCCGCGTCCACGAGGCCGATGCCGGCCTGGCGCTGGCGCTCGCCGTTTGGGCCGCTCTGATCGCGCGCAGCAACGGCGGCGCGGGGCAGATCGTGGATGTGGCGGCGGTGGAAGCGATGATGACGATCGACCGCGTCGACATCTCGATCGCCGCGAACGACGGCGGACCGCCGCCGATTATGCGCAGCGGGCGCAGCTCCTTCGGCGGGCGGATGGACTGCGCCGATGGACACGTGATCACGGTGACGCCGCAGCCGCACCAGTGGAGCGGGCTGCTGCGCGCCATGGGCGACCCGCCCTGGGCGTATGACGATCAGGGGCGGCTGCGCGACCGGCTCGAAATCGGCGCGGCCGCTCAGGATGCGATCGATGAGTGGGCGCGCGAGCGGACGCGCGATGAGGTCTACCGCCTGCTGCAGACCGAGAGCGCGCCGGCCGGGCCGGTGCTGCGGCCCTCCGAGGTCATGCAGTCCGAGCAGGAGCAGCTGCGCGGCTTTTTCGAGACGCTTCGGCACCCGCTGGCCGGCGAGGCTTCCTACACGCAGTTTGCGGCCCACTGGAGCGAAGCGCCGCGCGCCGAACGCGCGCCCGCACCGCTGCTCGGCGAGGCGACGAACGAGATCACGGCCGGTGCGCTGGCTCCCTGGACAACGGCGCAGGCGCGCCGCGCCGGAGTGATCGGATGACGGCGAACGGGCACTTCCCGCTGCAGCCGGCCGCGCACCGCGGCCCGCTCAGCGGCAGGCGGATCATCGATTTCACCTGGGCCTGGGCGGGGCCCTACGGCGCAATGCTGCTCGCGCTGCTCGGCGCGGAGGTGATCAAGATCGAATCGCGCACCCGCATCGATCACAGCCGCCAGCGCTCGCTGGCGATGGGCGCCTTCCGCGGCGGTGTGAACCAGGCTCCGATGTTCAACGAGCTGAATCTGAACAAGCTCTCGATCCAGCTCAACCTCAAGCAGCAGGGCGCGAAACAGGTTGTCCGCGATCTCGCCGCCGCCTCCGACGGGGCAATCGACAACTTCCGCCCCGGCACGCTCGACAAACTCGGGCTCGGCTACGAGGCGCTGCGGGAGGAACGCGAAGACATTGTGATGGTCTCGGCCAGCGCGCTCGGCGCATCCGGCCCGGAGCGCAACTACACCGGCTACGCGCCGACCTTTGCCGCGCTCGCCGGGCTCGCCTATCTCTCGGGCGCGCCGGAGGAACCGCCGCTCACGATGGGCGGCTCGATCGACCTGCGCGCCGGCAGCGCGGCCGCCTTCGCGATGCTCACCGGCCTGCACTACCGCGATCGCACGGGCCGCGGACAGTTCATCGACGCTTCCTCCCGCGAGGCGATCGCGATGCACATCGGCGAGGAGTTCCTGCGCGCCTCGCTGCTCGGCGGCGACGGCGAGCGGCTCGGCAACGAGCACCGCGCCTGGGCTCCGCATGATGTCTACCGCTGCGCTGCAATGCACGACCCGAACGGCGCACCGAACAGCGCCGCCAACGGCGCAGCCTGGATCGCGATCGCCTGCCGCAACGACGCCGAGTGGAACGGCCTCTGCGACGCCGCCCAGCTCGATCATCTGCGCGCCGATGGGCGGTTCACCACCGGGCTGCGGCGCTGGAAACACCGCGCGCAGCTGCGCGCGCCGATCGAGGCCTGGACGAGCGAGCAATCGGCGCAGGCGGCGGCGCAAGCGCTGCGCGCCGCGGGCGTACCGGCCAGCCCCTCGATGTGGGGCGCGGACATTCACGCTTCGGAGCAGTTCCAGGCGCGCGGCGGCGGCGTTCCGATCCGCCCGCCCGAGACCCGCGAGCGCACCGTGCTGGCGCCGCCCTGGAAGTTCTCCGAGACGCCCGCGGCGATCGTTTCGCCGTCGCCGCGGCTCGGCGAAGACACGCACTTCGTGCTCAGCCGCATACTCGGTTACGATCAGGAGCGGATCGACGCTCTGACAGCCGAAGGCGCGCTGGAATAATGTTTCAGCTGGGAGGAGCAGCCGCGATGAGGTTCGTTGCAGGATTCACTCGGCGCGCCGCGCTCGCGTGCGTCTTGGCCGCCGCCGCGCTCGCCGCCCTCGGCGCGCTGGAGGGCGGCGGCGCGCTCGCGGCTGATACGGCGCCGGCCGAGGCAGCGCTGGACATCGCCCCGCAGGCCGCACCAGACGAGGGCGGCACGGGCGTGAACAACTTCAAGCGCGAGGAGTGGTTTGAATTTTCGGTGCTGCTTGCGCCTTTTATTGTGCTCGTCACCTTCATTCTGATCCTGACGTTCATGTGGGACCGCTCGACCGGCAACGAGGACTGAGCGGTGGCTAAAGCGCTCGCTCAAGAGGTGGTTGCCGCGCTGATTGAACGCAAGCTGACGCTGGCCACCGCCGAAACCGACACCGGCGGTTTGATCGGCCACTGGATCACCGATGTCCCCGGCTGCAGCCGCGCTTGGGTCGGCGGCGCTTCCCCCTATCACAATCAGCCCAAGATCGATCTGATCGGCGTCGACCGCGCGCTGCTCCGCGCTCACGGCTCGGTCAGCGGGGAAGCTGCAGCGGCGATGGCGCGCGGCGTGCGCGACGCGTTCCAGGCCGACATCGGCGTCGCCGAAACGGGTATCACGGGGCCCAGCGGCGGCAGCGCTGAACGACCAGTCGGCACCGTTTGGATCGCGGTTGCCGGGCCCGGCGAGCGCGCCGCTGCGGAGCGCTGCGTCTGGTCTGAGGACCGTGAGGGCAACAAGCGGCTGACGGCCGTCCGCGCGCTCGAGCTAGTGCTGGCGGCCGCGGCCGACTCGGCCTGAGCAGGCTCTCCGCGCGTGCCCTATCTGCGCTGCAACGAGATTGATCTGTGGTACGAGCAGCACGGCCGCAGCGGCGCGCCCGCGTTGGTGCTGGCCCACGGCGCAGGCGGCAACCACCTGGTCTGGTGGCAGCAGGTGCCGGCCTTCGCGGAGCATTTCCGCGTCGTGACATTCGATCACCGCAGCTTCGGCCTGAGCCGCGATGTGCCCGGCGGCCCCGGCCGCCGCGCGTTCCCCTTCGATCTGCACGCGCTGCTCGAACATCTCGGGATCGAGCAGTTTGCGATGGTCGCCCACTCGATGGGCGGGCGCACCGCGACGCCCTTTGCGATGCTCTTCCCCGGCCGCATTCGCGCGCTCGTGCTGTCCGGCACGCTGGCCGGCCTTGTCAACGATGAGGTGCGCGGGATTCAGGCGCAGCATTACGAAACGGTGCGCGGCCAGACGCTGCGTGCACGCGCGCTGGCCGCGAGTACGGAACGCGAGCGGCCCGAATTGACTTGGCTCTATCGGCGCATGAACGGCTGGAACCCGCCGCGCCCGCGCAGCTTCCTCGCGCCCACGCCAGGCCTCGCCACCTGGCGCGGATCGACGATGCCGATGCTGCGCCAGTTCGATATCCCGCTGCTGTTCATCGTCGGCGAACATGACCGGATCGTGCCGGCGGCGGCGATGCGCGCCTCGCACCGCGCAATGGCCGGCAGCGAGTACGTCGAAGTGCCCGAGGCCGGCCACTCGGTCTATTTCGAGCAGCCCGGCCGCTTCAACGAAGCCGTGCTCGACTTTCTGCTCCGCCGCGCCGCGCTCTAGCTAAGGCCGAAGGTTCTGTTGCACATATCCTCCCGCTCTTCCCTGCTTGCGGGGGAGAGGGACAATCGGATGCAACAGCCCCTGCGCCGAGAAGCGCGGGCGGGGTGTTCGACTATGATCACAGCCGGAAAGGCCGCCTGATGGCTACGTCTGCAGCACCTTCACCGCTGGTTCGCGAGTTGATCGAGGCGATCGGCGAAGAGGCCGTCGTCTGGCAGCCGGAGGACCTGCTTGTCTACGAGTATGACGCCACGATCGACCGCGGCCGTCCGGAGGCGATCGCGCTGCCCGCCGCGACCGAGGATGTGGCTGCGCTGATCCGAATCTGCAACCGCCGCGGCGCACCGATCACGCCGCGCGGCGCGGGCACCGGCCTGAGCGGCGGCGCGCTCGCGACCAAAGGCGGCGTCGTGTTCGGCATGAACCGCATGCGCCGCATTCTCGAGATCGATGCTGAGAATAAGACTGCGCGCGTGCAGCCTGGAGTCGTCAATCTCGACCTCGGTGCGGCCGCCGAGCCGTACGGCTTGGCCTACGCGCCCGACCCTTCCAGCCAGCGCGCCTGCACGATCGGCGGCAACGTGGCCGAGAATGCCGGCGGCCCGCACACGCTCGCCTGGGGCACGACCACCAACCACGTGCTTGAACTCGTGCTCGTCACGCCCGACGGCGAAGTGCAGCGGATCGGCAGCGCCACGCGCGATCAACCCGGCTACGACCTGGTCGGCTGCGTCGTGGGCAGCGAAGGCACGGTCGGGATCGTCACCGAGGCGCTCGTGCGGCTTGTGCCCAAGCCCAGCGCCGTCCGCACCCTGTTGGCGATCTACGATTCTGTCCGCGAAGCGAGCAATGCGGTCAGCGCGGTCGTCGCCTCCGGCGTCGTCCCGGCTGCGCTGGAGATGATCGATAAGACGACCATCGCCGCCGTCGAGCCGGTGCTGCAGACCGGCTTCCCGCTCGACGCTGAGGCGGTGCTGCTGGTCGAGGTGGACGGGCCGCCCTCGCAGGTCGCTGCGGAGGGCGGCATCGTCGAATCGATCCTGCGCCGCTTCGAGCCGCGCGAGATTCGCTCCGCGACCGATCCTGAGGAGCGCGAGCGGCTGTGGGCCGGCCGCAAGGGCGCGATCGGCGCGCTGGGCCAGATCATGCCCAACTACTACCTGCTCGACGGCGTCGTGCCGCGCACCAAGCTGCCCGATGTGCTCGACGCGGTCTACGCGATCGCCGACCGCTACGGCCTGCCGGTGGCCAACATGTTCCACGCCGGCGACGGCAATCTGCACCCGTGCCTGCTGTTCGACGAGCGCGAGCCGGGCGCGACCGAGCGGGTGCTCGAAGCGGGCGGCGAGATCATGCGCGTCTGCGTCGACGCCGGCGGCGCGATCACCGGCGAGCACGGCGTCGGCCACGAAAAACGCGATTATCTGCCCTGGATTTTCACGGACGACGACATGGCCGCGATGCAGGGCCTGCGCGGCGCCTTCGGGGCGACGGAGAACTTCAATCCCTGCAAGATTTTCCCCAGCGGCCACGGCTGCGGCGAAGCCAGCGGCCCGCACGCCCAACAGGCGATCGCCCGCTTCGGGCCGAAGGCGTTTGTATAGGGTTGGGATGTTGGCCGCCCGCTTGGACAGTGGGGTTATGCATGGAGCGCATTGAGGCGGTGCGATCGGCCAAGCAATACGTACGCGAACTCTTTGCCGATGAGCGGATCGCTCATATTCGCCTCGAAGAGCTCAACTTCGACCGCGAAACGGACGAATGGCGGATCACGATCGGATTCGCATACGAGTGCAGCGGGAATGAGCTGCTCCCTTCATTGACAAAGCGGATGTACGGGGACCGCGTGTATAAAGTCGTCCGAATCTCCGCCGAAGACGGCGACCTCGTAGCGATCAGCGATCGCTTCCTTGATCCGCTCTGCTGAGCGATGCCAAGGGCTGGGTATTTCGTCGACTCGATGCTGCTGGTACTCCTTGTTGCGGGGCGCACCGACCCTAGAATCATCGCGCGGCACCGGAGGTTGGACGCGTACTCGGTGCAGGACTACGCGGTCCTGCAGGGGCTGCTCGCTGGCGCAGGCGGGGTCGTCTACGCGACACCGAACACGCTCACGGAAGCCTCCAACCTCCTGCGCTACCACCAAGGGCGGGAGCGCGACGAACTGTCGGCGACGCTGACAAACCTGATCGATGAAAGTCAGGAAGTGGTGGTTGCGAGCCGGTTGGCCGCCGAGTCCAGGGACTTTATTGACCTTGGCCTGACCGATGCGGTGCTGCTCGAGACGATTTCGACTGAACAACCGCTGCTGACCGCCGACGCAAAGCTCTATGCCGTTGCGATCGGCAGCAACGCGCAAGCGGCGATCAATTTCAACCACCACCGCGTTGACGAACTCGCAACGGGCGGGAGTTGATCCCGCAAGGCCGCGCGCCGCGCCGCATCGCCAACTCACTGCTAGCGTCAGCATGACGGCGCGGCGCGACGGAACGGCATGCAGGAGCGTATGAGCGGACAACAGCCTGATCGAGCAATCGCCGAGGCGCTCGGCGCCGATCTCTTGGTCGATCCCGCCAACCCCCGCTACTGCATCGACGGCCGGCGCCCCCGGATCGCCGTCCGGCCCCGCGCTGAGGCCGATGTGCAGGCCGCCCTTGCCTTTGCGGCCAAACACGGCCATGCCGTCTCGGTTGTCGGCGGCGGCACGCTGCTGGGGCTTGGCATGCCGCCGGAGCGCTACGACATTGCACTCGACCTCAGCGGATTGAATGCGATCGCCGCCTACGAACCCGACGACTTCACGATCACCGTCGGGGCCGGGATGCCGCTCGCTGCGCTGCAGCGGGTACTCGCCGCCAACGGGCAGTTCCTGCCGCTCGACCACGCGCGTTTCGAGCAGTCCAGCGTCGGCGGGATCGCGGCCGTGGGGCGCGGCGGGCTGCGCCGCGCGGCGTTCGGATACCCGCGCGACTGGGTCATCGGCGTGCGCGTCGTCCGCGCCAACGGCACGGCGATCAAGGGCGGCGGGCGCGTCGTCAAGAATGTCAGCGGCTATGACCTGCCGAAGCTCTTCTGCGGCTCGCTGGGCACGCTCGGGGCGATCGTCGAGCTGACCTTCAAACTGCGGCCGCTGCCGACGAGCGACCAGCTGCTGATCCTCTCCAGCCCCGACTTCAGCAGCGCGCTCGCCGCCGCGCGCGCGGCCGGGCGGGCCGAGCCGTCGCTGCAGGCCAGCGCCGCTGTCTCCGCCGCATCCGTGCAGGCGCTGCAGACGCTGCCGGCGGAGCTCAGCGCTGCGGACGGCGCTGCAGCCGTGCTGCTGCGCATGTCGGGCCTCGAACAGGCGGTGGTGGAGACGCTGAACAGCGCTGCCGAGGCGGCCCGCGCGGCGGGTGCGGCGGGCGGCGCGCCCAGCGGCGCGGGCGTTATCGAAACCTGGCAGGCGCTGCTCGATCTCGAGCTGGCGACGCCGCCCGAGCAGCTGCGCCTGCGGCTCGGCGTACGCCCGGCCGCGCTCGCCGAAGCGCAGCGCGGGCTCAGCCGCCGCTTCCCCGAAGCGCAGCGCTGGATCGCCGCCGCCGACTCCGGCCTGCTCTTCGTCGACGCACCGTACGGAGATTTCGCTGAAGCAGCGCAGCGGATCGAGGCGGCCCGCAGGGCGCTCGAACCGCTCGGGGCCGCGCTGACGATCGAGCAGGCGCCGCCCGAACTGAAGCGGCTGATCGATGTCTGGGGCCCCGCCGGCTCCGGCGCGCGGCTGATGCAGCGGATCAAAGCCGAGTTCGACCCGCAGCGTACGCTCAACCCAGGGCGTTTCGTGGACGGTATATGAGCGAGACATGAGCCAACCCAACGCTCCCGCGCAGCCCTCCGACCCCATCTGGCTCACGCCCGACCGCCCGGACGAGCGCGAGCTCGGCCTCTGCGTGCACTGCGGTTTCTGCCTCAACGCTTGCCCCACCTATCTCGATTTGGGCCTCGAAACTGATTCGCCGCGCGGGCGAATCGCGCTGATGCGCGCGCTCGATACGGGGCGCGTCGATTGGACGCCGCGCGTGCAGCAGCACTTCGACCAGTGCCTGCAGTGCCGCGCCTGCGAGACGGCCTGCCCCTCGAAGGTGCCCTACGGGCGGCTGATGGAAGCGACGCGCGCCGAAGCGTTCGCGCAGCAGCGCTGGCCGCTGCGCCGCCGCTTGATCTGGCGGCTCGTGATGCGCGGCGTCTTCCCCTCGCCGCGCCGCCTGCGGCTGGCCGGCTACGCGCTCAAGCTCTACCAACGGCTCGGCCTGCAGGCGCTGGTGCGGCGCAGCGGACTGCTGCGGCGGCTCGCACCGGCGCTCGCCGATCTGGAAGCGCTCGCGCCCAATGCGCGCGCGCGCTTCTACGGCAACGCCGAGGCCGCACGCGAGCGGCCCGCCGCGCCGCCGCGCCGCCGCGCCGCGCTGTTGACCGGCTGCATGATGCCGCTCGCCTACCCCGAGACGCACCGCGCCACTGTGCGCGTTTTCAGCCGCAACGGCGTTGCCGTGTCTGCGCCGGCCGCGCAGGTCTGCTGCGGCGCGCTGCACGCGCACGGCGGCGATGTCGAGGCAGCCCGCCGCCTCGCGCGGCGCAATATCGACGCCTTCCTGCCCGCAGACCCGCCCGCCGGCGAAGCACCGCCCGACGCGATCCTGATCAACGCCGCCGGCTGCGGCTCGCACCTCAAGGAGTACGGCCACCTGCTGCGCAACGACCCCGACTGGGCCGCGCGCGCGGCCGACTTCGCGGGCCGTGTCCGCGACGTGCACGAGGACCTCGGCGCAATCGGCGACACGCCGCCGCCGGGAGCGCTCAATCGCACGGTCACCTACCAGGACTCCTGTCATCTCTCGCACGCGCAGAATGTACGCAGCGCCCCGCGGCAGCTGCTGCGCTCGATCCCCGGCCTCGAGCTGCGTGAGATGCAGCAGCCCGATCGCTGCTGCGGCAGCGCCGGCATCTACTCGATCATGCAGGCCGATATCTCGCAGCGGGTGCTGGCGGAAAAGATGCAGGATCTGCTCTCGACCGGCGCCGAGCAGGTCTGCACCGCCAACCCCGGCTGCATGCTGCAGCTCGATGCCGGGATCGCGCGCTTCGACGCGGCCGGAGTGCTCTCGAGCCGCAGCGCGCACGCCATCGAGCTGCTCGATGAGTCGTACCGCATCGGCGATGCAGCAGACGCCATCCGCTAGCCTCACGGCGGCCGTACACCATACACATGAGGAGACGAGGCCCTAGATGGGACAGATTCACCGCGTTAACGTCGGCAGCGCCGAGCTGATCTCGCTGCAGGATTCGTGGGCCGCGCTGCCGCCCACCGCCTTCTTCACCAGCACCGAAGCCTCGGACTGGGACGACTACGGCGAGCTGCTCGACGACGACGGCAACATCACGCTCAACCTCGGCGCCTGGCTGGTGATCAGCCAAGGCTCCACCATCCTCGTCGACAGCGGGATCGGCGGGCGGCCGACGATGATGCCGCTCAAGGAAACCCCCGCGCTGCCCGATGTGATCGTTGAGGCCGGCGTCTCGCCCGACGCGATCGACATCGTTGCCTTCACGCACCTGCACTTCGACCACACCGGCTGGAACACGCGCGACGTCGACGGCAGCCCGGTGCCGGTCTTCCCCAACGCCCGCCACATCATCCAGCGGGCCGAGTGGGACTACTGGACCAGCTCAGACGAACTCATGCAGGGCGCCGGCTACGACAACGTGCTCAGCCCCGTGCTCGAGGCCGGCCTGATCGACTTCGTCGAGGGCGAGCACACGCTGACCAGCGAAGTGGTGACGATCCCCACACCAGGCCATACTCCCGGCCACGTTTCGTTCGCGGTCAACAGCGGCGGCGACGCGGCCTACCTGATCGGCGACGCCGCGCACCACATGGTGCAGCTGACGGAGACCGATTGGTGCCCCAGCGCGGACGTGAACACGACTGAGTCGACGACAAGCCGCCGCGCGCTGTTCGACCGCATCGAGGCGGAGAACGCGCTGATCGCCTCCGGCCACTTCCTGTTCCCCGGCCTCGGCCGCGCCGCCCGCCGCAACGGTCAGCGCTACTTCGCAGCGTCCTGACAGGGCGGCGTCCTGACGGCGGCTCAGCGCGCTTCCACGCTCCGGGGGGTGAGGAGTAGCGCGCCGCCTCTCTTCCCCCGCATGCAGGGGAGAGAGGCGGCGCAGCCCGCCGCGGCCGCGGCGGGCTGTGTTTGCCGCCGATACGGTCTGCGTCAGCCTCCCTCAGCCTCCCGTTGTGAGCGAGAGCTCGGTCCAGCCGCTGGAACCGCCGGGGCCCACGGCGCGGACTCGGATTGTGTAGTTGGTGTTGGATGCCAGACCGGTGAACTGGGTGCTGGTGCCGAGGCCGCCGCTGCGCGGATGATCGATCCAGGGCGCCGACGGCTGACGGCCCTCGACTCGGTACTGCACTTCGTAGCCCGTCACCCGCCCCGTCGCGGCGGCCCAGCTGACCGTGACCGTGAGGGCAGGAGTGAGCGCGCCCGGCGAGGACGGTGCGGCCGGATCGACCTCATCGATCACGTCGATGATGACTGTGACGCTGTCATCGACAGACGGGTCGGGCTCGTGGTAGCGGTTCTTACCGTCTGAGACCTGCACGACGATCGTGTAGCTGGACTGTTGGTCATAGTCCAGATCCGTATCGGGGCCAACACTCAGCACTCCGCTGCGAGGATCGATGGTGAACGAGGCCGCGTCGGCGTTGGCTGGATCGCTGGTATCGCTCGACAACGAGTATGTGAGTATGTCGTCTTCGTACGTGCTGCCGCCCCAGACGCTGTATGTGCGTTGAGGGGGCGCGGTGACCGCGTGCGACAATGCGGCGCCGGGCGAGGCGCTGTCGCCAATGGAACGGCGGAGGATCACTGGTCGGGCTCGGAACCGCGGAGCGACGTTGCAGATCTCCGGCGCGCGCCTCGTATCGACGCCCTCGGCCATCGAACTCGGAATGCAGCCGCTGATCCCGTCCGGCAACCAGATCTCCTCCAGACTGACCATGCCGGTCCACTCTGAAGGGAAGCTGCCGCTCATCAGGTCATTGCTGCCCAAGCTCAGATATTGCAGGCTGGCGAGGCCGCCCAGCTCGGGGGGCAGGCTGCCAGTGAGCTCATTGGTGCGCAGGTCGAGGTGCTCGAGTTGGGTGAGTTGGCCCAGTTCAGGCGGAATGGGGCCGCTGAGCCCGCCCCACGATAGGTCGAGAATTCGCAAGTTGGCGAGATCTCCCAATGCGGCCGGGAGACTGCCAGTCAGCCGCTGGCTCCTCAGTTCCAGCCGTTCGAGTGCATCGAGATTGCCCAGTTGGGCGGGGAGCCGGCTGCCGTTCAGGCTCTGGTTAACGTACTGTCCATCGACATATTCGCGGTTGTACACGAACCCTGTGACCCGAAGCGGGTCGCCGCTGACGATGATGCCTTCCCACGAGCCGATGGCAAGCTGGCTGCTCCAGTTCAACCGTGTGCCGGCGAGGGGGCCCTTGATGCCGAGCAGCGTCTCGCAGTCGGCCACGAGCTTGGGATTGTCATCTGGGTTCGGCACAGCGATACCGTTCGCGCATGCCAGCTCCGGCGGCTCCGGCTCCTCTGGCGGAGCGGCGGTGCAGTCGGCGAGCTGGAGCGAGCTCAGATCGTTGAAGCGGATGCCGCGCAGGTCCGGAGGGACGCAGCCCGACAGCGCGTTGCCCGACAGGTAGAGGCGGCGGAGGTTGGAGAGAGCGGCCAGCTCGGCAGGGATGGCGCCGCTCAGGCCGTTGCCGCGCAGCGAGAGGACTTTCAGGCCGGTCAGTTCGCCGATGCCCGCGGGTATGGATCCGCTGAGGCTGCCGGGGTTCTTGCTGTCGGCCCCGAGGATGATGCGGGTCACCCGCCGGGGATTGCCGGAGATGGTGAGGCCGGTCCACTCGGTGATCGGCCGGTCGGCGCTCCAGTTCACATTCGCCGTGGAGAAGCCCAGCAGCGCGGTGCAATCGGCGACGAGGCCGGGATGGCTGGAAGGATTCGGGACGGCTACGCCGTTCTCACACGCGGCGGGGCTTTCTTGGGCGCCGGCAGGTCCGCTGAACGCGCTGAAGGCGAATGCAGCAACAAGCCCGGCCAAGACGAGGAATAGGGATACGGCGGAGATGGAGTTGAATCGCATTATTGATACTCCTTCTTTGTGTAACTCCGGCGGCAGGCGGGGCGGCCGCAGCAGCAGTGTACGGCAGCGGCGCGAAGGTCGGTTTGCCGGCGCCGGCGGGCGAGGTGCTGGTTATATGAGATCCGCGGGTCAGTTGTCTGCCCGCCGCCAGGCCCCGCCGTTCGGCACACTCAGCGCGAGAGGACAGGCGGACAGCCTCTAGCCGCCAGTGAGCTCTGGGATGTAGCCGGCGATGTCGATGTAGCGGTCGGCGACGACGCGCAGGTCCTGGGCGGTGCTCTGGCCAAAGGCCATGACCTCGACGCGGACGCCGCGGCTGCCGACGATTTCGACCAGGCGGCGGAAATCGCCGTCGCCCGAGACGAGCACGATCACGTCGACGCGGTCGGCCATGGTGAGTACGTCGATCGCCAGCTCGACATCGAAGTTGGCTTTGACGCTGCCGCCCGAGAAGCGCTTGAGCGGCTTGGTCGCGATTCGGTAGCCGTGCTCCAAGAAGGGCACAACGAAGCGCTCGTTCTCGGTCCGCGCGTTGGGGTCGTCGGAGATGGGCGCGTAGGCGATGGCGCGCACCAGCGTGCGGCCTTCGGAGAGGAATGCCGCCACCTTGCCCCAGTTCAGCTCCACATCGGTCGCTTCGGCGGCGTAGAGGATGTTCGGCACGTCGACGAAGACGGCCAGGCGGGGCTGGACCTCGACCTGCGCGCCGTGCGGGGCGACGCCGCCGCGGCGCGCGCCGAGCATCGCTTCGGTCAGCCGGGTCAACGCCTGCTGCTGCGCTTCGAGCAGCGCAGCCTGGCGTTCCAGCAGGGCGGTCTGGCGCTGCAGCGCCGTCAGCATCGGGTCTTCCGCCGCTCCTTCGGCGCTCTCGCGCCGCGCCGAGCGGCGCCGCGGCGGCGGCTTCGGCTCGAGCGCCGCGCTGCCGTTGGCGGAGCCGTTCTTGGCTGCGGCCGGGCTGGCGCGGCGGCGGCTGCGCCGCTCGGCGTCGCCGCCCGCTTCGCTCTGCGCCGGCGGCGCCTCAACGGGCTGCGCGGCGGCGGTGCTCGAGGAACGGCGGCGCGGCGGCGGCTTGCGCGGGGCCGGCGCCTCGGGCGCTGCGGCCTTGCTTTCGTTCTTCTTCTTGTCTTCCTCATCCGCCGTGTGTTCAGCGGCGCTCTTGCGGGACAATGAACGCCCCAAGAGTCGTGTCATCGGATTGTGCTCCTTCAGAGTCAGAGTACGGATGCGGGCGCTTGCAGCAGCGCGGAAGCGGCCGCTTTGCGGGCCACCGCGGCCGCGATCTCGATAAAGGCGGCGGCGGCCGGATTTTCGGCGTCGAAGGCGACGATCGGCCGCCCTTCGTCGCTGCCAGCGCGCACTTCGGTGGCGAGCGGAATTTCGCCCAGGAAGTCGATTTCCAGATCGTCGGCGGCGGCCCGCGCGCCGCCGTGCCCGAAGATCTCGACCCGCTGGCCGGTGTCGGGGGTGATGAACCAGGACATGTTCTCGACGATGCCGAAGACGGGCACGTTGAGCTTCTCGAACATCGTGACGGCCTTGCTGGCGTCCTCCAGCGCGACTTGCTGGGGCGTCGAGACCACCACCGCGCCGGCGATCGGCGCTTCCTGCGCCATCGACATCGAGGCGTCGCTGGTGCCGGGCGGCAGGTCGATCAGCAGGTAGTCGATGTCGCCCCACTGGACATCGTGCAGCAGCTGGCGAATCGCGGAGCCGATCATCGGCCCGCGCCAGACGACGGGCGCGCCGGGCGGCAGCAGGAAGCCGAGCGAGATCACCTTCACGCCGTGCCGCTCGACCGGGTGCAGCCCCTGCTCGCTCTGAGCTTGAAAGCCGGCCGGCAGCCCGAACATCGTGGGCAGATTGGGGCCGGTCGCGTCGGCGTCGACCAGGCCCACGCTCGCCCCGCTCGCGGCCAGCGCCACCGCCAGGTTGGTGGCCACCGTCGACTTCCCCACGCCGCCCTTGTTGGAGGCGACGGCAATGATGTTCTTGACGCCGCCGATCGCCGGTTGATCGCCCGAGCCCTCCCAGGCCGGCACGGCGACCGACCACTTGAACGAGACGCTGCGCGCGCCCGCCGCGCGGAGCGCCTCGCTGGTCCGGCGTTCGAACTCGCCGCGCGATCGGTAGTCGTGGTACGGCGCGGTCAGCTGCACGCTGACATCGCTGCCGTCGACCGTGGTCGCGGCCAGCATGCGCAGGCTGATCGGGTCGCGCTGCAGTTCCGGATCGCGCACCGTGCGCAGCGCATCGTAAACGGTCTCGTTGGTAAGCGTCAACCGGCCGCCCTTCCCCTGCCTGCCCGTGAGCCGCCGCCAAACCACCTCAGCTCAGCTCCCGCGCAGCGCCGCAGCTGCCGCCGCCCGCGTCGGCAGCTCCGATCCCTGCGATGCGTGTGTTGCGATGCCGAATGTCCCGGGCAATTGCCATGTGCTCGAGCTCATGGTAGCGCTCCGCACGGTTAGGCGGCGCATCGGCTCGGCGCGCCTGAACGCTCGGGGCAAGGGAACCGCCGCCGCGGCGGCAGCGTTGAGCTGACAACAGCGCTGCCCGGACCGTTGTGCATCAGGGCGGCAATGGCCGCGTGTCAGGGTTTACACGACCCTGACTCGCCGCTGAACTGCCGTATTGTCCGCCGCTGATTCGCTGCTTAGCGTTGCGCGTGCATGGGAATCAAGGGCTAGGGCTGTGTCGACAGCCAGGCTGCATTCCCGGGAGGACGACAGATGGCCAGGAAGGCAGCAGGTGGCGCGACCACCAAGAAACGAGCCCAGCGGCGCGGCGCGAGCGAATCGGCGCACAACCACCATTGGCTGATCGAATCGCCCAACGGGCCGCTCAGCATCGGCCGCTGCGCCTGCGGCGAGACGCGCGAGTTCCGCAACTCCTCGGAAGACTCGATCTGGGACCGCGCGGAGGGCCGCTCGCGCTGGAACGATATGGGAATCTCGCGCCGCCGCCGCGCCGCCGAGGACGCCAACTAGGCTTCGGAGCGGGCGCGCTGGACTGCGCGCCGGCGAGCCGATGCCAACCGAAACCTCCGCCCCGCCCGATCTGTCCGTCAACCTCGCTCCGCAGGCGAAGCGCGAGCTGACCCTGCGCAACCCGGTGATGACCGCCTCGGGCACCTGCGGCAACGGGCTGGAGCTCGCCCGCGTCTTCGATCCGGCGCGGCTGGGCGGAATCGTCTCCAAGGGCGTCACGCTGCGCCCGCGCCGCGGCAACCCCAATCCGCGCATCGTCGAGACGCCCGCGGGGATGCTCAACAGCATCGGCTTTCAGAACGTTGGCGTCTCCCGCTTGCTGCGCGAGATCGCGCCGGTCTGGGAGACGTGGGACACGCCGGTCGTGGTCAACATGCTCGGCGATACGGTCGGCGAGTTTGCCGAGCTCGCCGAGCGGCTGGACGGCGCGCCCGGCGTCGCGGGCGTCGAGGTCAACATCTCCTGCCCTAACCTCGATCTCGGCGGCATCCAGTTCGGCCGTGATCCGATCGCGGCGGCGGCCGTCACCGAGGCGGTGCGGAGGTCGACAAGCCTGCCCGTGATCGTCAAACTAACGCCCGACGCAGCCGATATCGGCACGATCGCCGCCGCCGTGGAGCGGGCCGGTGCGGACGCGTTGTGCGTGGCGAACTCATTCGTGGGCATGGCGATCGATGTGGAGAAGCGCCGCCCGCGCACCAACCGCGCGGTCGCCGGCTTGACCGGCCCGGCGATCAAACCGCTCGCGCTGCGGCTGACCTGGGAGGCTGCGCGCGCCGTCGAGATTCCTGTGATCGGCTGCGGCGGGATCGTCAGCGGACGCGACGCGCTCGAATTCCTGCTCGCTGGAGCCTGTGCCGTGCAGGTCGGCACGGCCTCGTTCCGCGATCCGTGGGCGGCGCCGCGCGTTGCGGATGAGATCCGCGCGTGGTGCGGGCGCGAGGGCGTCCGCCGCCTCTCCGAGATCGTCGGGCAGCTGCAGGTCGATTAGATCGATGAGGGTCAACGGCGTGTAGCGTGGCCGATAGCCGCAATGCAGCACACGGTGCGCATGATGCGCGCCGTGATGAACGCGGCGCACGGGGTGTAGCTCAGTCTGGCAGAGCGCGCGGTTTGGGGCCGTGAGGCCGGCGGTTCGAATCCGCCCACCCCGACCAGCTAGCTCTAGCTCAAGGCATCTGGGGCGGTTCATCGCACACGATGCGCTCCGCCCGCAGGGCGGCCAGATCCTCGGCGCTGAGGCCGGCGATCCCGCTTAGCACTGCGTCGTTATGCTCGCCGAACAGGGGCGGCGCGAGACGGTACGCGGCCGGCGTCCGGCTCAGCCGCACGGGGCAGCCCGGGTAGGGCAGCAGCCCGGCGTCGGCCTGGTCGAGCAGCGCCCAGAACCCGCGCGCGCTGAGATGTTCGCTTTCGAGCAGATCGCGCGCGTCGCAGACGACGCCGGCGATCACGCCCGCGGCCTGCAACCGCTGCACGGCGCCCCAGGGCGTCTCGGCGCGCGTCCAGCCGCCGATCGCGGCGTCGATCTCGTCGTGGCGCGCCTCGCGTTCGCTAAGCGTCAGGCTGCGCCAGCGCGGTCCGAACCCAGCGACAGCGCAGAACGCAGCCCATTCATCATCGCTCGTCACGGAGATCGCGATCCAACGGTCGCGCCCGGCGCAGCGGTAGACGCCCTGCGGGGCAGCGCCGGGCTGGCGGTTGCCGCGGCGCGGCGGCGGAGCGCCGCGCACCTGCGCCGAGAGCAGCTCATCGCCGGCGAACGTACCCATCGACTCGATCATCGCCGTTTCGACTTGCTGCCCGCGCCCGCCGGCAGCGGCGCGCCGCCAGAGCGCAAGCAGCGTGCCGGCCACCGCGCTCATGCCCGAGACGGGGTCCGGCCAGGCCACTCCTGAGCGGTAGGGCCCCGTATCGGCGTAGCCCGACATCATCGTCATCCCCGTCGCTGCTTCGATTACAGGCCCCAGCGCCACTCGGTTTGCGCCGGGGCCGCCGGCGCCGTAGCCGGGCATCGCGGTGTGGACGATCGCCGGGTTGAGCTCGAGCAGCGATTCGAAATCGAGCCCCCAATTCGGCATTACGCGCGGGCTGAAGTTCTCTAGCAGCATGTCGGCCGCGCCGATCAGCCGGCGGAACACTTCGAGCCCCCGCGGCTGGGAGAGGTCGAGCACGACGCTGCGCTTGTTGCGGGCCAGCTTGTTGAAGCCGCCGACACGGTTCCAGTGCCGCTCGCCCAGCTCGTTATCAGGAAACAGGTGGGTGAGCTCGGCGTAGCCCGGCGGGGCGTCGCGCGGCCCGCGGTTCCAAGGCGATTCGAGGTGGATCACATCCGCGCCGAGGTCGCCGAGCAGCCGCCCGGCGATCGGGCCGGCCCAGACGCGGGTCAGATCGAGCACGCGCAGGCCGCTCAGCGGTCCATCGGGCAGCTGCTCGACCTGCGCCGCCGGCTCGTACGGCGGCTCCTCCGTGAAGGCCGCAAAACCCTCCGCATCGAGAGGCCGGGGCGGCCGCGGCGCCGGGTCCCGCCCACCGATCCGAAACGGCCCGCGCGGGATCTTGAAGCCGCCGCGCTGCGCATCGAGCGGGAGCAGAAATTCGCGCGCCTCGAGGTGCGGGTCGGCAAGAAACTGGTGCGTATCCCAGACCGGCCCCATCGGCGAGAAGGTGGCCACGCCGAGATCGCAGATTTCATCGACCGTGTGCGACATCAGCCAGGGCCGAATCGCCGCATCGAACTCCTGCTTGTGGCTGCCCCGCGCTACGTCCGTGGCGAAGCGCGGGTCTTCCAGCAGCCCGCCCAGCCCGGCCGCCTCGAGAAACGGCACCAGCTTCGCCCCGCTTGCGTGGCAGAGGAAGACGTAGCCGCCGCGGCACTCGTAGACGCCGGCCGGATGCCACATCCCGGGCTGCGCGTTGCCCTCGCGGCGCAGCACATGCCCGGCGTGCGTCCACATCGTGGTGGTGTGCTGATGCATCGCCGCCATGCCCTCGAGATGGGCGATCTCGATTGTCTGCCCCAATCCGATCCGCTCGCGCGCCAGCAGCCCCGCCATCGCCCCGATAAAGCCGTACATGCCGCCCGAATACTCCGTGTGCCGCCCTTGGCGGCGGAACGGCTCGCGATCGGGCTCGCCGTTGAGGTAGAGGTGCCCGCTCATCGCATCGTCGGTGAACACGTTCGAGCGCCAACCGGCGAGCGGGCCGTCGAGCCCGAACGGAGAGATGTAAACCTTCACGGCCCGCTCGTCGGTGCGGGCTGCGGTGACGGGGGTGAGCGGGTCGGGCGCGCTGCTCTCGATGATCACATCGGCCGCGTCCAGCAGCCGCTCGAGCGCGGCCCGGCCGACCGCGGCCTCAGCGTCCAGCTCGACCACCTGCTTGCTCGTGTTGCAGTAGGCCCAGATCGAGCCGATTGAACCGTCGCCGAGTGCGTGCCGGGGCAACCGCGCACCCGCCGTGCGCAGCGGGTCGCCGCCGCGCGGCTCGACTTTCACCACCTGCGCTCCGTTATCGGCGAACATTTTGGCCGCGAAGGCGCCCGCGTGCGAGCCGGCCAGCTCCACCACCCGCAGCGACTCGAACAGCTGCATCGCGCCGGTATCTCCAGCTTTATCCGCCGCGCGGATTGTCAGCAGGCTACAGCCGAACCGCTCAGCTCCGCAGGGGCTTGCGGTACACTGGCACCGCAAATCGACCGAGTGGCGAAGGGAAGCAGCACGCGATGGCGACTGACCACTTCCCGATCGAGGCCGGACACATCATGCTGTTCGCCCGTTCGATCGGCGACACGAACCCGATCTATCACGACGCGGGCGCCGCAGCGGCGACAGAGCCGGGCCATATCATTCCACCGCCCACCTTCGTCCAGGCCAGCGCACAGTTCACCGAGGGCTACAGCCTGCGCCCGGCGCCGGGGCGGCCCTGGTTCGGCTCTGGCAAAGAGCCGACCGGCGTCGAGCGCGCCTCCGGCGGGGGCGGGGGCGGGACCGGCTTCCACGCTGAACAGCACTACGAGTACCACGCGCCGATTCAGCCCGGCGACGTGCTCCACTCCGTCGATAAACCGGGCAAGTCGTGGGAGCGCGAGGGCCGGCGCGGCGGCACCCTGAAGTTCAACGAGAGCATCACCGAGTACTACAACCAGGACGGCGTACTGGTCGTGACCGCGCGTTCGGTCGGCGTGCAGACGTCGCGGGTTGTGGAGTAGAGGAGGCCGCTATGGCGCTGTCCAAGAGCGAACTGAGCGTGGGCGATGTGCATGAGGAAGTCGTAGTCGAGAATCTCACGCGCACCCAGATCATCCAGTATGCGGGCGCATCGGGCGATTATAACCCGCTGCACACCGACGAGATCTTCACGACCCAGGTCGCCGGCTACCCAACTGTCTTCGCGCACGGGATGCTCTCGATGGGGATGACCGGCAAGATGCTGACCAACCTGGTCGGCGACGGCCGCCTGACCAAATACGGCGTGCGGTTCGTCAGCCAGGTCTGGCCGGGCGACTCGCTGACGACGCGTGCGACGGTCGAAGCGATCCGCGAGGAGGACGGCGGAACACTGGTCGACCTCGCGGTTTCGACGGTCAACCAGGACGGCGCCGAAGTCGTCAAAGGCAGCGCCACAGCGCGCATCGACGGCTAAGCCGGGGAGGTCAAGGGCCCCGCAGCCCTGTTCTCATACCTCATAACTCAGACCTCGCGGTCCACCCGCTAGCTATTCGGCGTTTGCCGGCGTAATCCGCGGGCGAGTTCTGTAGGCTGTATCGGGCAGCTGAAGCTCAGAGATGTACATGCTCTCCGGTGCACCGGCGACGGTCAACAAGACCACTCGTTCCTGCGCCCGTGTGAACGCGACGTAGAACAGCCGCCGCTCTGCCTCCAGCTCTTCTGCTGTCTCTGCACGTTTATGCGGCCAGACGCCCTTCACGGCATCGAGCACGATCACTGTGCTGAACTCTTTCCCTTTCGCCCTCGTAGCGGTCATCAGATGCAGCGGTCGATCATCGGCGGCCGGCTCCTGCGGCTCGCCTCCATCATCCTCAAACGCCTCATAAACGCGCAGCCGCTCCTTGGCGACTTCCAGCCGCTCGATCAGATCTTCTGCGCTCATCCGCTCGCTGCCTGCCATCTCAGCCAGTTGCTGCAACGGCGGGTTGGTATACCAGACGTCGTCCTCCGCTTTGCCTTGGTCGAATGCCAACCCATCAAAGCCGTTTGCCACCGCCATCAAAGCAGCGGACACCGAATTGGCGCCAACAAAATCACCGGCAATGCTGTGCAGCTGATCGTGGCTTTTGCCGCGCAGCTTCGCACCTCGATATGCCGCAAGCTCGGAGATCGCTTCGCTGCACGTTCGCGGCGCGGTCCGCGACAGGTGGCCCTGCAGGTGTTCGCGGTCCTGCTTATTCAGCGGGAACCGTTTAATCAGGTCACAGACCGCAATCGCATCGTCGACTGCTTGCCGGAATCTGCGCCGCTCATCGCGCCGGTGCCAGATTTCCAGCAGCTCGATCAGCTGATCGAACGCCCGGCTTGAGAACACGTCCAAGTCTGCCGCGGTCTTGATCGGCGCTCCGTCAGAGGCGTAATAGACTTCATACGGGATCAACTGGCTGCGGGTTCGTCCGATCACCGCGACCTTGCCGGGGTACGCCGTGCTGCGGGCAATCTCTGTGACAAGTTGTAGGCGGTCCTGGATTCGGCCTGTCGTGAAGACTTGGATATCAGCGTCGGATGCGCCTGCGGCCGCCTGAACGTTCTTCGCAACACGCCTCTGGTTCTTCTGGATCAAGTGCTGCGAATGCGCAACGATATTTCGAGGAGAGCGGTAGTTCACGCTCAGTGCGTGGTCGGCAAAGTCTCGGCCAAAGTAGGCGCCGGGGTTCAAGATGAACTGCGGCGTCGCGCCGCGCCACTCGAAAATCGCCTGATCATCATCGCCGGCGATCGTGACCGTTGCCCGGTGCCGATCGGCGATCTCCCTGATCAACGCGAGATCGAGCGGGTTAATGTCCTGAAACTCGTCGATAAGGATGTGGTTGAAGCGAGCCGCTCCGTAGATCGGCGCCCGCTCATTCTTCTCAGCACCCCGGCCGCAGAGGTCGAGGTAGTACCAATACTTTTGATCTTCGAAAGTGAACGTCGATTGCTGATGCAGGCTGTGGGTAGCCTCCCGCCAGAACCTGAAGAACCGATCGTAGAATTGACGGCGGCTTGCCGACGGCGCTTCTTGACTGCCTCGGCCGGGCCGTTCGAGTACGCCGAGCCTGGTCAGCTCATAGAACTGCTTATCAACTTGCTGCGCCAAGCCGAGCTTCTCTAGATCGTCGAAGCGCTTCTGAAAACGTTCGTAGTTCGTGTCTGCAGTATGATCGCAGCCGAGAGCTTTCAGGCTATCCATCACGTCGAGGAGCCGCCGCGGCGGAGAGCCGCGTTTGGT
The DNA here is from genome assembly GCA_964347635.1 of uncultured Dehalococcoidia bacterium. Classification (GTDB taxonomy): domain Bacteria; phylum Chloroflexota; class Dehalococcoidia; order Bin125; family Bin125; genus CATQGW01. Next base: position 25,732 of record CAYFZI010000003.1, read on the forward strand.
TGCGACTTCGGCCACGGCGGCATAGCCGCGCTGAGACCAGACTGGGCGCAGTTGATTCTGCATCGCGAAGTGGCGATCTACGTTGTTCGTCAAGAGCTTCAGGTGCCGAACCTGTTCCCGCATACGGCGAAATCCATAGGCGTTCAGAGTGCTCACGACCACGTGTTCGCGCAGTGGTGCAAATTGCGAGTCCTTCGCGATGCGGTCTTTCAACTCGTGTGCGGCCGCTAGGGTGAACGTCACGATGAGAAATCGCTCGCTGCGCTGCGCGCGTCTGATCAGCTCTAAGCAGCGGTGCAGGAGGACGCTCGTCTTGCCGCAGCCGGCCGGCGCAAGCAGCCTGATGTATGGAGCTTCGGCCTCACAGAACTCTCGCTGCGATCTATCCAGTTCCATCGCATAGCTCCATTCGATACAGACTTCGGAATAGCATCTATACGCTCGCGTCCTCATCGTCCCGGGAGGCGCCGCCGCGCCAGGCGTTGGGGTCGGGGATGAGGCGGTCTACGACGGCCATCATGGCCAGGAAGGGGAGGAAACCGAGGGCAGTGCCGAGCGCCCACCACCACTCGGCGCCGACCAGAGCGAGCACGCAGCCGCTGACGGTGAGGCCCATGCCGAGGATCGAGACGACACGCAGGACGACGGCGATCGGCGGGATGCGCGGCTGCTGGAGGCTCAAGAGAGGCTCACGGGAGATATGCGCGGCGCTGCGGCTAGGACTCTGAAATGGTGATCGTCTTGATCGTCGGGCCGGGCTTGCGGGCGCGCTGCGGGTCGCGCTCGGGGAAACCGTGCACCACCTCCATACCGGAGGTCACGCGGCCGAAGACAGTGTAATCGTTGTCCAGGAACGGGGTCGGCTCGAAGGTGATGTAGAACTGGCTGCCGCCCGAGTCAGGCGCGGCGGTCTTGGCCATCGCAACCGTGCCTTCGGTGTTGTGCTTGTTGCGGTTGACTTCGTCGGGAATGGTGTAACCGGGGCCGCCGGTGCCACGGCCAGTGGGGTCGCCGCCCTGCGCCATAAAGCCTTTGATAATGCGGTGGAAGGTGACGCCGTCGTAGTAGCCGTCGCGGGCGAGGAAGACGAACGAGTTGACCGTTTCCGGCGCGTCGCCGGCGAACAGCTCGATCTCGACCTCGCCGCCTGCGGCCATCTCGATCGTGGCCTGGTAACGCTTGCCCTCGTTGAGCGCCATCGCCGGTCGACTCGAGTACTTGGCCATACTGCTTATTCCTCCGTATTCGGCGCGGGCGCGGCCCGCTGAATGGTGATCGACACGATTTTCGGTCCGGCCGGCTGCGGCGGCTGCGCTGAGGGATCGCGCGGCCCGAACTCCTGCAGCAGCTCGATGCCCGAGGTGACGGCTCCGAACGCCGTGAATCTCTGCTCATTCAGCTGCGGCTGCGGATCCAGGGTGATGAAGAACTGCGACGATGACGCGCCGAGCTCGCTGCGCGCCATCGAGATCACTCCGACTGCGTCGAGCGTCAATTGCGCCGCCGCGCCGTCTGCAGCGACCTCATCGGGCAGGGTATAGCCCGCACTGCCCATGCCTGTCGCGGTCGGGTCGCCGCCCTGGGCGACGAAGCCGGGAACGACGCGGTGAAACGAGAGGCCGTCGAAGAAGCCCTCCTCAGCGAGGAAGACGAAGTTGTTCACGTGCTGCGGCGCGGCCTGCTCGAAGAGGTCGAGCTCGACCGCGCCGTTTTCGAGCTCGATCACGGCGCGGTAATCGACGCCCTCCTCGAGCGCGAACGCGGGCGGCGCCTCGTAGAGGGGCTTACCTTCGACGGCGCCGGTATCGATCGGCTCGGCAGCGATGCGCCGCACGGGCGGAGGTTGATTGGGGTCGATGCCTGAGCCGCTGCCGCCGCCGAACACGAACAACGGCACGATCAACGCGATCGAGCCAATAACGCCGAAGCTGATCAGCAGCCATCTGGAGCGGAAGATCGAGCGGCGCGAGCCGCCGCGGTCAAACCCTTGCGACTCTGCGCGGCGCCGCGCCAGCCGCTGCGGCCGCGTGCGGGCGCTGCGTCCACCGCGTGATGCCACTCGTGCTCCCTTGCCTGCGGCCTGTGCGCAGCGCTCGGCCCGCCCGACTAGGCTATCACCGCATCGGCTGCGCTCCATACGCCGCGCCGTGCGGGAGGATCCGAGCGTTGCAATTCCGCGTCCGCGACTACGAGCGCATCGCAGCGGGCGAGCTGACGCTCACGTTTCGGCGTTGGCGCCGGCCGCAGGCGCGCGCCGGCGGACGCTACCGAATCGGCGCGGGAGTCCTGGAGGTCGATGAGGTCCGCCCGATCGACGCAGGGGCGATCACGCAGGAGGAGGCCCGAGCGGCCGGCTATGAGTCGGCTGAAGAGGTGCTGGAGGCGATCGAGCGCAACCGGCGGCGCGGCTCGGACGGCGATGCACCGCTCTACCGGATCGCATTCCACTACGCCGGCGTGCAGGCTGATCGGCGCATGCAGCTGGCGGCGGACGACGCGCTCAGCGGCGCGCAGATGGAGGAGCTGAGCGAGCGGCTGAACAAGCTGGACGAGCGCTCGCGGCGCGGCGCCTGGACGGCGGAAACGCTTGCAGCGATCGGACGGCAGCCGGGCCGGCGGGCCGCTGATCTCGCCGCGGCGCAGGGCTGTGAGACGGCAAGGTTCAAGGCGGACGTGCGCAAGCTCAAAGCGCTGGGGCTGACGCTCAGCCTCGAGGTCGGCTACAGGCTGTCGCCGCGCGGCGCGGCGGTGCTGGCGGTGCTGCAGGAACGCGCATGAGCGCCGCCGAACGCTACGCCGAGCTGGTCCACGCCCGCGAGCGCCAGCAGCGGGAGCTAGGCACGCCGCTGACTGAGGCGCGCTGGTCGTTCTACGCGCCGACCTACCGCTTCGACCCGCAGCGCCGGCCCGATCCGCTGCTGGCGGCCGCCATCGAGCTGCTGGAGCCGGAGGACGAGATCATCGAGGTCGGCGGCGGCGCGGGCCGCATCGGCCTGCCGCTGGCGCTGCGGGCCCGCTCGCTGATCAATGTCGAGCCTGCGGCGGGGATGCGCGAGCAGTTCGAGATCTGCGTTGCCGAGCACGGAATTGAAAACGCACGCGTGCTCGCCTCGGCCTGGCCGACGGCGGAGGCGATGCAGGCAGATCTGGTCGTGTGCGCCGACGTGATGTACTTCATCGCTGCCATTGAGCCGTTTCTGGCTGAGATGGACCGCGCTGCGCGCCGCCGAGCGGCGCTGCTGACCTGGACCGTGCCGCCGCCAGACGTCAACGCGGCGCTCTTCCGCCTGGTCTTCGGGGTCGAAGAGGCGCCCTCGCCGAGCTTTCGCGAGCTGCTGCCGGTGCTCTGGGAGCTGGGCATCGTGCCCGATGTGCGCGTCGTGGAGGAGTACTTCAGCTGGCCAGAGCGATTGCCGACGGACGAGCAATCGGCAATTCGCTTCGCGCTGCGCGAGCTCGAGCCGCGCGACATCGAGGCTGCGCGGACGCGGATCGCGGCGAATCTCGACGACCTCTATGAGCGCAGCGGCGATCTGTGGCGGCCGACCTGGCGGACGCCGGCGATGGGAATGCTGATCAGCTGGGCGGTCTGAGCGCTCGAGCAGCCTGGGCAGCGCGGCGGTTAGCTGCTGCGCGCTGCGACGATCGCGTGCGCCGAGCTGACCAGCTCGGGCAGCGCTGAGGCGACCGCGCCCTCATCGAGCGCGTCGGCGACGGCCGAATAGCCGGCCCGCTCGAGCATCGCAGGCAAGCGGCCGCGCTCGAAGCAGCTCAGGGCCCACTCCAACGCGTCGCCGGCCGCGGTCAGATCGAGCATCAGGCGCTCGTCGCCGGCCTGGGGGCCGTAGTGGTAGTGAGGGGCGACGGCGAAGCAATCGAAGCGCAGCAGTTCGGTGTCTGCGCCCTCGACCTCGCCGCGCACTTCGATGCAGAGGCCTTCGTCGCCCGCAATATCGTCGCGGTAGCGCATCGCGAACGCGACCGCGCCGGCCTCGATGCGTGTCTGCTCGGCGCCCATGACTCACCTCCAGAGCTGCTGCGCTGACGGTAGCGAATTGGGCGTGGCGGTGCGGCGCGTGGTACCCCCGGTAGGATTCGAACCTACGCGCCTGGCTCCGGAGGCCAGCGCTCTATCCCCTGAGCTACGGGGGCTGGAGACGGCAGCTTAACACGCGCGCAGGCCGCCCCCTCTGCTGTCTCCTGCAGCTCTCCCCGCAAACGGGGAGGAGCGGGATTTCACTCAAGGCCGTAGAGGCTCTAGACGGAATACAGCAGATCGCCGTCGACGTAGGTTTGCTGGACTACGATCTCGCTGATGAACGACGGCTCGACCAGCGAGGGATCATGGCTGAGCACGGCGAGATCGGCGCGCTTGCCGACCTCGATTGAGCCCACTTCGTGGTCGCGGAACATAGCGGCGGCCGAGTTGAGCGTGTAGGTGCGCAGCGCCTCGAGGGGTGTGATCGCCTGCTCAGCGGCGACCAGGCTGCCGCCCCGCGCGCGCCGCGCAACCAGGCTCTCGAGCCCCAGCAGCGGCTCGACCGGGGCGCAGGGGAAGTCGGAGCCGGAGGCGACGGTGAGGCCGGCGTCGAGCATCGCGCGGTAGGGGATCGGCTGAGCATTGAGCCCGGCCGCAGCGATGCGCGCTTGGAAAAAATCGCCGGTGGCCTGCAGGAAGGGCGGCTGGTGCGAGATGATCACTCCGAGCGACTGAGCGCGTTCGATCTGGTCGGCTTCAGCGAAGGCAAAATGCTCGATGCGGTAGCGGGGATCATCGCGGGGCGCCTCGCGCTGGGCGCGTTCAAAGGCGTTCAAGGCCTGCTCGACGGCGCGGTTGCCGATGCAGTGAATGGCGACCTGCAGCCCATGCGATGCCGCGTCGAGCACGAGGTGGTCGACCTCTTCCTGCCTGTAGTAGGGCGCGCCCGCATCTTCCGTGGATCCGTCGGCATGGCAGATCCTCATCGCCGGGCTGGGCCAGACGGGGTCCATGAAAATTTTGACGATGCCGCCGCGCAGACGGTCGGAGACATCGTCCTGCAGAAACGCGCCGCCCGCTGCGTCTTCCGGCGCGGCGAAGAACCCAGGCCCGCCGCGCATCTGGTGAACTGCAATCGGCAGCTTGCCGCGCTCGTCGGCCAGACGGTAGATCTCGGCGCTCTCAGGCATGACCAGTGCATCGCCGACGCTGGTGATGCCGTGCGAGAGGTGGCGCAGCGCGTTCTGCTGAACGAGATTGGCGACCGTATCTGGTCCGAAAGTGTCGATGCAGCCGCGCATCGAGGCGTGATGCACAGGGTCCATCGCGCGCTCCCACAACACGCCGTTGGGCTCGCCTTGAGCGTCGCGCCGGATCTCGCCGCCGCGCGGATCCGGTGTGCGATGGTCGATCCCGACCCAGGCCAAGGCGGCTGAGTTGGCGTAGCAGGCGTGGTAGGAGGAGTCCATCACGCAGAGCGGGTTGCGCGGGGCCGCTTCGTCCAGCTCCCAGCGCAGCAGCGCCGCGTCTTCGCCGGCGGTATCGACAGCACCGCTCTCGAGGGCGCGCGTGCTGAAGCCAAGCCCCCAAATCCACTGGCCTTCGGGCGCGCCGGCCGCTGCTGCCGCGAGCGCATCGAGGACGGCCGACTTCCCAGCCAGCGGCGGCGTGCGGCAGTCGACCGAGCGCGGCTCAAAGGTCGTCATCGAAAAGTGATTGTGCGGGTCGCAGAACCCAGGCACGAGCGCGCGCCCCTGCAGCGGGACGTGTACCGCATCGGGGCCGACAGCCCGCCGCACCTCGCCGCTGTCCCCAACCGCAACGATGCGGCCGTCGCGCACTGCGGCGCCGGAAGCGATGCGATCGAGCGCGTCGATCGTCAGCACGCGCCCGCCCGTGAACAGCAATTCCATCTCGAATCCCTCCGCGGCGCGACCAGCCGGCCGGGGCGAGGCTAGCGATTTCGATTGCGGTATTGCACGGCCTCGGCGACGTGCTGCACGGTGATGTTGTCGGCGCCGGCCAGGTCGGCGATGGTGCGCGAGACTTTGAGCACTCGGTGAAAGCCGCGCGCCGAGAGCGAGAGTCGATCGACGGCCTCGCGCAGCAGCGTCTCGGCGGTTGATTCGAGGCGGTCGATGCAGTGGGCACGGACGCCGCGCGCGGAGAGCGCCGCGTTGGAGCGCGGCCCGCCGGGCCCGCGGCGCTCGTGCTGGCGGGCGCGCGCGGCGATTACCCGCTCGCGCACCGCCGCGGAGGGTTCGCCGGGCGGTGCTTCGCGGCCGTCGGCCGAGCGCATCAGCTTCTGCACCGCGACCCGCGGCACGTCTACAAACAGGTCGATCCGGTCCAGCACCGGCCCGGAGATGCGGCGCTGATAGCGGTAGACGGCCGAATCGGTGCATGTGCACGGCTGCTCAGCGCCGAAGTTGCCGCAGGGGCAGGGGTTCATGGCGCCGATCAGGGTGATATCGGCGGGGTAGGTGACGCTGCCGTGGGCGCGGGAGATGGTGATGCAGCGGTCTTCGAGCGGCTGGCGCAGGGATTCGAGCGCACGCACGCTGAACTCCGGCAGCTCATCGAGAAACAGCACGCCGCGGTGCGCGAGGGTGATTTCGCCGGGCCGCAGCCGCTGACCGCCGCCGACCAGGCCGGCGTTGGAGATGGTGTGGTGCGGCGATCGAAACGGGCGCCGCCGGATCAGCTGCGCGCCTGCGGAGGTCGCGCCGGCGACGCTGGCGATCCGCGTCACCTCCAGCGCTTCATCGGTGCTGAGCGGGGGCAGGATGCCGGGCAGGCAGGAGGCCAGCAGCGTCTTGCCTGCGCCGGGCGGGCCGTTCATCAGCATGTTATGTCCGCCGGCGGCTGCGACTTCGAGCGCACGCTTGACGTGCTCCTGGCCGCGCACCTCCTGAAAGTCGTGCACGTTGGGGCCCAGCGAGGGATCGTCCGGCGCGGTCTGGCTGGAGCGCCAGATCGCGTCGCTGAGCGGGCGCTCCTCGGTCGCGATCGCGATCCAGTCGCGCAGCGAGTCCACCGCGACGACCTCGATCCCGTCGATCAGCGCGGCTTCATCAGCGTCGACGGTCGGAACGACGATCCGTCCCATATCAGCGTCGCGCGCGGCGGCGGCGACGGAGAGCACCCCGCGCACGTGCCGCAGTTCGCCGTCGAGCGCCAGCTCGCCGAGGAACATCGTGTCTTCGACCGCGCTCTCGCAGATCTGCCCCGTCGCCACGAGCATCCCGACCGCGATCGGCAGGTCGTAGCCGGCGCCTTCCTTGCGTAGATGCGCGGGCGCCAGATTGACCGTGACCCGCTTGGTTGGAAATCCGGCCCCCGCGTTGCGAATCGCGGAGCGCACCCGCTCGCGCGCTTCATCGACCGCCGCGTCGGGCAGGCCGACAATCGTGGTCTTGGGCAATCCGCTGGAGATATCGACCTCGACGCAGATCGGCTCGCCGTCGAGGCCGACCACCGCACCGCCGTGAACTCGAGTGTGCATGATGACTCCCATTGCCTGGATCGAACTTGCGTTCGCTGCGCACAGTAGAACACATATTCAATCGGTTCGCAACCCCGCTGCGGCGCCGGCTGGCATAGCCTTACCGCGCAACGCGATCCACGCCGATGGGCGGCGGCTACGAGAGGCAGCGATGACCTACACCTCCGAACTCTTCCCAGTGCTCGACGAGCTTGTGTTTTTCAACCACGCCGGCGTCTCGCCGCTGCCGAAGCCGGCGGCCGACGCGGTGCGCGCCTACGCCGAGCAGGCCACGCGGCGCGGGTACATCGGCTCCGACTGGATGGAGCAGATCGAGAATCTGCGCGAGAACGCCGCACGGCTGCTCGGTGCGCGCGGCGGGCACGAGATTGGGCTGGTGCCGAATACGGCCACGGGCCTCTCGATTGTGGCCGGCAGCCTGCCCTGGCAGCCGGGCGACCATGTCGTGGTGACCGACGCCGAATACCCCTCGAACCGCCACGCCTGGACGGCGCTCGGCGCGAAGGGCGTCGAGATCGACATCGTGCCGGCGCAGCCCGATGGACGCATCCCGACCGAGGACGTCGCCGCCGCAATCGGCGGCCGCACGCGGCTGCTGGCGATCTCGCACGTGCAGTGGGGCTCGGGCTTCCGCAGCCCGCTGCGCCCCCTGGCCGACGCCGTGCACGCACAGGGCGGGCTGATCGCGGTGGACGCGATCCAGTCCGCGGGAGCGCTGCCGGTGGACGTGGTCGGCGACGACATCGACTTCCTGGCCGCCGGCGGGCACAAGTGGATGCTGGGGCCGACCGGCTCGGGACTGCTCTATGTGCGTGAGAACCTGATCGGCGAGATGGTCCCGCCGCTGCTCGGGGCCAGCTCGATGGAGGGCGGGCTCGAGCACGGCGGCGAAACGATTCTGCTCAGCCCCACGGCCAGCCGCTTCGAGCCCGGCGCCAGCCCCACGGCCACGCTCTTGGGTCTGGGCGGCGCGATCGCGCTCTTGCTGGAGATCGGGATCGAGACGATCGAGGCGCAGCTGAGCGACATCACCGACCTGCTGGTCGACCAGCTGGAGGCGGCGGGCTGCCATGTGTTCTCACCGCGCGGGATGATGGAGCGCAGCGGGATCGTCTGCTTCGACCGACCGCCCGCGCTGGCCGAGCGCGAAACGATCGATGAAACATGGGAGCGCCTCAGCGAGCAGGGCATCTCGACCGCGATCCGCTTCGGCCGGCTGCGCGCCTCGCCGCACTTCTACACGCCGCCGGAGCATGTCGAGCGGTTGGTCGAAGCGGTCAGCGCGTAGGCGCCCGCGCTACAGCTCGCGCTCCACGGCGAGCACGCCGCGGACGTCGTCGAGCTTGTGGATCACGCGCTGCAGCTGCGCCAGGCTGAAGGCCTCGACGCTGAATCTGATGCTCACCTCGCCGGCGTTCGGGTCGCTCGTGTTGAGCGCCACCATGTTGACATCCTCATCGGCGCAGACGGCGGTGACATCGCGCGCAAGGCCGACGCGGTCCCAACCGTCGACGCGCAACCGCGCGGTGTAGCTGCCGCCGCCGCGGCCCCACTGCACATCGACGAGTCGATTCGGCTCGCTCACATTGATGATGTTGTGGCAGTCGGTGCGGTGCACGCTGACGCCGCGGCCGCGCGTTACGTAGCCGTGAATCGGGTCGCCGCGGCGCGGTTGGCAGCAGGCCGCGATCCGCGTGAGCACGTTCGGCGCGCCGAGCACCCGCACGGAGGCGGCCGCATCGCCCTCGATCGGCGCGGCGGCTGGATCGGGCTGCGGCGCCGGCTCCGGCTCGCTCTCTTCAGGCGTCGCGACGCGCAGCGCGACCTGGTGCGCGCTCGGGTCCCCGGCGCCGATCAGCGCCAGCGCGTCGTCGAGCGTTTTGGCGCCCGTCACGGCCACGACCTCATCCTCCACCTTGGCCAGGCGCAGGCTGAGGCGGCGCAGCTCGCGCTCCAGCTCCTCGCGTCCGCGGGTGATGTTTTCGCTGCGCTGCCGGCGCCGGAACCACTGGCGAATTTTGGTCCGCGCGTGCTGCGTAGTGACGTAGCCGAGCGCGGGGTTGAGCCAGTCGTGGCTGGGCCCGCGGGCGGTGCGGCTGGTCACGATCTCGACCACATCGCCGTTTTCGAGCGGGCTGCTCAGCTGCACGAGCCGGCCGTTGACCTTGGCGCCGACGCAGGAGTAGCCGATGTCGGTGTGGATGCGGAAGGCGAAGTCGAGCGGCGTCGCGCCGCGGCGCAGCGCGATGATCTCGCCCGCCGGGGTATGCACAAAGACCTGATCCTGAAAGATGTCGCTGCGCAGCGTCTCGAGAAAATCGCCCGCACCGGGCAGCTCGCCCTGCCAATCGACCAGCTGGCGCAGCCAGGAGAGCCGCTCGCGATCGTGCGGGTCGGTGTTGCGGCCCTCCTTGTAGAGCCAGTGCACAGCGACGCCGTACTCGGCTTCGTAATCCATCTGGTGCGTGCGGATCTGCACCTCCACGGCGTGCGTGGGCGACCAGAACGCGGTCGTGTGCAGCGATTGGTAGCCGCTCGGGCGCGGGCTGGCGATGTAGTCGTCGAACTCGCCGGGGATCGGGCGCCAGAGGCCGTGCACCACGCCGAGCACGGCGTAGCAGTCGGCCGGCGACTCGGTCAGCACGCGCAGCGCCAGCAGGTCGTAGATATCGCTGAACGATTTGCCCTGCGCCGAGTACTTCTGCATCTTTTGGTGAATCGAGTAGAGATGCTTGACGCGGCCGCGCACCTCGGCGCGCAGGCCGGCCGCCTCCAGCGCGTTCTCCAGCTGGCGGCGCAGCTGATTGAGGTAGCGCTCGCGCGTCGCCCGGCGCGACGCGACCAGCTCGGAGGCGCGGCGGTAGAACTCCGGCTCGAGGTATTTGAAGGCCAGGTCTTCGAGCTGGGCGCGAATTTGCCAGATGCCCAGACGCGCCGCCAGCGGCGCGTAGATCTCCATCGTGTCGCGCGCGATGCGGCGCTGCTTCTCCGCGGGCAGCGCCGAGAGGGTGCGCATGTTGTGCAGGCGGTCGGCCAGCTTGACGATCACGACGCGCACGTCATCGGCCATCGCGATGAACATCTTGCGCAGATTTTCGGCCTGCACAGCCTCGTTCACGGCGAGGTTGTCGACGTCCGGAAGCTGCAGGGAGTTGAGCTTGGTGGCGCCGTCAACCAGCTTCGCGACATCGACGCCGAAGACGCTGACCAGCTCGGCGCGGGTCACGCCGCAATCCTCCATCACGTCGTGCAGCAGCGCCGCCTGCACGGCCGGGACATCGAGCTGCAGCTCGGCGCAGACGATCGCCGCGGCCAGCGGATGCGAGATGTAGGGGTGGCCGGAGCTGCGCAGATGGCCTGCATGCGCGCGCTGCGCGAACTCGTAGGCGCGCTCGACCTGGGCCCGCTCGTCGGGCGAGAGATAGTGTTCGAGGACGTTTGTCAGGTCCTCGATGGTCGGGTGCAGGGACCGCTCGGCGGCGCTTCGGGTGTCTGTTGTCATCTCTGTCGTCATAGCTGTCAATGTACCGCCCGCGGCGCTCCCGGCGGGCACCGCAGGGCTGGCAGCGGCCGACTGCGCTGTACGATGAGCCGAATGACGGTAGTGATGGACCGCACAATCAGCCCTGCGGCGCAGCGCTGAGCGATGGGAGCGGGCGATGTTCCAGGCGCCGCGCGGCACGCGCGATCTGCTGCCCGATGAGTACCGCCTGCGCGAGCAGATCCTGGCCGCGGCGCGGGAGCAGGCGCGGCTGGCCGGCTACGGCTTCATCGAGCCGCCCGCGTTCGAGCAGGCCGAGCTGTACACACGCGGCGTCGGCGGCGGCACGGACATCGTGGAGAAGGAGATGTACATCTTTGAGGACCGCGGCGGCGACCGCCTGGCGCTGCGGCCCGAAGGGACGGCCTCGGTCTGCCGCGCCTATCTGCAGCACGGCATGGCCAACCTGCCGCAGCCGGTCAAGCTCGCCTACCAGCTGCCGATGTTTCGCTACGAGCGCCCGCAAGCGGGCCGCTTCCGTCAGCACACGCAGTTCGGCGTCGAGGCGCTCGGCGTGCGCGACGCGGCGCTCGATGCTGAGGTGATCGACCTCGGCTGGCGGACCGCGCAACGCCTCGGCTTGAACGGCCTCGTGCTGCTGATCAACAGCATCGGCGACCTCGCCGATCGGCGCGCCTACGTGCCAAAGCTGAAGCGGCACTTCGCGCCCCACCTGGGCGCGATCGCGCCCGATGATCGAGCCCGCTTCGACCGCGCCCCGATGCGCCTGCTGGACAGCAAAGACGAGCGCACCCGGCCCTATCAGGCTGGAGCGCCGCTGATCACGGAGCATCTCAGCGCTCAATCGGCGGCCTACTACGAGTCGGTCAAGGCGCATCTAGAGGCGCTCGGCATCCCCTTCGAGGAGTGCCCAACGCTGGTGCGCGGGCTCGATTACTACACCGACACCGTGTTCGAGATCGTGCCCGGCGCGGCGGGCGGCTCGCAGACCACGCTGCTCGCGGGCGGCCGCTACGATGGCCTGATCGAGCAGATCGGCGGCCCGCCCACGCCCGGCATCGGCTTCGGCCTGGGCCTCGACCGCTTCGCCCTGCAGCTGCGCGAACAAGGGTTGGCGGACGAAGCAGCGGAGCGCCCGGATGTGATCGTTGCGGCGCTCGGCGGTGCCGCGGCCGCGGCGACGGGGCTGGCGGGGCGGCTGCGGCGGGCCGGGCTCGCGGCGACGCTGGCGTTCGGCGGGCGCTCGCTCAAAGCGCAGCTGCGGCACGCGGGGCGCTCAGGCTGCCGTTGGTCAATCATTGTCGGCGAACGCGGCCTCGCCGCAGGCACCGTGACGCTGCGCGACATGCGCAGCGGCGAACAGCGCGACACCCCGCTCGAGGCCGTGGTCGGCGAGCTCGCGGATGCCGCTCGATATGCTGGCGATCCGCCGCCCGTGGACAGCTGAGCAGCCGAGCGGCGCTGATGAGCGCGGAGCCGACGAACATGTGGGAGAAACTCCAGGCGGTCCGCGAGCGGCGCGACGCGCTCGAAGCGCAGCTGGCGGACCCGCTGATCAGCACCAATGCCGCGCAGCTGCAGACGCTCGCGCGCGAGCACGCCGCGCTGCAGCCGCTGGTGCAGCTGCTCGACCAATGGCTGCAGGCCAGCGCCGAGCTCGGGCAGGCCAAAGAAGTGCTGGGCGAAAGCGGCGACGCCGAGCTGCGCGAGCTGGCGCAGGCGGAAGTCGACGAGCTGAACGAGCAGATCGAACAACTCGAACAGGCCGCCCGCCGCGCCCTGCTGCCGCGCGACCCCAACGACCAGCGCAGCGTGATCGTCGAAATCCGCGCCGGCGCCGGCGGCAACGAAGCGGGGCTGTGGGCTGCCGATCTGCTGCGCGCCTACGTCCGCTACGCCGAGGCGCAGCGCTGGAAGGCCGACATGATCAGCCTCAGCGAGAACGCGGCGGGCGGAATCAAAGAGGTGATCTGCGAGATCGACGGCGACAGCGCATTCTCGCGGCTGAAGTATGAGAGCGGCGTGCACCGCGTCCAGCGAGTGCCTGAAACGGAGGCTCAGGGGCGCATCCATACCTCCACGGCGACAGTCGCCGTGCTGCCGCAGGCCGAAGAGCTGGACGTGGAACTCGATGAAGCGGATATCCGCCTCGACCTGTTTCACTCCGGCGGCGCGGGCGGGCAAAACGTGAACAAGGTGCAGACCGGCGTACGCCTGACCCATGAGCCGAGCGGGATCGTCGTGACCTGCACCGACGAACGCTCGCAGCTGAAGAACAAGCTCAAGGCGATGTCGGTGCTGCGCACGCGGCTCTACGACATGCAGCGCCAGGCGCTGGCCGCGGAGCGCGCCGACGCGCGCCGCGCGCAGGTCGGCAGCGGCCAACGCGCGGAAAAGATCCGCACCTACAATTTCCCCGAAAATCGGATCACGGACCACCGCATCGGGCTGACCCGCCACGACTTGAGCGGGATGCTCGACGGCAATTTGGACCCGTTGATCGACGCTGCAGCAGTGGCCGAGGAGACGCGTCTGCTGGCGGAGGCCGGCGCGTGAGCGACAGCGGCGAACTGGCCAACCTGCGCGACGTGTGGATGGAGGCTGCATCGGCGCTGGAGGATGCGGGCGTTGAAGACGCGCGCTTCGAGGCCGAGGTGCTGCTGCGCCACGCGGCGGGCCTGAGCCGCGCGCAGCTCTACGCCTCGCTGGCCGACCCGCTGACCAAGTCCACCCTGAACCGTTACTTCGCCGCCGTCAAACAGCGCGCGCTGCGGCGCCCGCTCGCCTACATCACGGGCACGCGCGAGTTTTACCGCCTCGAGTTCCGCGTCACCCCCGATGTGCTGATCCCGCGGCCCGAATCGGAGCTGCTCGTCGACACTGCGCTCGACCACCTGAAGCGGGCGCGGATCCGTGCCGCGCAGGTCGCCGATGTGGGCGCTGGCTCGGGCGCGCTCGGCATCGCCATCGCCCGGCACCGGCGCGGCACGCGGCTGATCGCCACCGACATCTCGGCCAAAGCGCTGACGGTGGCGCGCCGCAACGCGCAGCGCCATCTGCGCCGCGCCACGGCCGACTTCGTGCAGGGCGACCTGCTGACCCCGCTCGATGGACTGTTCCACTGCATCGTCGCCAACTTGCCCTACATCCCCGAGCGGCGGCTGCCGCAGCTGCAGCCGGAGGTCGCCGAGCACGAGCCGCGCCAAGCGCTCACGCCCGGCACGAGCGGCACCGAACTGCAGCTGCGCCTGCTCACCCAGCTGCGCCCGCGGCTGGCCCCGAACGGGATCGCGCTGCTCGAAATCGACCCCGGCCAGCAAGACAGCGTCGCCGCCGCAGCCGCGCAGCTGCTGCCCGACGCAACTATCCGCGTGCTCAACGACTTCGCCGAGCGCCCGCGTGCGTTGAGCATTGTGGCGTGACATCCGCCGAGCGGCGCGCTGAGCTGCCGCCGCCGGCAGACGCGCCCGTGCAGGGCGACTGCGATCCGCGTTTCGCCGCCGTCCGCGAGGCCTTCCAGGCCAACTTCGCCGCCCGCAGCGAGACCGGCGCAGCGCTCGCGGTGCATCTGCACGGCGAACCGCTGATCGACCTCTGGGGCGGCTGGAGCGACGCGCGCCACACGCGGCCCTGGTCGCGCGACACGCTGGTCTGCTGCTACTCCGTCGGCAAGGCCGTCTCCGCGATCCTGCTCTGGCGGCTCGCCGAGCGGGGCCCAATCGATATCGACGGCCGAGTCGCGGACTACTGGCCGGCGTTCGCAGCGGCCGGCAAGGCCGAGCTGCGGGTGCGCTGGCTGCTCAGCCACCAGGCCGGGCTGCCGGCGATTCGGCGTCCGCTGCCGCGCGGTTCACAGCTGCACTGGGAGCGCATGTGCAGCGCGCTGGCCGCGCAGGAACCGTGGTGGCCGCCCGGCACGGCGCACGGCTACCACTCGAACACGCAGGGCTTCCTCATCGGAGAGCTGATTCGGCGCGTCAGCGGGGTTCGCATCGGCGCCTTCCTGCAGCAGGAGATCGGCAAACCGGCGGGAATCGATTTTCACTTCGGCACGGGGGCGGAGGAGGACGCGCGCACGGCGGAGATTCTGCCCATGCAGCGGCCGCCCGATTTGCAGCGCGCACCGCTCAACCCGCTGCAACTGCTGGCCAACCGCAACCCACCGCCGATCGCAAGCGGCCCGGGCAGCCAGAACAGCCGCGAATACCGCGCCGCGGAGTTCCCTTCGACCAACGGCCAGGGCAACGCGCGGGCGCTCGCCCGCCTCTACGGTGCGCTCGCCGAGAGCGGCGCGATCGACGGCCACCGCATCCTCCGACCCGCCACCGCCGCCCGCGCCTCCGCCGAGCAGGTCTACGGGCTCGACCGAGTGCTGGGCCGCCGCACCCGCTTCGGCAGCGGCTTCCAGCTCACGATGCGCGAGCGTCCGCTCGGCCCCAACCCGCACACCTTCGGTCACTTCGGCGGCGGCGGTTCGTTGGGTTTCGCCGACCCGACAGCGGGAATCGGCTTTGGTTATGTCATGAATCAAGGCCGCGCCGGCTGGCAGCACCGTCACGTGCGGCGGCTAATCGATCTGCTCTACGAGGCGCTGTAAGCGGACTAACCACAACTAGCCACAGAGGCTCGAGACCCGCCCCGCGCGAACGGCTCCAGCTGCGGTCGGGCCGATTAGCATGGTTTGAAGCGAGGCGCCGATGGCAATCATCACAGAGACGCGCATCCGAGACAGCCTCGTCCGCCACGGCGTCTGCGGCGCTGAGGCGGCGTCGGACATCGCTGCGGCGATCGCGGCGGAAATCAATGGAGCCGTTGAGGGCGTCGCAACTGAAGACAAAATCGATGCCGCGATCGCCCGGCTCGAAGCCACAATCGAGCGAATGTTCCGTGAATTCACGGAAAAGGACGCCGAGCGCGAACGCCAGCGCATCCGCGATCAGGACGCTCGTGATCGACGCCTCTACGCGGTGATCGGAATCGGCTTCACAGCGATGAGCGTCCTGGTCGCCGTCTTCGGAGTGCTCGGCTAGAGACTGTCCACACTGCAGTCGCGGCAGTCGAGCAGATCCAGCCGAGCAGATCACAACGGCAGCTTGCGCTGCGGGAACCTGCCTATGTGAACGCCCCGTTCGAGGAGGGCGAAGAAGCCCTAATCGCGCATCATTTGGTAGCGCTTGCCCTCGGTCTTGATCGCCGGGGCGACGACCATTTCAGTCTGGTGGAGGTCGCGGATGGTCGCCGCGCCGCCGCTGCCCATGCAGGTGCGGAGGGCGCCGATCAGGTTTTCGGTACCGTCGGTGCGCGAGGTGGGGCCGAAGAGCAGTCGATCAAGCGTGGTGTGCTGGCCGACGTGTACGCGCACGCCGCGCGGCAGCTCCGCATGCGGCGTCGCCATGCCCCAATGGAAGCCGCGGCCGGGCGCTTCTTCGGTCCCGGCGAAGGGCGAGCCGATCATCACAGCGTCGGCGCCGGCCACGAACGACTTACAGAAATCGCCGCCGGTTCGGATCCCGCCGTCGGTGATGATCGGCACGTAGCGTCCGCTCCGGTGCAGATACTCGTCGCGCGCGTAGGCGCACTCGATCGTGGCGGAGACCTGCGGCACGCCGATCCCGAGCACCTCGCGGCTGGTGCAGGCCGCGCCGGGCCCAACGCCGACAAGCAGCGCCGCGACGCCTTCCTCCATCAACTCAATCGAAGCATCAAAGCCGACCGTGTTGCCGACAACCGTGGGGATGCCGATCTGATCGATCAGCTCGTGCAGCACCAGCCCGCGCTCGGAGCGCGAGCGGTGGCGGGCGGTCGTAACGGTCGACTGGACGACGAATACATCGGCCTGAGCCTCATGCACGATCGGCGTCAACCGCTTGGCGTTGGGGGGGGTCACCGAGACCGCCGCGGCGACGCCGCCGGCCTTGATTTCGCTCACCCGGCGGCCGACCAGCTCGGCGCGGATCGGCGCGGTGTAGGCGCGCTGCAGGATTTCGGTGGCGCCCTCAGTGTCGCTCGCGGCGACCTCTTCCAGCACCTCGGCAGGATTGTCGAAGCGGCACTGCAGGCCTTCGAGGTTGAGCACCGCGAGGCCGCCGTGCTGCCCGACATCGACGGCGAACTGAGGGTCGACGACAGCATCCATAGCGGCGGCGAGGATCGGAATCTCGAGCGTCTGGCCGGCGATCTCGGTCTGCACATCGGTCAGTTCGGGGTTGATCGTGAGCGCGCCGGGCACGATCGCGACATCATCGAAGCCGTAGGCCTCGCGCAGCTCCTTGCGGAACGGCGGCGGGCCGGGCAGCGGGGGGGAGGCAGCAGGCGCTGCGCTGATCGCTTCGGCTCTGGTCAGCGTCGTCATCGCTCCTCCTCGCGTCTGGTTCGGCGCGTTAACGCGACAGCGCGGCATGATGCCGCGCTGTTTGCCGCTGCCCTGAGGGGTCGAGAATGCAAATGAGTATCGCCACGCCCGCTCCCGCGCCGATGCCTGCAGCCCCGATAGTGAGCGAGAGGGTAACGCACCTCAACAGCGCGAACAGCGCGGCTCGAGCCCCGACATAGCGAAGCCCGACCAGAAACGAAAGAGGCGCGTTGCGCAGACAACAGACGGCGGCGCACGGAAGCGGCGGGCGGGCGGCGCGCCGATGCCTATCCTGCCCCTGTGCCTGGCACTCTGTTCGTCGTAGCGACGCCGATCGGCAATCTTGAGGACATCACGCTGCGCGCGCTGCGGGTGCTGCGGGAGGTCGACCTGATCGCCGCCGAGAACACGCACACGGCAGCGAAGCTGCTGCGCCGCTATGAGATCGCGACCCCCGCGGCGCCCTACAATGACCGCAACCGGCGCCGCACCAGCGCCGACCTGCTGGCGCGGCTGGAGCGCGGCGCCGACATCGCGCTGATCAGCGACGCCGGTACGCCGGGCGTCTCCGACCCAGGCCGCGAGCTGGTTGCTGCAGCTGCCCGCGCGGGCGTTCGGGTCAGCCCAATTCCCGGGCCGGCCGCCCCCGTCGCGCTCTGGTCGGTGGCCGGCGCGCGCGGCCAGGACCTGCGGATGTACGGCTTTCTGCCGCGTCGCAGCGCCAAGCGGCGGCGCGCCTTGCTCGAGATCGCCGCTGCGGGCCTACCGACCGCGGTCTTCGAATCGCCCCGCCGCGCGACGGCGGCGCTGGCCGAGATCGCCGAGCTGCTGCCGCAGTCCGAGCTGGTTATCGGCCGCGAGCTGACCAAGCTGCACGAGCAGATCTGGCGCGGCTCGCCGGCCGAGGCGCTGCAGGCCTTCAGCGCGCCGCGCGGCGAGTTTACGATCCTGATCCTGCCGCCGCCCCCGCTGTCCGACCCGTGGACAGACGCTTCCGTGCAGGCTGCGCTCTCGGATGCGGCGGCGGCGGGGGCGAGCCGCGCCGAGGCAGCGCGTACGATCGCGCTGCAGGCCGGGCGGCCGCGGCGCGAGGTCTACGCCCTCTGGCCGCGTTGACCGCCCTTGACGCGCGTGCGACGCTGAGGCGGCGCACAGGGCCCGTTACGGAAAGCTGCCCGCAGTGAGCGAACAGATTCTCGTCTGCGTTGCCTGGCCGTACGCCAACGGGCCGATCCACCACGGCCAGCTGGGCGGCGCCTATCTGCCGGCTGACATCTTCGCCCGCTACCAGCGGATCCGCGGCGCCCGCGTCGCAATGGTCTCGGGCTCCGACGCACACGGCACTCCGATCACAGTGCGCGCCGATGAAGAGGGGCGGCGGCCGCAGGACGTCGTCGCCGAGTTCCACCAGTCGATCCTCGACACCTGGGCGGGGATCGGCATCTCGTTCGACACTTTCACCACGACGATGACTGACAATCACCGCAAGGTGGCGCACGAGCTGTTCCGCCGCCTGCTGGAGAACGGCCACCTCTACACCGCAACGCAAGAGCTCTTCTACGACGCCGAGGCGCAGCGCTACCTGCCGGACCGCTATGTCGAGGGGACCTGCCCGCACTGCGGCGATCCGCGCGCGCGCGGTGATCAGTGCGACGCCTGCGGGCGCCAGCTCGACGCCACCGACCTGATCGATCCGCGCTCGCGGGCGAGCGGCGCCGCCCCGCAGCTGCGCAGCTCAGAGCACTACTTCCTGCGGCTGACCGGCTTCGAAGCGCCGCTCACGGAATGGCTCGCCGAAGGCAAGGAGCACTGGCGCACGCACGTGCTCAACTTTACCCGCGGGATGCTGCGCGAAGGGCTGCAGGATCGCGCGATTACGCGCGACATCTCGTGGGGTGTGCCGGTACCGCTCGAGGGCTGGCAGGACAAGCGCATCTACGTCTGGTTCGAGGCGGTGATCGGCTACCTCTCGGCGACCGTCGAGTGGGCCGCGGCCCGCGGCGAGCCGGAGGCCTGGCGCGATTTCTGGCAATCGCCCGAGGCGCGCATCTACAACTTCATCGGCAAGGACAACATCCCCTTCCACACCGTGATCTGGCCCGCCATTCTGCTCGGCGCGGGCGGCTACAACCTGCCCTACGATGTGCCCGCCAATCAGTACATCACGATGTCCGGCAGCAAGGCCAGCACGAGCCAGCGCTGGGCTGTCTGGGTCAACGACTATCTGACCCGCTACGACCCCGATCCGCTGCGCTACGCGCTCGCTGCGCAGATGCCGGAAACAGCGGACAGCGATTTCTCCTGGGGCGCGTTTCTGCGCCGCAACAACGATGAGCTGGTGGCGACCTGGGGCAACCTGGTCAACCGCGTGTTTTCGCTCGTGCAGCGCCACTTCGAGGCGCGCGTGCCGGAGCCGGGGCCGCTGGACCGCCAAGCCACCCGGCTGCTCGACCGGGCTCAATCGACGCTCGAACAGGTCGGCGGAGCGATCGCCGCCGTGCATCTGCGCCAGGGCCTCCAGCAGGCCTTCGCGCTGGCTCAGGAAACGAATCGATACCTCGATCAGACTGAGCCGTGGCGCGCAGTGCGGGAGGATCGCGAAGCGGCGGCGCGCTCGCTCTACACCGCGCTGAACGTGATCGCCGCGCTGCGCACAGCGCTCGCGCCCTACCTACCGTTTTCCTGCGCGCGGCTGCATGCCATGCTCGGCGCTGAGGAGAGCATCGAGTCGCTCGGCTGGCAGATGCACGCGCTGCGCCCCGGCGCCGCGCTGCAAAAGCCCGCCCCGCTGTTCCGCAAGCTCGATCCCTCAATCGTCGAGCAAGAGGAAGCGCGGCTGGGCACATGAGCGGCGCATTGAGCGGCACACATTGAGCGGCGTATGAGCGGCGTATGAGCGAACTGTTCGACACTCACACGCATCTGCACGACCCCGCCCTCGCAGGGGAGATCGAGGCGGTGCTCGAGCGCGCCCGCCAGGCCGGCGTGCAGCGCTGCATCACGATCGGCACCGACCTCCCGACCAGCCGCGCAGCGGCTGCGCTGGCCGAGGCGCACGACGGGGTCTACGCCGCGGTCGGCGTCCACCCGCACGACGCGAAGGATTGGTCGCCGGCCGCCGCCGCCGAGCTGCGCCGCCTCGCCGCAAGCGATCGCGTCGTTGCGATCGGCGAGATCGGGCTCGATTTCTACCGCAACCTCTCACCCCGCGCGGAGCAGCTGCAGGCCTTCCGCGAGCAGCTGGCGCTGGCCGATGAGCTGGATCTGCCGGTGGTGATTCACTCCCGCAACGCGCAGGACGCGACTTGGGAACTGCTCGCGCCGTGGGGCGCGGCCTGCCGCCGCGGCGCGCCCGTGGGCGTCCTCCACTGCTTCTCGGGCGGCGACACGCTGGCCCTGGCCTACGCCGAGATGGGCTTCCTGATTTCGTTCGCCGGCCCGGTCACATATCCGAAGAACGATGCGCTGCGCGGAGCGGCCAAGGCCCTGCGCGGGGACGCGATCGTGCTGGAGACAGACTGCCCGTATCTCGCGCCTCAGGGGCGGCGCGGGCGGCGCAACGAGCCGGCCTACGTGCGGGAGACGGCCGAACTGGTCGCGGAGCTGCGCGGGGTTGAGTTTGATCGGTTCGCCGCGCAGACGACAGCGAACGCGGCGCGGTTGTTCCGCCTCTAGCCGCTGAACCATCCCGGCCCTGCCGCGCCGCCGCACCGCACTACCGATACGCTGGCACCAATGACCACCCTCACCCGCCTCTACGAACCCGTGGCCGACGACCTCGCGGTCGTCGAGGACACGCTCGCGCTCGCCGCGCGCTCCGACTTCATTCCGCTGGAGACGATGCTGACGCAGGTGCTCGCGCGCGGGGGGAAACGGCTGCGGCCGGCGATTGCGCTGCTGGCGGGGGGGTTCGGCGACTACAACGCCGACCATCAGATTCCGCTGGCAGCCTCGATCGAGCTGCTGCACACGGCGACGCTGGTGCACGATGACGTGATCGACGCCTCAGACACGCGGCGGGGCGAGGCGACAGCGAACGCGAGCTTTGGCAACCCGGCCTCGGTGATGCTGGGCGACTACATGTTCGCCCACGCCGCCGAGCTGGTCGCGCGCACGGGCCACATCGGCGTGATTCGGCTCTTCGCGGAGACGCTGATGGTGATGGCCAAAGGTGAGCTGGCGCAGGACGTGAGCGCCTACGACTCCGCTTCGGGCACGCTGCGCGACTACTACCTGCGCATCCACGGCAAGACAGCCTCGCTCTTCGCCACAGCCGGGGCGGGCGGGGCGATGATGGCCGGCTGCCGCTCGGAGACGATCGAGGCGCTGCGCGAATACGGGCGCAGCGTGGGGATGGCGTTCCAGATCATCGATGACATCCTCGATTTCTGCGGCACCGAGGAGCAGCTCGGCAAGCCGGTCGGCGGCGACCTCGGCGCCGGCACGCTCACGCTGCCCGCGATCGTGCTGATGGAGCGCGAGCCGCGCGCCAACCCGGTCGAACGCTTCCTCGAGGCGAAGGAGGAAGCCGAGCGGGCGCGCTGGCTGGCGGCCGCGCTGGAGGCGATCCGCCAGGAGCCGATCATCGACTATTGCATGGCAGTCGCCTGGGAGTGGCGCGACCGCGCCGTCGCCGCGCTGCACGACGCGCCGAGCCGGGGGCCGCGCGCAGAGCTGACCGCGATCGCGGAGTTCGTCACCCAGCGCGACTTCTAGCGCCGCGCTCCGCTTTGCGCCCGCTGCCCCCGCCTACAGGGGCGAGCAGGGCGAGACACTGCCACCGTACTCCCCTCCCTCCACTTGCCTGTGAGAGGGGAGGGGGAGTCTCTCCGCAACCGGGTCGGGAAGGGAGTGGGCTTCCCTCAAGCGAAGGAGAGGGCAGGCGACTGAGGCAGCACCCCGCCACAGGCGGGAGGAGGAGATTAGTTGCGGCTCTTGGGGGGGATCGTCGGTTTGAGCTCTTTGGCCTTGCGAGCCATTCGGTCCTTCTTGAGCGCCCGCTCTTTGCGGCGGTCTTCGCGTGCGATGCGACGCTCGGCGATCTTCCGGTCAACCAGGTCGGTGTAATCCTGCGTGCTTAGCGGCTCTTCTTCGCGCCGCTTGGTGACCTGCGGGTGTTCGTAGGGGCGGGCCTTTTTGGGCAGGTAGGTGACCTCTTTGCCGAGGTGCCAGTAGTTGCCGCGGTCGGGGATGCGGCGCGGGTAGCCCTGGCGCATCACGAAGGCCGAGAAGGAGGAGGGCATCACGCGCTCACACTCCTCATCGCACTCGGGGCAGGGCTGCGGCTCAGGCGCTTCGCGGATCGAGCGCACAACCTCGAAGATGCCTTCGCAGTCTTCGCAGAGATACTCATACAGCGGCACGATTGGCCTCCCTTGTCTGTCTCGCTCCACGCGCCGCGCCCTCCAGCGCCTGCGCAAACGACAAGCTGCGCAGGCGTCCGTCGAGCGCCTGCTCGACGAGCGCTGTCAGATGCCGCTCAACCTCCGACGCGGTGCGCCGCTCGAGCCGCACTTGCGCCGTGCGGTCGAAGGACGACCGCCGCATGTAGCGTAGCAACTTGAAGGCCGCGGCCGACAGGGGCAGGCCCGCGCCGGCGCGGTGGCAATCCGGGCAGACGACGCCGCCGTCGGCTGCGGCCAGGCCGTTGCCGTCGGGCTGCAGCGCGGCGCGGCAGCGCACGCAGGCGTCGAGCTCCGGCCGGTAGCCCTGCTCGTCGAGCCAACGCAGCTGAAACCAGCGCAGCGCAGCCGCCGGTTCCGATGCTCCCGCCAGCTGCGCCAGCGTGTGCTTGAGCAGCTGGTAGAGCCGAGCGCTGCCGACATCGGGCACCGCGGTGCGGTCGACCAGCTCGGCAACGCCAACGGCGAGGCTGAGCCGCTCCACGTCCTCATGCAGCGCCGGCCAAGCCTCGAGCGTTTGGGCCGCGGTCACGGTGTAGAGCGAGCGCCCCTGCGCGAGCTGGAAGGCGCCGCAGCTGAGCGCGCCGACATGCCCGGCCAGACGGCTGGTCGTCTTCCGCACGCCGCGCGCGACGGCTTCGATCCGGCCGCGCGACGGCGAGAGCAGCACGCAGACTTTGTCGGCGTCGCCAATCGCGCGCTGGCGCAGCACGATCGCCTCGGTGCGCAGCGGCCCTGCGCGCCCTGTGCGCGGCATTATCCGCCTTCCGCCTGATCAGCGCCGAACGGCTCGCCGCCCATCTGCACGCGGTGCGTGAGCGCCTCGCGCAGGGTGCGTTCGTCGGCGTATTCGACATCCGCGCCGACCGGCAACCCGTGGGCGATTCGGGTCAGCCGCACGCCCATCGCGCCGATCACGCGCGAGAGATAGCCGGCCGTCGCCTCGCCCTCGAGGTTGGGATTGGTGGCGAGGATCACTTCCTCAACGCTGCGATCGCTGAGCCGCGCGAGCAGCTCGCGGACTTTCAGGTCCTCAGGGCCGATCCCGTCCATCGGGCTGATCGCGCCGTGCAGCACGTGGTAGCGGCCGCGGTGGGCGCCGGTGCGCTCGATCGCCACGATGTCGAGCGGCTCCTCGACAACGCAGATCGCGCCCGGTGCGCGGCTGGGGTCGCTGCAGACGGCGCAGGGATCAGCATCGGTGATGTTCTGGCAGACGCTGCAAAGCTGGGTGCAGTCTTTGACCTCCAGCAGCGCGGCCGCGAGCGCTTCAGCTTCATCGCGCGGAGCGCGGAGGATGTAGTAGGCGAGGCGCTGAGCGCTCTTGGGGCCGATGCCCGGCAGGCGGTGGAAGGCCTCGATCAAGCGGGCCAGGGTGGGCGCGGTGACGGGCGAGCGCTGCACGGCGGCGCCCTACTGCAGACCCGCGGCCTGCAACCCGTCGGTCAGCCCGGAGAGCCGCTCCTCGCGCAGCGCTTCCAGCTGGTCCTGCGCTTCGTTGACAGCCGCCACAAGCAGGTCTTGCAGCATCTCGGTGTCCTCTGGATCGACCACGTCGGGGTCAATCTCGACACCGCGCAGCTTGTGGTCGCCGCCGAGCGTGACGCTGACGATGCCGCCGCCGGCGCTGGCCGTGACGGTGGCGTCCTTGAGCTCGTCCTGCGCCTGTGCGAGCTGCGTCTGCAGCTCCTGCGCGCGGCGCAGCATTTCGGGGTTGAAGCCGCCGCCGGCGGCCGCACCCTGGCCGCGCGCGGGGCGGCGCGATTGACGGAACATCCCGCCCTTCTTGGCCATCTTGCACTCCGATCGGGGCCGCAGCGCGGCGGCTGAACGCTCAGGATTCCACAATGCTTGCGCCGAAGCGCTCGCGCGCGTCTTCTACGAGTGGACTATACGACGGCTCGCGCGGCGGCTCGGGCTGGGGCCGCGGAGCGGCGGCGCGCGGCTTCCCGGCGGGTGCGGCGGGCGGCGCGGCTTCGGCCGCCCCGTCGACCGGCACGCATTCGATCGCGACGCGGCGCCCCAGCACTACGGAGGCGGCCGCCCCAACATCATCGACCGCGTCGCTCACCTGCACGAGGTGGAAGACGTGGTAGTTGGGAAAGAAGCCCAGCGTGAGTTTCTGGTCTGTCTCCGCGATGATGCGGCACGAGCCGTTCAGCATGGCGGCGAGGCGGCCGTGGCCGCGGTTCTGCAGCTCGCGGCGGATGGCAAGCAGCGGGTCGCCGGCGGCAGACGCGGGCGCGGCGGCGGGCGCGGGTGCGCGGGCGGCAGCCGCGGCTGCAGGCTGCGGTGCGCGCGGCGCTGCAGGCTCGACCCGCCGCGGTGCGGCCTCCTCAACCCGCTGCGGCGGGGCCGCCGGCCTGGCCACGGGAGCAGGAGCAGGAGCAGGGCGGGGCGCTGCGGCGGGCGGGCTGGGCCGCGTTTCGCGGCGCGAGCGCGCAGCGCGGCGCGAGCGCGCAGCGCGGCGCGGCTGACGACCGCGATCGGTCGGCGGCGGCGGCGCGGGCGCGGCGGCGGGCGCCGGGCCGTACACGATCTCCGCCAGCGCCAGCTCGAGCGGGAGCGGTTGATAGGGATCGGAGCGCACGTCGGCGTCCGCGAAGGCGCGCAGCGCCGCCACCGCGGCCGCAGCCTCGACGCCCTCGCCGACTGCGCGCAGGCGCTCCTCTTCCGGCTTGCTCAGCGAGAGCGAACCTTCCGCCCCGGTCAGCAGCAGCAGAATGTGGCGCAAGTGCGTGACGACCTGCTTTTTGAAGCGCAGAAAGTCGATCGCGTCCGACTGCACCGCGCCGATCACGGCCAGCCCGCCACGCAGGTCGCGCTTGAGCGCGCACGCAGCCAGCTCGAGCGCGCGCGCGTCGGGGCTCAGCCCCAGCGCCTCCTGCGCCGCTTCGAGCGATACCTCGTCGCCGCAGGTGGTCCAGAGCTGGTCGAGCAGGTTGACCGCGTCGCGCAGCGAGCCGGTCGCCTCGCGGGCGATCAAGCGCAGCGCGTCGCCGCCGATCGTGATCGACTCGGCGGAGGCGATGGTGCGCAGGCGGCCGACGATGTCGTCAACGGCGACGCGACGGAAGTCGAAGCGCTGGCAGCGGCTCAGGATCGTCGGTTTGAGCGCCTCGGGGTCGGTGGTGGCGAGGATGAAGACGACGTGCGGGGGCGGCTCTTCGAGCGTTTTGAGCAGCGCATCGGCGGCCGCCCCGGTCAGCTGATGCACTTCGTCGATCAGGTAAACCTTGAAGCGGGCCGCGCCGGGCTGGTAGTTGGCGCGCTCGCGCAGTTCGCGGATGTCATCGATCCCGCGGTTGCTGGCCGCGTCGATCTCGACCAGGTCGAAGCCCAGATCGCCGCCGCCGCCGTCCAGCGCTGCTGCACTCGGTGCGGCGCCGTTGATCGCGCGCGCCAGAATCCGCGCCGTCGTCGTCTTGCCCGTCCCGCGCGGGCCGCAAAACAGGTAGGCGTGCGAGATCTTGTCCTGCGCGACCGCGTTCTGCAGCGTGCGCACGACGGCGTCCTGGCCGGCGACGCTGTCGAAATCGCGGGGCCGCCACTTGCGGTAGAGAACGGTGCTGCGCACGGGCCGCCAGTTCGCCTCAGGGAGCTGTCGGATGCTTCCAGTGTAGGCGGTTGGCCGCCGTTTACAGCGGCGGGCGGGCGGCCTGTGGACGGCCAATTCGGTGCAGCGCGCCGCGCTCCAGGCGGCGCATTTCGGCGTCCTCGCGCGGCGTCTCATGGTCGTGGCCGAGCAGATGCAGGACGCCGTGCACGGTGAGCAGCGCCAGCTCATCTGCGAGCGGCAGCCCGCGCGCGCGCGCGCCGCGCGCGGCGGCCGGCAGGGCGATCACGATCTCGCCGAGTTCGCGGGCCCCGTCGGGGCGGCTGATAGCGGGGAAGTCGGTATTGAAGGAGAGCACATCGGTCGCCTCGTCGATGCCGCGGAAGCGGCGGTTGAGCCGCCGCACACGCCGTGAATCGGTCACGGCGACGCCGACGGCGCGCGGCTTGCGCAGCCGCTGCGAGGCCAGGGCTGCGCGCACGCAGTCGGCAAGCAGCGCGGCGTCGCAGCGGTGCTCATAAACGGCATCGATCGAGACGGCGACGATGTGGTGCGCGCCCGCAGCGGCCGTCACTGCCGCCGCTCAGGAGAGAATTGCCGAAACTGCCTGCTCGGCCGCGCCGATCACCAGCGAGGGCACGACGCCGATGATCAGAATGCCGACGCTGGCCAAGCTCAGGGTCGTCAGCACGCCGCGCGAGGGCGCCGGCAGCGGCGCTTCGTCCGCCTCACCCTCCGCCTCGTCGACGAACATCACCTTGACCGGCCGCAGGTAGTAGGCGGCGCTAATCACCGTGTTGACTGTTCCAACGATCGCCAGCCAGCCCAGGCCGCTCTGCACGGCGGTGTCGAAGAGGTAGATCTTGCCGAAGAAAAGCGCGGTTGGGGGCAGGCCGATCAGCGAGATCAGCGAGAACGAGAGCAGCCCCGAGAGCCAGGGCGAGCGGCGGCCCAGCCCGGCGTAACCGCGGATGCTGTAGGTGCCGCGCTGGTTGGCGATGATGATGATCACGATGAACGCGGCGAGGTTGGTGACCGTGTAGCCGGCGAGGTAGAAGAGGATCCCGCTGGCGCCGAGCAGCTCGGTGCGATCGGCCGAGATCGCGGCGAGGCCGATCAGCAGCGTGCCGGCCTGAGCGACCGAGGAGTAGGCGAGCATCCGCTTGATGTTGTCCTGGCGCAGCGCGAAAACATTGCCGACGAACATCGAGAGGACGGCCAGGGCGGCGAAGATCGTCTTCCAGTGCTCGGCCAGCAGATCGTCGCCGAGCGCCTCGAAGAAGACGCGGATCAGCACCGCGAAGGCGGCGGCCTTCGAGGCGACCGAGAGGTAGGCGGCGATTGGGGTGGGAGCGCCGGTGTAGGCGTCGGGCACCCACATCTGGAAGGGTGCGACCGCGGCCTTGAAGCCGAAGCCGGCGATCAGGAAAACGGCGGCCAGAATCAGCGCCTCTTCACGGCCCGCGCCGGCCTGCGCGATGTAGCGCGAGATTTCGGCCAGATTGGTCGAGCCGGTCAAGCCGAGCAGAAGCGCCATGCCGTAGAGCAGCACGGCCGAGGCGATCGCGCCGGTCAGCAGGTACTTCAGCCCCGCCTCGCTGCCCCAGCGATCCTTATGGAAGCCGACCAGCACGTACTGAGAGATGGAGGTCAGCTCCAGCGCGATGAAGATGCCGATCAGGTCGCGCGTCCCGGCGAGCAGCTGGAGGCCGGCGGTGCTGAACAGGATCAGAGCGAGATACTCGCCGCGGCGCGAGGGCAGGCGGGCGAGCGTCGGCTGAGAGACCAGCACGGCGGCCAGCGCGGCGCCGACCAACAAGACTTGGAAGAACAGCGCGAAGTGGTCGAAGACGAGGATGCCGCCGAAGGCGTCGCTGCCGACGAAACCCTCCGAGAGCAGCGCTGTCGAGTAGAGCACCGAGCCGAGCAGCGCCGCCACCGTCACGGCGACGAGGATCCGCCGATCCTTGAGGAACAGGTCGGCGATGAGCAGGAAGCCGCCCACGACGAGCAGGACCAGCTCGGGGCCGAGCAGATTGACGTCGCCGAGCATCAGCCGCCTCCCCCGCGCATCGCCGCGACCGCGTCCAGCCCCTCGACGATCGGTTCGACGCCCTGCTCGAGCAGGTCCATGACCAGCCGCGGATAGACGCCGAGCAGCACGATCAGGGCCGTCAACACGCCGATCACGGTGAACTCAGTCCAATGATTCGAATCGCTCAGCCCGGCCCACTGCTCATCGCGGGGGCCGAAGAAGGAGCGCTCGAGGGCCCAGAGGATGTAGCCGGCCGCCAGCAGGACGCCGAGCAGCGAGACGGCGACGGGCGCCTCGTGCTGCCCGAACGCGCCGAGGAAGATCGTGATCTCGGCCGCGAACCCGGCCAGCGCGGGCAGCCCAAGCCCGGCCAGACCGGCGAAGACCATTCCCGCGCCGAGCAGCGGCATGTAGTGGATCAGCCCGCGCATCTCGCCGATCTGGCGCGTGTGCGTACGGTCGTAGACCAGGCCGACCATCACGAACAGCATCCCCGTGATCAGCCCGTGGGTGACGAGCTGCAGCGCGGCGCCGCTCATCCCGGTGACGCCGAGCGCGGAGACGCCAAGCAGCACGAAGCCCATATGCGAGACCGAGGAATAGGCGATCAGCCGTTTCAGATCGGTCTGGCGGATCGTCACGATCGCGCCGTAGACGATCGAGACGGCGCCCACGATCGCGAGGGCCAGATCGGCGTCGGCGCCGACCTCCGGCATGATCGTGAAGAGCAGCCGCAGGATGCCGTAGCCGCCCATCTTCAGCAGCACCCCGGCCAGCAGCACCGAGACCGCGGTGGGCGCATCGGTATGCGCATCGGGCAGCCAGGTATGCAGCGGCACAACCGGCAGCTTGATCGCGAAAGCGATCAGGATGAACGCGAAGACTGCCTGCAGGGGCAGGATCGCCGCGGAGAGATCGCTGCCGCGCAGCTCGCGGATGTCGAACGTGTCCGCTGCCGCGCCCAGCACCAGGAAGCCGGCCAGCATGAACGCTGAACCGAAGATCGTGTAGAGCACGAACTTCATCGCCGAGTAGTTGCGGTTGCCGCTGCCCCAGGTGCTGATCAGCAGGAACATCGGGATCAGCTCGAGCTCCCAGAAGAGAAAGAAGAAGATCAGATCGAGCGCGGTGAAGACGCCCAGCACCGAGGTCTGCAGCACCAGCAGCCAGGCGAAGTACTCCTTCGGGCGCAGATCGATGTTCCAGGAAACCAGCACGGCGACGGTGCTGAGCACCGCGGTCAGCAGCACCAGCGGCATCGAGAGTCCGTCGACGCCGAAGGCGTAGCCGATGTTGAAGCCCACGGACTCAGCGTCGACCCAGAGGAACTCGTCGACGAACTGGAAGCCGGCGGCGCTGCGGTCGAAGAGGATGAACATCACGAGCGCGATCACCAGCGCGGCGAGCGAGGTGACAAGCGCGATCCAGCGCGCCTGCTGCTGCAGCGTGCCGGGCGTGTTCTGCCAGAACCCGTGCGTCGGGGTGTGCTTGCCGGGCAGCAGCGCGATCAGCAGCGCGCCGCCGAGCGGCAGGAAGATCAACAGCGACAGCACGGGGAACGAGGGGTCCATCGCGCTCCTCTAGAACAGCACCACGGCGGCCCAGATGATCACGCCGCCGAGGCCGATTGCCATCGTGCCCGCCTGCACCCAGCCGTTTTGCACCACGCGCGCCCAACCCGAGGCCGACATGACCTCGCGCCAGACGCGGTTGACGGCGCCGTCGACCATGCGCGCGTCGAACTCGTGCGCGGCGCGGGCGATCCCGCGGTAGAAGAGCCGGCGCGTGAGCAGCGTCTCGCCGAGCGCATCGAGGTAGAACAGCTGATTGGCAAACTGGCGCGCCTCCGGCAGCGGCCAGATATTGCCGATCCCAAGTTGGCGGATGCGTTCGCGGTGCTGCATGAACAGCCAGGCGGCGGCGGCGCTGGCCAGCGCCAGCGCCGTCGAGCCAAGGAAAATGCCCCAGCTCCAGTGGAACTTGCCCTCATGCTCGCCGGGCAGCGCTCCGTAGACCCAGCTCTGAAACTCGCCGCCGATGGTCAGAAAGCCGGTCAGGCTGGCCAGCACGGCGAGGATGATCAACGGCGTGGTCATGCTGTTCGGCGACTCGTGGGGCTGGGAGGGATCGCCGCCGTGCCCGCCCGGCTCGGGCGCCTCGCCGCCGCGGTAGCGGCCGAGGAACGTCATGTAGACGGCGCGCACCATGTAGGCGGCGGTCAGCCCGGCCGCCAGCAGCCCGAGCACGAAGACGCCCTTGTTGTGCGCCCAGGCTTCGATCAGGATCTCATCCTTGGACCAGAAGCCGGCGAAGGGAATGATGCCGGCCAGCGCCAGCGTGCCGATCCCGAAGGTGAAGAAGGTGATCGGCATCGCGAAGCGCAGCCCGCCCATCTTGCGCATATCGAAGGTGTTCGTGGCGTGGTTGACTGAGCCGGAGCCGAGGAACAGCAGCGCCTTGAAGAAGGCGTGGGTCATCAGGTGGAAGACCGCCGCCGCGTACCCGCCCACGCCGATCGCGAACATCATGTAGGCCAGCTGACTGATCGTCGAGTAGGCCAGCACGCGCTTGATATCGGTCTGCACCATCGCCAGGATCGCGGCGCCGAACGCGGTCCCCGCGCCGATCCAGGCGATCAGATCGCTGGCCGTCGACGAGGCCTCGATCACGGGGAAGAAGCGGGCCAGCAGGTAGACGCCGGCGGCGACCATCGTGGCGGAGTGGACGAGCGCGGAGACGGGCGTGGGCCCCTCCATCGCATCGGGCAGCCAGATGTGCAGCGGGAACTGCGCGCTCTTGCCGACCGCGCCGGCGATTAGGCCGAGCGCGAACAGGGTCAAGGCGGTCTGGCCGATCATCACGCCGTGGATGACCAGCAGCTCCGCACCCTCATTGATCGCGGCGATATCGAGCGTGCCGCTGCGGTCCCAGATCAGGATCATCGCGGCCAGCAGGCCCAGATCGCCGAGGCGGGTGACGAGGAAGGCTTTCTTGGCCGCCGCCGCCGCAGAGGGGCGGTGGAACCAGAAGCCGATCAGGAAATAGGAAGTCAGCCCGACCAGCTCCCAGAAGACGAACAGCATCAGCAGGTTGCTGGCCAGCACCAGGCCAAGCATCGCCGTCGTGAACAGCGCCATGTAGGCGAAGTAGCGGCGGTAGCCGTGATCGCCTTCCATGTAGCCGGTCGAGTAAACCTGCACGAGCAGCGAGACGCCGGTCACGACGACCAGCATCACCGCGGTCAGGCCGTCGAAACCGATCCCCAGCTCAACCTCCAGCGGCCCCGCCGTGAACAGCGTGTGCGACGCGTAGCCGAGCGAGCGGCCGTCGGCCCCGATCGCTTCGATCAGCGCCCAGAGCGAGAGCACGAAGGCGGCAAACAGCGCGGCGATCAGCGGCGTCGAGGCCAGCCGCGGGCCGCAGAAGAGGTCGGCGAACGGTTTCCAGGAACGCGGGTAGGCGGGATCCCACTCGGGTACGGAGCGCGGCAGGCGCGGGTTGAGCGTGAACCAGCCGGCGATCGCGAACGCGGTCAGCGGCAGCAGCAGAATTACCCAGAAGACGGTTTCCGGCACGCCCCCTACACCTTCCGCAGAATTTCGCGCGCGACGTGCGTCTTGGAGTCGGGCACGTAGAGCAGCACCGGTGCGAAATCGCCCTCAGCGGCGCGCTCGGGCTCGGTCACCAGCCGCACCGCGACGCCCTCGGCGAAGAGCAGCTCGCGCCAGGTCTCGGCGATGTAGCGGTTCGGCGCGCGCAGAAACTCAGCCCACATCCCGCTCAGCCCTTCAGCAGCGTCGTGCGATCGACGTTGATCGTCTGGCGGTTGCGGTAGACGACCAGAATCAGCGCCAGCCCGACCGCCACCTCGGCCGCCGCGACAGCGATGATGAAGACCACGAAGACCTGGGTCGAGAGCGTGACCTCGCTGGTCGAGAAGCGGCTAAAGGCGATCAGCGTGAGGTTGACCGCGTTGAGCATCAGCTCAACGCCCATCAGCACACCGACCGCGTTCTTTTTCGAGAGCGCGATATAGAAGCCGAGGCTGAACAGCAGCGCGCCCAGCGCCAGGTATTCCTCCAGTCCGATCGTCATGAGCCCGCGCCCTCGCCGCCCGCGCCGCCTTCTGTAGCTGCGGCCGTCTCCTCACCCTCAACCTCAGGCAGCGCTTCGACCAGCGGCGGATCGGCGATCTGAGCCAGGTCGGCCGTTGCGCCTTCTGCTTCGGCCTCCAGGCTGATCGCGTGGATCGCCGCGTCCTCGTCGTCCTGCCGCGCCAGCGCGATGGCGCCGACCAGCGCTGCGGTCAGCAGCACCGCGCCGATCTCGAACGGCAGCACATACTCGCGAATCAGGCTCTGCCCGATGATCCGCGCCTGCTCGCCGATCGCCGCCTGGCGGACGGCGCCCCAATCGGTGTCGAGCGCGACGAAGACTGTCGCGATCAGCACGAGCAGCATCGCGAAGGCGGCCGGCAGCTTGAGCGAGGATTCGGCGTTGTCGCGCTCAGCGCGCGGCGTGAGCATGATCGCGAAGAGCATCAGCACGCTGATCGCGCCGACATAGATCAAGACCTGCACGACCGCGATGAAGTCGGCGGAGAGGGTGAGATAGAGCCCGGCCACGGCGAGCAGCGAGATGATCAGGTAGATCACGGCGTGGATCAGGTTGCGGCTGACGATGATCATTGAGGCGCCGCCGACGGTCATCGCCGCGAGCAGCCAGAACGCGAGGTGGAAGCCGAAGCTGCTCATCGCTAATCTCCGCCCGCGGCGGCTTCGGCGGCCGCCTCGCGCGCCGCCGCCAGCCCGCCGACGCGGCCCCGCACCAGCCTGGTCCGCGCCGCCCGCCGCAGCCGCGCCGGCCGCGCGACGCGCGCGAACAGCGCGACCGCGCCGACTGTCAGCGCAATATTGATCAGCGCCATCAGCGGCAGCGCGATCGTCGTGTCCCAGCCCTCAGTGATCAGCAGCGTGCGCTCGATCGCGGCGATCGCGACGAAGATCAGCGTCGCCGGCACGAGCGCTTTCCAGCAGAACCCCATCAGCTGGTCGATCCGCAGCCGCGGCAGCGTGCCGCGCGTCCAGATCAGCAGGAAGTAGACCGCGCCGGTCTTGGCCAGCAGGATGATCCAGCTCGGCACCCACTGGTCGAGCCCCCAGAGCCACCAGCCGCCCAGGAAGAAGGTGGCGATGAAGGCCGAAACGACCAGCGTGTTGCCGAGCTCGACGGCGTAGAAGAGGCCGAAGCGCATCCCCGAGTACTCGGTGTGGTAGCCGGCCACGATCTCCGATTCCGCCTCGGAGATATCGGCGGGCGTGCGGTTGAGCTCGGCCGAAGCGGCGAAGAAGAAGGCGATCGCGGAGAGCGGGAAGAGCAGGATGAAGATCACGTCCTCCTGCTGCTGCCACTGCACGATCCCGTTGACGCTCATCGTGCCGCTGAAGATCACCAACGTCAGCAGCGCCAGGACCATCGGCACTTCGTAGGAGATCGACATCGCCACGGCGCGCATCGCGCCGAACAGCGCGTACTTGTTGTTGGACGCCCAGCCGGCCATAAAGATCACTAGCACGCCGGTGCCGGAGACGGCGAGCAGGAAGAGCACGCCGACGTTGAGATCGGCGAGGGACATCCGCGGCCCGAACGGCAGCACGCCCCAGATCAGGATGCCGGGCACGAAGATCAGCACCGGCGGCAGGAAGAAGATCAGCTTGTCGGCGGCGCGCGGCGCCAGCTCCTCTTTGAGGATCAGCTTGATCGCGTCGGCGACCGGCTGGAGCAGCCCGCGCGGCCCGACCCGATTCGGCCCGTAGCGCTGCTGGAAGCGCGCGATCACCTTGCGCTCGACCCAGATCAGCACCAGCAGCGTCGGCCCGATCACGGCCAGAATGCCCAGCGCGCCGAGCAGCCCGGTCACGATCGAAGCCAGCCAATCGGGGCCCCAATCGCCGATCCATTCGGTGATCAGCCGAGACAGGTTGTTGAGGTCGCGGAAGTCGTACCAGGCGCCCAGCACGAGCGCGGGATCGAGGCCGCTCATCGGTCGATCTCCCCGACCACGATGTCAATCGAGCCCAGCGTCACGATCGCGTCGGCGAGCGTACCGCCGACCGACATTTCCTTCAGCGCCGAGAGATTGATCAGGCTCGGCGGGCGGCAGTGGAAGCGGTAGGGCGCCGGGCTCCCGTCGCTGACCAGATAAAACCCCAGCTCGCCGCGGGGCGACTCCACCCGGGCGTAGACCTCGCCCGCCGGCGGCCGCGCGTGCAGCGGCACATCGGCCAGCCACGGGCCTGCGGGAATGTTGTCGACCAGCTGATTGAGGATCCGCAGACTCTGCTTGACCTCCGCCATGCGCACCAGGAAGCGGTCGAAGCAGTCGCCCTGCTCGCCGACGGGGATGTCGAAGTCGTAGCGTTCGTAGCCGCAGTAGGGATTCGCCTTGCGCAGGTCCCAGGGCACGCCGGTGGCGCGCAGCACGGGGCCGCTGAGCGACGAGTTGATCGCCATCTCAGGGCTGATCACGCCCACGCCGCGCGCGCGCGCGTGCAGGATCTCGTTCTCCAGCAGCAGATCTTCGTAGTCGCGCACGCGCTGCGGCATATCGGCCAGAAATCCGCGCAGGGTCGGCAGCAGCTCATCGGGCAGGTCGAAAGCGACTCCGCCGATCCGCATGTAGTTCGTGGTCAGGCGCGCGCCGCAGGTCATCTCGAACATGTCGAGCACGCGTTCGCGGTCGCGGAACATGTGGAAGAGCGGCGTGTGCCAGGCGCCGCAGTCGTTGATGAACGTCCCGTTTGCCATCGCGTGCGAGGCGATCCGCTGCAGCTCGGCGAAGAGCACCCGAATCGCCTGCCCGCGCGGCGGCGCCTCGACGCCCAGCAGCTCCTCCGCGGCCAGGCAGTAGGCCAAGTTGTTGGACATCGCGGCCAGGTAGTCGATCCGATCAGTAAAGGGGATGTTCTGCGTGTACGAGCGTTCCTCGGCCAGCTTCTCCATCGAGCGGTGCAGATAGCCGATCCGCATCTCTGCGTCCTGGACGATCTCGCCGTCGAGCGTGACTTTGAGCCGGAACACGCCGTGGGTGGAGGGGTGCTGGGGCCCGAGGTTGACGACGACCGGCTCGGAGCCTTCGCCGGCCAGCGTCTCGATCGTGCCCGAGAGCGCGCTGCGGGTGTCGTCGGCGGCGGTCATGCGTCGGCCTCCGCCGGGTCGGCGCCGCCCGCTGCGAGCGCGCTCGAGCCGGGGTCGTTGGGGTGCAGCGGCCGCTGCGGCACGCTGCCGGGCACCGGCCAGGCGTTTTCGCTGCTCTCATGCGGGAAGCCGGGCAGGCCGGCGCGGATTTGGCCGGGCATCTGCAGGAAATCTTTACGCAGCGGGTAGCCGGGGAACCCGTCCCAGAGGAACAGCCGGCGCAGGTCGGGGTGGCCATCGAAGCGGATCCCGAACAGGTCGAACACCTCGCGCTCCTGCAGGTGCGCGCCGTGAAAGAGGCCGGTCAGCGAGGGCGCGGCGGGGTCCGCACGGTCGCTGAGGATCACTTTGAGCTGGAGCATGTGATTCCGGTCCAGCGACTGCAGGTGGTAAACCAGCTCGAAGTGCAGCTCGCGGTCGACGGCGGTCAGGTTGCAGAGGAAGACGAGGTCGGTCGATTCGTCGTCGCGCAGCGTCTGGACGGCCTCGACGAGGTGCTCGGCGCTGATCAGAAGCGCGCGGCCCGCCGCCTGCGCCGCGCCCGGCCGCCGCGCGTTGACCAGCTCCGCCGCCGCCGCGGGGTCGAGCGCGCGCGTCATCTCAGCGCCACTCCAGCGCCTGCCGGCGCCATTCGTAGACCAGCCCCAAGGCGAGAATGCCGATGAAGATCAACGAGGCGACGAGGCCGAACACGGCCAGCGAATCGAGCGCCACAGCCAGCGGGAAGAGGAAGATCACCTCGACATCGAAGAGCACGAAGATCAGCGCGACCAGGTAGTAGCGGAAGTTGAACTGGACCCAAGTCGGCCCTTCGGTCTCGACGCCGCACTCGTAGGTGTCGTCCTTGACCGCGTTGGGCAGCTTGGGGCGCAGGCCGAATTTGAAGATCACATAGGACGCGACGAGCGGGATCGACGGAAACAGGACCGCGAAGAGCAGCAGAATTCCGAGGTGGCTGTACTGCTCGAGGAGCACTCACAACACCCCTTCTCGGCTCGGGCACAGCCGCTCAATGGCCGCGTCGGCTGCCCTGCGGCGCGTGCGGATTATACGCACGCCCTGTGGCTCACTCAATGAACACGCCGCCCGCGGCGCCGCGGGCGGCGTGTTCGGCGCGCCGATCAGCCGCCGATCAGCAGGTTGGGGGCGGGCGGGTGATAGACTGCCCACCGCATTCAAATCTGGCCCGGAGTATCCATGCTGATCGACCTGCACAACCACACATGGCCGCGTTCACACGACTCGGTGCTGGATCCGCGCGATCTGGTCGAACGGGCCAAGGCCGCCGGCCTCGACGGGATCTGCCTGACCGAACACGACGCGCTCTGGCCCGAGCAGGAAGCGCAGGCGCTCGCCGAAGAGTTCGGGATCGCGGTGATCCCCGGCTGCGAGGTCAGCACTGATGAGGGCCACATCCTCGCCTGGGGCATGGAGCGGTACGTCTTCGGCATGCACCGCGTCCAGCGGCTCGCCGCTCACGTCGAGGAGCGCGGCGGCGCGCTCGTGCTGGCGCACCCCTATCGACGCCAGATCGCCTGGAAAGACAACCCGGAGGATTGGACGGCCGCGCTCGAGCGGGCGCTCAAGAACGCCGCGATGCCGCACTGCGTCGCCCTCGAAGTGCTCAACGGCCGCGGCAAAGAGCGCGAGAACCGCTTCAGCCTCGACCTCGCCGCGACGGCGCAGATGCCCGGCACCGCCGGCACCGACTCCCACGCCGTGCACGACATCGGCAAGGTTGCGACCTGGTTCGATACCGACAGCATCAGCACCTGGCAGGAACTCGTGGCGCAGCTCAAGCGGGGCAACTTCTGCGCGGTCGACATGGCCACCAAGGAGGAGATCTGGGTGCCGGCGCGCCCGCGGACGTTTACGCTCGTCGGCAGCGTGGCGGCGGTCAGCTGACGCGGCGCGGCTCTGAGTCTGGCAGCGTTGATCTGATTGATCTGGCCGCCAGGCGCTCGTATCTTCAGCGCGAACGCTCGAGGAGGAAGGAACGCGATGGCAGACGACGCACAGTACGAATCGGTCATCACCGACGAGATGCGCGCGATGATCGGTGTCGAGGGTGAGGCCACGATCAACGAGCTGACGACAACCAGCGTGCGGATGTTCGCCCGCTCAGTCGGCTACGTCGATCCGGTCTTCTACGACGAGGCGGCCGCAGCGGAGCGCGGCTACCGCGGGCTGCCGGCCCCGCCGGGATATTTGGGCACGCCGATCTTCAACCCCGCCGAGTCGGACCCGACGTTCGGGGGCCGGCGCGGGCAGGGCTTCCGCTCGCCCTATCCGCTGGTGCTCAACGGCGGCACCGACGTGGAGTACTTCGGCGAGCAGATCTGCGCCGGCGACGTGCTCAGCTCGCGCACCCAGCTGGAGAGCCTCAGCGAGCGCTGGAGCGGCGCGCTGGGCGTACCGATGCTGATCGCTGTCTCCGCAACGACCTACACCAACCAGCACGGCAAAGTCGTGGCTATCTCGCGGGGCACCGGGATCTCCTACCCCCGCTCAGGCGGCTAAGCGCAGGAAGGATCAGAGCATGGCCGAGCAGATTTACTTCGAGGACATCGACGAGGGCGACAGCATTCCCTCGCTGGAGAAGAACCCGACGAGCCAGCAGCTGGTCTACTGGGCCGCCGGCTCGGGCGACTTCTACCAGATTCACTACGACACAAAGTACGCGCAGGACACCGGGCTCGACGACATCATCGTGCACGGCGCGCTGAAGCACGCATTCCTCGGTGAGCTGCTCTGGCGCTTCGCCGGCCCCGAGGGCCAGGTCAAGCGCGTCCAGTGCTCCTACCGCGGGATGGACCCGGCGGTGCAGGGCAAGGACGACACGGTCGACCAGAAGTTCATGCTCGAAGGCACCGTCACGCGCAAGTACAGCGAGGGCGAGAAGAACTACGTCGAGCTGAGCATTCAGGGTGTGCGCGCCGACGGCAGCATCTCGACGCCCGGCACCGGGATCGTAACCCTGCCCAGTCGCAGCTAATGGGGCGACTCCCTCCACCCGCGGGCGGCAGCTAGCAGGCTGCCAGGCAGTACCGCCGCTGCCCCGCTTGCGGGTGGAGACACCGCAGCCTCCATTCACTCTCCTGCCCTCTCCCAACAAGAACCGGGGGAGGGTAGCGCGGTGCCTCCTGCAAACGGGGTGAAGCGGCCCTAGCCGGCTAGTCGCCGCGCGGGATGCTGCGGCGCTGGTATTCACGGCGCCAGAGCCACTCGCGCCGAACCTCCATGCGGTGGAAGCGGCTGCCGCCTCGGCGCACCCGGCCGCAATCGCGGAAGCCGACCGCTGCGAACGCCTTCTGGGCCCGCACATTCCAATCCAGCGTGTGCAGATAGAGCCGCGTGATCGAGGTGGCCGTGAACACGAAATCGACCAACAGCGCGACCGCTTCGCGGCCGTAGCCGCCGCCCCAATAGTCGCGCTCGCCGATCAACACGCCTAGCTCCGCTTCCTGCCGCTGCAGATCGATGTTGTAGTACATCACATTGCCGATATGGCGCCCGTCGAGATCTTCGACCGCGAAGGTCGAGCGGTAAGCCTGAGAGCGCTCCAGCTGCCAGTGGTATTGGTTGCGGAACTGCTCAAAGGAGAGCGTCGTCACCCGGGCGGCGTCAAGCTTGGCCAGATCCGCATCCCGCCGCCAGGTCCAATCCTGAAACGCATCGCGGGGGCGTTTGCGGCGCAGCCGCACGCGCTCGCCGCTGGCGATGGCGTCTGGCTCGACGGCGGTCACGCCGTGCCCCGGCCGCTCACGAGCATTGCTGCGGCATCCTCGAGGATCGAGGCCGTGTTGCGGTGGCTGACAGTGCGCAGCGCATCGCCCAGCCCGAACCAGCGCACATCGATGTGCTCGTCATCGTGGTCCGAAAGCGCGCCGCCGGTCGGTTTCATCAGCCAGAAATGTACTGCTTTGTCGATTCGGGCGTTGCCGTCGGCCGCGAACGAATAGCGGATCACGCCGATCTTGTGATCGAGTGCGACGCGCAGGCCGGTCTCCTCGGCGACCTCGCGCAGCGCCGTCTCGGAGAGGCGCTCGCCGTTGTTGGGCGTGCCTTTGGGCAGCCCCCAGCGCAGCGCCGGCGTCTGGACCAACACCACTTCGATATCGCCGCCGCCGTCCGGCCGCCAGACCACGCCTCCCGCGCTGACCGCGAGGCGCTTCGGTTTCTTGCCGCGCCTGCGCGGTGCCGCCAACGGCGTCCTCCAGCTGCGGCTTCACCGGAGGCTTGAGCCTACCACCCGCCCTCATCGGCCAATAACGGGTTTGCCGCTGCGTCGGCTTCAGCGCCGGGGAAGCCCTCATTGAGCAGCGCCGCGTCCTCGAGCGCGTCGTGCGCGGCGTCGCGCACTTGCTGATCCGGATGGGTGCGCAGCTCCGCCAGCCGTTCCATCGCCGCTTCGCCGCCGATCGCACCCAAGGCGCGCACGGCGGCGACCACCGCGTCGAGCTCCGAGAGTTCCTCATCCAGGAGATCGAGCAGCATCGGCGCGCCGTCTTCCAGGCCAATCTCGCCGACAGCGGCGGCCGCGGCGCCGCGCTCATCCGGGTCTTCGGCGAACAGCGCCGCTTCCAGCAGCGGCAGCCAGACCGGATCAGCGTTGCGCCCCATCGCGTGGATCGCAGCCAGCCGCATGGCCGCGTCCCCGCTGCCGTAGGCGTCGTCGATCAGCACCGTCACCCACGCTTCGTGCACGACAGCGGCGGCCGCGATCGCGGCCGCGCGCAGGGCCGACTCCTCGCGCACATCCTCGGCGATCGCGCGCAGCGCCGCCGTGACCGAGTCCGCCTCCTCCGAGGCGGCCCAGCCCAGCTCGACGCGCAGCGCCACCTCGCCCAACGCCGTCACCGCCGCGCCGCGCACGGTGTCGTCCTCCTCCGCCGAGCGCGCTGCGGCGAGCAGCGCCGCGGCGGCCTCGGCCGTCTCGCAGGCCGAGAGGGCGGCGGCGGCGAGGCCGCGCACGGAGCGATCGTCATCATCCCGCAGGGCAGCGGCGAAGACCGCCGTAAATTCGAGCCCGCTGCCGCTCATCGCCTCTTGCAGCGCGCCGAGCAGCGCGAATCGGCCCGAAGCATCGAGCGCTGCGGCGCGCCCGCCGATCTCGCGTTCGAGGCCCGGCCGCAGCCTGCTCACAGCGTGCAGATCCTCGTGATCGAGCGGGTAGCGCTGCTCGGCGATCGCGTCGATCAGGCGCTTGAGCGCATCGAGCGGGTCGCTGGAGTCCGGCGACACTGGCTGCCCCGCTCTCAACCGCCGACGGCTTCGTCCTGCGGCGCGCGCTCCATCAGCAGCGGGATCGCATCTTCGGGGCGCAGGCCCTCAAACAGCACGCGGGCCACGAGCGCGCTGATCGGCATCGGCACGCCGAGGCGGGCGGCCAGCGCGAGCACAACGCGCGTGCTCTCGACGCCCTCAACGACATGCGGCGTGCCGGCCTGCGCCTGCGCCAGCGTCATCCCGCTGCCGATCCGCTCGCCCAGGCTGCGGTTGCGCGACTGCGGGCTCATCGCTGTGGCCAGCAGGTCGCCCAGGCCGGCAAGGCCGGCGAAGGTCGAGGGCGAGGCCCCCAGCGCGGCGCCGAGACGCGCCGTCTCGGCCAGGCCGCGGGTGATCAGCGCGGCGCGCGCGTTGTCGCCCGATTGCAGCGCCACCGCCATCCCGATCGCGATCGCGATCACGTTCTTCAGCGCGCCGCCGAGCTCGACACCGATGACATCGGGGTTGGTATAGACGCGAAAGCTGGGCGAGTTGAGCAGCGCCTGCAGGCGCTCGCGCGGCTCTGCTTCGACAGCCGCCGCGACGGACGCCGCGGGCAGGCCCTGGGCCACTTCGCGGGCCAGGTTGGGGCCCGAGATCGTGCCCACCGGCGCTTCGATCGCGGCCGCCTCCAGCTCCGCGGCGAGCACCTCGGTCATGCGCAGCATCGAGCCGCGCTCGATGCCTTTGGCAGCGCTGACGTGCAGAGCGCCGCTGCGGCCAAGCCGCGGCAGCACGGCCTGCGCGTTCCCGCGCAGGCGCTGCGACGGCACGGCCCAGATGACAATGTCGGGGTCCAGGCCGGCCGGGTCGGCGGTGAACCGCAGCTGGGTGGGCAGCGCGATGCCCGGCAAGAGGCGGCGGTGCTCGCGCTGCTCACTCAGCTGCCCGGCTTCGGTCTCGCTGCGGCACAGCAGCGTCGCTCGGCTGCCGGCCCGCAGCGCGGCCGCCGCCAGCGTGCAGCCCCACGAGGTCGCCCCCACGATCAGCCCGTGCAGCGCCATCTCAGGGCTGCCCGCCCGCGCCGGGCGCGCGCGCCAGCACCCGCTCGGTGCCGGCTAGGAGGCGCTCGATGTTGTCGCGGTGGCCCCAGACGACCAGCGCCCAGGCGCCGGCTGCGAAGCCGGCATAGGCATCCGCTCCGCCGCCGAACCAGGCCAGCAGCGCGATCGCCAGCGCGCCGGCGCTGGTGCCCAGCAGCACCGCGAGCGACATGACGCGCGCCGCAGCGAGCACCGGCAGCGCGCTGGCCAGCGCGAAGAGCAGACCGAAGGGGAGGATCGGCAGCGACGCCCCCATCGCGGTGGCCGCTCCGCGCCCGCCCTGGAAGCCCGCGTAGAGCGGGAACTGGTGCCCAACGATCGCCGCCAGCCCGGCCAGCACCTCGCCGGTCGGGCTGTCCCAGACCGCTGCCGTGATCAGGATCGGCGCGGCACCCTTGAGCGCGTCGAGGAGCAGGACCAGCACCGACCAGCGCACCCCGAGGCTGCGGAAGGTGTTGGTGGCGCCGGTGCGCCCGCTGCCGCTGCCGCGAATATCGACGCCGCCGCGCCAGCGGCCCAGCCAGAGCCCGGTGGGGATCGAGCCGAGCAGATATCCAACCGCGAGCCCCACCAGCCAGGCCTCAATCATGAGCGCGGCCCGCCGCTCGAGCTGCTCTCGCGGGCGCGGAAGCGGCAGCGGATCGGCGCCCCGGCAAAGCCGAACGTCTCGCGAATCTTGCGCATCAGATACCGCTCATAGGAAAAGTGCAGGCCCTCCGGGTAGTTGAGAAAGAATAGGAACGTGGGCGGCTCGATCTCGGTCTGGGTGGCGTAGAAGAATTTCAGCGGGCGTCCGCGCAGGCTGGCCGGGGGGCGCGCGATCACGGCCTGGCGCAGCATCGCGTTGAGCCGCGCGGTCGGCACGCGCAGGCGGCGTTGTTCGGCAACATACAGCGCCGCTCCGAGCACTGAATCGATTGCGGCGCCGGTCAGCGCCGACACCCAAACGATCGGCGCCCAGGGCACAAACCGCGCCCGCCCCGCCAGCTGCCGCTCGCGGCTGCTGCGCAATCCATCCTGCGCCTCCAAGAGATCGAGCTTGTTCATCACCAGCACGATCCCGGCGCCCTCCTCGAGCGCCATGCCGATCACGTGCTGATCCTGCGAAGTGATGCCCTCGTGGGCGTCGATCACGATCGCTGCGACATCGCAGCGCCGCAGCGCCGCAGCGGCGCGCCGCACCGAAGCGCGCTCGACGCCGGGCTCAACCCGTCCGCGGCGGCGAATGCCGGCTGTGTCCACGAGCACCAGCGGGCGCCCCTCGAACGTCAGCGCCGTATCGACGGCGTCGCGCGTGGTGCCCGGCACGGCGCTCACGATCATCCGCTCATCGCGCAGCAGCGCGTTGACGAGCGACGACTTGCCGACGTTGGGCCGCCCGACAATTGCCAGCCGACAGGCCGCGCCCGCTTCGGGCGGCGGCGCGGCCTGGGGCAGCGCTGCGACCACGCGATCGAGCAGGTCATCGATGTGGCGGCCGTGATGCGCGCTGATCGCGACCGGCTCGCCGAGCCCCAGCGCGAAGAACTCGCTGCTGTTGTGCAGCAGTGCAGCGTTGTCGGCCTTGTTCACGCAGACAGTGACGGGCTGTTCGACGCGCCGCAGCAGCTCGGCCACCTCGGCGTCGGCGCGCAGCAGGCCGGCCTGCGCATCGACGACGAGCACGATCGCATCGGCTTCGCGCACGGCCTGGCCGACCTGGCCGGCGACTGAGTCGGCGTAGGGCCCGCTGAGCTGCTCGCCGAGCAGCCCGCCCGTGTCGATCACGGTGAAATGGCGTCCACGCCACTCGGCGCCGCCGTAGTTGCGGTCGCGCGTCGTACCCGGCTCGCCGCGCACGATCGCCTGCCGGCGCCGCACCAGGCGGTTGAAGAGCGTCGACTTGCCCACGTTGGGCCGCCCAACGATCGCCACGCGCGGCAGCTCGCTGCTGCTGTGCTCGAACGCCGCCTGCGC
This sequence comes from uncultured Dehalococcoidia bacterium, assembly GCA_964347635.1. Taxonomy (GTDB): domain Bacteria; phylum Chloroflexota; class Dehalococcoidia; order Bin125; family Bin125; genus CATQGW01. Next base: position 69,527 of record CAYFZI010000003.1, read on the forward strand.
TGCGGCCGTCTCACTCATCAGCGCTCTCCGCTTCGCTCGACTCGGGCGGCGGCCGCACCAGCACGACCGTAACGACGCTCGGCAGCAGCCCGGTCAACGTCAGACCCAGCGGCGGCGCGGCCGACACGTCCACAATATGGCGTCCCGGCCCCAGGCCTGCGAGGTCGGCGGTTGCGATCAGCAGGGGGCCTTCGAGCTGCGCGAGCTGCGCGGCCGGCCCGCGCAGCTCCAGCTGCACTAGGCCGGGCTCGAGCACGGCCAGCTCGAGGCTGTCGGCAAGCCCCTCGGCGCGCACCGCCGCCGAGAGCCGCACGGTCGATTCGATCGCTTCGATCATGATCGTGACCCGCACCCCGCTCGGGCCGGCCGCCGCGGCGTCGCCCAAGTCGAGCGGAACGATCCGCTGCAGCGAGCTGCTGCGCCCTTCGATATCGATCGCCTCAGTCGCCACGGCGTCTTCGACATCCGCGCCGAGCGGCACGAACAGCTCCACCGTCGCCGGTTCGACCATGATCGCGGCCACCCGGTAGCCGGATTGCGGGACGCCCTGCACCTCGGCTCTGACCGCTACGGCGCGGCGGAATACTTCCTGCGAGATCGGCACCGCGACGCGCGCGAAGCGGGGCCGCACCTGGACGCGGGGCACCGCCGCGCCGCCGCTGCTGCGCGGCTCCAGCTGCACATCCCCTTCCAGCGAGACGGTCGCGCCGGCCAGGTCCAGGCGCGCCACGACCGTCTCGACCAGCTCGACGTCCGCGGCGATCCCAGTCACGACGGCCCGCCCCGGCTCAACCGTCGGCCGGCCGACGCTGAAACCCAACGGCGGCGGGTTGGCTGTCTCGGCGCGCACCGGCACTTCCCGCTCGACCAGCTCCTGCAGCGTCAGCACAGCGGTCTCGGGCTGCACCGCCCGCACCCGCACATCTTCGCGCAGCGACTCGGCGCGCACCGGGAGGCTGTGCTGCCCCTCCAAGCGCCCGCCGGCGTCGACGGTGGCCGAGAAATCATCGGGCGAGACCGTGTCCAGCGCGCTGCGCGTGCCGACGACGGTCAGCGAGACCGGCAGCGCCTCGCCGGCCAGCGCGAGGCTGGCGGACAGGTTGACCACGCTGACGGGCAGGCTGAAGCCGAGCGGCCGCTCGATTTCGCGGTTCTCGACATCGGTGATCACGAACCAGACCGCGAGCGACAGCACCAGCACGGTGCCGAGCAGGGTCACTTCCTGGACGATCCGCGAGAGCCGGCCGCGCCGCATCAGGATCCGGCGGGCGCGGCGCCTCCGCTGCGGTCGGCCGCCGCGCGGCGATCACCGCGGCGAGTCCAGAACGCGCCCCCAGCGCCGCGCCGCGGACGCAGCTGACGGGCAAGCGCCTGCTCCAGCGCGGGCCTGTCGAGGCCCTGCCGCATCTCACCGCCCTCGACCAACGAGATCGCGCCTGTCTCCTCGGAGACGACGACGGCGATCGCATCGGTTTCCTCGGAAACGCTGATCGCGGCTCGGTGGCGGGTGCCGTAGTGCGGATGGTCGGCGCCCTGGCCGTGCGCGCGCTCGGCGTGGCCGCCGGCCGCGCTGGGCAAAATGCAGGCGGCGGCGATCACCTCGCCGGGCCGCAGCAGCACGGCGCCGTCGTGCAGCGCCGAGCCGGGTTGAAAGATGCTCTCCAGCAGATCGGTCGATGGAGCCGCGCCGATCCGCACGCCGGTATCGGCCAGCTCCTCGAGCCCGGTCTGGCGCTCGAACACGATCAGCGCACCGATCCGCTGGTGCGCGAGCCGCGCGGAGACGGCCGCGACCATCGGGATCAGTTCGCTGTAGGGCTGGCGCAGGCCGATCGGGGCGCGCACCGCGCGCGCCCGGCCGACATGCTCGAGGGCGCGCCGCAGCTCGGGCTGAAAGACCACCAGCACGACGATCAGCAGCACTTCGAGCGCGTTGTCGATCATCCAGTTCAGCACCAACGAGTTCGCCACCCGGGCCAGTACCGCGGCCGCCAGCACCACAATCACCATGCCGCGCACGACGCTCATCGCGGTGGTGCCGCGCAGCAGGCGCAGGGTCAGGTAGAGGACCAGCGCGATCGCTGCGACTTCAAACAGGCTTGTCCAGCCGAACCCGCTGAAGGCCCTCTCCAGATCGTCGAGCAGACCGCCCACCGCGCAACCCTCCGCCTGCGTCCCGCCCGCAGCTCCCTTAGCTTATGTGCAGCTCATGCAGATCGCGCGCCGGCGGCGCTTCACCCGACAGCCATGTTATTGGAATAACCACCAGAGCAAGGCCTGCTGGGCGTGCAGGCGGTTTTCGGCTTGATCGAAGACGACGGAGCGCTCGCTCTCGATCACTGCGTCGCTGATCTCCTCGCCGCGGTGGGCGGGCAGGCAGTGCATCACAATCGCGTCCGGGCGGGCCTGCGCGAGCAGCTCAGCATTGATCTGGAAACCCGCGAACGCCTCCAGCCGCAGCTTCGCCTCAGCCTCCTGGCCCATGCTGGTCCAGGCATCGGTGTAGACGACATCCGCGCCGTCGAGCGCGGCGGACGGGTCGCCGTACGTCTGCACGCTGCCGCCGCCGGCCGCGGCGCGCGACTGGGCCAGATCGATCGATGCGGCGTCCAGCTCGTAGCCCGGCGGGGCGGCGATGCGCACGTGCATCCCCTCGCCGGCCGCGCAGACGGCCAGGCTGCGGGCGACGTTGTTGCCATCGCCCGCGTAGGCCAGCGTGCGGCCGGCGGCGCCCCCGTGCTCGCGGATCGTGAGCAGGTCGGCCAGCGCCTGGCAGGGGTGCTCCCAATCGCTCAGGGCGTTGATCACCGCGAGCTGGGCGTGCTGGGCAAGCTCGTCCAGCTGCTGCTGCGCGAAGGTGCGGCAGATGATCGCGTCGCCGAAGCGCTCCAGCACCCGCGCCACATCGCGGGCCGGCTCGCGTTCACCGAGCCCAACCTCCGGGGGCGAGAGGTACATGGCCTCGCCGCCCAAGCGCCGCAGCGCGAGCTCGAACGACACGCGCGTGCGCAGCGAGGGCTTCTGAAAGAGCAAAAACGCCGTCCGCCCGGCCCACGAGCCGATGTGCGCGCCGCGCGGCGCGGCCTTCTGCGTCTGCGCGGCATCGAGCACGGCGGCGATCTCGGCGGCGCTCAAGTCTGCGGCCCGCAGGAACGATCGCGCCATCAGCCCGCCCTTCCACAGCGATTGCGCATACCTTGCCGAGGTGTCGACGAATCAGCCCTCTGGCGCGTCTGCACCGTATCACTCGGGCGGCCCCGCCGAACAACCGGATCCAGCCCAACTGCGCTCTGCCGGCCCCGCCAAACACATCAGACATGTCGAACAGGCCAAACAGCTGCTCGGTGCGGCGGCGCGCAGCGTGGGCGCTGCGATCGGATCGCGCCGCCCGCCGCTGATCTGGCTGCCGGCGGCGATCTTTGCGGTTCTGTTGATCTGCGGCCTTGGCGCCCTCGCGGCCGCGCGCAGCGGGGCTCCGCCTGAGCCGATCATCACGCACTCGGCCGCGCGCGCCGCGCTGCCCGCCGCGGCCGATGCACCAACCCGCGTGGACCTCAACTACGCCGCGCGCGCCGAGCTCGAAGCGCTGCCCGCGATCGGTCCGGCCGCGGCCGCGGCGATCATCGAGCGCCGCTCGATCGCGCCGATCGGCTCGCTGCGGGAGCTGGTCGAGCTGGGCATTCTGCGCGCATCGCAGCTGCCTGCGCTGGCCGATCTGGTCATGCTCAGCGTGCGCGGGGCGGCGCCGTGAGCCGCCTCTACCAAGCGCCGCTGATGCTCTGGGCGGCCGCGTTCGTTGCCGGCGTCGCTGTTGCGGAAGTCGGCCTCGGCTGGCTGCCCGCGGCGCTGTTCGGAGCGGCGGCGATCGCCGCTGTGAGCGCCTCGCGGCTCTGGCGGCGGCGGCCCGAGGCGCGGCTGACGATCGCACTGCTGCTGCTCACGCCGCTCGCGCTCGCCGCCGGCGTCTGGCGTTTCGAGCAGAGCTACGAGCAGACAGCGGCAAAGCTCGCTTGGCAGCGCCCTGAGCTCGCGGAGCAGCCGCTCACGGTCATCGGCGTGGTCACCGATGTTCCGCAGCAGCGCTGGCAGCGGATCGAGCTGCGCCTGCGCGCCGAGCGAATCCAGCTGGCCGGGGAGCAACTCGAGGTCGACAGCGAGCTGATCGTGCGGCTGCCGCTGTCCGCCTCTGCCGCGCTGGGCGAGCGGGTCGAAATCAGCGGCTTCCTGCCCGCCTTGAGCAGGGCCGGGCCGAGCGCTTGGGGCGGCTCCGCCGCCGGCCTGCGCGCGGCGGTCAGCGGCGACGCCGACTCGCTGCGGGTGCTCGAACAGACCGAGGTCGGCTGGATTCGCCGAGCGCTCGGCGGGGCGCGCGCAGCGATGAACCGCAGCCTCGCCAAAGCGCTCCCGCCGCCTTTGGCCGGCGTGGCGCAGGGGATGGTGACAGGCAGCCGCGCCGCGCTCGACCGCGCGCTGCGCGACGACTTCAACGCGACTGGACTTTCGCACCTGATTGTGATCTCGGGCAGCAACGTGACGCTGCTGGCGGCACTCGTGATCGCTGCCAGCGCCTGGCTGCTCGGCCGCCGCGCGGCCGGCCTGCTGGCGATCGCCGCCGCTGTCAGCTACTGCCTGTTCGTCGGCGCCGATCCGCCGGTGCTGCGCGCGGCGCTGATGGCGGTCGTATTCGTAGCCGCGCACATGCTCGGCCGTCCAGCCAGCGCGCCTTACGCGATCATGCTCGCGGCGGCGGCGATGACCGCCGCTGCGCCCCAGATCCTGTTCGATATCTCGTTTCAGCTCTCCTTCGCCGGTACGTTCGCGATTGCCGCGCTGGCGCCGACGCTCTCGCAGCGCTTCCTCAGCGGTGAGCGGGGTCTGCGCGGCGCGTTCCTCGACCTGGCGATGATCAACGTGATCGCGCTGCTGGCCACGATCCCGCTGATCGCGCTGCACTTCGAGCGCGTCTCGCTGGTCAGCCTGCCGGCCAACCTGTTGGCGGCGCCGCTGTTCGCCTGGATGTTTCTCGGCGGTGCAGCGACCGCGGTCGCCGGCCTGATCAGCAGCGCGCTCGGCGCAGCCTTAGCCTGGCCGTTGGCCTGGCTGCCACTGCGCTGGTTTGTGTTTGTCGGGGAGGGCATGGCCGCCTGGCCGGGTGCCAACACGACGGTCGCAGGCTTTGGCCACGTTCACGCGGCCGCGATCTACGCGGCCATGGCGCTCGCCGCGCTGCGGCCCTACCGCGAGCACCTGCGCCCGCCCGCGCTCCGCTCCAGGCTGACAGCGCGGGCCGCCCCGCTGCTCGCCAGCGGCGCCCTCGCTGCGGCCGCCGGCGCGGTCTGGTTGGCTGCGCTCGACAGCAGCAGCCGTCTGCAGATCCACTTCCTCGATGTCGGCCAGGGCGACGCGGTGTTGATCCACACGCCGGCCGGGCAGAATGTGCTGATCGACGGCGGCCCGGATCCTGACCGCCTGGCCGCGCAGCTGCGCGCCGCGCTGCCGAGCGGCGAGCGCCGCCTCGATCTGGTGATCGCGACCCATCCGCAGCTCGACCACCTCGGCGGCGTGATCGGGCTCTTCGACCGCTATGCGATCGGGCGGATCATCGTCGCGCCGCTGCATCACCGGGCCGCGCTCGGCCGCCGTGTGCAGCAGCTCGCCGACGAACACGGGGCGGCCGTTAGCACGGCGTACGGCGGGACTCGAATCGTGCTGCCCAACCGCAGCGGCCTGCCCGCCCTCACGCTCGACGTGCTCTGGCCGCCGGAGGCGGTGCAGGACGGCGGCGCGCTCGATTTCAACGCTCAGAGCCTGGTCCTGCGCCTCGCCTACGGCGCGGTGCGGGCGCTGCTGACGGCCGATATCAGCGCGCCGCAGGAGCTGGCGCTGGCGCGGCAGTCCTGCGGGCCGCCGGCGGCCGGCGCGCCCTGCGAGCTCAGCGCACAGATTCTCAAAGTGCCCCACCACGGCAGCGCCGGCTCAACCAGCGACCTGCTGCTGCGCCGCACGGCGCCCGGCCTCGCGGTGATCAGCGCCGGCCAATCGAATCCGCACGGCCACCCGCACCCCGATGTGCTGGCGCTGCTCGAGCGGGACGGCATCGAGACGCTGCTGACCGCGCAGCAGGGCCGCATCACGATCGTCACGGACGGCGCGGCGATCGCCTGGCAGACCGAACGCTGAGCGGCGCCGAGCGGATATCGTCGCTGTCAGCCCGCGCCGCCCGCCGGGATGGCGAAATTGGCAGACGCGGCGGACTTAAAATCCGCTGGCCTTCGGGCCGTGTGGGTTCGAGCCCCGCTCCCGGCACCAAATGCGGGCCCGAGCGCTCTACACTGCGCGCGCTGATTCCGCGCCTCAGGCCAGAGGAGCCCAGAGGCGCGCTGGAAAGGACGCATGATGACGACGATGAAGGCGGCGGTGTTCCACGGAGCACACCAGGACCTGACGATTGAAAGCGTCGACGTGGCCGATCCAGGCCCGCGCGAGGTGCTGGTCAAGACGGCCGCCTCGGGCGTCTGCCACTCCGATTTGCACTTCGTGGATGGGTTCTACAACTTCCCCGCGCCCGGCATCTTGGGCCACGAAGCGGCGGGGGTGGTGGCCGAGGTCGGCTCGCTGGTGCACGATTTCAAGGCCGGCGACCACGTGATCATGTGCCTCTCGGTCTTCTGCGGCAACTGCGAATACTGCCTCAGCGGGCGCCCCAACCTCTGCCGCAGCCCCGAAGTGCAGCGCCGCCCCGACGAGCCGCCGCGGCTCTCCTGGAACGGCGAGCCGGTCGCCCAGTTCGCCAATCTCTCGACCTACGCCGAGTACACCCTGGTGCACGAGAACGCGCTGGTGCACGTGCGCGAAGACATGCCGCTGGACAAGGCGGCGCTGATCGGCTGCGGGGTGATGACCGGCGCCGGCGCGGCGCTCAACACCGCCGCCGTGCGGCCCGGCACGACCGTCGCCGTCTACGGCGCGGGCGGCGTCGGCCTCTCCGCGATTCAGGGCGCCCGCATCGCCGGCGCGCGCCAGATCATCGCCGTCGACACCGTCGAGCACAAACTGGCGCTCGCCCGCGAGCTGGGCGCCACGCACTCCGTGGACGCCTCCAGCGGCGACCCGGTCGAGCAGATCAAAGACATGACGAACGGCGAGGGGGTCGATTACTCGTTCGAGGCGATCGGGCTCAAGAGCGCCTCTGAGCAAGCCTTCTACTCGATCAAGCGCGGCGGCGTGGCGACGATCATCGGCATGGTGCCGATCGGCCAAAAGATCGAGATCGACGGCTTCGAGTTCCTCAGCGAGAAGGTGCTGCAGGGCTCGAGCATGGGCTCGAACCGCTTCCGCGTCGACATGCCGCGGCTGGTCGACTTCTACATGCAGGGCCGCCTCATGCTCGACGAGATGGTCACCCGCACCGGCCCGCTCGAGGACGTCAACGAAGCTTTCCGCGCGATGAAAGCCGGTGAAGTCGCCCGCACCGTGCTGACCAGCTTCTAGGCGGGCTCTGCGGCGCCGCCCGCCTCCTGCGGCCGCTTGAGTCTGTTCTTCATCGAGCTGGGTGCAGCGCTCATGGGCGCAGCGCCCAGCTCGAGTCCAGTTGCCGTAACGGATATTGTTGAGGCACCTCCCCAACAGCAGAAACACCAGCAGCAGAGAACAGGGAAGCGATGCAGAGCACGACGCAAATGCTCGGGAAGAGGCGCAGTACCGCCTGGATCCGGCTGTTCGGCATCGGCGCCGCGGCGGCCCTCTTGGCGGTGTTCTGGATGGCCGCCGGCGCGTCAGCGCGGGGCGGAGCATCGGCGACCGCCGAGTACATGGGCTGGGCCGCTGACGGCATCGACAGCAGCATCGCCGCAGAAATCCAAGCGAGCAGTTTCCAGATCAACAGAAGCGCCCCCGGAGCCAGGGGCACCGACCTTGGCAGCTGGAATTGCGCCAACCTCCGCTGCCACTACTTGAAGGTCACCTGGAGCGGCGTCACCGAGCGCGCGCACGGCAATGCTCATCCGTTCACCATTGCCCTGACCCGCAACGCCCCTTCCGCAGCGGACATCGGTGTTTTCGATGATGCCTTCGCAGAGCTGGTGGTGGCGACGGACATGTCCACGCCCACACACAAGACTGGCCAGCAATACGTGGGTGTGCCGTGGGCCGGCGAACGGGTGCGAGTAACGGTCTTGGGAACCGGGGGCAATGCAGCAACCACCGTTCTGAAGATCCCTGCTACTGACCGCCCTGCCGCGTTCGTCTCCAGGGATCTTCAGCTCGGCGCGACGCTGGCGATCTTTCCCGAATCAGAGCTTGAGGTGCCGAGGGTGCTTGTCGTTTGGCCCAAGGTCGCAGAGGCTACCCACTACGAGCTGCAGTACACGATCCGGACCCGTTCCAGCCAGGCCGCACAGCGTGTTACCAAGGTGACTTGGTACCTGAGGGCGATCAAGATCCCCGGCACTCGGGCCGTGTTCTACGGGTCGATCCGCTTCGACTGGTCTCGGCACTGGAATGCGCCGGTCCTGAGCCAGCTGACCAACGCAGACTTCAGCAATACTACCGGTAATTGGGTCGCCACGGTAGCCTCCCTGCCCTCGTTGCTTGCCGACGCGCCCGACTGGCCGCAGGAGGTCACTGAAGATGGACGGACCGGCGGAGCTGAGGCCGACATCACCGCCGCGCTGAGCCAGGGCAAGAACGCGATTGGTGTACGGGTTCGCCCCATCGTGGCCTGCGGCGACTTCGACATCGCCACCAATCACAGCACGCTCTGCTCTACGGGTTCCGAACGGACCGGCCCCCTGGCGCTGTGGGGCAGGTATAACAGGATCTCCTACGTGAAGTTCGAGGGCGACAATTTGGAGGAGTGGTTCAGCTCCGGCCGTACGCCCCGCTAACGGGGAGGAGAGCCCGAACGCAGAGGGGGCTGCCTGATCAGGGCGCCCCTCTCTGTGTCGCTCCGCGACATCCCCCACACACGCGGCGGGAAGAGTGAGCGGAGGCTCGGGAGCGGTAACATGAGCCCTCAGCGGAGGGGTGGCCGAGTGGTTGAAGGCGGCGGTCTTGAAAACCGCTAGGCGTCACGCGCGTCTCGGGGGTTCGAATCCCTCCCCCTCCGCCAGCGCTCGGGCGACGGCGGCGAGCGCTTCGATTGCCGCACCGTCGGGCTGATCGCGGCTGCTTTGGTAGACCGCGACCACTGCCCCGCCAGGCGCTGAGGTGATATCGACTTCGAGTGTGGACGGGTCCTTGAGCAGCTGCCGCACGCGCTGATGGGCGGCGCTGTCGGCGGCCAGCACCTCAGCGCGCCGCAGGGCGGGCTGATCGGAAGCGTCGAGCGGCTGCCACTCGAAATCGGTCGGCGCGCCGATTCCGCTGCGGGGGTGAATTCGCCGCGCGGTGACGCCGCCGGGCGCCGGCGCTTCGGTTTCAGCGCTGCGCCGGCGGGCATCGGGCAGGAAGCCGTGCAGACCGATCATCGCCACGCGGGCGCCGTGCACGCCCTGGCCGTCCAGGCGGGTGAGCGCGGCGTGCGTGATCGGCCCGCGTTCGAGTGCGACGACGGCGCGCAGGCGCGAGCGCGGCGCGAACGGATAGCGCGCGAAGGGACCGTCGTCCTCGAGCGCGCGGGCGCGGAGGCCGCGCTGCTCGAGCTGAGCGGCCAACGCGGAGGCCGCGTTGGAGTCGCGGCGGCGAAAGATACGGCGCAAGACCATGCTGCGAACCTAGCATGGAGCCGACCAATCTCCGCGAAAGGATGCCCCATGCTGTTCGTGCTGCGGCGCTTCTGGATCAAGCCCGGTTCCTTCGACGAGTTCGAGCGGCTCTCGCGCGAGCGGATCTGGCCGCCGATCGAAGCGACCGGCGCGCGCGTGCAGGGCCTCTACCGCGCCGCGGAGCCGCATCCGCATCCGAGCGTCGATCAACCCTGCGAGATGGCGGTGCTGATCACTGGCTATGTGGACCGCGCGCACTGGACGGCGACGCGGGTCGACAGCTGGCGGGGCGATGAGGCGCTGCGGCGGGAGCTCGCCGCCGGCGCCGCCGCGCGCCATGAACTGACGATCCACACCGAACCAACCTTCATGGAGGAAGCGCACGTGCCAATCGGCGGCCCCTTCCGCAGCTGGCCGGATGACGCGGCGTAGCGCTGCTATTTCTCCTGCCCTGCTTCTGGAGCGTCTCGGTTCCATCTCCCTCCATTTTGTGTTGTGGGGGGAGCGAAAGAGGAACGGCCCGTTCCTATAAGCACGCAAGCGGGCGGGGGAGTGTTGCGAAGGCCTGCGGCGGGGCGCCGTTACTTCCGCGCGCGCAGGCTGAAGGCGAGCGGAATTGGATTGCCGGGCAGCCGCCAGACGCCGGGCGAAGTTTCGTTCATCCCCGGCAGCGCGCGGTAGACCGTCCAGTCGTGCTCATCCAGTGACTCAATCGCGAGCCCCGCTGCGATCAGCGCGTTCACGATCTCGCCCAATCCGTGGCTCCACTCATACGTCGCCGTGTGCTCGAAGCTGGCGCGCTCCGATGCATAATCAGCCGCCCCCTCGAAGTGCAGCGGCTCGCGCTGCTCGAAGTAGGGATAGCGGACGGCGAGCAGGTCGCTGCGTTCGTCATCGATCGTGTACAGCATCGGGTGGACTTCGTGCAGATAGAAGAGGCCGCCGGGGCGGACAAAGCCGGCGGCCACCTGCGCCCAGCCGCGCACATCGGGCAGCCACGTCAGCGCGCCGAGGTTGACGTAGACGATGTCGAACTGCTCCTCAAGCACGGACGGCGCGTCGTACAGCTCGGCCTCGATGAAGCGCGCCGCCAGGCCGGCCTGCGCGGCCAACGCCCGCGCCTGCGCGATCGCCGCGGCGGAGAAATCGAGGCCCGTGACCGACGCGCCGGCGCGCGCCCAGGAGAGCGTGTCGAGGCCGAAATGGCACTGCAGGTGCAGCAGCGTCTTGCCCGCGACCGGCCCAACCGACTCGCGGTCGAGCGGCAGCAGCGTCGACTCGCCGGCGAGGAATCGGTCCACGCCGTAGAACGCTGAGGCGGCGTGGATCGCCACCGCTTCATCCCAACGGGCGCGGTTGGCGGCGCGGTACTTGTCGAGCGGCACAGCCTTAGGCCGGCGGCTCGATGGAGCCGAACCCGGCGCGCGCGCGCAGCGCCTCGGGCCGGCTGATCGAGCCGG
>CAYFZI010000004.1:0-2744 GCA_964347635.1 uncultured Dehalococcoidia bacterium
GCGCGGATCGCCCAGGAATCGGGCGCCCGCTGGGTCGAGGCCGACCCGGCAGCGCCGCCGCGGGAGCTGGTCGACCGCGGTCTGGAGCTGATGGTCGAGTTGATCCGGGCCGACCTGCTGCTGATCGGTGTGCAGTTCGACCATTGGCAGTCGGAGCGGGCGCTGTTCGACGCGGCCGAGGATGGAGCGGCCTCGCCCTACGACGCGGCGATGAGCCGCCTGCGCGAGGGCGGCTTCGTCGTCGAGAAGGAAGGCGCGCTCTGGTTCCGCTCCGAGTCCGGCGACGACAAGGACAACGTGCTGATCCGCAGCAGCGGCGAGCCGACCTATTTCGCCACCGATGTCGCCTACCACTACGACAAGTTTCTGCGCCGCGGCTTTGAGCGCGTGATCGACGTCTGGGGCGCCGACCACCAGGGCCACGTCGCGCGCACCAAAGCCTCGGTGACGGCGGTCGGCGGCGACGGCGAGCGGCTCGAGGTGCTGCTCTACCAGCTCGTGCATCTGCGCCGCGGCCGGGAGCGGGTGCGGATGTCGAAGCGCACCGGCGAGCTGGTCACGCTGCGCGAGCTGGTCGAGGAAGTCGGCGCCGATGCGGCGCGCTTTTTCCTCTTGCAGCGCTCCGCCGACGCGCAGATGGATTTCGACCTCGACGCGGCCGCCTCCCAAGACCCGCGCCAGAATCCAGTCTCCTATGTGCAGTATGCGCACGCGCGCTGCGCCGGCATTCTGCGCCAGGCCGCTGAGCAGGGCATGGCTGCCCAGCGCAGCGCGCTCGCGCTGCTCAGCGAGCCGCGCGAGGATGCGCTGATCAGCGCCATCCTCACCCTCCCTGAGCTGGTGATCGATATGGCCGCCCGGCGCGAACCGCACCATCTGACGACCTATGCGCTCGATCTCGCGCAGCGCTTCACCCAGTTCTACGACGCCTGCCGCGTGCTCGACGCCGATCAGCCGCAGCGCTCGGCGGCGCGGCTGACGCTGGTCGAGGCGGCCAAGTGCGCGCTCGCCGCCGCGCTGCGGCTGATCGGCGTCTCGGCGCCGGATGCGATGTAGCAGAAGAGAGGCAGGCGGAGCGATGCAGGACCGCGTGTTCGCTGGAATCCGCGCCACCGGGCGCCAGCACATCGGCAACTATCTCGGCGCCATCCAGAACTTCGTGGCCCTCCAGGAGCGCTACGAGTGCATCTACTCGATCGTCGATCTGCACTCGCTGACCACGCTGACCGAGACCGAGAAGCTGCGCAGCAACGTGCGCGAAACAGCGCTCGACCTGCTCGCCGCGGGGATTCGGCCCGAAGAGTCGATCCTCTACGTGCAGAGCCATGTTCCGGAGGTCTCCGAGCTGCACCTGCTGCTCAGCATGGTCACACCGAATGGGATGCTGCTGCGCGTGCCGACTTTCAAAGAAAAGGCGCGCGCGCAGCCGGACAACGTGAACTACGGGCTGGTCGGCTATCCGGTCTTGCAGACCGCGGACATCGTGCTCTACCGCGCCAACCGCGTCCCGGTCGGCGAGGATCAGCTCCCGCATCTCGAGCTGGCCCGCCAGATCGTGCGCCGCTTCAACCGCCACTTCGGCGATGTTTTCCCCGAGCCCAGCGCGGAACTGACCGATGCGCCGATGGTGCTCGGCTTCGATAACCGCAAAATGAGCAAGTCCTACGGCAACGCGGTCGAGATGGCGGCCACGCCGGAGGAGACCGCCGGCGCCGTGCGCGGCGCGATCACCGATCCGCAGCGCCGCCGCCGCAGCGACCCCGGCCGCCCGGAGGTCTGCAACGTCTACTCTCTGCACGGCGCGTTCGGCCCGCAGCGCCAGCCGGAGATCTACGCGCAGTGCACCAGCGCCGCGATCGGCTGCGTCGATTGCAAAGCGCTGCTGACCGACTCGATCAACGAGGTCTTTGCCCCGATCCGCGCCCGCCGCGCCGAACTCGCCGCCGACCCGTCGCAGGTCGATGACGTGCTCGCCGCCGGGGCCCGCCGCGCCCGCGTGATCGCGCGCGAGGTGATCGCCGAAGTCAAGGACGCCGTCGGCCTGCCGCCGCCCCGCAGCTAACGGGCGCCCCCGCGCTCCTCCGCCGCTGCTTGCAGCGCCAGCGGCTAGCCGCTGGCGCTGCGCTCCGATTTCTGCCCGCCCTGCGTCCCAGGGGCCGGCCGCTGCGTTTCCCGCAGCAGCCGGCCCCTCAGCCGGCGCTTAGGCGCGCTTCGGCTCGAGCACCACGATCGGGATCTGGCGGTCGGCGTCGGCGGCGCGGATTGCGTAGTCGAGGTAGGGCGGGAAGGACTGCGCCATCTGTGCGAAGAGCTTGTCCCGCTCGGCGCCTTCGGCGGTGCGGGCGTTGGCTTCCATCTGTTCCGAGCCGACCATGATCCAGACATCGGGGTTGGCCGCGAGGTTGAGGTACCAGGCGGGGTGGCGGCGCGCGCCGCCGCGCGAGGCGACGATGACGTAATCGCCGCCGGCCTCGCCGTAGATCAGCGGCAGCGTGCGCAGCTCGCCGGAGCGGCGGCCTTTGGTCACCAGCAGCAGGCAGGGAATCGGCCCGCCCCCGTCGGGCCGCTCCCACATGTGGCCCTCGGCCCCGTTGCTGCTGAGGTACTGCTCGGTGTGTGTGCGCACCCAATCGGGGGCATCCTGCGGAACGCTGAACGTCGACATCGGTTCAATCCCTTTCCGACCTAATGTGTCGGCCTAGTGTGTCGGCCTAGTGTGTCGGCCTAGTGTGTCGGCCTGCTGT
>CAYFZI010000004.1:2844-19890 GCA_964347635.1 uncultured Dehalococcoidia bacterium
TGTGTCGGCCTAGTGTGTCGGCCTAGTGTGTCGGCCTAGTGTGTCGGCCTGCTGTGTTCGGCTCAATCTGTCTCGGTGTGCTGCAGCGGTGCGCTGCGCCAATGCCAATCGGGTGGCGCCGGTCAGGGCCGCACGCCGGCCTTGGCCTTGATGCCCAGAGTACGCGCTACCGATTCGTAGGCGTGCTCGAGGAAGCGGTAGATGTAGGCGCGGGTTTGACGCGGGTCGATGATGTCTTCGATCCCGAACGCCTCGGCGGTGCGGAATGGGTTGCGGAACTGCAGCAGGTGCTGCTCGATCTCGCGCCGCCGCTGCTCTGGGTCCGGCGCCGCTTCGATCTCGCGCCGGTAGGCGGCCGCCACCCCGCCTTCGATCGGAATCGAGCCCCAGTCGCCCGAGGGCCAGCCGACGCGGTAGTTGATGCTGCCCACGTTGGCCGTTGCCTGCCCGGCCATGCCGTAGTTCTTGCGCGTGATCACGGTGAAGACCGGCACCGTCGCCAGATACGTCGCCCAATACGCGCGCATCCCGTGCCGCAGGGTGCCGGTCGCCTCCGCCTGCGGGCCGAGCATGAAGCCCGGCACATCGGCGAGGAAGACGATCGGGATGTGGAAATGGTCGCACAGCTCGACAAAGTGCCCCTGCTTGTCGGCCGAGTCGGCCGTCATCGCGCCCGCCAGCATCTTCGGGTTGTTGGCCACGATCCCCGCCGTATACCCGCCGATGCGGGCGAAGATCGTGTGCACCGTCGAGCCGAACTCGGGCTTAATCTCGAAGAACTTGCCGTCGTCGGCGATCAGCTCCACGACGCGGCGCATGTTGTAGGGGCGGGTGCGCTTGCGCGGCACGATCGAGAGCAGCTCCTGCTCCTCGCGCTCGGGCGGATCGCCGCTCGGCAGCACCGCCGGCTGCTCGTAGACGTTGCTCGGCATGTAGCGGAGAAATTCTTTCATCTGCCGCACGGCGTCGAGCTCGCTGTCGGCGCGGTTATCGATTGCGCCGGAGCGGCCGACGTGGACATCCGGCCCGCCGAGCTCGTCCTTCGTGACATCCGCGCCGAGCGCGCGCTTGACCAGCGGCGGGCCGCCGGCGAAGAGCGCGCCGCTCGGCGTCATCACGGTGAAGTGTCCGAGCATCGCCCGCGCCGCCACTCCGCCGGCCGTCGAGCCGGAAACGGAGAAGACCAGCGGCACCTCCTGCCCGGCGCGGATATCGGGGCCGAACACGTCGAACGAGCTGGGCAGATGGCCGTGGCCGTCGCCTTCGGCGGCGACATTGGCGCCCGCGCCCTCATGGAAGACGATCAGCGGCACGCGGTATTCGCGCGCCATATCGGCGAGGAAGAGGTTTTTGAAGCGTTCCTGTGTTGAAATGTCGGCCGCCCCGCCGGAGACGGTGAAATCCTCGCCGCCGACGACCACGCGCCTGCCGTCGACCTTCGCCAGCCCGCCGACGTAGGGCAGCGGCTTGAAATCGACAAAGCGGCGATCCTCATAGGCGCCGTAGCCGGCCAGCCCGCCGATCTCGTGAAAGCTGCCTGGGTCGGCGATCGCCTCAATCCGCTCGCGGATCGTTAGCTTGCCCAGCTCGTGCTGGCGCCGGACGCGTTCCTCGCCGCCCAGCTTCAGGGCCAGCCGGCGGCGCAGGTTCAGCTCATCGACTTCCGGCTGCCAGTCCTGCGGTGCACTCATCGCGGCTCCCATCCTCAAGCGCGGCGTGCGCTGCGGCGGATGCGCCGCAACCTAACAAAGAGCCGCTGCGGGAGGCTGCTCAGGCGGGCGCCATCGCGCCGAGCCAGCCGACGATCAGGGCCAGCAGCCCCGGGCAGAGCAGCACGCGCTGCCACCAGAGCCGCTGCTCGGTGACCTGGCGCAGCAAGGCGGCGGTGGCGCCGATCGTCGCCGCCAGCAGGTAGGCCAGCGGCGCCAGCACCCAGACGGCGTCGTTCCCGTCGAGGTTGATCGAAGAGAGCGCCAAGGCCAAGGCTAGCGCGACGGCGGCCCAGGCCATCGGCACGGCCAGATCGATCCCGGCCCAGTGCAGAATGCTGCGCGCGCCGTCCGCATCGTCGCGCTCGAAATCGGGCAGCTTGTAGACGATGAAGAAGGCCAGCCCGCTCGCCGCCCCAACCGGCGCGACCCACCAGAGCGCCCCGCTCGACGCGGCCCCGCCGGCCAGCGCCGCGCCCAGCGGCACGAGCAGCGCGGCGAGCGCGAACGCCGCCGCTCCCCCCAGCGCGCCCCGCCAGGCGTAGCTGTAGACGCCCCCGGTGGCGGCCAGCGCCAGCCCGATCAGCAGCGGCTGCCAGCCCAGGGAGCCGCACAAGGCCAGCCCGCCGGCGGCGAGCAACGCGGCCGCGGCCCGCGCCGCGCGCGCGCTGATCGCCGCCGCCGGGAGCGGGCGCCAGACGCGCACCGAGGCGTCGCGCTGCGCATCGGCGCTGTCGTTGGCGGCCGCCGCAGCGGCGGCCAGCAGCAGCAGCGCGAGTCCGTAGCGCAGCGGTTCGTGCCAGGGGCCGGCCCCGTCGGTCCAGGCGACAGCGCAGAGCGCTGCGGTCAGCCCCAGCCCGATGCTGGTTGCGGGGCGCAGGAGCCGCAGCCAGGCGTAGGCCGCGCTGCGGCGCAGCGGTGATCGCCTCATCGCGCAGCTATACTCGCTTCCCATGCACTAGCTCGGGGGATTCTGATGGCGATCATCAACTTCGTTCGCGACTACGAGCGGATTGCCAAGTTTCAGCTTGGCCGCTATGTGGGCATGAAGGGGCCCGGGCTTGTCTGGATCATCCCGATTATCCAGAGCGGGAACAAGGTCGACATGCGCGAGCAGTATTTCGATGTGCCGCCGCAGCGCAACATCACGCGCGACAACGCCGGCGTCGATGTGGACTTCGTTGTCTACCTGCGCGTGATGGAGCCGGAGCGCACCGTGCTGGAGGTTCGCGACTACCTCGGCGCGGCTCGGCAGCTGGCCACGACAACGCTGCGCGCGGTGATCGGCGAGATGATTCTCGACGATGTGCTCTCGCGCCGCGACGATATCAACGATCAGATGCAGGTCAAGCTGGATCAGGTCACCAACCGCTGGGGCGTGAAGGTGACGGCGGTCGAAATCCGCGAGATTGAGCCGCCGCCCGCGATTCAGGAAGCGATGACGCGGCAGATGTCGGCGGAGCGCACGCGGCGCGCGCAGATCACCGAATCCGAAGGCACCCGCGACGCGCAGATCAACGTCGCCGAAGGCGAGAAGCGCGCCGCGATCCTCGAGGCCGAGGGTCAGCGCGAGGCGCAGATTCTGCGCGCCGACGGGCACCGCGAGGCGCAGGTGCTCGAAGCGCGCGGCTATGCGCAGGCGCTCGAGACGATCAACGAGAGCGCCTCCGCCGCGCACGGCAACACCATGGGGCTGCAATACCTCGACATGATGCGCACCCTCGGCGACAGCGCGAGCACCAAGTGGGTGATCCCGATGGAGCTGACCAACGCCGCCCGCTCGATCGCCGAACGGCTCGGCGTCAGCGGCGGCGCGAACCAAAGCTCGGGCAGTTAGGGCCTATTCGCGTTCTCGCGTTCGGCTGAGCGCCCGGAACAGGATCTGCAGCATCTCCCGCGAGGGCGGGGGACGCGGGGTGGAGGCGTGCGCGTTTCACAGGGCTGAGTTCTGCCGGGATCCGCTCGGCTGAAGGACGACTCGGCTGGCTGACTGGCTGGCTGCGAACAGGCCCTAGCGCGGCGGGGCGGCGAGCTGTTGGATGAAGCCGCTCAGCTCGCGGTGCACCGTCTGCGGATCTTCGGCGAGGCCGTGGCCGCCGTTCGGGATCAGCACGATCTTCTTTGGCTCCTGCGCGCGGCGGTAGATGTCCTCGCTGGCGGCGTGGTGCAGGATCGCGTCGGCGGTGCCGTGCACGAGCAGCAGCGGTTTGGCCAGCTGCTCGACCTGGCGGGTGCCGAACAGCTGCGGTGAGAGCGAGACGACGCCGCAGACGATCGGCAGCAGCTGGCCGGCCTTAATCACGACCGCGCCGCCGAACGAGTGGCCGACGAGCACCACCCGCTGCGCGCCGACGCCGCTGAGAAACGAGCAGGCGCCGAGCACATCGAGCACGCACTCTTCGAACTCGCCGGCCATTCGGTAGTGGATCCGCAGCGTCGAGACGCCCTGCGCAGGCAGCTCGGCGGCGAGGCGTTCGTAGACGCGACCGCCGGGCCCGACCACTTCGTGCTCGCCGCCCATCGCGCCGGAGCAGAAGACGACCGCGCCGGGCTGCCCCTCGCTGACATCGAGCAGCGCCTCGATGCTGCCGCGCGTGGTGCCGAGCCGCAGCTCCAGGCGGCGCGGGTCGGGCTCGCCCTCGCCCTCAGCGGCTGGGCGCGGGCGCGCCTGCACCTGCGTGATGCGCAGGCTGAAATCGTCGTCGGGCGTTTGCGTCACCGCGCTCGCCGTTTCTGCTGCGGCCGCGCGGCCGCAGGGGGATGCTACCGCCCGCGGCGGCGGGTCGCTTGGGAGCGGGTCACTTGGCGGCAGGTCACTGGGCCGCGGGCTACTTGGCCAGCGGCGCGTTGCGCAGGAAGCGGCCGATCCGTTCGAGCGCTGCTTCGATCTCGTCGTACGAAGTTGCGTAGCAGGCCCGCACATGCCCGCGTCCGGCCGCTCCAAAGGCCGTGCCCGGCACTACGGCGACCTGCTCCTGCAGCAGCAGCTGCTCGGCGAACGTATCGTCGTCGCAGCCGCTCCCGGCGATCGAGGGGAAGGCGTAGAAGGCGCCGCGCGGCTCGGCGCAGGACAGGCCGAGCTGGTTGAAGCCGCGCCACATCAGCCGCCGCCGCCGGTCATACTCCTCGCGCATCGAGGCGACGTACTCTTCGCCCGTCCGCACCGCTTCCAGCGCCGCCCACTGCGCGACCGTGGGGGCCGACATCATCGCGTATTGGTGGATCTTCAGCATCCCCGCGAACAGGTCCGGCGGCGCGGCGGCCCAGCCCACGCGCCAGCCGGTCATCGCGTGGCTCTTGGAGAAGCCGCCCAGCGTGATCGTGCGCCCGCGCATCCCCGGCAGCGCGGCGACGGCGGTGTGCTCCGCCCCGCCGTAGACGAGCCGGTCATAGATTTCGTCGGAGATGACGAGCAGATCGCGGTCGACCGCGAGCCGGGCGATCGGCAGCAGCGTTTCGCGCGGCGGCACGGCGCCGGTGGGATTGGCCGGGTAGCCGAGCAGGAGCGCGCGCGTGCGCGGCGTGAGCGCCGCCGCCACCGCGGCTGGATCGAGCGCAAACCCGTCCGCCGCCGTTGTCGCCACCGAGACCGGCGAGCCGCCGGCGAGCACCACTGCGGGCGCGTGCGCGGCGTAGGAGGGGTCGGGCACGATCACTTCGTCGCCCTCGTTGATAATCGCGCGCGCGGCCAGGTCCAGACCCTCTGAGACGCCGGTTGTGATCAGCAGCTCGGCCTCTGGGTCGTAGGCCAGGCCGTAGCGCCGTTCGAGTTCGGCGGCGATCGCCTCGCGCAGTTCGCGCAGGCCGAAGTTCGAGGTGTAGTGCGTGCGGCCCTGCTCGATCGCGCGGATCGCCGCTTCGCGGATTGGCCAGGGCGTGACGAAATCGGGCTCACCGACGCCCAGCGAGATCACTTCATCCATCGAGGCGATGATGTCGAAGAAGCGCCGAATGCCCGATGCGGGCACGGCCTGCACCCGCGCCGCGATCCGCGCGGCGCGCTGCGCGGCGGGCGGATCGGGCAGCCGATCTCCGGTCGACAGGCTGGGCATCTGGCTGATCTACTCCTGCTCGCTGCTGCGCTGATTGGCCCTACAGCACGACGCGGCGGCGGCCGCTCTCGCCCTCAGCTTCAAGCATCACGCCGTCCTCCTTGAAGCGCCGCATCAGCACGTGGGTCGTGGTGCCTTTGACGCCCGGCATCGTGGCCAGGCGGTCCGAGATGAAGTCAGAGATCTGGCCCATCGAAGGCGCTTCGACCATCACCAGCAGGTCGTAGTCGCCGGAGACGAAGTAGACGGTGCGCGCCTCATCGAAGCGCGCGATGCGGCGCGCCAGCCCGTTGTAGCCCAGGTTGTCCTGTGGCTCCAGCGTGACTTCCACGAGCGCGTAGACGGTTGAGAGGCCGAGGCTCTCCCAGTTGATCCGCGCACCCCAAGACATAATGATGCTGCGCTCTTCGGCCTCTGCGATCTGGCGCAGCACCTCGGCCTCGCTCAGCCCCGCCGCGGCCGCCAAGGCGGCCGGCGAGAGCCGCGCGTCGCGCTCCAGCGCCCGCAGAACCTCGTTCATGGCCTGCCCCCAACGGGCCCGGCGCGCCCGCACATCAACGCTGCAGCGCCGTCCGTCTTCTTCATCATCGTATGACAGCCGCCGCCCAGACGCCCGTTTCTTCCCTTGCCCCCGCTTGCGGAGGGCCGGGCATGGCGTTTGCGCGGGGTTCCCCGGCGCCGACGCTCGCTCTGATCCGCTCGGCTGAATGCACAGCGCCTAGGCCTCCTCGGCCGGAATAGGCGGCGGGCGGCGGGGCGGCCAGCCGCCGAGCTGTTCGAAGGCGCGGGCGGCGCGCAGCAGCAGCGCTTCCTGATTGCGGTCCGCGATCAGCTGCAGCCCCACAGGCATCTCCGCCTCGGCGAAGCCGCAGGGCAGCGAAATCGCCGGCAGCCCCGCGATGTTCGCGGGAATTGTGTAGATGTCGTTCAGATACATCTGGTACGGATCGGTGATGGCGCCCTGCTCGAAGGCGACAGTCGGGGTGGTCGGCGCGACGATCAGGTCGGCCTGCGCGAAGACGGCGTCGAACTCGCGTCGGATCAGCGTGCGCACCTTCTGCGCCTGCAGGTAGTAGGCGTCGTAGTAACCGGCCGAGAGCGCATAGGTGCCGAGCAGGATACGGCGCTTCACCTCGGCGCCGAAGCCGCGCTGCCGCGTCGCCTCCATATCGGCCCACATGCTCTCGCCGCCGCGCGCCGCGTAGCCGTATTTGACCCCGTCGTAGCGGGCCAGATTGGCCGAGCACTCAGAGGGGGCGAGGACGTAGTAGACAGGCAGCGAATAGCGCACGGACGGCAGCGAGGCTGCGCGGTCGAGCCGTGCGCCGGCGCCGCTGAGGCGCTCCAGCGCGGCCTCGATCGCCGCCGCCACGCCTGGCGCCATGCCCTGCCCTGCGCCGCTGCGCTCGAACATCTGGCGCGGCGCGGCGATGCGCAGCCCGTCGAGGCCCTCGCCGAGCTGCGCGCCGAAGTCGGGCGCGGGCTCGCTGCTGCAGGTCGAATCGAGCGGATCGGGCCCGGCGATCGCCTGCAGCAGCAGCGCTGCGTCTTCGACTGTGCGGGTGAACGGCCCGATCTGGTCGAGCGAGCTGGCGAACGCGATCAGGCCGTAGCGGCTGACCCGCCCATAGGTGGGTTTGAGGCCGACAACGCCGCAAAACGCCGCGGGCTGGCGGATTGAGCCGCCCGTATCGGAGCCCAGCGCGGCGATGCACTGCCCGGCCGCCACCGCCGCCGCCGAGCCGCCCGAGGAGCCGCCCGGCACGCGCGCCAGATCCCACGGGTTCGCCGTCGGGAACCAGGCCGAGTGCTCGGTCGAGGATCCCATCGCGAACTCGTCCATATTCGTCTTGCCGACCGAGACGGCGCCGGCGCTGCGCAAGCGCGCGACGGCGGTCGCGTCGTACGGCGGGATCAGCGCGTCGAGCATCCGTGAGCCGGCGGTCGTGCGGACGCCCTGAGTCATCAGCACGTCTTTGAGGCCGATCGGCACGCCGGTCAGGGGGCTGGGTGCGTCGCCGCGGCGCAGCAGCTCATCGGCCGCCGCCGCGGCCTCCAGCGCGGTCGCGCCGGTGACCGTGATGAACGCGCGCACCCGCTGATCGACGGCGGCGATCCGCTCCAGCGCCGCCTGCGTCAGCTGCGTTGATGTCAGCGCGCCGCTGCGCAGCTGCTGCGCTGCGCCCGCGATCGTCAGCCAGGGGTCGGCGGCGCTCGTCGGCACGGCTATTCGAGCACCGCCTGGACGCGGAAGTAGTCGGCCTCGCGCTGCGGCGCGTTGGCCAAGATCGCCTCCAGCGGCAGGGCTGCGCGGGCCTGGTCGGCGGCCTGCACGTTGAGCAGGTCAGCGCCGTTGGCGGTTGGCGGGACGCCCTCGGTATCGACTGCGGCCAAGGCTTCGATGTGGCTCAGAATGCCGGCCAGCTCGGCGCGGAACCCTTCCAGCTCTTCCTGCGTCATACCAATGCGGGAGAGCACGGCCAGATGCCGCACCTGTGCGGCGCTGAAGCTGTCGGCGGCGGCAGGCTGGAGATCGCTCATGCGGCGGCGCGCCTCATGCCTCCAAGTATATGCAGCGCTCTCATTGCGCTCGAGAGCGCGCCGTCGCAGCGCTGCTGCGGTACGGTGGAAGCGGCAGGCCGGGCCTCACGCGATGCGGCAACATCAGCGGCAGCACAAGCGGCAATACAGGCAGCAGTGTGGTTGACAGCAGCAGCCGCCGGCGTGCAGTCGAGCGGCGCGCGCGGCGCCGCCAGCTGCTGCGCGCGCGCCGCCAGCGCCGCGCCGACGCGCTGCGCCCCTCCGGCGCGCGCGCCTGGATGCTGGGCGGCGCGGCGGCGGCGGTGCTGCTGGCTCTGCTGATCGGGGTCGGCGCGGCCGCCGCCTACACGATCTACCGCGGCTTCGCCGATGAGCTGGTCGAGCCGGATGCGATCGTCGAGACGCAGCGTTCGTTGGGCACGAGCCGCATTTTCGACCGCGGCGGCGCCGCCGGCGAGCTGCTCTTCGAGTTCGCCGACCCGCTGCTCGGGCTGAGCAACCCGGTGCGGCTGCACGAAGTCTCGCAGCACATGATCAACGCCACAGTGGCGACCGAGGACGCATCGTTCTGGAGCAACGAGGGGATCAACCTGCGCGGACTGATGCGCGCCGCCTGGGAGAACTTCGGCGTCGGCAGCTCCGACTTCTTCGGCGGCTCCGGCGGCTCTTCGATCACCCAGCAGCTGGTCAAAAACGTGCTGATTCCCGTCGAGGAGCGCAGCGGCCGCACCGCCGAGCGCGTGCGCGGCAAGATCAAGGAAACGATCCTGGCCGTCGAGCTGACCGGCGAATACTCCAAAGAGCAGATTCTCGAGTGGTATCTGAACAGCATCTTCTACGGCAACTTCTCCTACGGGATCGGCGCGGCGAGCCAGCGCTACTTCGGCAAGCCGCCGGCCGAGCTGACGCTCGCGGAAGCGGCGCTGCTGGCCGGCCTGCCGCAGGCGCCCTCGCTCTACAACCCGCTCGAGCACTTCGCGCGCGCCAAGCGCCGCCAGGCCGATGTGCTGGCGCTGATGGTGCGGCACGAGTACATCACGCCGGATGAGTCGGAGGCAGCGCAGCTGGCGCCGCTGCGGTTCGACTCCAAAGAGTTCGAGATTGTTGCCCCCCACTTTGTGCTCTACGTGCGCGATGAGCTGCTGGCGCTGTGCGAGCGCGGCGCCGTTCCGGTGCCCGAATCGGTCGCCGGCTGCGAAGGGCTGCTCTCCAACGGCGGGCTGCGAATCACGACGAGCCTCGATCTGGGGCTGCAGCGGCTCGCCGAACGCGAACTGGAGCTGGGGATCGCCGGGTTCGAGCAGGAGACCGGCGCGCACAACGGCTCGCTGGTTGCGATCGATCAGGCCAGCGGCGAGATTCGCGCGATGGTCGGCAGCCGCGACTTCTTCAATGAGCAGCTCGATGGGCAGGTCAACCTGGCCACCGCGCTGCATTCGCCCGGCTCTTCGATCAAGCCGCTCACGTATCTGGCGGCGATGCAGCTCGACCCGCGCAGCTGGCATCCGGGCACGGTGATCTGGGATGTGCCCACGCGCTGGGAGGAGTTCGACGGCACGGTCTTCGAGCCGACCAACTTCGATGAGCGCTTCCGCGGCCCCGTCACCCTGCGCAGCGCGCTGGCCAACTCGATGAACATCCCCGCCTTCCGCGCCGCCAGCCGGATCGGCGTGCCCTACCTGCTCGACACGATGCATCAGCTCGGCATCACGACGATGCGGGACCCCTCCAACTACGGTCCCTCGATCACGCTCGGCGGCGGCGAGGTCTCGCTGCTGGATATGACCTACGCCTACGCGGCGATTGCGCAGAACGGCGTGATGCGCGGGCAGCCGACGCTGCGCGAGCTGCCCGAGGGCTACCGCGCGCTCGACCCGGTCGCGATCCTTGAAGTGCGCGACGCGCGCGGTCGGGTGGTCTACCGCTTCGAGGCGGCCGAGCAGCGGGCCGCCGCGCGGCCCGCGCAGAGCTATCTGATTACCGACATGCTCAGCGATAATCAGGCCCGCTCGCTGCTCTACGGCCTCGAAAGCAACCTCGTGCTCGACCGCCCCGCCGCGGCCAAGACCGGCACCGCCGGCGACCCGGGCCAGCACGATGTGCGGGTCGACTACTGGACGATCGGTTACACCCCGCAGCTGGTCGTCGGCGTCTGGGTCGGCAATGCCGATAACGAACCGATGACGGGCGGCTCCTCGTCGCGCACCGCGGGGCTGATCTGGCGCAACGTGATGCTGGCCGCGCATGAGGGCCTGGAAGTGCTCGAGTTCGAGCGGCCGCCCGGCCTGCACCGCGCGGAGGTCCACGCGCCGCAGATCCCGCTCTGGAGCGGCGAGGGCGACCTGCGGGGCGGCTGCGAACGGGTTGTCGACGAGCTCTTCATCAGCCACCGCGTTGCGCCGCCGCTGGAGAACGGCGTCTGCGTCGAGGCGGAGCTCGATCGCCGCACGCTCCAAGCGGCGACCGAGCAGACGCCCGCGGCGTTCATCGCCGACGGCCTCTGGCTGCGTCCGCCCGCGAACGATCCCGCCGCCGCCGCCTGGCTGCGCGAAAATCACGTCGCCTACCTGCGCTCGGGCTCAACCAGCGAGGCGGACGCTCCGCTGCGCCTCGACGCGCCGCACGACGGCGCGGTGGTGGTGCGCGGCTCCCTGCTGATCAGCGGCCGCGCGTCCAGCGCTGAGCAGGAGCGCTGGATGCTGACGGCGCAGCGAATCGCCGCCGGTGCGGAGCTGATCGCGATCGCAGAGGGCGAGGACGCGATTGAATCGGGCGTGCTGGCGCGCTGGGACACATCGGCGCTGCCGGCCGGCGTCTACGCGCTGCAGCTCACAGTCGTCGATCGCTACCTGGGCCGCCTGGTGCAGGAAATCCACATCGCACTGCCCCCGCCGGACGAACCCGCGCCGACCGTCTCCGACGCCGGCGGCGAGCCGGCTGCGGAAGACGTTCAATAGCCGCTCGAGGCGCTAGTGCTTGTGCACGTTCGGAGGCGCGGCGCGGGGCAGGGAGAGCCGACGGCAGTGCTCATAACCCTGCCGGCGCGCCCGCCAGCACGGCAACCCCTGCTCCATATCTCTCCGCTTCTCTCTACAGGGGGAGGGAGATGGGTGCGGGAACATCTCCTCTGCGGTTCGATGGAGAGCGGAAGCAACAGCGCTTCCCCGCGGTTTCATAGAGAGGGGGCAGGGCTTGCGGCGCGCCCGCGGCGGCTGCTAGCGCCTGCCCAGCAGCGCATCGGCTGCGGCGCGCGAGTTGACCGTGCGGATGACGGCGACGAAGTCGGCGAGGGAGGTTGAGCGGGCGCGCAGCTGCTCGAGCAGCGGGCCGTAGGGGCTGGTTGCCCCCGGCTGCGTGGCGTAGCCGCCGCGGAACGCGAAGAAGGCCTGGTTGATTCGGCGGTAGCGCACCCCGGCGGCGGCCAGCTCGAGGCGCGCGGCCTCCATCAGCGCTTCTGCCTCGGCCAGACGCCCTTCGGCGAGCAGCGCGTCGACATCGAGGCGCAGGCCGGCCAGCGCGGCAGCTGGGTGCGCGGCGCGGCCCGACTCGCCCGACTCGACGGTCGGGCGGTCGGGCGCTGCCAAGCCCGCGGCGCGGGCGGCGAGTTCGTTGCCCGCGATGTCGGCGACGGTCTCGTTGATCGTGCGCAGCGCATCGGAAGCGAAATAGGCGCGGCCCAGCGGGTGGAAAATCAGGTAGTGGTGGATCCACTCGTGCGCGGTCAGGCGCAGCGCGTCGTACCAATTCGAGCGCGGGATCACGATCGCCGGGTAGGTGGCCACGCCGCCCACGCCGCCGATCCAGGCGGACCATTCGCCGCCGGCCTCGAGCGCCGCTTCGATGCGGCCGTATTCGCTGCGCGGGAGGTCGGGCGAGAGCAGCACCGACCCGATCAGGTGAATCTCCGCGCGCGGCGAAACGGCCAGCACCCGCGGCGCGCGGCGCAGCTCGATATCGACCGGCGGCCAGACGATCGATTGCGAGCGGAACAACGGCAGCGGCTCGGCCAGGCCGCTCTCCGAGATCGCCGCGGCGACGGCGCGTTCGAGCGCGCGCTCGACGCACTGCGCAGCTTGTCCGTCGATCGCTGCGCTCCCCTCGGCGAGCCGCTCCAGCTCTGCAGCGGCATCGCATGCGGGCTCGCTGTACAGCAAGCGGGCAGCGATGCCGAGCCAGCGGTTGAAGGCGGACTCCAGCTCCCAGCGCGCGAGCGTGAAGCGCTCGCCGGCGGCGGCCTCTGCGATCGCCTCGCCGAGCGGCGCCGATGCGCCGGCCGGGCGCGTCGGTTGGGCAGCTGCGAGCGCGGCGATCAGCGCGATCGAGCCGAGCAGGCCGACGGCGAAGAGGCCGGCGGCGGTGCGCCGGCGTAGACGGAGTGAGCGTTGAGCGGCGCGCGCGGGCATCTCGGGCATTTTTGGATGGTAGGCTCGGGCGCAGCGGCGGCGGGCGAGCGGCAGCGCGGAGGTGAGGCGTGGGCCTCCGCTGGGCGGAACGCGGCAGCGGCTGGAGGCCGGCGCGGCGCGAGGCGCGGCTGCTGGCGGGCGCGATCGACCTCGTCATCGCGGCGCTGCTCGGCGTGTTCTGTGCGCTGCTCGCTGTCGCCGTGATGCTCGCGCAGGTCAATCCCCTCGAGTCCGACCCGACGCTGAATCAGTGGTTGGCGGGCTATGCCGCGGCGGCGCTCTGGCTGCCGGCGGCGCCGCTCTACATCGCGCTCGGCAGTCTGACCGGCGGCACGCTCGGCGCGCGCTTGGTGGGCCTGCGCGTGGAGGCGACGGCGGGCCAGACACTGGCGCGCGCGCTGCTCTGGTGGCCGGGCTGGTTCGCGCTGGCCGCGCTCTGGTGGCCGTGGGTCGATCCGCAGGGCCGGGCGCTCGTGGACCGGATCACGGGCAGCTCGCTGCTCGAGCGGGTCGACGCCGGCGCCGGGCTGCCGGGGCCGTGAGCGGCGCGTTCCCTGAGGCGCCGCTGCGGCGCGTCGGGGGCGGGTTGGGCCCGCCGGCGGCGCCCCGCCAGCGGGCCGGCATCGGCCGCTGGGCTGTGCTCGCGCTGGCTGCGGCCGTTACGGCGATCTTGGCCGCGACGGTCACCGCCGTGCAGCTGACCGAGCGGCAGACGGCGGAGATGCTGCTGGCGCGCGTCAGCCGGTCGTTGTTCGAGATCGACGCCGCAGCGGCGGCCGCATGGGACGATCTGGCTGCGTCGGCGGCGGCCGGCGGCGAGCTGCAGCTGAGCGAATTCCCGCTGCCGCTGACGCTCTCCGCCGCCGACCTCGCGGGCGGGCGGGCGGGGCTGGCCGATGCAATCGCGGCGCATTCGGCGCGGATGCTCTACGACGAAGGCTTCGATGCGCTGCGCGCCGAGCAGCGCGGCTCGACCGATTTCTTCTCGCAGGCCTCGGTGTTCTCGGGCACCGTCGGCCGGCTGACGGCCGGCGGGCGCACGCTGGCCGCGATCGCGCTGATCGTGTCGCTGTGCGCGTTCGCGCCGCTCGCACTGGGGGCGCTGGCGCAGGGCCGCGGCGCGCGGCGCGTGCTGTTGCTGGGCGCTGCGCTGGGCGTCGGCGGCCTGCTGGCGTTCGCGATCGGCATGGCGGCCGAGCAGCGCTTTCTGGGCTTGGCGCGCGGCGCGGCCGACCCGCTGCTGGCGGAGCTGTACGCGATCGGCGCCGATGCGACGGCGCTGCTGCTGCGCAACGGCGGGATCATCGCCCTGCTCGGGGCAGCGCTGGCCGCCCTCTCGTTCATCGCCGACCAGCTCGAGCGCCGCTCCTAACGGCGCCGTCCCGCTCCTTCTGTGAACTGCAAGCGGGGGAAGGATGCGCGGCGCAGCGGCTGCCATTGAGCGCCGCCCGAGCGCCCGATGCCCCCGCCGCCCATGCTGGCGCCGCCCGCCCTCTCATCGATAAAATGCTGAGCTGCATCGACGTAATTGACAGCGATGTCGACATACGCCGCAGCAAGCTAGACGCCCGCCGCCGTAAAGGAACGCGCCCTGATGTCTGCCACCGCTGATGTTGCCCGCGCCCGCGAAACGCTTCAGAGGGAACTGCTTGAAAGCTTCATTGACATCCGCGCGCTTGCCGCCGGAGACATGCGCCTGATTGATGAAGTGCTCCTAAACACCGTCAATGGTGTTTCCCTTGATGCCCCCGAAAACATCGACTCGATGTACCGCGCCGCCGAGAGCGCGAAGCGCCTTGCCGCCCAGTTCGAACTGCTGTACTGCGCATCCGCCATCGCCAATGCTGCCAACGATCTGCTCACCGCGCTAGACGCTGAAAGCAGGAGCAAACCAGCGATGCCTGACACCCCTGCCCCCTAGCGCCCCCCTAGGCGCACGGAAACGCCCCGTAGGGGCGCGTTCCCCACAGGAGTGGCTCTGCCCCTGCTGCGCGGGCTTTGCCGCATTCGGTCGCATGGAAAATTGCCCGCTGCTGCGGCGGAAGCGCCTGTACAGGCCGGCATGCCGCACGGGCGAGGCGGTGTGCGCGCCTTGCTTTTGTCTGCCGCGCTGGGAGCACCCGGTGAGCCGGTGCGCGCGGTAGCCTAGCCGACCGAGCAGCAATCCCCAGCGGAGGCGCGAGATGTCTGACCAGCCGTTGATCTACGAGAAGGACTACGCGAACAAGCGCGCGCTGATCACATTCAACCGCCCCGAGCGGATGAACGCGATGAGCCCCGAGCTGCTCGCGCTGCTGCGCGAGGCGAGCGAGGATTTCAGCAACGACCCGCAGCTGTGGGTCGCGATCGTCACCGGTGCGGGCGAGCGCGCGTTCTGCGCCGGCGCGGACCTGAGCAGCACGATCCCGCAGCGGGCGGCGGCGACGCGCAGCGAACCGTTGAAGGTCGAGGAGACGCGCTCGCTGCACGGAATCAGCAAGCCGGTGCTGGCCGCGGTCAACGGCTACTGCATCGCCGGCGGGCTCGAGTTCATGCTCGGCACCGATATCCGCGTGGCCGCGGAGCACGCCGAGTTCGGGCTGCAGGAAGTGCGCTGGGGAATCGTGCCGGCGGGCGGCTCGCACATCCGCCTGCCGCGCCAGATCCCCTGGGCCTGGGCGATGGAGATCCTGCTCACCGGCCGCCGCCTCAGCGCCCGCGAAGCGCTGCAGTGCGGCCTGATCAACCGCGTCGTGCCGCGCGAGCAGCTGCTGCCCACCGCCCACGCCATCGCCGACCTCATCTGCGCCAACGGCCCGCTCGCCGTGCGCACCGCCAAGGAGATCGCCGTGCGCGGCGCGATGGGCATGTCCTGGGAGCAGGCCTGGGGGATGGAGTCATTGCTCGCGGCCCGTGCGTTCGGCAGCGAGGACGCGATCGAAGGCCCCAAGGCTTTTATGGAGAAGCGCGCGCCGCAGTTCAAGGGCCGCTAGCGGCCGCCGTAGACCGTCCCGAATACCCAAGCATCAGCATCGGCGCGGCCGGGCTGGGAAGGCAGACAGATGGGCGCGGACACGGCCTACGGCGCGGGGACATTGGAAGCAGGCATCCGTTCGCGCTTTGCGGCGGGCGTCAACGGGCTCACGATGCACGTGCTCGAGGCGGGCTGGCCGGAGCGCGCAGGGGGCGCCGAGCGCCCGCTGCTGCTGCTGCTGCACGGCTTCCCCGAGCTGGCCTACAGCTGGCGCAAGGTCATGCTACCGCTGGCCGAGGCCGGCTACCACGTCGCCGCGCCCGACCAGCGCGGCTACGGACGCACCAGCGGCTGGGACGGCAGCTACGACGGAGATCTGCGCGCCTATGGGATGCTCAATCTAGTGCGCGATGCGATGGGGTTGGTCGCAGCGCTGGGGCGCGACTCGGCCGCAGCGGTGATCGGGCACGATTTCGGATCGCCCGTGGCCGCCTACGCCGCGCTGATCCGCCCCGACATCTTCCGCTCGGCGGTGATGATGAGCGGCCCATTCAGCGGCCCGCCGCCGCTGCCGGCCGGTGAGTACCGCGGCTCCGGCGCGGCCGGCTCCGCCGCGATCCAGGCCGATCTCGCCGCGCTCGATCGCCCGCGCAAGCACTATCAGTCCTACTACTGCACACGGCCCGCCGACGCCGACATGCGCGGCGCCCCGCAGGGCGTGCACGACTTTCTGCGCGGCTACTACCACATGAAGAGCGCCGATTGGCCGCAGAACCGGCCGCATCCGCTTGCGGCCTGGAGCGCCGCCGAGCTGGCCAAGCTGCCCAACTACTACGTGATGCAGCTGGCAGACGACATGCCGGCCACGGTCGCCCGCGAGATGCCGAGCGCCGCAGCGGTTGCCGCCTGCGAGTGGCTGCCGGACGATGAGCTGGCCGTCTACGCGGAGGAGTTCGGCCGCAACGGCTTTCAGGGCGGCCTGCAGTGGTACCGCGCAGCGCGCGACCCCGCGGCCGCCGCGCAGCTGCAGCTGTTCAGCGGCCGCCGCGTCGACGCGCCGACCTGCTTCATCGCCGGCGCCAGCGACTGGGGCGTCTATCAGTCGCCCGGCGCGCTGGAGCGGATGCAGCAGCAGGCCTGCACGCAGATGCTGGACTGCAGCCTCGTCGAGGGCGCGGGCCACTGGGTGCAGCAGGAGCAGCCCGCCGCCGTCACCGAGCTGCTGCTTCAGTTTCTCGAGCAAGCCGCGGGCCGCGGCTCGGGGCCCGCTTAGGGCCTGTTCCCCTGCCGGACACGGACGCGAAAAGAGCGGCGGGCCCCGCGTTGCCGGGGGCGCCGCGGGGCGGCCGGTTGCGTGCAAGCCGGGCGTGGCGGCGCGGGGTGGGGGG
>CAYFZI010000004.1:19900-76766 GCA_964347635.1 uncultured Dehalococcoidia bacterium
GCAGCGGGCGCCTAACGGGGGGGGGGCCGGTTTTTGCGGGGGCCCGCCGCTGGGCTGCCGTTTCCGTGAATGCCGGCCTTGCCGGCGCGGTGTGCTGGGCGCTAGCGGGCCGTGCCGGCGGAGCTGATCCATTCCGCCAGGTTGCCGCCCTTGAACATCACGTAGGGAGAGATCCGGCTCTGCTTGCCCCACTGCGCCAGGACTGCCGTCAGGAAATTAGCCGACCCAGAGCAGAGCGTGTGATTGTAGCCGCCGCAGGCCAACACAGGGCGGATTCGTATTGCAACCGCGTTCTTGCCCCTGCCCAGCGCCGCAATGATGTCGGCCTCAGCGGCGAGCGCTGCGCTGCCAACCGTTTCACTCGGCCAGCCTTCGGCGCCGGCGAGCAACTCGGGCAGGGTGGTTAACGCGGCCATCCATTGATCTGAGTCCGAGCCGTCGAAGTTGCCGGCGCCCAGGTTGCTGAGCACCGACGCGTTCGGGTGCTGAGCCCAGTTGGGGTTGAGGGATGTGTACTGGCCGCTGTAGCCGTCGAGCTGGCTGGGGCTCAAGATGCGGGTCACTTTCGTCAGCTTTTGCCCGCTCTGCCTGGAACGGGTCCGGAGGGTGTACTGCACCTCGTAGTGGGTGGCCCCGTCGAGCTTGGGCCAGACGGCCAGCACCATCGGCAGGTTGGCGTTGTTGGGATCCTGCACCAGCGCCGCGCCGCCCGCGGCCGCCCTGGAGTTGAAGCCGGGCGGAAGGTCGTTCTCAGGGATCTTCACCGCGAAGTCGGATGCCCCCGAGCCCGGGGCGCCGATGACCGAGACGGTCACCCGTTCGCCGTGCCAAGGCAGCGGCACGTATTGTTGGGCCGTATTGAGTGTGGGCAGGGACATTCGCGTGGCCAAGAACAGCGTTTCGAAGTACTCTTCCGTAACGCCGACATCCGCTGCGGAAGGGAGGACGTTGCGGGTCAGTCTGATTGTGTAGGGGTACTGGCCTGCCCCCCTGTTCGGAGTGATGCCGCTCCACGAGACGTTCAAGTAATGGCAGCGGTAATTTTGGCAATTCCACGTGTCGGAGCTAGGGACGACCGACGCCAACGGGTCGGTTAGGGAGTACTCGAACTGGGGGGTGTGCTCGATTGCGAGCTTGATTTCGTCTGGGGCGTCCTCGGCCCAGCCGCCGTACTCGGCGGTCACCGTCGGGTACGCTGCGGATGCGCCGGCGGCGATCCAGCACAGTGCCGCGAGGGCTGCTACGGCGCCGATTCCGAGCAGCCGGATCAAGGCGGTACTGCGCCCGGTTTCGGGCAGTTGCATCTGGTTCTTCATCGTTCTCCTGTTCTCTGGTTTTGACGTTGCTGTCGTCAGGGCGCCTCGCCCCGATAACCCTGTTACGGTAACTGGCGCTCGGGCTTGGCGCAATGCTGAAGAGCCGCGGCGGGTAAGCGGCCCGCGAGGCCCGCGAGCGGGAGACCGCTCGCCCTGCTCGCCGAGGAAGGCTGGCCTGGAAAGGGACCGCACAGCCCTCGCCGCCCGCTTGCGGGAGCGGCATCGCGGCCGTTCGCAGCCGCCCGGCGACGGCAGCCTTGCTGTGCTCCTGCTGCGCTGTTGCCGGGCCGCTGCTCATATACTCTCCGCCGTCAAGTCTGGTCTGGAGGCGCTGCGATGGCGGTCGAGTTTTGGACGATGGGCGGAGGCCGCCCCACGAGCGATGATCCATCCGTCTTCGACGGCGTGCAGCAGGCCGTCCGCGCTGAGCAGCTCGGCTACGACGGGATCGTCTACGTCGACAGCCAGAATCTCGTCGCCGATTGCTACGTGGCGATGGGGCTGGCTGCGCACGCCACGACGCGGCTCAAGCTGGGCACGGGCGTGACCAATTCCTACACGCGCCACCCGGCCGTGACCGCCTCGGCGATCGCTGCGGTCCAGGCGGAGAGCCGCGGGCGGGCCTATATGGGGATTGGGCGGGGCGACTCAGCGCTGGCCCACCTCGGCCTCGCGCCGCATGCGGTCGGGCCGTTTGAGCGCTATCTCGAGCAGCTCCAGGCCTATCTGCGCGGCGCGGCGGTCGAATTTGAGGGCGGCGACGTCGACGCCCTGGGGCTGGCCGATACCCCCGCGGCCAGCCGCATCGGCTACATCGCTGCGATGGGGCCGAAAGTGCCCGTCGATGTGGCCGCGACCGGCCCGCGCGTGATCGCGGCGGCGGCGCGGCACGCCGATCGAGTCAGCCTGAATGTGGGCGCCGATGCGGAGCGGACGCGCTGGGGGATGGAGGTTGCACAGCGCGCGCGGGCCGAAGCGGGGCTCGAACCGCACATTCCCTTCGCTGCCTACCTGCCGCTCGTGGTCCACGACGATCCCGAAGAGGCGATGCGGATTGGGGCCGGGCAGGTGTCGCTGTTTGCGCGCTTCTCGAACATGTACGGGGAGATCGTTGGGCCGGCCAGCGCCGCGCAGCGCACGGTGCTCAGCGCGATTCACGACAGCTACGACATGCACGGCCACGGCCGCCCCGGCAGCGCGCAGGCGGCGGCGATTCCGGCCGAGTTCGAGCGCGCCTTCGGCGTCTTCGGGCCGCCCGACTACTGCGTGCAGCGGCTTGGCGGGCTAGTCGAGCTGGGCATCGACCGCTTCATCCTGCGCGGCTCGCCGCTCGACCCGGCCGATTCCGATTCCGCCGCCAGCGAGCGCTTCGTCCAGGAGGTCGCCCCGCAGCTGCAGGGCTGAGAGCGGCTGCAGCGCCGCCGCGCGCCGGATTGGCGCCTGCTGCCGCTGTTACCTTCGGGCGCAGCGCTTGGAGCAGCAGGAGCGGAGCGATGGCCAAATACGTGATGCTGCCGCCGATCGATGATGACATCCGCGCTTGGGCGCTGCGCTTGCAGCAGGCGCTGCCCGCTCTCGAAGTCGTGATCGCGGAGGACGGCGAGGCAGCGGCGCGCGAGCTGATCGATGCCGATGCGGCCTACGGCGGCGTGGCGCCCGAGCTGCTGCCCACCCTCGAGCGGCTGCGGCTGCTGCAGAATCCGTTCGCCGGTCCGCCGCCCGGCTACTACTACCCGGAGCTGGCCGAGCATCCGGTGACGGTCAGCAATCCGCGCGGGATCTACTCCGATCACATCGCCCAGCACATCATGATGTTTATGCTCGCGCTCGCGCGCGGCCTGCCCGACTACAGCGCGGCGCAGGCGCAGGGCCGCTGGGATCCGCGCGCGCGGCGGCGCGGATATCTGAACCTGGCGGAGGCGGTGGTGTTGATCAACGGGGTGGGCGGGATCGGCGCGGAGACGGCCCGCCTCTGCGCCGCCTTCGGCGCGCGCGTGATCGGCGTCGAGCCGCGCCCAGAGCGCGAGGCGCCGGCCGAGATCGTTGCGCCGAGCGGGC
Source organism: uncultured Dehalococcoidia bacterium (assembly GCA_964347635.1). Taxonomy (GTDB): domain Bacteria; phylum Chloroflexota; class Dehalococcoidia; order Bin125; family Bin125; genus CATQGW01. The sequence continues at coordinate 23,275 of CAYFZI010000004.1, forward strand.
TGGACGCCCGCCTGCCCGAAGCGGACTTCGTCGTCACCACCGTTCCGCACACGCCGGAGACGGAGTTCATGTGGCATGCGGGGCGCTTCCGGCTGATGAAGCGCTCCGCGTGCTTCATCAACATCGGGCGCGGCATGACCACGCGGCTCGACGATCTGGTTGCCGCGCTGGAGCAGGGCGAGATCGCCGGCGCCGGCCTCGATGTCTTCGAGACCGAGCCGCTGCCGCCCGGGCATCCGCTCTGGCGGCTGGAGAACGTGCTGATCACGCCGCACACCGCGGTCGCCGGCGCGGCCGATATCCCCGAGCGCCGCTTCGAGTTGATTCTGGAGAACGCGCGCCGCCTGATCGACGGCCGCGGGTTCGTCAACGTCGTCGACAAGGCGAAGTGGTACTGAACGCCTCTCCTGCTGAGGCCTGTGCACGTCATGCGGGCTTCGGCGTGAGTCAGAGAGGTGAGGCGGAGGCGGCCGGGAGCAGCGCTCATTGCTGGGCTGGCGCAGGGCGCCTGTGCGAGGGATGGAGAGAGAGGTGGGAGCCCCCGCCCCGCAGGTGAGCGGGGAGAGAGGCGGTACGTGGGTGTATGTGCTGGGGTATGCACAACGGATCTGCCCGCGCCGGCGCGGGTAGGCTGAGTTGGTTCGGGGAGGAGTAGAAGCGATGGCGTCGGAGCGATCGAAGCTGCTCGAGCTGGCGGCGCAGCGTGCGCTCGTGCTGGACGGCGCAACAGGCACGGGCCTGCAGGCGCTGGATCTGCCGCTCTCCGACTTTGACGGCCTCGAAGGCTGCAACGAGGTGCTCAATCTGAGCTGCCCGCAGGCGGTCGAGGCGCTGCATGCGTCGTACCTCGAAGCAGGCGCGGATGCGGTGCTGACCAATACCTTCGGCGGCTCGGCGATCACGCTCGGCGAATACGATCTGGCCGCGCGGACGCGCGAACTCAACGCCGCCTCCGCGCGGATCGCGCGGCGTACGGCGGACCGTTTCTCGGCCGCCGATGCTCCGCGCTTCGCGGTCGGCTCGCTCGGCCCCGGCACCAAGCTGCCCAGCCTCGGGCAGATCGAGTTCGATCAGCTGCACGCCGCCTATCTCGAACAGGCGCGCGGCCTGCTCGACGGCGGCGTGGATGCGCTGCTGGTCGAGACGGTCTACGACTTGTTGCAGGGCAAGGCGGCGATTCTGGCTTGCCGCGACGCGCTCTCCGAGCGCGGCCTGGAGACGCCGATCTTCGCCACCGTGACGATTGAGACGACCGGCCAGATGCTCGTGGGCAGCGAGATCGGGGCGGCGTTGACGGCGTTGGCGCCGCTTGGTCTGGCCGGGATCGGGCTGAACTGCGCGACAGGCCCCGAGCTGATGCACGAGCCGCTGCGCTTTCTGGCCGAGAACGCCCCGCTGCCGCTGCTCTGCTCGCCCAACGCCGGCCTGCCGCGCGTCGAGGACGGACGCACGGTCTATGACCTCACGCCGACGGCGCTGGCCGAGGCGCAGACGGCATTCATCCGCGATTACGGCGTCAGCATCGTCGGGGGCTGCTGCGGGACGACGACGGAGCATGTGCGCGCCGTCTCGGAAGCGGTGCGCGGCGCAGCGCGGGCGCGGCGCGAGCCGCGGCTGCCGGCCGGCGCGGCCTCGCTGTTCAACGCTGTGCCCTATGCGCAGGACGCCTCCTTTCTGATCGTCGGCGAGCGCGCCAACGCCAACGGTTCGCGGCGCTTCAAGCGGCTGCTCAAAGACGAACAATGGGAGCAGATGGCCAACGTGGTGCGCGACCAGGCCGCCGAAGGCGCGCACGTCGCCGATCTCTGCGTCGATTTTGTGGGCCGCGACGGTGCGCCCGATATGGACCAGCTGGTGCGCCGGGCGCGGGGGCTCTCGACGCTGCCGCTGATGCTCGATTCGACCGAGCCGCCGGTGATCGAGGCCGGGCTCAAGTTGATCGGCGGCAAGGCGATCGTCAACTCGATCAACCTCGAAGACGGCGGCCTGCGGCTGGCGCAGACGCTCTCGGCGGCGCGGCGCTTCGGCGCCAGCGTGGTGGCGCTCTCGATCGACGAGCAGGGGCAGGCGCGCAGCTGCGAGCGCAAGGTGGCGATCGCGGCGCGGCTCTACCGCATCGCAACGGAGGAATACGGGCTGGCGCCCGAGGATCTGTTTTTCGACGCGCTGACGATGCCGCTGGGCAGCGGCCAGGACGACCTGCGCCGCGACGGGATCGAGACGCTCGACGCGGTGGCCGAGATTGCGCGCCGCTTTCCGCGCGCGCAGACGATTTTGGGAGTCAGCAACGTCTCCTTCGGCCTCAGCGCGGCGGCGCGGCAGGTGCTCAACAGCGTCTTCCTGCAGGAGGCGGTCGAGCGCGGCCTCTCGGCTGCGATCGTGCACGCCGCCCAAATCCTGCCCGCCCACCAGATCGACGCTGCGCAGCGCCGGGCGGCGCTGCGGCTGATTCACAACGAGTGGGTCGACGGGGTCGATCCGCTGACCGCGTTCATGGCGCTCTTCGAGGGTGTTTCGGTGCGCCGCGGCGAGCGCGACATTGCGGAGCTCTCGCTGGAGCAGCGGCTGCACCAGCGGATCGTCGACGGTCTGCGCGAGGGGTTGCACGAGGACCTCGCCGAGGCGCTGCGCTCGCGCTCGGCGCTGCAGATCATCAACGGCCTGCTGCTGCCGGCGATGCAGGAGGTCGGCGAGCTGTTCGGCGCGGGGCAGATGCAGCTGCCCTTCGTGCTGCAATCGGCCGAGACGATGAAGGCCGCGGTCGCTTGGCTGGAGCCGCACATGGAGCGGGCCGACGCCGCGGGCAAGGGCACGATCGTGCTCGCCACGGTGCGCGGCGATGTGCACGACATCGGCAAGAATCTCGTCGACATCATCCTCAGCAACAACGGCTTCACGACCGTCAACCTGGGCATCAAACAGCCGATCGGCCCGATCATCGAGGCCGCCGAGGCGCACAACGCCGATGCGATCGGGCTGTCCGGGCTGTTGGTCAAATCGACGCTGGTGATGCAGGAGGATCTCGAGGAGCTCAATCGGCGCGGCCTGGCCGAGCGCTGGCCGGTGCTGCTCGGCGGCGCGGCGCTGACGCGCAGCTACGTCGAATCGGACCTGCGCGAACAGTTTGCGGGGCGCGTCTGGTACGCCCAGGATGCCTTCGAGGGTTTGCGGATTATGAATGCGTTGGCGGCCGGCGAGCCGCCCGCGCATGCGCCCATCGCGCGCCGGGCGGCGCCCAAACGCGCCCCGGCCGCCGCCGCACCGCGCGCCCTCAACCCCGCGGCGCAGATCCCCGAGCCGCCCTTCTGGGGCGCCCGCGTCGCGCACGGCCCGGCCCTCGCGGAGCTGTTCCCCTACATCAATGAAACGACGCTCTTCCGCGGTCAGTGGGGCTTCCGCAGCCGCAACGGGCAAGACGCGGCCGCCGCCGTCGAGCGCGGCGCCCGCCCCGCCCTCAGGCGCCTGCAGGCCGAAGCGCTGCGCGAAGCGATCCTCGAGCCGGCCGTCGTCTACGGCTACTTTCCTGCGCAATCGGACGGAGACGACCTGATCATCTACCGGCCGGGCAGCAAGCCGAGCAGCCAGGCAGAGCTGGCCCGCTTCCGCTTTCCCCGCCAGCAGGGCAAGCAGGGGCTCTGCCTGGCCGACTACTTCCGCTCAGTGGGCTCCGGCGAGACCGATGTGGCGGGCTTCCACGTGGTGACGATGGGGCGCCGCGTTTCGGAGCACACGGCGCAGCTGTTCGCGGCCGACCGCTACCAGGACTACCTCTACTGGCACGGCTTTGGGGTGGAGATGGCGGAGGCGCTGGCCGAGTTCTGGCACCGCCGGATGCGCGCCGAGCTGGGCATCCAAGCCGCCGACGGGGCGACGCCGCAGGAGCTGTTCAAAACGGTCTACCAGGGCGCGCGGTACTCGTTCGGCTACCCGGCCTGCCCCAATCTGGAGGATCAGCGGCAGCTTTGGCAGCTGCTGGAGCCCGAGCGGATTGGGGCGACGTTGTCGGAGGAATGGCAGATTGAGCCGGAGCAATCGACCTCGGCGCTCATCGTGCATCACCCTGAAGCGCGCTATTTCAGCATCTAACGCTCAAGCGCGGGGCGGCCGCCGCCGCGCAAGCGGGCGCCCCATTCCATTCCGCAGGTCGGATCCGCACCTCTTTCCCATCTTTTCCCATCTCCCTCCGCTTGCCGGCTGGGCTGCGGGCTGGGCTGCATGTGAGCAGTCGCGAGTGCGGGGAGCGGGAAGGCCGGCGGCGTCTGCCCGCTCCGCGCTTGCTGACCGAGTGGACTGGCTTGGGTAGAGTTCGGTTGCGCGGGAGAGGGTGTTGATGGCCGATCTGTATCGACCGCCGTGGCGCGAGGGGCGGGGGCCGCTGCGGCGGCTCGTGGTGCAGCCAACCCTGCGGTTTATGCAGGTCGAGGCGGCGGGCGGGATCGTGCTGGTGATCGCCGCCACGGCGGCGATGATCTGGGCCAACGCCGCACACGGGGCGTACGAGGATTTCTGGCACGCACACATCAAGCTCGACCTCTCGATCTGGTCCTACGACCAGAGCTTGCAGCACATCGTCAACGACGTGCTGATGGTCGTCTTCTTTCTCGTCGTGGGCGCGGAGATCAAGCGCGAATTCGTGCACGGCGAGCTGCGCGATCCGCGCCATGCCGCGCTGCCGATCTTCGCGGCGCTGGGCGGCATGTTCGCGCCGGTGGGCATCTACGCCGCGTTCAACGCCGGCGGCCCCGGCGGCGCCGGCTGGGGCATTCCCGTCGCGACCGACATCGCCTTCGCGCTCGGCGTGTTGGCCCTCGTCGGGCCGCGCGTGCCGGTGCAGCTGAAGGTCTTCCTGCTCACGCTGGCCGTCGCCGACGATGTGGGCGGAATCCTGATCATCGCGATCTTCTACTCCGAATCGATCCGGATCGAATGGCTGCTGGGGATGCTCGGGGCGGTCGCGTTTCTGCTCGCCGCCAAGCAGGTTGGGATGCGGCACTTCGGGGTGCACGCGCTCGGCGGCGTGTTTCTCTGGCTGACGCTCTGGGAGGCGGGCGTTCATGCGACCCTCGCCGGCGTGATTCTGGGCCTGATCGTGCCGGCCAGCTCGCTCTACGACCGCGACGGCACCGCACGGCGGATCGACTATTTCCTGCAGCGCCTGCGCCATGCGCTGGGCGACGACGACCCGCACGTGGTCGAGGTCGATTCGCAGGAAGCGCTGCGCGGTGTGCGGCATGTGGTGCACGAGGGGCTTTCGCCGCTCGAACGGCTCGAGGAGGCGACCGCGCCGATCGCGGCGTTCTTTGTCGTGCCTGTCTTCGCGCTGGCCAACGCCGGCGTGCTGCTCAGCGGCGACAGCATCTCCGACGCGGTCAACTCCGATATCGCCTGGGGCATCTTCCTAGGGCTGTTGCTGGGCAAGTTCGGCGGGATCATGCTGGCCGCTGCGCTGGCTGTGCGGCTCAAGATCGCGATCAAGCCGGACGAGCTGCAGTGGGCGCACCTCGGCGGCGCGGCGCTGCTCGCCGGGGTCGGCTTTACGGTTGCGATCTTCATCGCCGATCTGTCCTTCGACGACGGCGAAGCCGCGCTGCTGGAGGCCGCGAAGATGGGCATCTTCGCGGCCTCGATCGCGGCCGCGCTGCTTGGCTACCTGCTGCTGCGCTTCACCGCCGGGCGGCCGCCGGCGCCGGCCGAGGCAATCGTCGAACACGATGCCCCGCGGCTCGCCGCGCCGGCCGACTGAGGCGCGATTCCCGCACCGCAGGGGCGCGGCCCGGCCATGCGCTATCCTGCCCGCGAGCGCCGATGCGGCGGCGCCCGCGCCGCGCGCGGACAGCGTGCCGCGCCCAGCGATGGACTGAACGGTAGGAGGCGGGACTGGTGCAAGCTGTCAAGTACGCGCGCGCTGCCAGTGTTGAAGAGGCTTCTCGGCTGCTGCAAGAAGGCGGCGAGGGAGCCCGCGTGCTGGCCGGCGGAACCGACGTGATCGTGCAGGCGCGCGAACGCACGCGCGATATCGACCTGTTTGTGGACATCAAACGGATCCCCGAGGTGATGGCGCTGTCCTACGACGCCGACGCCGGCCTGACGATCGGCGCTGCGACGCCCTGCTACGAGATCTACGCGAGCGAAGCGGTGCAGGAGCTGTACCCCTCGCTGGTCGACTCGACCTCGTTGATCGGCGGTACGGCGATTCAGGGCCGCGCCAGCCTGGGCGGGAATCTGTGCAACTCCTCGCCCGCCGCGGACGGCATCCCCACGCTGATCGTGCTCGAGGCGAGCGTCGAGATCGCCGGCCCGAACGGCCGCCGCTCGGTCGCCGTTGAAGATTTCTGCACCGCGCCGGGGCGCAACGCACTGGAGGCCGGCGAGTTTGTCGTCGCGCTCCATTTTCCCGCACCCGCGGCCAACAGCGGCGCGCGCTTTCTGCGCTTTATCCCGCGCAACGAGATGGACATCGCGGTGACCAACGCCGCAACGCAGGTGCGGATTGAGGACGGCGCGGTGACTTGGGCGCGGGTCTCGATCGGCGCGGTGGCGCCGACGCCGCTGTTGGTCGCCGAGGCGGGCGCGGCGCTGGTCGGCCAGCCGCTGAGCGATGCAACGATCGCGGCCGCCGCGGCCGCCGCGCGCGCCGCCGCCCGCCCGATCGACGACATGCGCGGCTCGATCCGCCAACGCCGCCATCTGGCCGGCGTGCTGACCGAGCGCACGATCCGCCAGGCCGCCGAGCGCGCGGCCGCCTAGCACCGCAGCTCGAACCAAGCAGAGGAGGGGCGCAGCATGACCGATTACATCGTCGTCAACACCACGATCAACGGCGAGCCAACCGTCTTTCTGGCCAACGAGCGCGACAGCCTGCTCGAAGCGCTGCGCGACCGAATCGGCCTGACCGGAGCCAAGGAGGGCTGCAACAACGGCAACTGCGGCGCGTGCTGCGTCAACCTCGACGGCCGGATCGTCAACTCCTGCCTGGTGATGGCTGCTGAGGTCGAGGGCAGCGAGGTGCGGACCGTCGAAGGGCTGGCCGACGGCGACCAGCTCTCGCCGCTGCAGAACGCCTTCCTCGAGGAGGCGGCGCTGCAGTGCGGCATCTGCACGCCCGGCTTCCTGGTCGCGGCCGAGGCGCTGCTGGAGCAGAACCCCAGCCCGACCGAGCACGAAATCCGCTACTGGCTGGCCGGCAACCTCTGCCGCTGCACCGGCTACGACAAGATCATCCGCGCCGTGCAGCTCGCCGCCGAACAGAAATAGCACCGCCGCCAGAACACCGCCGAGCCGCAGCTGAGCAACGAAGGGACGAGCCGACATGGTGACGACCGAACGCGAATACAAGGTGATCGGCACCCGCCCGATCCGCCACGACGGCGTCGACAAAGTGACCGGCGCCGCGCAGTACGGCGCGGACTTGCAGCTGCCCGGGATGCTCTACGGCCGGGTGCTGCGCAGCCCGCACGCGCACGCGCGGATCCTCAGCATCGACACCAGCAAGGCGGAGGCGCTCGACGGCGTCAAAGCGGTGATCACCAACGCCGACTTCCCGCGCGCCTCCGATCAGGTGATCGACACCGGCGAGGGTGCGGCGAACCTGAAGTGGGTGCTGGACAACGTCATCGCCTCGGACAAGGTGCTCTACAAGGGCCACGCGGTCGCCGCCGTCGCCGCGGCCGACTACCACACCGCCGAGGATGCGCTCGAACTGATCGAGGTCGAGTATGAGCTGCTGCCGCCGGTGCTCGACGTGCGCGACGCGATGCTCGATACCGCGCCGAAGCTGCACGAGGGCATGAAGACGGGCGAGATGGACGGCTCGCAGAGCGACAACGAAAGCAACACAGCCTCGCACCTGCGGTTCGCCAAGGGCGATACCGCGGCCGGCTTCGCCGACGCCGATGTGGTGATCGAGCGCGAGTTCGAGACCTCAATGGCGCACCAGGGCTACATCGAGCCGCAGAACGGCACGGCCTACTGGCGCGCCGACGGCACGCTCGACATCTGGACCAGCACGCAGGGCTCATTCGTCGTGCGCGACTCCGTCGCGCCGCTGGTGCAGCTCTCGCCGTCGCAGGTCAAAGTCACGCCGATGGAGATCGGCGGCGGCTTCGGGGGCAAGATCCCCGTCTATCTCGAGCCGCTGGCGGCGATCCTCTCGCGCGAGACGGGCCGCCCCGTGCAGCTGACGATGAACCGCGAAGAGGTGCTGCTGGCGACCGGGCCGACCTCCGGCACCTATATGCGGGTCAAGCTGGGCGCCAAGCGCGACGGCACGCTGACGGCCGGCGAGGTCTACCTGGCCTTCGAGGCCGGCGCCTACCCCGGCTCGCCGGTCGGCGCGGGCGCGATGTGCGCGCTGGCCCCCTACGACATCCCCCATCAGCTGATCGATGGCTACGACGTGGTCGTCAACAAGCCGAAGACCGCCGCCTACCGCGCGCCGGGCGCGCCGCAGTCGGAGTTTGCCACCGAGGCGGTGCTCAACGAGCTCGCCGAGCAGCTGCAGATCGACCCGATCGAGATACGGCTCAAGAACGCCGCCGCCGAGGGCGCCTCGCGCGCCGACGGCTTCACCTACGGCGTGATCGGCAACATCGAGTGCATGGAGGCGGCGCAGAGCAGCGCGCACTGGAACTCGGAGCTGAGCGGGCCCAACCAGGGCCGCGGCGTGGCGCAGGGCTTCTGGTTCAACATCGGCTTTGAATCCAGCGCCTACGCGCAGGTCAACGGCGACGGCAGCGTGCCGCTGGTGCTGGGTTCGACCGACATCGGCGGCACCCGCGCCTCGATCGCGATGCAAATGGCGGAGACGCTCGGCATCGCCGCTGAGGATGTGCATCCGCACGTCGTCGACACCAACAGCGTCGGCTACACGCAGGTCACCGGCGGCAGCCGCACGACCTTCGCCGGCGGCTGGGCGGCCTACGAGTGCGCGATGGACATCCGCCGCCAGATGGCCGAGCGGGCCGCGCAGATCTGGGAGGTCGACGCGGCTGAGGCGGAGTACGGCGACGACGCGGTGATCCGCGGCCCAGCCGATGAGGAGGGCAACGAGCGCTCGTTCACGTTCAAGGAGCTGGCCGGCCGGCTCGCCGCCAGCGGCGGCCACATCGTGGGCCGCGCCGACGTGAACAAGACCTCCTCCGGCCCCGCCTTCGCCACGCACGTTGTCGATGTCGAGGTCGACCCGGACACGGGCAAAGTGGAAATCCTGCGCTACACCGCCGTCCAGGACGCCGGCACCGCGATTCACCCGGCCTACGTGGAAGGGCAGATGCAGGGCGGCGCGACGCAGGGCATCGGCATGGCGCTGAACGAGGAGTACTACTACGACGAGACGGGCGACCTGAAGAACGCCAGCCTGCTCGACTACCGGATGCCGACCGCGCTGGATCTGCCGATGATCGATCCGATCATCGTTGAGGTGCCCAACCCCGGCCATCCCTACGGGGTGCGCGGCGTGGGCGAAGTGCCGATCATCCCGCCGGCCCCGGCGATCCAGGCTGCGATCGCCGACGCGATCGGCCTGCGCATGCACACGCTGCCCATGTCGCCGCGCGCCGTGCTCGAGGCCACGCTGCCCGAGGACGACTAGCCGCGCGGGGCCTCGCGCGCGTATCGGAGCGCAGCCGTGGCCAAAGTGCTGGTGCCGGTCACGCTGCGCAGCCTGAGCGGCGGCGACGCTGAGATCGAAGCGGCGGGCCGCAACCTGCGCGGCGTGATCGCCAGCCTCAGCGAGCGCTACCCCGCGCTGGCCGCGCGCCTCGTCGATGGCGACCGGATCGGCCGCGGCCTCACGCTCGCCATCGACGGCAACGTCGTCAGCACCGGCTTGATCACGGCGGTGCCGGAAGACGCGGAGATCGCGATCGTGCCGCAGATTTCGGGCGGCGGCGTCAGTCCCAGAGCCCTTCGAGCTCGGTGAAGGCCAGCTTGCGGTCGAAGTGCTCGACGTTGTCCTCAACGTCGATGATCAGGCAGCGGTCGGTCCCGCCGTTGAGCACGCCGCGCAGCCCGCGCCCGATCATCTGGAAGTAGAGATTGGGGCTGTAGACCGGCCGAGCGACGAGAATCGCGCGCGTCTTGGGTGCGTCGAAGCCTTCACGGAAGACGCCGTAGTTGACCAGCACCTGCAGTCCGCCGCTGCGGAACTGCTCGACGACGCTGCGCCGCACCGCAGGATCGGTTTCGCCGCTGACCGCGCGGGCCGGTACGCCGCTCAATTCCAACATCGCCGCCACGGTCCTCGCGTGCTCCACCGAGGTCGCGAAAATCAGCGTCGGCGCATCGCCGAGCGCGCCGCGGACGCGCGACAGGTAAGCCTCAACGATGCTGCGCGTCCGCTCGGCGCTCTGCGCGATGCGCCGCTCGACGCTGTCCGGCAGCCAGGGCAGATTGCGCTCGCGAATCTGGCGCGCCTCCTCGGGCCGCAGGCTCACGTGCATGCCCGGGATCACGTCGTGATCCACCCGCGCCAGCACCGTCATCTCCTGCAGCTGCGCGACCACGTCCTGCGGATCGCCGCCGTCAAACGCTGCCGCATCGAGCCGGCGGGCGCCGTAGCGGTTGACGAGCCGCTCTGTTTCCGCTTCGTCGCGCCCGCGGTACGGCGTCGCCGTCAGCCCTAGCAGGTTGATCTCGTCCTCGCGGCGGCGCGATGTCAGGCGGAGTTCACTCAGCAGTCGTGTGTAGGAGGGCGCGATCGAGCCGTGCGCCTCATCGACGACGAGCAGCCCGATCTTGTTGCCGATATCGGCCAGCGGACCGCTGCGGGCATCGAGGGTCTGGATGCTGGCGATGATCACGTGGGCGCTGTCGACTGTCTGCGGGTTTTGCTGGCCGCCCCACCAGCGTGAGATGCGCAGCGGTTTCGTTTCCACGCCGATGCTGGCCCAGGCCTGCTGCCAGGCTTCGGCGGCCTGCTCGCAGAGTTCGTCGCGGTCGGCCACCCAGAGCACCGTGCCCTTAAAGCCGCCGCCGCGCATCGCTTCGATGATCGCCTGGACGGCGACGCGAGTCTTGCCGGAGCCGGTCGGCAGGCTCAGCAGCCCGCGGTTCTCGCCCGCTCGGCCGTTGTGCGCCAGCATAGCTTTGACCGCGTCCCCCGCGCGCCGTTGGTAATCATGCAAGTCGGGCAGCGAGCGCGGCCCGGGCACATCGAAGAAGGGCTCGCGCTTGGGCGACGACTGGCCGGCCCACTCCGCGCTGAATCCCAGCGACTCCACAAAGTTCTGCGCTCTTTTCCTGCCCGCCCACTGCTGGGGCGGATCAAGGTGCTCAATGGCATGCCTGTACTCGCGCAGCGCGCCGGTGTGGAAGGTGGCGATCGCTGCTTCGGCCACGCGCACACCGCTGAACGGCCGCGCTTCCTCCTGGAGGATTGCGGTCAGCGGCCCGGGCAGCCGTGCACGAAGCGCTGTTTCGCCGACAGCGGCCAGCAAACGTTCTGCGTCCGTCGTCTGGCTGCGGACCTGTTCGCGTGCGCGCTCGACATCCGCCGGCGTCGCGCGGAGCAGGATTTTTCTGAACTCGGCGCGGCCAATGTCCAGCTCCAGGGTGCGGACCACGGCTCGCAGCTCGGCGGCTTCATCGTCCATACGGTTCATAAACAGCGTCCCGCCGCGGCGTACGCAGTCAAACGGCAGCCCGGCGCCGTACTCATCGGCAAGCCGATCGCAGCGGGTCAGGTCGAGCGTTTCCTGCTCAGGCGTTACTGCACGCGCCAGCCCCGGCCAGGCATCGAGCAGCGGCACCGGTTGATCCTCGCCGATCGGCTCGATGATGCCGCCGTAGCTGCTTTGCAAGTCGGGGAAGGCCGCGCGGATCAGCCGAGTCTTTGGGTGTTCCAGCAGCCAGCGCTGCACTTCCCGGTTGGTTGGCTTCTCGCCGAGTCCGTCGGCGAGCGCATGGATGCCGTCGGGTGTGCGCACACGTCCGTACTTGCGCAGCAGATACACGGCGGGTGATTCCACAGACAGCGTTGGATATATGCGGTCTTTCGTTTCGTGCCACATAGTCCACTGGTGGTATGTAGTCTCCAGCTCGAGCAGCACCTCGCTGAAACGCACCCGTCCCTCTGGTGATAGCTCCGGGAACATCGTCAGCGGCCCGCTGCTGTATGAATCGCCGCGCGGCGGGTAGTGGTACTGGGGGCGGCGCGGCAGCTCCTGCTGGTAGTAGTACTGATCGATGCACGCCCAGCTGTAGTCGTGGAGTGGCCCCTGGCGTTCGAAATCAAAGGTCCAGTGGCCGCTGTGCGGGCCGTCGGCGGCGCCAAGCCTGCCTAACAGCACCCGGTCGTCTGCATGGAACTCGGTATCGATGACGATGCGGGCGTCGCGGCTGCCGTCCAGCGGGACGATCCCGCCCGGCAGCAAGCAGTCCGACAGCAGCCGCCACTGCCCCGCGGCGGTGAGTACGTGAAGATGCGCGGCCTCGCCTGGGCGCGAGCGGATAGTGCGTTCCGCGTCGTCTCTGTCCACTTCGCGGGCCCGCCGCCAGAATTCCTCCCAGCGCTCATCCGCGCCTGCAGCTTCGCGCGAGTAAGCGGGCCGCAGCAGCGCAGCCGCTATTTTCCGAAACGCGCTTTCCGGCGAGGGCGTCTGCAGCCCCAGCGTTCGCAGCGCGTTCGCGGTTGTAGCGTCCATTGCCAGGTCTGGATGCACGCTCTCGGCGGGCTCGCCGCCGTCCAGATAGATCGAGTCGGGATCTGGAGCTGCCCAGCCGCCGGCGGCGGTGAGGACGATCGCGCCTAGGTCGACATACCGACGGCTGCACTCAGGCACCATCGCTGCGGTTTGTACTGCCGCCATGGACGCCTGGACGGCGTCGCCTCTCGCGCCGCTGTGCCGCACCAGTGCGGTGAGCCACTCAGAGAGCAATGCGCGGGGCGGATTGCCGCGCGCTGTTTCACCGCCGACATAGATTCGCCCGATCGCGGCCAACCGCTCACTGGACAGCGCGTCGGCATGCAGCCAATCTGCGGGGCGGTGTTCGTATGCGCACCAGCGCTCAATCGCTTCCGACTCGATCTCCTGCCCGGGCGTCAGCGCGTTCGGCGGCAGCTTGATCGTTTCGAGGCGGTGCAGCGCGCCGTTTTGATCGGGGATCACCGGCGCATCCTGCAGCCGCTTGTACAGCTCCCGCCGCAGCCGTTTGGCATGATTGTTGTCGCCGGCCTCCTCGCGGCGCGGCAGGAAGTCGAGGTGGCGGGCTGGCGCGCGCGGCTCCGACAGCTCGGGCAGCGCCTCCGCGATCAGCGCCGCGGCGGCGGCGATCAGCTCTGCGTTATAGATGCCGGGCAGCAGGCTCTGGCGGTCCTCGTTCGTTTTCCAGGGCGCGTTGAGGATGCCGGAGACGAGACTGCTGGTTTGGGTGGGAAAGTAGGCCCAGAACTGTTGCGCCGCATTGCGCGGGTCGAGCGGCGCGGCCCACCAGATCTGTACGGTCTCTGCGTTGTCGAGCGTTCGGCTGTCCTCCTGCGCCGCAGCAGAGAGTCTGTGCTCGCGCTGAAACACCTTCCAGCGGGATGATTGTCCGTTATCGCTGAGTGCAAATTTGCCGTCTGCCTCGCTGAGCCGCAGCGCGCGGCTCGATTGATCGGCCTGCATATCCAGCTGCTCGACGTGAGGGACGAAGAGCAGAAACTCGGGTTGGAACTGCTGAATTTGCTCGGCGAGGTTGGTGTACGCGTCGCTTTTGAGCGGCAGGCGGACGACGTTGGCCGCCCAGTCCATCAACGCGGCGAGCGTTGGATCGCCTGCGGCCGCGTGATGCGGATCGATCGGGTCGGCGACGCGGAGGACCGGAACGTTTGCGGCGCGCGGGGCGGCGCTGCGAATTTGCTCCGCCGCCCGTTCGCGATCGAACTGCAGCGATCCTGAGCGGCTGAAGATCGCCGGGCTGTCGGTTACGCCGAGCACCGATTTGAAACCCACGCCGAAGCGGCCGATCTCGGCGGTATCGCGCTTGGGCGAGAGGTGCGAGAACAGCAGCGCTTTCGCGCCGTCCCGATCGAGCGGTGCGCCGTTATCGGCGCAGTAGAGGTGAGTGTGCGTGAGGCGAATGTCGATGCGCCCGCGGCCGGACTTGGCCAGCTGGTCGGCGCTGTTCTGGATCAGCTCGATGATCTGGCGCTGCGCATACCCGCCGCGCGCGGTGTCCTGTTCCTGGTTCGCCTGCTCATCGACCAGATTCGGCTGCGCCCGGTATGAGCTGAGCGTGTTTTTGGTCTCCCGCCGCACGAATGCGCCGATATCGCCGCCGGCGCCGATCCACTCACGCTTGCGCATACAGTGATACTCCCGGTACGGGGGTAGTGTAGCAGCGGGATGGATCAGCGCGGCGCAGCGAGCAGCCTGTTGGGCGGCTTAGGGAGCGGCCGGCTCCGCTGCGCCTGCCGCGCCGCTCGTCGTTAGCAGCGCGATCGAGGCGGTGAAGCCGTGGAGGTAGTTGAGGCCGCCGACGGGGCCGATTTCGCCGTTACAGAAGAAGCCGGCGGTGGGGGTGGGGCCGAATGCTTCGGCGAGCGCGGCGGCGTCGTGGTCGGGCTCGCCGAAGAGGCCGCGGCCGCGGCCGTTGCAGGAGCAGAGCAGCGCGCCGAGCACTTCCTCATCGTCCGCCAGCGCGTCGCGCGCGGCCGCCAGGCGCGCGCGCAGGTCGTCGTCGGCTGCGCCGGCGTCGCGGAACTGGAACTGGAAGGTTTGCCCCACGCGCGGGACTTCGTTGATCGCCAGTGCGCCCGATTCGCGGTCGGCGCCCATCACGTTGCGGATCAGGAAGTCGCCGCGCTCGTGGGTCGCCTTGTATTCGTCCATCGCGAGCCCGATCAGCAGGTTCCTGGCGGCCCGCTCGCGGGTCGCCTCGTCGAGCTCGGAGAGCGTCTCAGTGAGCACTTCCAGGGCCGGGCGCGAGCCCAGCGTCTGGACCATGTTGGCGGTGCACTCTGTCACGATCCAGGGTTGTCCGAGCGGCTCGGCGCCCTGCGCGACGACCGGCCGCACCTGCACGCCGGAGAGCCCCAGCATCGCTGCGCCGGCCGGCAGCACGCTGTCGTCGATGAACACCGCGGCGCCCTCGGCCTGGCGGCTGGAGGAGGCCATGCCGCCCAGCAGCACCAGGCCCGGCTTGAGCTGCTGCAAATGCGCGACCAGCTTGTCGGTCATGACCGTGAACGGGTTGGTGAACATCAGCCAGACATCGGGGCCGTCCTGCAAGGGAGCGAAGGTGTCGTCGTCGATCCGCTGCGGGTCGATCGGGATCGGCGTGAATGCGGCGCCCGGCAGCCGCATCGCCAGGACCGCGATCGCGTGGCCGTCCTCGGCTTCCATCGAGGAACCGATCACGCTCTGCCCGCTGGCGCCGATCAGCCGCGCAGCGCCGGTCGCCGCACGCAGCCGCTCGATGATCGGCTGATAGTCGGCGGCGAACGCCGAATCGATGAAGACGAGCAGGAGATCGGGCGACTCCAGTTCGGCCAGCTCGGCCAGGATCCGCTCGACGGCTGATTCCCAGCTGACATCGGTCACGATGCTGGCGGTCGCCGCTGCGCCGCCGGAGCGCACGTGCGCCACTCCCGGTCCGCCCGCCTCCCGCGTGGTCTGTGGTTGACTGCTCATCTGCCGCTCCTCCCCCGTGTGTTCGAGTGTAGGCCGAGCGGCGCGCTGCTCGGGTTACCATCGGTGTATGACCGCGCTGACCGACACGCAGCTGGAGGAGCTCGATCAAGCGGCGCGCGAGCTGGCCGCGCGGGCCGGCGGAATCCTGCTCGACCGCTTCCAATCGGCGCTCAGCGTGCAGTACAAAGACGAGCATGCGCACGATCCGGTCACCGAGGTGGACCACGCGATCGAGGACATGGTGCGCAGCGAGGTCGGCAGGCGTTTCCCCGAGCACGGCGTCGTCGGCGAGGAGCGCGAGGACGCCGGCCCGCGCCAGGCCGACGTGGTCTGGGTGATCGACCCGCTCGACGGCACCTCGAATTTCATCAACGGGCTGGGCATGTTCGCCTGCTCCATCGGTGTGCTCGAGCGCGGCGCGCCGGTCGCGGGCGCGGTCTTTCTGCCCCACAACCGCCATCTCCGTCCCGGCGTCTACCACGCGCACCGCGGCTCAGGGCTGCACTTCGACGGCGGGCGGGTCGAGTCCAAGCCGCCGGCGATCGCGCCGTCGAGCCGCCTTAGCACCGTGCCGAGCGGGACCGGCGGCGTGACCGGCCCCAACGGCCGCCGCTTCGGCGTCGTCCGCACGCTGGGCAGCATCGCGGTCGAGCTGGCGCTGGCTGCCGAGGGCAGCGTGCAGATGGCGCTCTTCGAGGGTTCGCGGGTCTGGGATGTGGCGGGCGGCGTCGCGCTCTGCTTGGAGGCCGGCCGGGCGGTGTTCACGCGCCCCGCGCGCGGCCGCGGCTGGCGGCGCTTCACCCGCTTCGGCCAGGACCTGAGCGGCCCCGTGACGCACCGTACACTCCAGGGCTGGTCCGATGCGTTGGTCGCCGGCGATCCGTCGCTGCTGCCGGAGGCGGCGGCCGATCTCGGCCGCGAGCAGAGCGTCCGCGCGACCGTTCAGCGGGTCACTGTGCGGCGCGTCCGCCGCGCCCTGCGCCGCTAAGCGCCGCGGCGTTCTTGCCGGGGATCTCAGGCGGCTTCGGCGTGGACGGCCGGGAGGATCTCGTCGAGCAGTTGCTGGGTTTGGCGCATGATCGCGTCGTCACCGCGGGCAAGCGGGCGGAGGATGAACTTGCTCACGCCGGCGGCGCGGTATTCATCGATGCGGCGCTGAATCTCGGCCGCGCCGCCGATCGCGAAGAACTTGGCCGGGTCGATTTCGGGCAGGCGCCGGCGCAGCCCGCTGATCTGCGCTTGCACGTCTTCGTCGTCCCAGCTGCCGAAGTGGTAGGCGAAGCCGGCGCCGAAGTGATCGGGTTCGTAGTCGGTGCGCCCGGCTTCGGCCAGCGTTGCCTTGATCTGGCGGATCACGGGGCCGACCTCATCGGCGCCCTGGACGCCGGCGACCCAACCCGTGCCGATCGCGGCGGTGCGCCGAATCGCGGCGCGGCTGGCGCCGCCGATCCAGAGCGGCAGCGGCTGCTGCACCGGCTTCGGCTCGATCACCGCGCCGCTGTAGTGGAAGTGTTCGCCGTGGAAGGTGACAGAGTCTTCGCTCCAGAGCCGCGCCATCAGTGTCAGCGCCTCATCGGCGATCGGGCCGCGCCCTTTGAGGGGGCGGTCGGTGACGCGCCATTCGGGGGCGAAGGAGCCGCCCACGCCGAAGGCAGGCAAGAGGCGGCCGTTGCTGAGGAAATCGATCGTCGCGCACTGTTTGGCCAGCACCAGCGGGTCGCGGAAGCCGACCACGACGACGTTCATCCCGAACTTGAGCCGCTCTGTGCCGGCCGCCAGCGCGGCCATGAAGGTCATCGACTCCAGCATCGGCTGCGCCGAAATCAGCCGGTCCGTCTGCCAGATCGAGTCGACTCCGGCGTCTTCACAAAGGTCGATCCAACGCCACAGCGTCTTGACGTCTGAAAATGGAAAGTTGGCGATGCCCAGCCCGATGCGGTCACTCATGCGCTGCACGCTATCAGAGACGGCTGCTGTGCTCCAGCGCCCCTGCGCAGCGTTGCCTATCCTCGCGCTGAGCCACTGGATGGATCGATAAGCGGGAGCAGCGCAGCAATGACGACCGAGACGACGAGCGAGGCGGCGGCCGGGCAGGTCCGAGCCGAATCTACGGCCTTCACGCTGGCCCGCGAGCGCTACGGGGCGGAGCTGGAGCAGGCGCTCTCAGCGGAGCAGGCGGTGATCTCCGCCGATTCGCACATCATCGAGCCCGCCGATCTATGGACCAGCCGCATCGACCCCGCCTACCGCGAACGCGGCCCGCACATCGAGATGCAGGCCGAGATGCCCAACGGCGAGGTTGAGGAAGGCCAGTTCATGGTCGTTGAAGGCGGCGCCCCGCAGCGCGTAGCCGGCTTTGCCGTGGCCAACGTCGACCCCAAAGATCGCGCCGAGGCGAACAGACGCGGCTATGAACAGATCCGCCCCGGCGCCTGGGATCCGGTTGAGCGGCTTAAGGACCAGGACATCGACGGGATCGTCTGCGAGGTGATCTACCCCTCGATGGCGATGCCCTACTTCGCGCTGCCCGACAGCGGCCTGCAGCAGGCCGTCTTCCGCGCCTACAACGATTGGATGGCCGAGTTCTGCTCGCACGACCCGAAGCGTCTGGTGGGGCTGGCGATGCTCTCGCTGGACGATGTCGAGCAGGCCGTCGGCGAGCTGCGCCGCGCGCGCGGGCTCGACTTGCGCGGGGCGCTGATCCCCAACTCGCTGGCGCCCGAGGCGAGCTACAGCGATCCCGCATTCGACCCGCTCTGGGCCGCCGCCGCCGAGCTCGAGATGCCGCTCAGCATGCATATTCTGACCGGCCGCTACCGCCCCGCCGGGGCGGCCGCCGATCCCTGGCTGGTCTGGTACATGGATTTGCCCGCGCCGGCGATGAAGTCGATCACGGCGATGCTCTGCAGCGGCGTCTTCAGCCGCCACCCGAGGCTAAAGCTAGTCTCGGTCGAAAACGATATCGGCTGGCTCGGCCACTACCTCTACCGCCTGCAGCACGGCTGGGACGAGTTCCGCTTCATGCTCAACCTCGAACAGGAGCTCTCGCCCAACGAGTACTTCAGCCGCAACATCTGGGCCACTTTCCAGAGCGACCCGGTCGGTGTGCAGACGCGCGGGCGGATCGGCGTCGACCGGCTGATGTGGGGGTCGGATTATCCGCACGGCGATTCGACCTGGCCAGAGTCGCGGCCGACGATCAATTTCAACTTCCAGGGAGTCGAAGGCGGGGACATCGCGGCGATCTGCCACGACACGGTCCGGGATCTCTACGGCATCGATCGCTAACGAGGGGTTGCTACTGTTTCGAGGTAGTACTCGAGTCCCAGAAACAGCGCGACCGCCTCGCTCAGCCGGGCCGCTTCAGCTTCGTCAAGCCGCCCTATTCGAACGCCGAGCCGCGATTTCCGCACCGTAGTGATCCGGTCAACCATGAGTCGAGACGGCGAGCCAAGCCCGTTCTGCTCGTTGGGCTCGATTGGGATGCGTATCGATGAGCCGTGGCCCTGGTGAGTCGTGAATGGGCAAATCGTGATCGAGTGCAGCGCATCAATAATGAGGTCGTTCTGGAGGATCACCGCCGGTCGCGGTTTGCTCGTGAAATCACCGCCTCCGGCGACGGTCCAGATCTCTCCGCGCCTCACTACTCGTCGTCAAAAAGGATCGAGATGGACTCAACGAAGTCCATTTCCTCAGCTTCTTTCGGACAATTCGCGATCTCCCGCGCCTCCCGCTGCAATTCCGCAACGAATTCGGGATTGCTTGTATCCGGCAGCCAGCGCACGGCGGAGGGCAGCCCCGGCACGCGCTTTTGCTCGCGGGCGCTGCTCTCAGAGTCCAGGGGTGCGGATGGATCGGGCGCTGCCGGCATGCGGTTTCTCCCCGCCGCTTCCACGATAGCGCGGTGCAGCCCGCCTCAGCGCTGCGGACCGAGCGGGCGCTGCCAGATCGCTACGTCCCAGTAGCGGCCAAACTTGCGGCCCGCCTCGCTCAGCACGCCGACGCGGGTGTAGCCGAGGCGTTGGCTGAGCTTCTCCGAAGGGTCGTTGGGCAGCGTGATCTGGGCAAATGCGCGGTGCAGGCCCTCTCCTTCCAGCGCTTCCAGCAGCGCCGCGAGCAGGGCGGGGCCAACCCCGCGGCCTGTCTCGCCGTCGAGGCAGTAGACGCTGGTCTCGACGCTGCTGGCGTAGGCCGCCTTTTCGCGCCAGGGGCTGCTGTAGGCCATACCGACGATGCGGCCGCCGTCCTCCGCGACCAGCAGACGGTGCGGGCCGCTGGCGGAGTATTTCGTGAACCACTCCGCGCGGCGCCGCTCGACCGTCCACGGTTCGAGGTCGAAGGTGGCCGGGCTGTGCTCGATGTAGTGGTTGTAGAGCGCCGTCAGCGCCGCGGCGTCGCTGTCCACCGCGGGCCGAATGGCGAGGCCGCGCCGACCCTCTGCGGCCGACCGGGGCGCCAAATTAGCCGACCCGTCGTTCACCCTCGACGGCCGGCTTGAAGACGCGCTCGATCTCGGCGGCGGCGCGCTCGACATCCCAGCGCTCGGTGGCCGAGAGCTGGCGCTGTACGGCGTACTGGGTGTAGAGCGAAATGTCGTAGCCCATCGCGCCGATCACCTGGCCGTTGAGCCAGTCGGAGGCCTCGGAGGCGATGTAGACGATCGGCACGGCGACGTTGGCCGGCGACATGCGCGGGTCGGCCTCGGTGCTCTCGGTGATCTGGCTGCTGCGGCGCTCGTCGGGCACGGTGTCGGTCATCCGCGTCGCCGCGCCCGGCCCGATCGCGTTGGCGGTCACGCCGTAGCGCCCCAGCGCGTTGGCGCAGGAGTAGGTAAAGCCGACAATGCCGAGCTTGGCGGCTGCGTAGTTGGGCTGCCCAGGCGCGCCGAACAGCCCTGAGCCGGAGGTGAAGTTGATCAGCCGGTAGTGCCCCTCGCGCCGCTGCCGCCAGTAGATCGCGGCGTACTTGGTCGTGTTGAAGGTGCCTTTCATGTGCACATCGACCACCGCGTCCCACTCGGCCTCGGTCATGTTGAAGACCATCCGGTCGCGCAGGATGCCGGCGACATTAACGAGGATATCGAGCCGTCCGTAGGAATCGAGCGCCTGCTGGATGATCCCCTCGGCCGCGTCGTAATCGGCGACCGAAGCGTAGTTGGCCTGCGCCTCGCCGCCCGTGTCGTTGATCAGCGCCACCACCTCATCGGCCGGGCCCGAGGCCGCGCCGGTGCCGTCGACGGAGCCGCCCAGGTCGTTGACTACGACTTTGGCGCCCTGCGCGGCGAAGAGCTTGGCGATCTCCGCGCCGATCCCGCGGCCCGCGCCGGTCACAATCGCCACTCGGTTGTCCAGCATGCCCATCTGAATCGTCCTTCCTGCCGCGCCCGGCCGGGGCCGCGGCTAGCCGTAGAAGCCGCCGCCCGCGACGGCCGGCTTGAAGATCTGCTCGAACTGCTCAGCGGCGCCCTCGACAGTCCAGCGCTCGGTGCCGCGCATCTGGCGGATCACGGCCGGCTTGTTGAACAGCTGCAGGTCGTAGCCCGAAGCGCCGATGATCTGCCCGTTCAGCCAGTCCGACTGCTCGGAGGCCATGTAGACGAGCGGCACCGCCACGTTGGCCGGCGAGCGTGCGTCGTTGACCTCCTCCGAACTGACCGAACCGGCGCGGCGCCGTTCCTCCGGCACAGTGTCGGTCATGCGCGTCGATGCGCCCGGCGAGATCGCGTTGGCGGTCGCCCCGTAGCGCGTCAGCGCGTTGGCGCAGGAGTAGGTGAAGCCGACGACGCCCATCTTGGCCGCCGCGTAGTTGGGCTGGCCGGGCGCGCCGAAGATGCCCGAGACGGAAGAGAAGTTGATCAGGCGGTAATGACCTTTGCGCTGCGCGCGCCAGTGGATCGAGGCGTATTTGGTCGTGTTGAAGGCGCCCTTGAGGTGCACGGCGAGCACCGCGTCCCACTCGGCCTCGGTCATGTTGAAGACCATTCGGTCGCGCAGGATGCCGGCGGTGTTGACGAGGATGTCGAGATCGCCGAAGGCGTCGAGCGCCTGCTGGATGATGCTCTCGGCTGCGTCGTAGTCGGAGACGGATGCGTAGTTGGCGACGGCCTGGCCGCCGGTGTCGTTGATGAAGGCCGCCACCTCGTCGGCCGGCGCGCTGGCCGAGCCGCTGCCGTCGACCGAGCCGCCGAGGTCGTTGACGACCACCTTGGCCCCCTCGGCCGCGTACAGCTTGGCGATCTCGGCGCCAATCCCGCGCCCTGCGCCGGTGATCACGGCGACGCGGTTGTCCAGCATGCCCATGGTGAATCTGCCCTTCCGCTCGGAGGATGCGTCGAAGTCAAGCTCATGCAAGGCCGTGGGCGCAGGCCGCAACGGCACCAGTGAGGCTACCACTGCGCCGCCCTATCGTCCGACGCAGCCGGCGCGGTTTAGTGGCGCGGGCCGCGGCGGCCTGGGACGGGCGCGGTCTCGGCGATCTCGCGGCTGCCGGGCGTCTCCGTGATCACCGGCTCGAACAGGCCCAGGACCGGCGGGCCCTCGAGCACTGCGCCGATCGAGCCTTGCGCGTGCGCCAGCCGAAAGGCTTCGCTGCGCGTCCAGGCGTGGAATGCCTGCTCATCCTCCCAGGCTGAAAACGAGATGTAGTCGCCCGCTTCAGCGCCGCGCAGCAGCATGAACTGGACGAAGCCCGGCACACCGGCCAGGTAGGACTCGCGCTGCTTCCAGATTTGCTCCCACTGCTCTTCGCAATCGAGCTTGACGCGGAAGCGGTTCATAGCGAGGTACATGGGCGGCTCCGTCTCTGTGGACTGCTGACAGCGCGGATCCAGTTTAGGCTTGGATCATGTTCAGCAGGATCTGGCTCCGCGCGGTGCTGGCCGCGGTAAGCGCAGCGGCGCTGCTGGCTGCGGCCTGCTCGAGCGGCGTTTTGCCTGAGGAGCGCGACGCGCTGGCGCGCGAGGCGGCGCTGGCCGCTGAGGCGGCCCAGCGCGCGCAGCTGATCGCCGCGCTCGAACCGCTCGATCCGCTCCGCTACCACCACCTCGACGGGATGATCCGCGATGAGGGACGCATCCCCACCGACGCGCTGATCTGGGCCGAGCGGGCGCGCGAGGCGCTGCGCTGGGTCGATTGGCCGCCGGCGCTGCAGGAGCACGTGCAGCAGTACACCCAGTGGCTCGATGCGTTGCTGGCAGCGCTCTACGACGCCGATGCGGCAGCCGCCGCGGAGCCGTCGCGGATCGTCCATGCCCTGGCCCACACCTTCGAGGCCAGCCTCGAAGCCTGGCTGAACGGCGAGTCCGTCCCGCCGCCGCCAGCGCTCGCCGGCCTTGAGCCTCCGATGCACCAACACTCCTCGGAGAGCGATGCTGGGGGCCATGGCGATGCTCAGGAGAGCGGTTCGCACAACGACGATTCGCACAACGGCGGCTCGCACAACGGCGAGTAGCGCGATCGCGCTGTTGGCTGTTGTCGGCGGCCTCTGCGCGGCGCTCGCGTTGAGCGCTCCCGCCGCCGCCCACGCGGCCTACGCATCCTCGGTGCCCGCCTTTGCCGCTGTGCTGGACTCCAGCCCCGCGGCCATCGAGCTGCGCTTTACCCAAGAGCTGTTCCGCCGCGAGGGGGCGAATACGCTCACGCTCGCACGCAGCGTCCAAAGCAGCGTCGAACGCAGCGGAAGCACAGTCGCGCTGGGCGAGATCGCGATCGATAACGCCGATCGCTCGCTGATGCGCGCCGCCGTGTTGGCGCCGCTCCAGCCGGGCCGCTATTTGGTCAGCTGGCAGAATCTCTCCGCCGATGACGGCGACGCAGACAGCGGCAGCTATCCGTTCTATGTCGGCCGCGCCGCAAGCGCGGCTGAGGAGGCCGCAGACCGCGAGCTGGCGGCCGCGCTGTTGATCGCCTATCCCGGCGACGAAGCGGCGGCGCCCGCCGCCGAGGAGGAGGCCGCTGTGCAGCGCGCGCCCACCGTGCTGCGCCGCGAGGCGGAGTCCAGCGGCGGGCTGGCGATCGGCGCCGCCGTCTGGCTGGCCCTCGGCGCGCTCGCGTTCGCCGCTGCCGCCGGCGGCTGGCTGCTGCGCCGCTCGGCCGGCGGGCCGTTGCTTGGCCTGCTGTTAACCGTCCTGTTCACCGTCCTGGCTGCGGCTGCCTGCGGCGGCGGGCCGAACCGCCCCGATGCGCTGCCCGTGCCGGGCACGGCAGCCTTCACGCTCGGCGTCGACCTTTGGCTCCGCGAAGACGGCGAGGAGCGCCTGATCGTCGCCGCCGGGGAGGGCCGCCAGGTGCTTTCGCCGGCGCTCTCGCCCGACGGCCGTCGGATCGCCTTTGTGCGCTTCCAGCTGACCAACGCGGAGGACATCAGCGTGGGCTCCGATCTGGTCGTCTACAACGCGGCCGGCGGCCTCGAAACGGTGCTCGCGCACGACGAGCGGGCGGAGTATTTCTGGAACCCGCGCTGGAGCGCCGACGGCCGCTCGCTCGTCTACACCCGCGAAGCGCCCGGGATGGAGATCGCTGTCGAACAGATCGACCTGTCGAGCGGCGCGATCACGGTGCTGCGCCGCCGCGCGCGCGACGGCGACATCTCGGCCGACGGATCGCGGCTGGTGTTCGTCGATGATCCCTACGGCGGCGCGCTGCGCCTGCTGGTCCGCGAGCTCGCTTCGGGCCGCGAGTACGCGCTCGACGCGGCCGCTGACTGGCCGATCCTCGTCTTCCGCATCCCGCGCTGGTCGCCCGACGGCCAATCGGTGTTCTTCGCGGGCTCGACGGAGCTGAGCGCGGTCTCCAGCCGTGCGCTGCTGCGCAGCAACGGCCCGGAGGACATCTGGCGCGTCGATGCGGGCGGCGGCGCGCCGCAGCTGATCGCGCCGCTGACCGAGGATCAGCCCGATTTCGCGCTCTCCAGCGACGGCCGCCATCTGCTCGCGCGCGGCTCGTTCGGCGTTTATCTCGCAGCCGTCGCTCCGGGCGCCCAGAGCAGCGCGCCCTTCGCGATCGCGCCGGGCGAGTTTCACGGCTGGCACGACTGGCGCGGCGTCGTCAGCGATGCGCAATGGAGCGAGTTGCTCGAACGCGGCGGCGCAGGCGCGCCGTGAAGCGGCTGCTGCTGGCCGCCCTGGCGCTGGCCGCGGCGCTGGGCGCGCTGCTGGCGGCTGCACCGCCGGCCTCGGCGCACGCGCTGCTGGCGCGCGCCGACCCGCCGATCAACGCCGCACTGCGCGAGTCGCCCAGCGCGGTCACGCTGTTCATGACCGAGCCGCTGGAGCGCAGCTACAGCAGCGTCGAAGTGCTGGACAGCAGCGGCGCGCGGCGCGACATCGGCGCGGTGGAGTTCTCCGCCGCCAACCCGACTCAGATGCGGATCAACGTGCTGCGGCTCGGGCCGGGCGTCTACACCGTCGTCTGGCGCACGCTCTCGCAGGTCGATGGGCACACCTGGAACGGTTCGTACGTCTTCTCTGTGCTCAACCCCGACGGCAGCGCGCCCTCCGGCTCTGGCGTAATCGTCGATCTGGGCCGCCCCGGCCCGCCAACTGCCGCCGATGCTGCCGTCAAGGCGGTCTCGTTTGCTGCGCTGGTGTTGTTCGTCGGTGCGGCCGCGTTTTGGCTGGCTGCGGGCCGGCTGAGCACGCCGCGCCCGCGGCTGATCGAATCGACGGCCGCGCCGGCGATCGCGATCGCCGTTGCCGCCGGCATCCTGGCCAGCGGCTATGAGGCGGTGTCGGCGGCGCTCCAGCTCGGCGGGATTGGGCTGCTCGATGAGGTGCTGTTCGAGACGCGGTTGGGCTTCTGGCTGAACCTGCGCTGGGCGGCGCTGATCGCCGCGTCGGCGCTGGCGGCGCGCCTCGCGCGCGGGCCGACGCCCGCCTGGGCGGCGCCCGCGCTGGCGCTGCCGGCCGCCGCTTGGCTGGCCTCGACGGCCGCCGTTTCGCACGGCGCAGCGCTGGCTTCGGGCGGTGTTTGGGGGGCGCTCTTCGACGCGCTCCATCTGGCCGCGGCGGCGATCTGGATCGGCATGCTGGCGCTGCTGATCGCGGTGCTCCGGCGCGGGCGCGCCAGCGCCGATCCGCGCTGGCGGATCGCGCTTGTGCAGCGCTTCTCGCTGATCGCCGCCGCCGTTGTGCCGGTCCTGCTGGCCGCCGGCCTGCTCAACGCGCTGATCCAGATTCCCGATGCACGCGGGTTGGTCGAGACCGATTGGGGCGGCGCGTTCATCGCCAAGCTGATCCTGCTGCTGCTGCTCTTCACGGCGGCCGGGCTGAACGCGCTGGTCCTGCGGCCGCGCGCGGCGGGCGGCCCGGCGCAGCTCGAGCGCCGCTTCCGCGCGCTGATGCGGATCGAGCTTGGCCTCGGTCTGGCCGTGCTCGCCGTGACCGCCGTCCTCACTCAGCTGCCCTCGCCGGCCAGCGTGCTGCCCGACAGCGAGCAGCGGGATAACACGATCGTGCGCACCGCGGCCCGCGCCGATCTGATCGCCGAACTCACGATTCGCCCCAACCTGGTCGGCTTCAACCGCTGGGAGGTGCGCATCTCCGACGCCGAAGGCCGCCCGCCCGCCAACCCGGTCGAGGCGCTGCGGCTGCGCTTCCGCTACGACGACCCGCAGGTTGGGCCGGTCACCGCGGCCGCGCTGCGCGAAGGCGAGGGGCGGTTTGCCCTCGAAGGCGCATACTTCGGACTGCCCGGACGCTGGACGATCGAAATCGAGATGCGCCGCGCGAGCGGCAACGACCTGATCGCCGCCGTCGACAGCGATGTCGTCTCCGGCTACCAGACCGTCCTGCCCTGGGACACGGGCATCCCCGGCCCGCTCGCCCTGCCGCTGACGCAGATGGACTGGAACGGCGTGGGCGCCTTGTGGGCGTTCGTCCTCGGCAGCCTCCTCTTGGCCAACCGCGGCGGCCTGCGCGGCCGCTTCGGCGTTCGGGCCGGCGACGCCAGCCTGGTCGGGGGCGTGCTCGGGATCATCGCCGCCGTCGTGCTGCTGACGGGGCTGCACGTCGATCCCGGCCGCACGCTGCAAAATCCCGTCGCGCGCAGCGTCGAATCGGTTGAGCGCGGCGCGCTGCTGTTCGCCGCCCACTGCGCGAGCTGCCACGGCGCGGACGGCGCCGGCGGCGGCCCGCTGGCCGAGACGCTGCCCGCGCCGCCGGCCAACTTCACCGTGCATGTCCCCTTTCACCCCGACGGTGTGCTCTTCGCCTGGATTCGGGACGGCATTCGCGGCACCGGGATGCCGGCCTGGCAGGAACAGCTAAGCGAGCAGGAGCGCTGGGACTTGGTCAACTATCTGCGCGACCGCTTCGATCCGTTCGCGGCCGCCGCCGCGCCTTGAGCTGCGCCGCAGGTGCAGCGCTTGGCCCCGCGCATCTGAAACACCTCTAGTGATATGCTCAGGCCGACCGTACCCCCGTCGCGGAGCAGAGCGGAGCATTCCATGGTGACCTCGATCGAGAACCCCGGCCTCTACATGGATTGGCTGAACCTGGAGACGGATGAGGAGTTCGAGGCCGAAGTTGGCCGCAAGGGCGTCACGCTGAACGCGATCAACCAGCGCATGGCCTCCGCCGACGGCCACGATCAGGCCGAAGCGCGCTCGCTCGCCCCGCGCGGGATCAGCGCGGACCCGCGCTCGGGCGCGCACGCCCGCCAGTACCGCGACAAGGGCGATGTCTGGTCCGAAAGCGCGATGCTGCTCTACGAAGAGGCGCTGCAACGCCAGTGGTCCAGCGCGCGCGACATCCCCTGGCAGACGGTCGGCGACCAGCCGGACGACATCGAGCGTGCGATGTGCACGCTCTGCACCTTCCTGACGCAGGTCGAGTTCATCGCCGGCGATGTGCCCGGTCGCTTCCTGGAGACGGTGCACCCCGACTTCTTCGAATCGCAGCTCTTCCTCGGCACGCAGCTGATGGATGAGGCGCGCCACCTCGATGTGTTCCGCAAGCGCGCGCTGGTCAACGGCGGCGGCCTCTCGCCGGCCGGGCTCGGCGCGGTCGGCCTGCTGGCGATCGACGACTTCACCGAGATGACCGCGATCCTGCACCTCTTCGCCGAGGGGCTCGTGCAGTCGCTCTTCCGCATGGGCGAGCTGATTGGCCAGAACGAAGCCGAAAAGCGGATGTTCCGCCTTTCCGCGCAGGACGAGAGCCGCCATCTCGCCTTCGGCGTGACGCACACCAAGTACACCGTCGAAACGCAGCCCTGGCGCAAGGAAGAGCTGCACCACTACCTCGACATCAACGAGCGGATCCAAAACACGCAGGCCGGCCTGACGACCAACCCGATCACCGGCGAGGCGCTGGCAGTGCTCGCGGGCGGCGGCATCGAGCACCTCGATGAGGGCTACAACCTCGTCATGCTGATGCGCAAAAAGCAGATGAACGAGTACTACCACCGCCTGCAGGTGGTCGGCCTCGGCGACCGCCTGGAGCGGATGTCGCCCGAGATGCGCGAGTTGATCGACGTCTAGCGCCGGCCCGAACGGCGCACCGCGCCGTTCGCTCCAGCAGAGCCAGAGCAGCGAGGAGCCAGAGCGATGCAGCTCAGCCAGACAGTCAAGATGCGCGCCAGCGCGCGCGGTTGGTCGGACGAGCTGATCGCTCGGATCGAGGAGTCGCCGGCGCAGCCGGGGCAGATCGAGGCGCTGCTCAACATCAGGATCGACAGCGAGCGGATCGGCAAGTGGCTCGACTTCGTCGAAGGCAGCCCCGATCACCCCTTCGCCGCTGCACAGTTCGTGATGTTCCAGCCGGCCGGCGAGCAAGGGCTCAAGCCGCAGCCCTCCGCAGACGGGATGCGGCTCTCAGACGTTGACATCGGCTCCTACGGCAACGTGCCCGATGTGTGGGACCTGCAGAACGACACGCCGCGCGGCACGCGGCCGGTGCCGGGCCAGCACATGCCGGCCGGCTACTCGATCTACGACCGCCACGAAGTCTGGGCCGACGGCGTCGGCGACCTCTACGAGGACGCGATCCGCGATCGCTGGATTCCCGCAACCGATCTCGACTGGGGCAGCGTGCCTGAGCTGTCGCCCGAGGTCGAGCGCGCGACAGGCCAGATCTGCGCCGTCTACTCGACCTACGGGATCGCCGAGCAGAAGATCATCAGCCGCTGGCTGGAGGAGATCTCCTACGGCTTCCACGAGGTCAAGCTGTTTCTGGCCACGCAGGTCTACGACGCCGGCCGCAAGGTGGAGGCGCTGCGCAAGCGCGCGCTGCTCGGCAGCGGCGTGATCGGCAAGGCCCCGCTGGGCGACATCACCAGCGCCTGGTACTCGGCGCTGACCTTCACCGACATGATGGTCGCGCTGAATGTGACCTACAAGTCATACGAAGTGACAGCCTTCGAGACGGCCGGCGAATGGGCGCGCAGCGACTTCGACCGCGATCTCTTCGCCCGCCTAGCCGCCGATTCACGCCGCCATCTGGAGTACGGCCTGAAGCACCTCGAGTGGTATCTGCGCTACGCCAACCGCGCGCAGGAGCACGCAGCGATCTTCTTCGCCAAGTCCGAAGGCGCGCTGGCCAGCGAGCTGGCCCAGTCCAACGTCGAGCGTGAAGCGCTGGCCGTGCTCTACGCCGACGGCGTCGAGCGGATCGATGCCGGCGTCGAGGCGCTGGGCAAGCTGCGCGAGCGCCAATACCGCGAATACATCATGCGGCTGCAGGGGGCCGGCCTCGATCGGCACGGCGAAGTGATCGGCATCTTGCCGCTGGCCGCCCAAGACCCGCTGCTCAAATCGATCAACCCAGATGTGCTCGCCGAAGCCAACGTCGTGAACCAGTAGTCCGCCCGCAGCCGCCCGCGCTGCAGCTCCAGCCTCACCACCCTCTCCCGCCGCATGCGGAGAGGGTGGGGCCTGCCTTTCTCCGCCCCATGCAAGCAGCGGGGAGATGCCGCGGTTGCGGCAGAAGAAGCGGGCGCCCCCGCCCTGCTGAGGCAGCCAAACCTCCTTCTGCCTTCGCCCCCTCCCCCGCAGGCAGAGGGAGATGTCGAAGGGGTTGTGCGGCATCTTTGTCTGCTCACTACGGTCGGCGCGGTTACCGTAGGGTGCGTGGAGATTGAGCTCAGCTACGACGTGCAGGGCCCCGCCGACGCCCCCGCGGTGCTCTTCGTGCACGGCATTCTGACCTGCCGCGCGCACTGGCTGCTGAATCTTGAGGCGTTTCAGCGGCGCTACCGCACGGTTGTCGTCGAGCTGCTCGGACACGGCCGCTCGCCCGCACCCGAAGACCCCGGCGCGTATCACCCGGATCGCTACGCCGAGCAGTTCGACGCGATTCGCAGGTTGGTCGGCGCGCAGCGTTGGTTCGTGGTGGGGCAGTCGCTTGGGGCGGCGCTGACGCTGAATTACGCAATGTCGCATGCCGACGACGTGATCGCCCACGTCGTAACCAACTCCCACTCTGCCTTTTCCGACGGCTCGCGCACCCGCGACCCGGAGGCGGCGCGGGCCCGCGCGCTGCAGATCGCCGAGGGCGGGATCGAAGCAGTGATGTCGCACCCGCTCTGCCCGCGCCGCGCCCGCGCGCTGTCCGCCGCGGCGCGCGCGCAGTTCGACGCCGACATGCTCCGCAGCACGCCGATCGGGATCGCGCGCACCATGCTGCACACATCGCCGCACACCGCGCTGCGCGATCGCCTGCCGAGCAACACGGTGCCGAGCCTGCTGATCGCCGGTGATCGCGAGCAAGCATTCCAGCCGGCGCGCGAGTGGGTCGAGCGTCACGCGGCCAACATGCGGGTGGTCCGCGTCCAGGCGCCGCATGCTGTCAATATCGGCGCGGCCGTGGAGTTCAACGCCGCGGCGCTCAGCTTCTTCAGCGAGTTCGATTCGAGCGCTGCGGCTGCGCCGGGCGCGTAGCCGCCGGCGGGCAGCTGATGGAAGCCGCCGTCGATTTCACGCCGCTGCTGCTCGTCTCGGTGCTGGCCTTGGCCGTGCCCTTTGTGACCTGGCGGCTGACCGGCGGCATGCTGCCCGCGGTGGTCGGCGAGGTGCTGGTCGGGATTATCTGCGGGCGCCCGCTGCTGGGGATCATCGCAGAGCACGACTGGCTCACGTTTCTGGCCCTGTTCGGCTTCGCCTACCTGATGTTTCTCTCGGGCCTGGAGATCAATCTCGGCGTGATCGCGCGCCGCCCCGGCGCGCGGTGGTGGTCCCCCTCCGTCGCGCTGCGGCACCCGCTGATCTCCGCCGTGCTGCTAGTGCTGCTGGTGATCGCTGCGACTTGGGGCTGCCTCGCCGCGCTCGAACGCCTCGGCCTGATCGAAGGTTCGCAGACAGCGATGCTGTTATTCATCCTGACGGCCACCGCGGTCGGCGTGCTCGTGCCGGTGCTCAAAGACCGCCCCGATCTGGGCGGCCTCGGGCAGCCGCTGCTGGTCGCCGGTTTTCTGCTTGAATTCGTGGCGATCGTCGGGGTCGGGGTGGTCGCCGCGCTGGAGCGCGAAGGGATCGGCTGGCGCTTCGCGCTGCTGCTGGCGATTCCCGGCGCACTGGGGCTGCTGCTTTGGCTCGTCAGCTACGGCGCTGAGCGCTTCCCGGTCGTGCCCAGGACGCTGCACGAACTCGCGCAGACATCGTCGCAGCTCAAAATCCGCGCCGCCCTCGCGCTGCTAGTGATGTTCGCCGCCCTTTCGCAGGTGGTCGGCACCGAGCTCGTGCTGGGCGCGTTCATGGCGGGGCTGGCGGCGACGATCATCTCCCCGCGCCACGGCTCGATTGTGCGCGTCAAGCTCGATGCTCTGGGCTACGGCTTTTTCGTGCCGATCTTCTTCATCCACGCCGGCGCGACGCTCGATCTGGGCGCGGTGTTCGATTCTTGGGACGCCTTCCTGCTCGCGCCGCTGCTGCTGCTGATCGCGTTTGCGGCCAAGCTGGCGCCGGCGCTGCTGGGGCTGGCGCCGGTCTTCGGTGTGCGCCTCGGTCTCGGCGGCGGCGCGCTGCTCGCCGCCAATCTCAGCCTCGTGCTGGCCGCCGGCGCGATCGCTGAGGAGCTCGCGATCATCGATGCCGGCCAGCACGGCGCGCTGCTGCTGATGGCGCTGCTGAGCACGCTGATCGCGCCGCCGCTGTTCGCCTGGCTGGCGGGCCGCCCTGCCCCGCAGCGCGGCGGCCGCACGCTGCTGATCGGCGGCGGCCGGCTCGCCGCGATCCTCGCCGAACGCCTGACCGCCGCCGGACGCTCAGTCGTCCTCGTGCACGATCACGGCGAGGAACCGCCGCGTTCGGTGCGGGCGGCGGCCGCGGCGGTCATCGTCGCCGATCCCACCGACGTCGCGGCGCTGGAGGCGGCCGGCGCGGCCGGCGCGGATGCGGCGGTGATCACTGAGGCCGCATCGCCCGCGGAAGCGGCGGCGATCGCCCGCTCGCTGCGCGCCGTCGACGCCGAGCTGCGCATCGTGGCCTGGGTTGCCGAGCCCAACCACCAGCTCGAGCTGCTGGAGGTGGAGACCTACCACGCCTCCGAGGCCGCCGCGCTGGCGCTCGAAAGCGCGGTGCTGCGGCCGGGCCTCTACGGCGCGCTCTCCGACCCCGACTCGGGGCTCGTGGAGGTGGTGATGCGCAACCAACGCCTGCACGGGCGGACGCTGCGCGAGGCGCCGCTGCCCGGCGGCGTGCGCGTGCTGGTGATGCTGCGCGGCGGCGACGCGGTCATCCCCGACGGCGACACGCCGCTCTACCTGCACGACCGCGTCACGCTGGCCGGCGACCCGGCCGAGGCCGCCGACGCCGGCGCGCTGCTCAGCGCCGCCGGCCCGCGCGGGGCGCTCGATATTCTGCGCCGAAGCGGGAGTTAGTTCGTCGCGGCGATCGGCCGCCGCGCGGTCATCTGCTCTGCGCCAATCCCGGCCAGGTGGCCGAGGTAGATTGGCACCAGCGGGAGGACGCAGGGCGAGATGAACGAGACGAAGCCGCCGACAAAGGCGATCAGCGCCGAGCCGAGGTTGAGGTCCAGCATCTCGCTGCCGTCGTTGGTGACGATGTCGACGCCGACGGAGCCCAAGGCCTCGTTCAGGACGACCACGCGGTCGAGCGCGATCAGCATCCCGACGAAGATCAACAGCACGCCGGAGATCACGCCCACGAGCGGCATCCAGCGGTTCATTTTGCGCAGGAAGTTGGTCGATGCGCCGAGCGCGAGGCCGACCAGCAGGAACGGGATGCCGAGCCCGGCCGCGTAGCAGATCAGCAGGATGGTGGCCTGAAAGAGCGACGCCGAATCGAGCGCCAGCACGAGGATGCCGGCGAGGATCGGCCCGACGCAGGGCGTCCAGCCGATTGAAAAGGCAACGCCGACCAACAGCGAACGGGCGTAATCGGCGCTGGCGCGGATGCCCCCCGCGCGCGGCGCGGCGCTCGACGGGCCGGCCGGCGCAGAACCGCCGACCTGAAAGCTGCGGTAGAGGAAGCCGATTCGGATGACCTCGGCGAGATGGAGACCGAGAATCACCAGCAGCGCCCCGGCGACGCGCTGGAACCAGATCAGTTCATCGTTGAAAGCCGAGCCGAGCGCGCCCAGCAGCGCGCCCAGCGCGACGAAGACGACGCTGAAGCCGAGCACGAATGCCGCGGCATGGAAGAAGACCACGCGCCGCGCGGTGCGCTGGGGGGGCGGAGCGGCGGTTTCGGCCACAGTCATGCGGCGAGCTTAGCGCCTCCGCAGGCCGAGGTGCGGCTGGGGATCCTGCGCTCTCGCCGTCTTCCGTTCGGCGCTCTGTGAATACGCTCCAGCAGGCCCTAGCACAGGCCAGCGTCTTCCCGGGCTGTTTCGAGGCTGGCGGTGACGGCCTTGAGGCCGTGGCCGCGGTTCTTGGCGCGGAACAGGTAATCGGCGGCGGCGCTGGCCAGCGGCAGCGGCATCCCCTCTTCGCGCGCGACCTGCACCGCCAGCGAGACGTCCTTGGCCGCCCACTGCAGGAAGAATGTCGATTCGTCGTAGTTGCGCTCAAGCATCTCCGGCATGCCGCCCACATACGGCCGCGCGGACGCGGTGCTCATCACTTCATGGGCGCGCCGCGGATCCAGCCCTGCTTTCTCTGCCAGCACCGCGGCCTCGATCAACACCTGGCGCGAAGTGATACCGACCATGTTGTTGACGATCTTGGTCAGCGCGCCCATACCCAGCTCGCCCATGTGGAAGACGTTGTTACCGATGCAGTCGAGCAACGGCTTGTATTGATCGCACGCGGCGCGGTCGCCGCCGACCATCACCGCCAGCTCGGCGCGCTCGGCGCCGGCGACGCCGTTGCTCACGGGGGAATCGAGCAGCGCGACGCCGCGCTCGGCGGCGCGTTCGGCCAGCCGGCGGATCGTGGAGGGCAGGTTGGTGCTGAGATCGAAGACGGTCGTGCCCGGCTGCGCCCCCTCGAGCACGCCCTCAGGGCCGCGCAGCACGGCCTCGACCTCCGGCGGCCCCGGCAGAGACATCAGCACAACCTCGCTCTGCGCGGCCGCAGCGGCGGGCGATTCGGCCCACGCCGCGCCCAGCTCAATCAGGTTCGCGGTGTGCTCCTCGATTAGATCGTGGACGACGACGCGGTGGCCGCCCTTGATTACGTTGGCGCAGATCGGATTGCCGATCTTGCCCGTGCCGATGAACCCCACATCCATGCGAACCGCCTTTCCCTCTTCCGGTTTGCCGCAACTCTTCGTACCTTAGGCGAAACCCGTCCTCGGCTCACAGCCGCACCGCAGCATCTGCAAGAGGTTGGCATGGACGAAATCCGCGAAGTGATCGGCCGCCGAGCGCTGCTGGCCGCGTCGAGCAACTACCAGTCGATCATCGAGGCGTTGATGGAGTTAATCGATAACCCCTTCGATCACCGCAACGGTCGGCGGCTGACGATCGATGTGTGGATCGACAAAAAGGGCGATCATGTGCAGGTGATCGACCAAGGCGGGGAGGGGATGGATAATTCACGGCTGCAGGAGTGGATCCACTGGGGCGAAGGTTCGGACCACCAGCTGACCGATATCGGCCAGTATCGGATTGGCGGCAAACTG
Source organism: uncultured Dehalococcoidia bacterium (assembly GCA_964347635.1). Taxonomy (GTDB): domain Bacteria; phylum Chloroflexota; class Dehalococcoidia; order Bin125; family Bin125; genus CATQGW01. Next base: position 57,903 of record CAYFZI010000004.1, read on the forward strand.
GCGGCGATTTATCTGGCGGAGGAGTTGGAGATCATCTGCCGCCGAACGGGCGATCGGACGATCTGGAAGTTTCATGATCCGCACTGGGGCAGCCGTACAGAGACGCTGCAGACAACGATCGTACAGACGCGGGCGGCGGCGCTGCGCGGTTGGCGCGGTGACGCTCCGGACCCGGAGACTGGCTTTGTACGAGTCACGCTGCGGGGTCTGAAACCGCACCGTTACGAGGTGGAGCGGCTGCGCAGCAGACTGGCGGACGCCTATGAGCTGCTGCTGGGGCGCGGCGACTGCGTAATTCGCGTCAATGGCGAACCGGTGGCGCCGGCCGGCGTGCCGTGGGCGAGCGATGTGGAGATTGTGCAGATCACGCCCGAGATGCTCGATGTGGACGGCCGCGATTTGCGTGTATCGGGTCAGATCGGGGCTTTGGATCGGGCCCTGCTCCCCAAGGGCCGTACGACCCAGATACAGCCGGGCGTGAAAACCGCGTTTAACGGCCGCAAGATCAGCGACGGCGAGACGTTCGGCCACAATCTGGAGATGCGCAACACACTGCGGCGTCTGTACGGGTGGATTGATATTCACGGCAGTTGGCTGCTGCCGAATCAGCTAAAGAACGGCTGGAGCCGCGACAGCGAAGCCTGGGAACTGCTGCAGGAGTTCATGCATATGCAGATGCGCGGCGTGGTGCGGCGGCTCAGCGAGCTGGCGGACGACCATACGCCGACGCAGAAAGAGCAGGCCCGCGCCGAGCGCGCACTGCGCCAGATCGATCGGATGGCGCGCGGACTGCGGCGCCGCATGGAGGCGGAAGGGGGCCGCACGCCGGAGCGGTATTCGGCCGCGCAGCGGTTCCTCCGCGCGACCGAGGTCTGGCCTCATGTACGGCTGGACTCGCTCGGGGCAGATGCGCGGCGGAGCGAGCTGCGCAGCGAAGAGGACGGGGCGGCGGCGGTTGTGATCAATACGGATTACCCGCTGTATCAACAGCTGGGGCAGCACCAGAACTATTTCCTGCAGGTGTTGCTGGAGCATTTTGTGTATGCGGGGGAGAGCGCTCCTGATCCGCGCCGCGAGCTGATCGATGAGCTGCTCGCGCTGAACTGAGCCGTTCGGGGCGGGGCGTATCCTGGAGCGATGCACGCAGCGGCGCCGGGCGGCGGTTCGAGCGAGTCTGAAGAAAGCTGTCCGGCGGACGCGCGCGCGGCGGAGCGCGCCCAGCTCGATCAGGTTGGCGCGGCGCCTCTCGATCAGACCGTTGGCGGCGGCGCGGAAGGGCGGGGGGCGCTCGACGGCCTGCTTGCGGTTGAGATTTCTGAGACTCCCGCAGCGGCCTACGCGGGCCGCCTGCTGGCCGGTATGGGCGCGGATGTGCTGCTCGTGGAGCCGCCCGGCGGCACGGCGCTGCGGCGCCGCCCCCAGGCGGCGCTGCACCTGCATCTCAACCGAGGCAAGCAGTCGCTGCGGCTCAACCTCCGCAGCGCCGCCGCGCGCCGCATCCTCGGCGAGCTCCTCGCCGAGGCGGACATCCTGCTGCTCGATCTGGAACGCGCCGAATGCGCGCAGCGCGGCCTCGATCCAGGCGCGCTGCGCGAGTCGCACCCGCGCCTCCAGGTCTGCACGATTACGCCCTACGGCTGGAGCGGCCCCAAAGCTGATTGGCGCGCCGCCGAGCTGACGGCCTACGCGGCCGGCGGATATCTGCGGATCGGCGGCGATCCGGAGCGCGAGCCGCTCAAGGCTTGGGGCGAGCAGGCGCACCTGCAGGCGGGGCTGCACACGGCGCTGGGCGCGCTGGCGGCGCTGCACGCGCAGTCATGCGGGCAGGCGGCGGGGCAGCATGTGGATACGGCGATCTATGAGGCGGTCGCGTTTCTGCTCGGCGGCGGGTATCAGCACGCCTGGTTCCACGACCGCGAGCCGCTCCGCAACGGGCCGCGGCTGGTCGGTTTTGGTCCTGGCCATCTATACCCGAGCACACTCCGCCCCTGCGCGGACGGCTGGGTGCACGCGCACTGCAACAACCGCTACCCGGAGCAGATGGCGGTGTTGTTCGAGGAGCCGCGGTTGGCCGAGCCGCAGCTGCTGGCCGCGCTGATGGGGCACGCCGACGAGGTCGACGCGCTGATGGCGCCGCTGCTGGAGCGCCTGCCGCGGCGCGAGGTGGTGCGGCGCGCGCAGGAGCTGCGCTTGCCCTTCACCGAGGTGCTGCAACCCTCCGAAGTGATGGCCGACGCCGACGGCCATCACGCCTCGCGGAGCTTCTTCCAACCGCTGGCGGTCGACGGGGGTGCCGCGGTGCTTGCGCCGGGAGCAGCCGTGCGCTTTGGCGCGGGCGCCTGGCGGGACGGCCAAGCGCCGCGGCTGGACAGCGCGGCCGCCAGTACGGCCGAGAGTGCAGCCGACAATGCAGCCAACAGTGCGGCCAGCAGCGCCGTCAAGCGGCTCGGCGGCCCGCGCGAGCGGGTGCGCTGGAGGCGCGCCGGTGTCACCTAAGCCGCACCGGCCGCGGCTGGCGCCGTATCCCGCCGTTGCGGTGCGCCCGCTGGCTGGGCTGCGCGTGCTCGATCTGACAGTGGCGGTCGCGGGGCCGGTCGCGACGCTGCTGCTCGGTGCGCTGGGCGCGGAGGTGCTGCGCATCGAAACGCCGTGGGCGCGTCCGCGCCGGCCGGCCTCGGCGCTGCCGGCGCCGGCCGCCGGGCCGGATGAGCCGTGGAACCGCGAGCCGCGCCTCAATGAGCTGGCCAACAGCAAGCGTTCGCTCGCGCTCAATCTGGCCGCGCCCGCGGGCCGCGGCGTCTTCCTCGACCTCGTCGATGTCAGCGATCTGGTGATCGAGAACTACTCGCCGCGGGTGATGCGCAACTTCGACCTCGGTTGGGATGTGCTGCACGCGCGCAACCCGCGCTTGATCTACGTGTCGATGCCGGCCTTCGGCGCGTCGGGGCCCTGGCGCGACCGCATCTCCTACGGTCCGGGCATCGACGCGATGAGCGGCCTCTCGTGGCTGACGGGCTACCGCGGCGGACCGCCGCTGAAACCGGGCAATTTCTACTGCGACCAGAACGCGGGGCTGCACGCGGCGGCGGCCGCGCTCGCCGCGCTGCGCGCACGGGAGCGGGACGGCGCAGGTCAGGCTGTGGAGCTCTCAATGCTCGAGGGCGAGCTGCAGCTCGTCGGCGATGCGCTGATCATCGCGCAGCTGACCGAGCGGGAACCGCTGCGAATCGGAAATGAGCACACAGCGTGGGCGCCGCACGGGGTCTATCCGGCGAAGCCGTCCGAGGACGATCCGGATGCCTGGATCGCGATCGCCTGCCGCAGCGACGCCGAGTGGGAGGCGCTGCTCTCTGTTTGGTGCAGCGAGGCGGCCGCCGCTGATCCGCGCTTTGCGACGGCGCTGCGGCGCTGGAAGCAGCGCGCCGCGCTCGACGCGGCGCTCGGCGCGTGGACGCGGCAGTGGGAGCCGCTCGAGCTGGCGGAGCGGCTGCAGCGCCTCGGCGTGCCGGCCTCGGCGGTGATGGGCGCGCGGACGCTGCTGCGCGACCCGCAGATCGCGGCGCGCCAGGCGGTGGGAATGCTGCCGCATCCGCAGGTCGGCCCGTCGCCCGCGCCACAGGCCGCCTACCGCCTCTCGGAGACGCCCGCGCCGCCGCGCTCGGCCGCGCCGCTCTTCGCCGCCGACACGCGCTCGGTGCTTGCAGACATCCTTGGCTATTCGAGCGAACGGATCGAAGCGCTGCTCAACGCCGGCGCGGCCGCCGAGACGCTCGCGCCGAACGCTGCTGGCTAGAATCGCCGCAGTCGAGGCGGGTGAGGAGGGGTGCGCTTGAGCATTCGTAAACCATGGACAGCCGCTTCCGCCGATGCGATTCAGGCTGTGCCGGCGGTCGTCGGCGTTTACGAGATCGCCGATCTCGAGGGCGAGCTGCTCTACATCGGCCAGGCCGGCGGGCGCGAGCCGTTTGGGCTGCGCAGTCGGCTGGCCGCGCACTTCGGCGGCGCTGAGGCCAACCCGGTGCTGCGCGAACGCGCGCACAGCTTCCGTTGGGAGGCGAACCAGCAGTACACGACGAAGCGGCTGGAGCTGCTGATGCAATACCAGCGCGATCAGGCCGCCGCCTGGCCGCCTGCCAACGCGGCGGGCGGCTGGCAGGATCAGCCCCAGCTGGGGCGGCTGCGGCGCTCCGACGGGCCGCTGCGGGAAGAGGGGAAGGGCTGATGGATCGGTTGAGCCTGATGTCTGAAGAGCAGCGGATGATTACCCAGGCCGTGCGCCGCTTCGTGCGCGAAGAAGTCGTGCCGCTCGAGCGCGACCTGGATCCCGACGCCGTCGAACTGCCGCCGGGCGAGCTGGATCGGCTCAAAGCGATCGTGCAGGGCATGGGGCTCTATCACATCGATGTGCCCGAGGAATACGGCGGCCCCGGCCTGCCGCTGACGACGCGCGGGCTGGTCGCCGAGGAGATGTCGCAGCACCGCGCGGGGCTCTATCTGCCCTGCTACGGCGCGTTCGGCTCGGCCGGCCTGGCGCAGCTCTACAGCGCGAACGACGACCAGAAGGAGCGCTACCTCTACCCGATGCTGCGCGGCGAGAAGCGCGCCTTCTTCGGGCTGACCGAGCCGAGCGGCGGCTCGGACCCGGCGCGGGCGATTCAGACGCGCGCGGTGAAAGACGGAGACGATTGGGTGCTGAACGGCTCGAAGCTGTTCAGCTCGGGCGCGGACCGGGCCGATTTCGGGCTGGTCTTCGCGCGCAGCGACCCTGCGAAGGGGCGGCGCGGCATCTCTGCCTTCCTCGTCGATACGGACGCGCCGGGCTTCGAGGTGCGGCGCGTCGTGCATACGCTGCGCTCGGCCAACTACGGCACCGAGCTTTCGTTCGATGATGTGCGCGTTCCCGCGGCCAATCTGCTCGGCGAGGAGGGCGGCGGCTTCTCGCTGGCCAACGCAGCGCTGACGCGGCAGCGCATTCCCTACTCAGCGACCTGCGTGGGGATCGCGGCCGCGGCCCAGGAGATGGCGATCGCCTACAGCAAGCAGCGCGAGACGTTTGGCGCGCCGCTCTCGTCGCGGCAGGCGATTCAGTGGATGGTTGTCGATAATGAGATCGACATCCGCACCGGCCGCTTCATGTATCTGGCCGCGGCGGAGAAGGCCGAGCAGGGCGAGCCGTTCCGCTTCGAGGCGGCGATGGCGAAGCTGACCTCGACAGAGGGCGCGAGCCGCGTGGTCGACCGCGCGATTCAGATTCACGGCGGGATCGGGGTCACGAAGGATTTGCCGCTCGAGCGCTGGTACCGCGAGATGCGGATTCGGCGAATCGGCGAGGGGCCGAGCGAAGTGCAGCGAATCATCATGGCGCGCGATCTGCTCAGCACCGGCAGCGGCTGAGCAGCACCTGGCATCTCTGTATGCGGTGTGTATGCGGCGGTACAGGCTCGGCGCCGCACGCGCCGCGCACGGGATACGCAAACTGATAGGTTCGCTGCACCTGACCCAAGACGGAGGGCAATGCCGTGGCCGCCCATGCCTCAAGCCTGGACCAAATCAACCTGCTCAACGCGGAGGCCTACGCGGAGCGCGGCTATCCGTGGGAAGAGTGGGCGCTGCTGCGCCGCGAGGCGCCGATCTACCGCTATGAGCGGCCCGGCGTGGAGCCGTTTTGGGCGATCACCAAGTACCACGATATTCAGCGCATCTCGCGCGACCCGCAAACCTTCTCCAGCGTGGTGCAGCTCTTCATCTCCGAGCGCGGGCCGGAGCACGAGCGCGAAGGCGCGCACGACCGTGCACCTGACGAGTCTGCGGACGGCGATCGCAGCGGCGGGCAGGAAGACGGCCCCGACCTCCAGCTGATGATCAACATGGATCCGCCCGAGCACGGGAAGTACCGCGGCATCGTCAATCGGCGCTTCAGTCCGCGCGGGATGCGCATCCTCGAAGACCGGATCGACGAGATCGCGGCCGATGTGGTCGACCGAGCGGCGGCGCGGCTCGTTGACGAGGCGGCTCAGCACGGGCGGATCGATTTCGTGACCGAGGTGGCCGCGCAGCTCCCGCTTGCCGCGATCGGCGAACTCTTGGGCGTGCCGCGCGAACGCTGGGGCGACATGTTTCTGTGGACGAATCAGATCGTGGGAGCCGCCGATCCTGAATATCAGGAAGGCCGCAGCACGGACGAAACGAGCGGCCAGGCGTACCAAAACCTGGTCGAATATTTTGCGGCGCTGGCCGAACAGAAGCGCCGTCGGCCCGCTGACGACCTGATGACGACGATCGTGCAGGCGCAGATCGACGGCGAGCCGCTGCCCGCGGCGGATGTGATCGCCTACGGCTTTCTGCTGATCATCGCCGGCAACGAGACCACCCGCAACGCCACCTCGGGCGGGATGCTGGCGCTGCTTGAACACCCTGAGCAGCTGCGGCGGCTGCGCGCCAACCCGGAGCTGCTCGACAGCGCGGTGGAGGAGATTCTGCGCTGGACCTCGCCGGTGACGCATATGGCGCGGCGGGTGATGCGCGATACCGAGATTGGCGGGCAGCCGATTGCCGCAGGCGAGATTGTGGCGATGTGGTACCCCTCGGCCAACCGCGACGAAGATATTTTCGCCGATCCGGAAGTCTTCGATATCGGGCGGGAGCCGAACGAACATCTGGCCTTCGGCGGCTTCGGCGAGCATTTTTGCCTGGGCGCGAATTTGGCTCGGCTGGAGCTGCGCTCGATCTTCCGCCACATCCTCGAGCGAATGGAAGGAATCGAGCTGGACGGCGAAGTGGAGCGGCTGCGCTCGGGAATTGTGGGCGGGATCAAGCATCTGCCGATCGCCTTCACCGCACAGCCGGGCTGACAGCGCAGCGCGCGGCTCCGAAACTATTCAGCATCGGGCGCGGTTGACCGCGATCGACTCGATAGGCTGGGGGGCAGCGGGCGCCGCTAGTGCGCCGGCGGCAGCGCGATGGGAGGACGGCGATGGCGAGCCTGGCCTCGAGACTGGACGAGATCGATCTGGTCAGCGCAGCCCGCTACGCCGAGCGCGGCTATCCGTGGGAGGAGTGGGCGCTGCTGCGCCGCGAGGCGCCGGTCTACTGGTACGACCGCCCCGATGTCGCACCCTTCTGGTGCATCAGCAAATATGAGGATATCCAGCGCATCTCGCGCGATCCTGAGACGTTTATCAGCAGCAAGCGGTTGGTGATCCGCTCATCAGGTTCGGGCGGCAGCGAAGCCAACGATCCGACGCTGGCGATCCCCAACCTGATCAATATGGACCCGCCCGAGCACGGGAAGTACCGCTCGGCCACCAACCGCCGCTTTTCGCCGCGCGGGATGCGGCTCCTCGAGCAGCGCATCGACGAGATCGCCGAGGAGGTGATCGACCAGGCCGCAGCGCAGTTGATCGACGCCGTCAGCCGTCGGCGCCGCGCCGATTTTGTCGCCGATGTCGCCGCCCAGATGCCGATGGCCGCGATCTGCGAGCTGCTCGGCGTCGAGCGCGGGGCCTGGAACGATGTCTTCCACTGGACGAACGAGTTCCTCGGCGCGGAGGATCCCGAGTATCAGCAGGGCCGCAGCCGGCGCGAGACTTGGCAATCGGGGCTGCGCGGGCTGATGGGCTATTTCAGCCAGCTGATCGCGCACAAGCGCGCCGCGCCGGCCGATGACGTGCTGACAACGCTGGTGCAGGCTGAGATCGACGGCGAGCCGATGTCCGAGATGGACGTGCTTTCCTACGCGATTCTGCTGATCTTGGCCGGCAACGAGACGACGCGCAACGCCACATCGGGCGGGCTGCTGGCGCTGCTGGAGCATCCGCAGGAGTTTGAGCGCCTGCGCGGCGATCCCTCCCTGTTGGACAGCGCGGTGGAGGAGATTCTGCGCTGGACCTCGCCGGTGATTCACTTCGCCCGCACGGCGGCGCGCGACGTCGAGATCCGCGGAGCGCCGATCCGCGCCGGCGAGGCGGTGGCGCTCTGGTACCCCTCGGCGAACCGCGATGAAGATATATTCGATGCGCCTGAGCGGTTCGATATCGGCCGCACGCCGAACGACCATCTGGCCTTCGGCGGCTTCGGCGAGCACTACTGCCTCGGCGCCAACCTGGCGCGCCTGGAGCTGCGCTCGATCTACCGCCACCTGATCGGCCGGCTCGAAGATATTCGGCTCGACGGCGAGGTCGAGCGGCTCGGCTCGAGCCTGATCGGCGGAATTAAGCGGCTGCCGATCAGCTACAGCGTGCGCAGCGGAGGGGTCTGAAATGGCGAGCGAGCTGATTCGCGTCGTGCGCTCGGGTGCAGTGCGCATCGTGACGCTGAACCGCCCCGAGAAGCGCAACGCGCTGAACAGCGAGATGCTGGAGAGCCTCCACGCAGCCTTCTCCGGCGTCCCCGCGGACGAGGAGCGCGCGGCGGTGATTCGCGCTGAGGGCCCGGTCTTCTGCGCCGGCCTCGACCTGCGCGAGCGCGAGGAAGGGCTGCCCGGCGGCGCAATCTCGATTGAGCAGATGCTGGATGCGATTCAGCATTGGCCGCTGCCCGTCGTGGCCGTAGTGCAGGGCGATGCGATCGCCGGCGGCAACGAGCTGGCGCTGCACTGCGACTTCGTGGTGGCCGCCGCGACAGCCAAGTTCGGCATGTCGCTGGCGCAGATCGGCCTCGCGCCGTCCTGGTTCTTGGCCAAGAAGCTGCTGGAGGTCGCGGGCCCTGTGGCGAGCCGCGAGATCCTGCTGCTCGGCGAGCGCATCCCGGCCTGGCGGATGCACGAGCTCGGTGCGATCGCGCGGGTCGCCGAGGAAGAGTCGTTGGAGGAGGCGGCCGAGCAGATCATCGACCGTCTCGCGCGCAACGCCCCGCTCTCGCTGCGCGCGATGAAAGCCCTGCTGGTGCGCGAGATGGACTTCCGCGACCAGATCGAGCACGAAGATGTCGATCAGCTGGTCCAAGCCGCGCGCAGCTCCGCCGATGCGCGTGAAGGAATCCGCGCCCTCTTCGAGCGCCGCGACCCCCAATTCAGCGGCCGCTAATCCCGCCCGCCTAAGCATTCACGACTGTTGCGGTGGGCAGTTTTCTTGACATTTTTCCATCGCACCGTCACACTGGAGGAGCGCGATGTGAGCAGACGCGTTCCCATTCAAAACTTGTGGATGCGCAGCCTCACTCAATTTGATTTGCCCCGTCCTCCGGCGTAGCGCACCGGACGGCGGGGTTCTTTGCATTCACAAGAAAATGACTCTGCGAGTCGCCCTGTTCGTGGACTATCAGAACGTCTACGCTGGTGCTCGAGAAACCTTTCATGGGCAGTCAGATCGAGCTCCTTCGTCGTGCGGTCAAATTCTTCCGCGCGAGCTAGGCGAATATCTTTGCAGAGCAGAGCTGGCAGACAGTTCGCTAGATGTGCGCGAATTGGGAGAAGTGCGCGTGTACCGTGGCATGCCGATACAGGACCGCAACCACCGCGGATACGCGGCCGCGCAGCGCCAACACGAAGAGTGGAGAAAGGATGGAGTGACCGTTGTCACTCGCCCCTTGCAAGCCGGAGCCGGTGGCGTCCGCGAGAAAGGGATTGATGTAGAACTCGCGCTCGATTTCGTCATAGGCGCGATCTACGGCAATTACGACATCGGAATCATCTTTTCGCACGACACCGATCTCATTCCCGCGATTGAGAAGGTGCGTGATCCTGCCCGCAATCTCAACGTGATGGTGGAGACCGCGGCTTGGTGGGCGCCGCCCGGCCAAACCTTCCAACTTGGCAAAGAGCAAGGCGTCCGGTGCCACCGACTTGATAAGCAGGCGTATGAATCCGTGCGAGATTGGAATAACTACACACGCAAGCTGTGAATGGGCGGACGCCGTCGCCGTCCTTGCCACACCGCTGCGCGGCCGAGGTTGCTAGCTGCCGGGCGGCGCGCTGCCGCTCAGCCGCCGCCGGCGGCCGCGAGGCCGGCGGGCATCACTGCGGGGGTCTCGATCTTGTAAAGCTTGGCGGCGTTCTCCCAGAGGATCTTGCGCCGCGTCGCCTCCGACTGGCTCTCAAGGCCCGATTCGATCGTCTCCTGCACATTGCCGTAAAGGCAGGTGGGGTGCGGGAAATCGGTCTCGAAGAGGATGTTGTCTGCGCCGATGTCTTCGATCAGCTTGCGCGGGGCAATCTTCTCGAACCAGTAGCAGGCGTAGACCTGGCGGCGGAAGTAATCGGAAGGCATCATTTCGAACTCGGGCCGCGCGCTGCGCACGTCGGCGGCGAGGAAGTGATAGTCGCAGGACTCTAGGCAGAACGGCACCCAACCGATCCCGCTCTCAACGGAGATGAACTTCAGCTCTGGGAAGCGCGGCAGGACGCCGGAGAGGAGTAGGTCGGTGAGCTGGAAGCCGTTGGTCATGAACAGCTGCGTCGAGAGGCGCGCGTAGGTGATCTCGTGGCCGTCGACGCGCAGCCGCTCGGGCGTGAAGCCGTCGTTGAAGTCGCCGGAGCCGACGTGGAAGGCGATCGGCATGCCGGCGTCGCTGGCGGCGTGCCAGATCGGGTCCCAGCGGCGGTCGCCGAGGAAGGGCTGGCCGTGCGACTGCGGGTCGCCGGTGAAAAGCACGCCGCCGTGGCCGATCGCGGCGGCGCGCTCAATCTCCTTAGCCGCCGCGTCGACGTCCCAGAACGGAATCGAGGCGTTGGGCACGAAGCGCTCCGGTGCTGGGGCAATCCAGTCGACTTGGAAGTCGTTCCAGGCGCGTACGCACTCCAGCATCAGCTCCGGCTCGCCGAGCTTGAGGAAGGTTTGCGACGCGAAGCCGGCCACGTTGGGGTAGAGCACCTGGGCGTAGACGCCGGTCTCGTCCATCAGCTTGAGCCGCTCGTGGACATCGAATGAGGCTGGGTGGGCAGCCTCGTAGGTGGGCGGCGAGTCGGGGAACTTGCCCTTCCAGCCGGCGAAGACGCCGGAGGGCGCGTTGGCGACCTTTTCGTCGGCGATAAACCAGGAGTTGACGCCCTTGTCGTCCTGCTTGACGTGCAGAACGCGGTCGCCCCACTTGTGCGAGACGCGGCTGGTCCAGAGATCGGCGGGTTCGGTGATGTGCGTGTCGGAGTCGATAAAGGTGGTGAATGCCATGGTGCTGCTCCAGCTGCCGGCTGATCGCGTTGGTTAGGCGCCGCCGCCGGCGGCGGCGAGGCCGGCGGGCAGCGCTGCGGGCGTTTCGATCTTGTAGAGCTTGGCGGCGTTCTCCCAGAGGATCTTGCGCCGCGGCGCCTCCGATTGACCCTCCAGGCCGGCCGCAATCGTCTCCTGCACGTTGCCGTAGAGGCAGGTGGGGTGCGGGAAATCGGTCTCGAAGAGGATGTTGTCCTCGCCGATGTCCTCGATCAGCTTGCGCGGGGCGATCTTCTCGAACCAGTAGCAGGCGTAGACCTGGCGGCGGAAGTAGTCGGAGGGCAGCATCTCGAACTCGGGCCGCGCGCTGCGCACGTCGGCGGCGAGGAAGTGATAGTCGCAGGACTCCAGGCAGAACGGCACCCAGCCGATCCCGCTCTCGACAGAGATGAACTTCAGCTCCGGGAAGCGCGGCAGCACGCCCGACAACAGCAGGTCGGTCATCTGCAGGCCGTTGGCCAGGAAGAGCGTGGTCGAGGTGCGGGCGTAGGTGACCTCCGGGCCGTCGACGGCGAGCCGATCTTCGGTGAAGCCGTCGGTGAAGTCGCCGGAGCCGATGTGGAAGGAGATCGGCAGGCCGGTGTCGGTCGCAATCTGCCAGAGCGGGTCCCAATAGCGGTCGCCGAGCAGCGGCTGGCCGTGCGACTGCGGGTCCCCGGTGAAGAGGATGCCCTTGATCCCCAGCGGCGCGACGCGCTCGATCTCTTTGACCGCGGCGTCGACGTCCCAGAACGGAATCGAGGCGTTGGCGACGAAGCGCTCGGGCGCAGCGGAGATCCAGTCGATCTGGAAGTCGTTCCAGGCGCGCACGCACTCCAGCATCAGCTCGGGCTCGCCGAGCTTGAGGAAGCGCTGCGAGGCGAAGCCGGCCACGTTGGGGTAGAGCACCTGGGCATAGACGCCGGTTTCGTCCATCAGCTTGAGCCGCTCGTGGACGTCGAAGGAGGCCGGGTGGGCGGCCTCGTAGGTGGGCGGCGAGTTGGGGAACTTGCCCTTCCAGCCGGCGAAGACGCCGGAGGGCGCGGCGGCGACGCGCTCATCGCCGACAAACCAGGCGTTGATCCCCTTGTTGTCCTGCCGGACATGCAGGACGCGGTCGCCCCACTTACTCGAGACGCGGCTGGTCCAGAGGTCGGCGGGCTCGGTGATATGCGTGTCGGCGTCGATAAACGTGGTGAATGCCATGGTTCCTCCGCGTATTTGGGACGGCGCAGCCGTCGTGTGCAGCGCAGGCTACACGGTTGCGCAGGCGGTTTGCGCGCCGCTAGCGCAGCAGCGGCTCGCCCGAGATCGCTTTGATGATATCGAAATAGGAGATCACGGCGATGAAGATCAGCAGGGCGGCGAAGCCGGCGATGTGCACGAGGCCTTCGCGTTCGGGCGAGATGCGCTTGCCGCGGCGGGCGATCTCGACGAGCACGAAGAAGATGCGCCCGCCGTCGAGCATGGGCAGCGGGAGGATGTTGATGATCGCCAGATTGAGGCTGAGCAAGGCGGCCAGCTCGATCAGGCGCACCCAGCCGGCCTGTTCGACGACCTCGCCGGTGATCCGCGCGATCCCGACCGGCCCGGAGAGGTCGAGCGCTTCGCCGCCGGCGATCCAGGAGCGAATGCGGTTGCGCACGAGGAGAAAAGTGGAGACGGTTTGATCCCAGCCCTCAGGGATCGCGCCGAGCAGGCTGGAGCCGACTGAGACGGTGCGGCTGTTCGCGTTGCCGACGGTGATGCCGGTCGCGCCCTGCGGCACTTCGATCAGCGTGCCCGGCGTGGGGTAGCGGGGGTCGATGCCGAGCGCACGGTAGAGCGCGTCGATGCGGATTTCCTGTTCGCGCGCGATGCCGATGATTGTGTCGTCCGGCCCGGTCGTATAGGTGCGTCCGCCGGGCAGGTCGAGGCGCAGGCCCGGCTGGAGTTTCTCGCTCTCGATGCCCCAGGCGCCGATCACATGCAAGGCGGGGACGCCAAGTCGGTCGGCGATGTCTCGCACCGACTCGCCGGGCTGCACGACGTGGGTCAGCGGCTGCGGCGCGAGCCGCGCGTGGACGTCGACGTCGAACCGCTCGGTGCTCGTTTCGCCGCTGAAAGGGTCGACGATGGTCTCGCGCTCGACGGTGACAGCGAGCGTTTCACCGAGGTTTATCTGGATCGCGCGGGTCAGCTCCTGGGCGTTGAGGATCTCCTCGCCGTTGACCGCGGTGATGCGGTCGCCGGCTGCAATGCCGGCGCGCTGCGCGGGCGCACCCTCGACGACTGAGGTCACGAGCGCCGGGCCGGCCGAGACGGTGTCGGGGATCAACGCCGCCGCGGCGAAGAGGAAGATCGGCAGCACCGCGTTGACGGCGGCCCCGGCGGCGAGGATCGCGATGCGGGTGAGGCGCGATTGGCTGGCCAGCGAACGGGGATCGACAGCGACGGTAATCCCGAAAGCGGTCGCGCGCTGCTGCTCGGCCGCGGTGCGCTTTGGGTCCTCCGGGCTGCGGTAGGCGGTCGGGTCGGGCGTGCTGCTGCTGGGCTCGGATGCGGGCGGGGCGTCGTTGCGCGTGTTGAGCGACCAGCGCCACTCGCTCTGTCCGCCGTCCGGCGTGGAGCGCAGCAGCGACAAGTTCAGCTCGGGCTTGTCCATTTCGGCGCGCATCCGCTCGGCGAACTGTTGCGGGCTGTGCACCCGCTTGCCGTTGATATGCGTGATTCGGTCGCCTGGGTGGAGGCTGTTGATGAGCGGATTGGCGCGGCTGACGCGCTCGATCAGCAGCCCGCTCGATTCTTCGCCGGTCAGCCGCACGAAGCCGCCGATCGGCAGCCAGTTGATCGAGTAGAGGGTTTCGCCGAAGCGTTTGCCGCCAATTCGCGGGGGCAGGCCGAGCCCGAACTCCTCGACGCGCACGTTGGCCAGCTTGGCGGCGACATAGTGGCCCAGCTCGTGCAGGATCACGAGCCCCAGGAGAATGCCGATGAACGGCAGGACGTAGGTGACTATGACCACGAGCGCTCCGCGATCCGCCGGCGTGTGAACGCACGGGCCCAGGCGTCGGCGGCGTCGATCTGTTCGAGCGTGGGCTCGGGCACGTGCTCGTGCGCGTCGAGCGCCTGCTCGATCAGGGCTGGGATCTGATCGAAGCGAATAGTGCGCTGGAGGAAAGCGTCGACGGCGATCTCGTCGGCGGCGGCCATCGCCGCCGGGTAGGCGCCGCCGGCCAGGCCCGCCTGCATGGCCAGCCGCAGGCAGGGGTAGCGGTCCAGATCGGGCGCGGCGAAGTTGAGGCTGCCGACGGCCGCGAGGTCGAGCGGCGCCGTGGTCGGCTCGAGCCGCAGCGGCCAGGAAAGCGCCAGCTGAATCGGCAGCTTCATATCCGGGTAGCCGAGCTGCGCCTTGACCGAGCCGTCGCCGAACTCGACCAGCGAATGAACGATCGACTCGGCGTGCTGAATCACCTCGACGCGCTCGTAGGGAACGTCGAAGAGCCAGCGGGCCTCGATCGTCTCCATCCCTTTATTCATCAGCGTGGCGCTGTCGATCGTGATCTTCGCGCCCATATTCCAGGTCGGGTGTTGGAGCGCCTGCTCGGGCGTGACGCGGGGCAGCTGCTCGGCCGGCAGGTCCCGCAGCGCGCCGCCCGATGCAGTCAAGATGATGCGCCGCACTTCGTGCTGCTCCTCGCCCCAGAGGCACTGCCAGATCGCGCTGTGTTCGGAGTCGACCGGGCGCAGTCGGCCGCCGCCGGCGTCGGCGGCGGCGCGCACCAATGCGCCGGCCATGACGACGACTTCCTTATTCGCCAGGGCCACATCGGCGCCGCGGCCGAGCGCCGTGAGCGTCGGTTCGAGGCCGGCCCGCCCAGCGGTGCCGACGACGAGTACGTCGCCGTCGGGATCGGCGGCCATTTCGTCCATCGGGCAGGCCTGCGCGCCGACCGCAGCGGCGATCGCTTGCAGCTCGGCGGTCGGCGCGCCGTCTGCTTGCGGCGCGGCCCAGAGGTAGCGCGGTTGGAACTCGCGCGCCTGGGCCTCGAGCCGTTCGAGGTTGCGGCCGGCGGCCAGGCCGAGCACGCGGTAGCGCTCGGGCATCGAGCGGACCACCTCAAGCGTCTGCGTACCGATGCTGCCGGTTGAGCCGATCAGAACGAGGCTGGTCGTGGGGTCGGTCATCGCGTTGGCCCGCTGAGGCTCAGGTCCAGACTAGAAAAAGGTATACGGCTGGCACCCCGAACAACAGGCTATCGAGCCGATCGAGCGCACCGCCGTGGCCGGGGATCAGGTTGGAGGAGTCTTTCACGCCGCGGGCGCGCTTGAGCAGCGACTCGGCGAGGTCGCCGATCTGCGCGGCGAGCGGCAGCACGAGCGCCAGCAGGATCAGCGGCCAAAGGCCGCCCGGCAGGCCGAAGATCGCGTCGAGCGCGAGCACGGCGCCGCTTCCGCCGAGCCAGCCGCAGAGCGCGCCTTCGATCGTCTTGTTGGGGCTGATCGCTGCAGCGAGGCGGCGCCGCCCCAATGTGCGCCCGCCGGCGTAGGCCGCGGCGTCGGTCGCCATGACCGCGAGCACGGCGAGCAGCAGCCACTCGGCGCCGTCCGCGTGAGCGCGGATCAGGATGAACGCCGCGGCGGGCAGGGCGAGGTAGAGCAGCGCCGCAGCCATCACGCCGCCGGCGGCCAGATAGCGCCCGAGCACCGCCGGCTCGGGCGCCCGCTCGCGCAGCGCAGCCTCCACGGTCGCGGCGGCGTAGACGGCGGGGACGGCGGTCAGGAACGTCCAGTAGAGCGGCCCAGCTTCGGTCAGCGCGGCGCCGAGCACCGCACCCAGCCCGGCGGCGGCGAGCAGAAAAACGGGCGAGATACGCGGGATGCCGCTGATCACTGCGATCTCGCCCAGCGCCGTGAGCATCGCAAGGCCGAGCAGCGCGGTGAAAAAGGGGCCGCCGACGAGGATCGCAGCGACGATCAGCGGCATCCCAAGGGCGGCGCTGAGCAGGCGCAGGGCGAGCGGGCTGGAGAGGCGGTCGGGCGCCCGCAGACGTGTAGATGCATGTTGACGCCCGCGGCCGCGGGGATGCCGCAGGAAGATACGGAAACGGCGGCGATCGCTGGCAGCCATTCCTCTTCTTTCTCTCTCTCCGTCAGCGCCTGTTCACGTTAGGCGGGCTCGAGGCAGGCTCGGTGCGGGACAGAGACAGACAGCCGGGCGCAGCGCTCATAGCCCGCGCCGGCGCGGGCAGATCCGTTCCGCATGTCCCTCTCTCCCCTCGCTTGTGTGCAGGAGAGAGGGGAAAGGGCCGTGCGGCGCCTCCCGCAAGCGGAGGCTGCGCGGCGTTCCCGATAAGCAAGGGAGGGTGCTGCGCAGCAGCGCTGATCGCAGGCGGAGGCGGTGTTCGCGCCGGTTCCCGCCGCGCCGACCTCTGCTCTGATCTGCGCGGCTGAATCTGAACAGCCCCTAGCGGCCGTGCTGAGTGTGCGCGGCGTGCTGGGCTGCGGAGCCGTTGCGGCCGCCGAAGCTGCGGCAGCGGCGCGCGTAGGCATCGAGCGCGGCGTCGACATCGGCCGCGCTGAAGTCGGGCCACCAGGTCGGGGAGAAGATGTACTCCGCGTAGGCGGCCTGCCAGAGCAGGAAGTTGGAGATCCGCTGATCGCCGCCGGTGCGGATGATCAGGTCTGGGTCGGGCAGACCGCCGGTGTAGAGATAGCGGTCGATCAGCGATTCATCGATCTGTTCGGCGGCGACCCCGTCGGCGGCGATGCGGCGCACCGCGTCGACCAGTTCGGCGCGCCCGCCGTAGTTGAAGGCGACGCAGACGGTCATGCGCGTGTTCTGGGCGGTCAGCGCGACGGCGGCGTCGATTTTGCGCTGCAGATGTTCGGAGAGCGCGCCGATCCGGCCGATGCAGCGCAGCCGCACCCCGGCTTCGTGCAGCGGCTGCACCTCGCGGTCGATGGTGCTCGAGAGGATCCGCATCAGGCCGCGTACTTCGGGGCGCGGGCGGCGCCAGTTTTCGGTCGAGAATGCGAAGAGGGTGAGGTAGCGCACACCGCGTTCGGCGAACGCTTCGATGGCGGCGCGGATGTTCTCGGTGCCGGCGCGGTGGCCGTCGGTGGGGCGCAGGCCGCGCTGCGCCGCCCAGCGCCCGTTGCCGTCCATAATCACGGCGACGTGGCGCGGCAGCGGCCGCGCGGCGGGCGGCGCAAGCGGCGCGGCGGCGCTCTCGGCGCGCGCGGGCGGTTTGGGCAAATCGGCGGGCGCAGGAGCGTCGGGCAGTCGGGCGGTTGACCAGCGTGTCACAACTAGACCTCCAGGAGCTCTTGCTCCTTCGCACCGCCCGCCTTGTCCACAATAGCGATGAAGTCTGTTGTGAGTTTGTCCAGCCGCGCTTCGGCGCGGTGCTCTTCGTCCTGCGAGAGGTCGCCCCCGCGCTGCATCGCGCGCAGGTCGTCGTGCACATGGCGGCGAATATTGCGCACCGCGACGCGCGCGCCCTCGACCTTCTGCGAGACGACCCTGACCAAGCTGCGGCGGCGCTCCTCGGTCAGCTCCGGCAGCGCCAGGCGAATCAGGATCCCGTCGCTCTGCGGATTAATGCCTAAATCCGATTGCTGCAGGGCCTTGGTGATCGGGCCGAATGCATTCTTGTCCCAGGGCTGAATCGCGATCAAGCGCGCCTCCGGCACCGAGATCGTCGCCATCTGGTTGAGCGCCATGGTGGTGCCGTAGTAGTCGACCCGCAGATGGTCGACCAGGCCCGGATGCGCCCGCCCGGTGCGGATCGCCTGCAGCTCGCGGGTGAGCGCATTGACCGCGCCGCGCATTCGGTCATCGGCGTCGGAGAAGGTCAGCTCGAGCAGTTCGTCGTCGGCCATGCTGGGCGCCTAGGAGAGCCGGGTGGCGCCGGCGTGGACTCGGGTGCCGGCCGCACCGTCCCGAACGGCCTCCACAATAGCGTTCGGCGCCTCGACATCAAACACCAGGATCGGCAGGTCGTTGTCCTCGCAGAGCGAGAGCGCGGCGGTGTCCATGAGCACGCCGAGGTTCTGAGTGATCGCGTCGCGGAAGTTGAGCAGCTCGTAGCGCTGCGCGGCCGGATCCGCGGCGGGGTCGGCGGTGTAGACGCCGTCGGCGCCGCGCTTGCCCATGATCAGCTCGCTGGCGCCGATCGCGACGCCGAACTGCGCGGCGGCGGTGTCGGTCGTGACGAAGGGCTGCCCCGTCCCCGCGACGAGCAGCACGACGCGGCCTTTTTCGAGGTGGCGGCGCGCGCGCCGCGGGATGTAGGGCTCGGCGACAGTCCGCACGTTGATCGCCGACATGGTGCGCACCGCAACGCCCTCGGCCTCGACCGCGTCCTGCAGCGCCAGGCCGTTGATGATCGTGCCCAGCATGCCGGCGTAGTCGGCGGTCATGCGGGTCATGCCGGCGGCTGCGGCGACGCGCCCGCGCACGATGTTGCCGCCGCCCACGACAACGGCGATCTGCACGCTGGAGCGGGCGCACTCAACGAGCTGCGCGGCGATCGCGCGGACCGCCTCAGGGTCCAGCCCGCTGCCGCGCCCGCCCTGCAGCGCCTCGCCGCTGATTTTGAGCAGGACGCGGCGCGGCGCTTCGCTCACCGGCTGCGCAGCGCTGCTATTCGCCGATTTCGTAACGGATGAAACGGGCGACCTCGATCTTCTCGCCGACGGAGGCGATCACGTCGTTGATGCGGTCGGCGATGGTCTGGTTGGCGTCGCGGATGAAGGG
>CAYFZI010000005.1:0-76633 GCA_964347635.1 uncultured Dehalococcoidia bacterium
TCATGCCTGCAGGGTAGCGTACGGGGTGGAGGGAGCAGGGCGTGGAGGTCAACGTCGCTATTTTGGCAGTGCTGCTGGTCTTTTCGGGGGTGTTTTCGAGCTCCGAGACGGCGTTTTTGTCGGTCGAGCGTGTGCGGCTCGAGCATGCGCGCCGCGCCGGGCTGCCCGGCGCGGCGCGGGCCGCGGCGCTGCTCGAGGAGCCGCGGCGGCTGCTAGCCGCGATTCTGCTCGGCAACAACCTGGTCAACACGGGCGCGGCGGCGGTTGGTGCGGCGATCGCCGGGGAGCTGCTCGCGGGCGGCTCGGCGCTGCTCGCGGCGACGATCGTGGTCACGGTGCTGCTCGTCATCTTCGGCGAGATCGGCCCCAAATCGGTCGCGCTGCACCACAACATGGCGATGGTCCGCCTGCTCGCCTACCCGCTGCGCTGGTGGGTGCGGCTGACGCAGCCGCTGGTGGCGGCGCTCGACGGGCTCACGCACCTCTGGCTGCGGGTCGTGGGCGGCGTCAGCGAGGAGCAGCCGGTGCTGAGCCTCGGCGAGCTGCGCACGGCGATCGATCTGGGCCGCGAGCAGGGCGGGCTGGAGCAGAGCGAGACGAGCGTGCTGCTCGGCGCGCTGCGGCTCGGCGAGACGCAGGCGCGGCAGATCATGACGCCGCGGGTGCAGTTCCAGAGCATCGAGGCGGATGCCTCACTCGCGGGGGCCGCCGAGCGGTTCGGGGCCGCCGGCTTCCTGCGCCTGCCTGTTTCGGCCGGCTCGGCGGACCACTTCATCGGTTATCTGCACGGCTCCGATGTGTTGGCGCAGATCGGCGCGGGGCGCGCTCAGCGCGCCGTGCGCGAGGTGATGCGCGAAGTGCCCTTCGAGTCCGAGCGCGCTTCGGTGCAGCGCGTGCTGGACGAGATGCGCACGACCGGGCACCACCTGATGCTGCTGATCGATGAGTTTGGCGATACGTCGGGGCTAGTCACGCTGGAGGACATTCTAGAGCTGGTGGTGGGCAACATTCGCAGCGAGATGGGGACCGCCGGGGAGCCGGTGCAGGTGCGCATTTCGGGCCGCCAGTTCGTCGAGGGTCAGCGCGGCCTGACCGAGCTGGGCGCGGAGCTCGGCGTCGACCTCAGCTCGGAAGAGGCCGAAAGCGTCGCCGGAATGCTGACCCACCACTTCCACCGCATCCCCCGAGCGAACGAGGAGGCCGATCTGCACGGCTACCACTGGACGGTCGTCGACGCGGATGAGCGGCGGATCAAGCTGGTCTCATTCCGTAGAATCCCGGCAGCGGCGGACGCTGAGAACGAGCAGTGAGCACGTGTCGAGCCAATCCCGCATCGAAGTCGGTTTTCTCGGCTTTGAGGTGCGTTCGGAACCGAAGCTGCTGCTGCGGGGCGGCTGTTTGGTCACCGACCGGTACGGCGATCCGCTGGAGTTTCAGGCGGCCGCGGCGGTGCGGCCGAGCCGCGTGCAGCGGGCGCTCTGGGCAGGCGGCCTGACGCGCTATGCAATCGTCGAGTTGCTCGGCCGTCCGCTGCTGCAAGCGCTCGAGCACCGCCCGCTGCTTGTCTTCACCAACCGCATGGAGGCGCTCGCGCTGGAGAGCCGAGCCCCGCTGCTGCATTTGAATGGGCAAGGGAGCGCGCCTGATCCGGATCTGCCCCACCGTACTCGTTCCTTCGCCGGCCGGCAGCGCTGTCTGACGCTGCCGCGGGGCAGAGCGGCCCTGCCGATCGACAAAGTCCTGAGTGTGCTTGACATCCTCGATGGTCGGTTCGACCCATTCGATGTGTTCACGCGGATCAGCGTTGCCCTAGAAGCGCTCGCGGAGGACGATGCCCGCTACGCTTGAGCGTCCTCCGCTGTGCAAATGGCTGCGCCGTATCTTCGGGTTTACGCCGCGCCGCGCGCGGATCAGCGCGGCGCCCGATCCGCGTTTGTTCGAGCGCGCTCGGCCGCGGCCGGTCAGCCTGGCGCCCGATCCGCGTTTGTTCGAGCATGCTCGGCCGCGGCCGGTCAGCCTGGCGCTTCCCGTCAGGGTTGCTGAGGTCGAGCACAGCGTCAGGCCGGTACAGATCAAGCCTGCTGCGCAGCTTGCTCCGGCTGCGATCAAGGGCAACCGGTTCGGACGGGGCGCGCCGCCGCAGCTGCAAGCCCTGTACGCACGGCTGATCGACCCTCAGCTGGCCGCACGCACCTACGAGTCGGTGCGCCTGCCGCATCCGCTCTATCCGTTTCAGCGGGCCGGCGTCGCCTTCCTGCTCAAACAGCGTAGCGCGCTGCTGGCCGACGATATGGGTTTGGGCAAGACGGTCCAGGCGATCACCGCGGCGCGCGTGCTGTTCGAGCGCGGCGAGCTGGCGCGGATGCTCGTGGTCGCGCCTAAATCAGTGCTCACGAACTGGCGCCGGCACTTCGCTGTCTGGAGCCCCAACCTCGATGCGGCGGTGCTGTCCGGACCGCCGTACGCGCGCGGCGAATTGTGGGACAGCATCGTTGGCGGCGTGCTGCCGGTCGGCATCGTTACCTATGACACGCTGGCCCGCGACTGCCGGGATCCGCGCATTCGGATGTGCGAATTCGATCTGATCGTGGCCGATGAGATCCAGCGGATCAAGAACCCCCGCGCAAAGCGCACGCAGGCAATGCGCAGCCTGCGTGCGAAACGGCGCTGGGGGCTCAGCGGTACACCGCTGGAGAATAACGTAGCTGAGTATGCAGCAGTGCTGAGGTTCCTGGACCCCACGCTCAAGGATCATCCAGATAGGGATCGAGGCCGGCGATCGCGCCGCAGCGCCGAGCAGCGGTCCCGCGATCGAGGACAGTGGAAAAGCAGCGTACGCCGAAGCGCAAGGGAGATGCAGCTGCGCCGCAAAAAAGAAGATGTGCTGCACGACCTGCCCAGCTTGGTATCGAATCTGGAATACATCGACCTCACCGAGCAGCAGCGGCAAGCCTACGAACAGGCGGAGCGCCGGGGCATCTCGACGCTGCGCGGGCAGTCGCGCCGGATCGTCAGCGTCCTGCAGCTGATCCATGAACTGAAGCAGATTTGCAACGGCGTCGACGGTTCGAGCGCGAAACGAGAGTGGCTGCAGGACTATATCGCGATCGCGGCGAGCCGCAGGGACAAGGTGCTTGTCTATTCGCAGTACACGAAGGTGCTGCCGCCGGCGGTCAAGCAGATGTTCAAGTACCAGTACAGCGGAGAGCTGAGCGATGCGCAGCGCGAGCGGGTGCTCGACCAGTTCCGGAGCGATCCGCGCGAACATGCGCTGCTGATGTCGGTGCGGGCCGGGGGGTTGGGGATCAACCTGCAGGCCGCCAATCGGGTCGTCCATTTCGATAGCTGGTGGAACCCGGCGATCCAGGCGCAGGCGACCGCCCGCGCGCACCGCCTGGGCCAGGAGAAAACGGTATTTGAGGTAACACTCGTCTGCAAGGATACGATTGAGGAGCGGATCCAGAAGTTACTGGAAGAGAAGCGGCAGCTGTTCGAGGATGTGATCGAGAATCAGAACGGCAAGGACTTCTCCAGCGGACTGACAGAGGAGGAGCTGTACAGCCTGTTCGACTTGTAGCCCGCTCTCGTTCGAGAGCGCGGCGCAGCCTGATAGACTCGGGGCAAGCCGAGGTGGCGGAATGGTAGACGCGACGGTCTCAAAAACCGTTGGGCCGTGAAGCCCGTGCCGGTTCGAGTCCGGCCCTCGGTACCACTGCCGAGTAGTGTAACGGTAGCACCAGGGACTTTGGATCCCTTAGTTCAGGTTCAAATCCTGGCTCGGCAGCCCGCCCAACCTGCCTTCCGCAGCGGCAAGCGCGCCGCACGGCTGCGGGCGGTGATTGAAGCGGGAAGCGGCAACGGCCGCCCGCCTCTCTGCCGCCCTCACTCGCAGGGGTCAGATGCCGAAGGCCGGGGACAAGCGCCGCGGGTTGGGAACGCAGGCGGGAATCTGGCTGCCCGGGCAGGACTTGAACCCGCAACCTAGCGGTTAACAGCCGCCCGCTCTACCAATTGAGCTACCGGGCAGGGCCTCACCAGCCTAGCGCGCCGCTCGATCATGCGCGACGCGCCGGCCGCTCGGTTGTGAGCCGAGTTGTCAGCCGATGCGCAGATCGAAGCGGCGCGCTTGCCGGTTGAACTGCACCGCGCGGTGGCTGAAGAGCTGCTCGAAGGCGCCGCGTTCGGCCAGCTCGGCGGGGCTGCCGCTGATCAGCGCGCCGTCCCGCTGAATCAGCCACAGCTGGTCGGCGATCTGCAGCGCCAGGTCGAAATCGTGCGTGGTGATCAGGATCGCGCGGCGCTGCTCGGCGTCATCGCTGCGGGCCAGACGGCGGAGCAGCTGGGCGATGTCGGCGCGCGCTTCGAGGTCGAGGAACGCGGTGGGCTCATCGAGCAAGATCAGGCGCGGCTGCTGCGCCAGCGCACGGGCGATCAGGACGCGCTGGCGCTCGCCGTCGCTGAGGTCCTGGAGCGGCCGCGCGGCGAGATGGGCCGATGCCGTGGCCTGAAAGGCGCCGCGCACGACGCGCCGATCGGCGGGGGCGAGGCGGCCGCTGAAGCCGGCGTGCGGCGCGCGGCCGAGCGCGACGACGTCCCAAGCAGTCAGCTGCGCGGCGTCGATCGCGTCGGTCAGCACGACGCTGAGGCTGCGCGCGACCTGGCCCGGGCTGAGCCGGGCGATGTCGACTCCGTCGAGCAGGACGGCGCCGCCGAGCGGGCGCTGCAGCCCGGCGAGGGTGCGGAGCAGCGTCGATTTGCCCGATCCGTTGGGGCCCAGCAGCGCGGTGCACTGGCCGCGCTCGATCTGCGTGTTGATACCGCTGAGGACGACGGTGGGGCGCCGTCCGCCGTAACCGACGGCGAGTCGGCGGGCGGTGAGGAGTGCGGTCATGAGCGTTCGGCGACGAGCGGCTGCTCGGCGGCGGGGTCGGCGACGCGCAGCGCGACGCGGCCGTTGAGCGCGGCGAGGATCGTGTCGCCGGCGAGCTCGCGGCGCCAGCGGCAGAGCAGGCGCGGGCGCTCGCTGCGCTGCGCGGCGGCGCCGCGGCGGGCCCATTCGATCAGTTCTTGTAGATCGGCGTTGGCGGCCAGCAGCTTGCTGTCGATCTGCTGCTCGGCGCCGAGCGCGTCGAGCAGCGCATCGACAAAGGAGGTCAGGGTACGCGGCGCGGAGGGCTTCTGGTTGGCGCGCTGGGGCAGCTCCGCATCGGGCAGCTGCAGCGCGCGTTCGACGGCCGCCAGGACGGCGGTGCGGTGGCGGCGCGCGAGATCTTCGCAGCCGCGTACGCGCAGTAGGTCGTCCTGCGAGCGCGGAAGCGTCGCGGCGACGGCGACGAGCGCGTCGTCGCGCGCGATGCGTTTGGCCGGCGCGTCGCTTGCCTGCGCGGCCTGGTCCCGCCAAGCGTGCAGCTCGCGCAGCGCGGCGAGGCCGCGGCGGCTCAGCCGCCGCGCGCCGGAGAGCTTGCGCCAGCGCGGCGCTGCTGTGGCGGCTGCGTCGGGTTCGAGCGCGGCGGTGCGCGCCTGGGTTTCCTCGCGCAGCCAGCGGCCGCGGCGGTCGGCGGCGAGGCGGGCGGAGAGCGTCTGGTGCAGCGGCAGCAGCCAGCGGACATCGTCGACGGCGTAGCGCAGCTGCGAGCGGCTCAGCGGGCGGCGGGTCCAATCGGTGCGCGACTGCGAGGCTGCGGCAGGGGCGTCCAGCTCGCTGCGCACCAGGGCGCTGTAGGCGATTGGAAAGCGGTGCCCGCAGAAGCCGGCGGCGAGCTGGACATCGAAGAGATTCGCAGGCGGCCGCCCGGTGCGTTCGAGGCAGAAGCGCGATTCCTGTTCGTGCGCGTGGACGACAGTGATGATCTGCGGATCGGCGGCGGCCTGCCAGATTGGCTGATCCGGCTGCGCGGCGGGCAGCGGGTCGATCAGGGCGATCCGGTCGGGCGTAGCGAGCTGGACGAGCGCGAGGCGCGGGCGGTAGCTGCGCTCGGCGATGAACTCGGTGTCGATCGCGAAGATGCGGTGGCGGCGGATCGAGCCGAGCAGGTCGGCGATCTGTTCGGGCTCAGTGAGCGGTTCGCTGGCGGCGTGCGGCGGCGTATCTGCTGTCATGTGGACGGGTCGGAGTCTACCGCCTGTGTGATAGCGTCAGAGCAAGCGATGGAGGCTGTCGGCGTGAAGGTTCGAGCATCGGTCAAGAAGCGCGCGCGGGGGGACCAGATCGTCCGCCGCAAGGGCCGCGTATACATCATCAACAAGCGTAATCCGCGCAACAAGCAGCGTCAGGGTTAGCGGCTGGCCGCGCTCGGCCGGGCGGGCATAGGCGGGCAGATGCTGCGCGCGGCGATGATCCGATTGTCGCGGGAGGACCGGATCGGCGCGGCGCTGGAGCGTTCGAGCGCCGGCCGTGCATTGGTGGCTCGCTTTGTCGCCGGCCCCAGCCACCGCGACGCGCTGCAGGCGGCGCAGCAGCTCAGCGGGGAGGGCTGCGCAGCGGCGCTGGCGCTGCTTGGCGAGGATGTCGGCGAGGCGCGCGCGGCTGAGGCGGCGGCGCAGGAATATCTCGATCTGATCAGCGCGATCGGCGCTGCCGAGGGCGGTCTCGACGTGCGCGCCGCGGTGAAGCCGAGCCTGCTCGGTTTGCCGATCTCGTTCGAGACGGCGCGCGAACACTTGCTGGCTGTCGTCGATGCGGCCGCCGCCGCGGGCCTGTGGGTGGAGCTCGACATGGAGGGCTCGGCGGCGGTGGACGACACGCTGGCGCTGTACCGGGAGGCGTCGACGCGCTCCGAGCGGACCGCGGTCGCGCTGCAGGCGTATCTGCGCCGCACGCCTGAGGATCTGGCGGGGTTGATCGAGCAGGGCATCGCGCGGGTGCGGCTGGTCAAAGGCGCCTATGCGGAGCCGCGGGCGGTGGCGCTGCACGATGCGGACCAAATTCGCCGCGCCTACCGCGGGGCGCTCGAGCAGCTCTGTTCGCGCCCCTCGCTGGCGGCCGGCGGCTGGGTGGGGGTGGCGACGCATGATCCGCGGCTGCACCGCGCGGCGCAGCGGCTGGTCGGCGAACGCGGGGTGGAGGCGGCGGCCTGGGAGTTTCAGCTGCTCTACGGCGTGCGCCCGCAGCTGCAGCGCGAACTCGCCGCGCGCCGCGCGCGGGTGCGCGTTTCCGCGCCCTACGGCGAACACTGGTACCCCTACTTCGTGCGCCGAATCGGCGAACGCCCCGCCAATGCGCTGTTCGCGCTGCGCGCGCTGGCCGGGTTCTGAGCGCCGATATGCTGGGCCCTAATGTCTGACGACAATGTCCGCTGGCTGGTCCCGCTGAGCCAAATCGAGGCTTCCTATGCGGGCGGGACGCTGTTCGGGGCGCGGCTGCAGGAGCTGGAGCGCGGGCGGACGGTGTTCGAGATGCCGATCACGCAGCACACCGCGGGCGGGGCGAACGGCGGCGTACACGGTGGGATTCTGGCTTCGCTGGCGGATATCGGAGTGGTCGCAGCGGTGCTGAGCACGTGCCGCGAGGGCGAGCAGATGCGCGGTACTGCGGAGCTGAACATTTCATACCTGCGGCCGGCCCTGGGAGCGTTCATCCGCGTCGAGTCGCAGGTGATCAAGAAGGGCCGCAGCCTGGCGGTCGGCGATGTGGACCTCACCAACGATCGCGGAGCGCTGATCGCGAGGGCGCGGGTGACCTATGCGATCGGGAGCAGCGCGGGCGGCGGCCGCTAGCGAGCTGCCCGCGGCGCTGCGCTGAGCGCGGGCGCCCAGTTACCGTAACGGACGTTATCGAGGCAGGCAGCCTCGACAGCAACACACCTGAACCGAAGAACAGGAGAGCTATGCAGCGTATGGTGCAACTGAGAGGGCACGGGCGCGGTACCGCCTTGATCATACTGCTCAGTACCGCTGCCGCTGCTTGGACGTCTCGTGGAGCGGCATCGCCATGCACGCGCAGGGCAGCCAAACCTACCCGTTCACCATCTTCCTGAACCGCAACGCTCCTGCTGAAGCCGACATCATTGCAGCGCTGAGCGAAGGCGGGAACGCGATCGGCATACGGGTGCGCCCCGCAGCGGCCTGTGCTGACATCGATCCCGCCACCAATCACAGCTCACTCTGCCCTGCGGATTCCGAGCGGGCCGGCTCCCTGGCGCTGCGGGGCAAGAAGAGCAAGATCTCCTACATGCGGTTCGAGGGCGGCAATATGGCGGAGTGGGCCGCCTCCGCCTGCACGACCCGCTAGCAGGAGAGCTGCCGAAGGCAGAGGGAGAGAGGGGCGCAGACATGACCGAGACGGGAACTCCGCCTGCCGCTCATTGGCGCAGGTTCGGCGCGGCAGTCCAGGTCTGACGGGAGACGGCGGCGGCTAATGGGTAGTGCACTCGAAGGTGTGCTCGGATTGGATGCGGCGGCGGGCGCGCTGCAGGAGTGCGGGATTGCGGCACGGGTGGCGGCGCTGCGGCGCTTGGACGGCGGAGTCTCCAATCTCACCTGGCGGCTCGAGCTGGCCGACGGGGCGGCGGTGGTGCTGCGCGCGGAGCGCGAACGGGGGATTTTCCAGCCCTACGATGTGCTGCGCGAGGCGCGGGTGCTGCGCGCGCTGCGGGGCACGGCGGTGCCGGTGCCCGCGGTGCTCGGCGAGTCCGCGCGCTCGGCGGCGCTCGGCGCGGCCTGCATCGTGATCGAGTGGATCGATGCACCGCATATGGGCGAGGCGCGGATGACCGCCGGGCTGCTCGATGCCTACCGCGCTGCGGTGGACGCAATTCACGCGGTCGACTGGCTGGCCGCGGGGCTGGCCTTTCTCGATCCGCCCGCGCCCGGCGTACAGGCCGCGGAGCGCGACCTAGACGCGGTGCATGCGCGGGCCGCCGCGTTCGGCTGCGCG
The DNA here is from genome assembly GCA_964347635.1 of uncultured Dehalococcoidia bacterium. Lineage (GTDB taxonomy): Bacteria > Chloroflexota > Dehalococcoidia > Bin125 > Bin125 > CATQGW01. The sequence continues at coordinate 8,876 of CAYFZI010000005.1, forward strand.
GACGACCCGTTCATCACCGAGCTGGCCGCCGCCGCGCGCGGCGCGCGGCCCAACAGCCCTGCGCCGCGGCTCTGCCACGGCGATATCAACGTCTACAACTACCTGGTCGGCAGCGGCGGCGGGATCTGCGCGGTGGTCGATTGGGAGCAGGCGCAGCTTGGCGATCCGCTCTCCGATTGGGGCTTGATCTGCGCTTTGAGCGGGCTGCGCGGGAGCGCCGAAGCGCCGGAGCAGATGCCGCTGGTGCGCTCCTCGCTGATCGCCGCCGGGCGCTCCGCGGGCGACCTGCGCTACTGGACGCTGCACCAGCTCTACAAACTGGCGGTGATCCACCGCATCTGGTCGGAGATCGGCGATGCGCCGCCCTGGTACACATGGGCGGATGTCGAGCGGGTTGGCCGAGCGTCACTGCGGCGGCTCAGCCGCTGAGCCGCTCGCTGTGCGGCTCGACGCTGCGCAGCTCTCCTCTCCGCCTGAGCGGGGGCGGCGTTACAACGGTTTCTTCGGCGGGCAGGCCTTTCAATCAGCCGCTCAAGAGGCTGTCGGTCAGGGCCACGGTGTAGTCGCCTTGTTGGAATTCGGGGGTTTGAACGACGCGCTGGAGGAAGGGGATGTTGTGCTTGATGCCTTCGATGCGGGTGTTGGCGAGGGCGTACTGAAGGCGTTGGAGGGCTTCCGGGCGTGAGCGTCCGTGGACGATCAGCTTGGCCATCAGCGGGTCGTAGTAGTGGGGCACGTCGTCGCCGCCGGCGACGCCGGTGTCCAGCCGCAGCCATGGCTCATCGGGCGCTTCGAGCACGTCGATGGAGCCCGGCGCGGGCAGCAGGGTGCGGGGGTCTTCGGCGTAGATGCGGGTTTCGATCGCGTGGCCGCGCGGCTTGTTCGGCTGGGGCAGCACGGCGCTCAGTTGATCGAGCGGTTCGCCGGCGGCGATCCGCAATTGCCACTCGACGAGGTCCTGCCCGCTGACCATTTCGGTGACTGGATGCTCGACCTGCAGGCGCGTGTTCATCTCCAGGAAGAAGACTTCGCCGGAGGCGTCGAGCAGGCACTCGACCGTGCCGGCGTTGCGGTAGCGCAGCTGGGAGACGGCGGTGCGGACCTGTTCGTAGAGCTGCGTGCGGAGCGATTCGCTGAAGCCGGGCGCGGGCGCGGGAGCCTCTTCGATCACCTTTTGGTGGCGGCGCTGCACGGAGCATTCACGGTCGCCAAGGATGATCGCGCCGCCCGCGCCGTCGCCGAAGACTTGCAGCTCGATGTGGTGCGGCTCAACGAGCCGCCGCTCGAGGTAGACCGCGTCGGAGCCGAAGGCGCGCGCCGCCGAGGAGCGCGCGCGGCGCAGGGAACGCACGAACTGGCGGGGCTGCTGTACAGCGGCCATGCCGATCCCGCCGCCGCCGAAGGAGGCCTTGATCAGCAGCGGGTAGCCGACCCGCTCGGCGGCCGATTCAGCTTCCTGATCGGTGATCGCGCCGTCGCTGCCGGGGATCACTGGAATGCCGAGGCCGCGCATGGTCTGGCGCGCGCGGTGCTTGTTGCCCATCAGGCCCATATGCTCGGGATCGGGGCCGATGAAGGTGATCCCACGCTCCCGGCAGGCCTGGGCGAAGTGCGCGTTTTCCGAGAGCAGGCCGTAACCGGGGTGGACGGCGTCGCAGCCGGCGGCGGTTGCGGCGGCGATGACGGCCTCGATGTTGATGTAGGACTCGGCCACGGGCGAGGCGCCGATGTGTGTGGCGCCGTCCGCTTCGCGGACGTGCAGAGCGTCGGCGTCGGCGACGGAGTAGACGGCGTGGGATTCGATCCCGAGCCGCCGGCAGGTGCGGGAGACGCGGGCCGCGATCTCGCCGCGGTTGGCGATCAGAACACGCGAGAACATATCGGCGGGCTGTCCGCGGGCTTGTCCCTGAGGCGCATTAGCTCTCGTTAGCTCTCGATGGTGACGAGCAGGTCGCCTTCCTGGACCTGGTCGCCCTGCGCGATGTGCACCTGGGCGACGGAGCCGGCGACGGGCGCTTCGACGGGGATTTCCATCTTCATCGATTCGAGGATCACGAGCTCGTCGCCCTCCTCGACGTTGTCGCCCTGTTCGATGAGCAACTCAAAGATGGTGCCGGTCATCGGCGACTTGACCTCTGCCACGGATCACACCCCCTCGATCGCTGGTTTATTCGCGTGCGCGCACAACCGCGTACAGTATGGCGCGGCGGGCGGTTAGCCGCTTGCGGCTGGGCAGCGGGAAGCGGGGGAGTAGGCTCGGGGCATGCGCAGAGAACTGGTGGAGATCCTCGTTTGCCCGGTGACGCACGAGCGGCTGGAGCTCGTGGTGGAGCAGGAGGCGGAAGACGGCGAGGTGATTCGCGGCTACCTCTATGCGAAGTCGCTCGATTTCCGCTACCCGATTGAGGACGGCATCCCGAATCTGCTGCCGCCGGAGATGCAGGATGCGGCCCGGGAGCGCGCCGCCGAGTAGCGGCAGCGACAGAAGCGCAGTGCGCCTGAGCGCGGGGCGCTGCTAGGCTCGAACAACTGCGACGGTTGGACTTTAATCCGGTCCGGCGAGGCCGGGAAGGACACCGCATGGCCCGACGCCGACTCTGCGCAGCGCCGAACTCTGTGCTCGATCAGGCAGGTATCAGGCGCGCGTTGACGCGGATCGCGCATGAGATTGTCGAGCGCCATCCGGGCCCCGAGCCGCTGGCGCTGGTGGGGATGCAGACGCGCGGAGCGCCGCTGGCGGAGCGGCTGGCGGTGCAGATCGAAGTGATCGACGGCCGCCGAATTGCGGCCGGGGCGATCGACAACAGCCTCTACCGAGACGATCTGGCGCGGCGCGGCACAGCGCGCATCCAGCCCAGCCGGATCCCCGTCGATATCGAGGGCTCGGTGATCGTGCTGGTGGACGACGTATTGTTCACAGGCCGATCAATTCGGGCGGCGCTCGATGCGCTGATCGACTACGGGCGGCCGGCGGCAATCGAGCTGGCTGTGCTGATCGATCGCGGGCACCGCGAGCTGCCGATCCGCGCCGACTACGTGGGCAAGAATCTGCCCACGCGGCGCAGCGACGACGTGCGCGTGCGGCTGGAAGAGGTCGACGGGATCGACGAAGTGGTCGTGCGGTCGGCGCCGATCGACTTGCGGCCGGCCGAGCGGAGTTGAACGCGGCCGTGGAGCGCACACTATCGATCGCGGCAGCGCCCGAGGTGCCGCCCAGCGCGGCCGCCAACGCGCAGCCCTGGCGGCACCGCCACCTGCTCGATGTGGACGGCTTGGAGCGAAGCGAGATCGAGCAGGTGCTGGAGACGGCGCGGGCGATGCAGGAGGTGCTGGATCGACCGGTCGCGCGCACGCCGGCGCTGCGCGGGGTCACGGTCTGCAATCTGTTCTACGAGGCAAGCACGCGCACGCGGGCGTCGTTTGAGCTGGCCGGTAAGGTGCTGGGCGCGGATGTGATCAACGTCAGCGCCGGCGGTTCGAGCGTCGAAAAGGGCGAATCGCTGGTCGACACGGTGAAGACGATCGCGGCGGTGGGGGCGGACGTAGTGGTGATGCGGCATCCCGCCTCGGGCGCGCCGTACCTGGCCGCAGAAACGATCGGGGCCGCGGCGCACGTGATCAACGCCGGCGACGGGCAGCATGCACACCCGACGCAGGCGCTGCTGGACGCCTACATCCTGCAGAACGCGTTCGGGCGTCTGGACGGCCGGCGGGTGGTGATCGTGGGCGATGTGCTGCACTCACGGGTCGTGCGCTCAAACATATGGGCGCTGACGCGGCTCGGAGCGGATCTGACGCTGGTCGCGCCGCGCCCGCTGCTGCCCGCCTGGCTGGCGCGCGGTGCGGAAGAGCGGGAGCACCCGCTGGCGCTGCCCAACGTGTCCTGCGAATCGGATTTAGACCGGGCGATCGCAGGGGCGGATGCGGTGATGGCGCTGCGGCACCAGCGCGAGCGGATGCGCGGGGAGCTGCTGCCCTCGACTGCGGAATATGCGCGCCGCTATCAGCTGACCGCCGAGCGCCTGGCGGCCGCCGCACCGCACGCGGTGGTGATGCATCCAGGCCCGATGAATGAGGGGGTGGAGATCGCCTCTGAAGTGGCGCACGGCTGCCAGAGTCGGATCGAGGCGCAGGTCGCGGCAGGGCTGGCGGTGCGGATGGCGGTGCTGTTCCTGCTCGTGCGGGGGGCGCCGTGAGCGGCGCCGATCTGCTCGTGCGCGGCGGGCGGCTGATCGATCCCTCGGCCGCTCTCGATGCAGTGCTCGATCTGCGCATCCGCGCGGGGCGCGTGGCGGAGCTTGGCGCCGAGCTGGCGGCGGGCGGCGGAGAGCGGCAGATCGACGCGTCCGGCCTCGTGGTGGCGCCGGGCTTCGTCGATCTGCACACGCACCTGCGCGTGCCCGGCGAGGAGCACAAGGAGACGATGGCGACAGGCACGGCGGCCGCAGCGCGGGGCGGCTTTACGACCGTCTGCGCGATGCCGAATACCGTGCCGCCGGTGGACACGCCGCCGATGGTGGCGAGTGTGCTCGAAGCGGCGCGCGGAGCCTCCGCGCGGGTGCTGCCGATTGGCGCGGTGACTGTCGGCCGGCGCGGGCGCGAGCTGGCCGAGCTGGCCGCTATGCGCGAGGCCGGTGCGGTGGCAGTCTCCGACGATGGGGACGCAGTGGCCGATGCAGGGGTGGCGCGGCGGGCGTTTGAATATCTGGCCGACCTCGATCTGCCGCTGGCCGAGCACTGCGAGGATCCGCTGCTCTCAGCGGGCGGGGTGATGCACGAAGGGGCGGTCTCGGCGCGGCTGGGGCTGCGCGGGCAGCCGGCTGCAGCGGAGCTGAGCATTGTGGAGCGCGATATCGCGCTGGCAGAAGCAGCGGGCGCGGCGCTGCACTGCTGTCATCTTTCGACCGCCGCCGCCTTGGAGGCGGTCGAGCGCGCCCGCGCCCGCGGGCTGCGGGTGACTGCAGAGGTGACGCCGCACCACCTCTGGCTGGACCACGCGGCGGTCGCCGGCTGCGGGCAGCCGCTGCGCTACGACACGGCCGCGAAGGTGAACCCGCCGCTGCGTACGCGGGCGGATGTCGAGGCCTGCATCGCTGCGCTGGCGGCCGGCGTGGTCGATGCGGTGGCGACCGATCACGCGCCGCATGCGGCGCCCGACAAGCATTGCGAGTTCGACGCGGCGGCGTTTGGAATCTCCGGTTTGGAGAGTGCCTGGGGGGTGGTCGGTTCGCTCGTTGCAGCCGGGCGGCTGACGCTGATGCAGGCGCTCGAGCGGCTGACGATCGGCCCGGTGCGGGCCTGGGGATTGGACCGCCGCACAATGCCCGCGGGCGAAGACCTGCGCGGCCTGGGCACGCTCCAGCCGGGCGCGCCCGGCGATGCCGTGCTGCTCGCGCCCAACCTCGAGACGGTCGTGGACCCGGCCCGCTGGGCCTCGCGGGGCAAGAACACACCCCTGGCCGGCGCGCGGTTGACGGGCGCGGCGGCGGTAACGCTGCTGCGCGGGCGGTTGGTCTGGGACGGGCGGGAATCGTGAGCGAAGCGGCGCTGGTGCTGGCGGACGGGAGCGTGTTTCGCGGCCAGGCGCTGGGCGCGGCGGGCGATACATGGGGCGAGGTGGTGTTCAACACGTCGATGACGGGTTACCAGGAGATGCTGACGGACCCTTCGTATGCGGGGCAGATTTTGGTCCTCACGTATCCGCTGATTGGCAACTACGGGATTGATCCGCCGATCGACGAGAGCGCGCAGGTGCAGGTGCGGGGCCTCGTCGTGCGAAGCGAGTGCGACTCGCCGAGCCACCCGCGGGGCGGGATGCGGCTGGATTCCTATCTGCAGGCGGCTGGTATTCCGGGCCTGGCGGGGGTCGATACGCGGGCGATCACGCGGCGGATTCGGCACGAGGGGGTGATGCTGGGGCTGATTGTGCCGGCCGCCGAAGCGGAGTCGGCGCGCCGCCGGATCGCCGCGCTGCCGTCCTACGACAGCCTCGACTTCATCAATGTCGGCGCGGAGTCGGCCTACAGCTGGGACGGGGCGCGGGTTCCGCTGGAAACTGCGCGGCGCGGCGAAGCAGCGCACATCGTGGTGCTCGATCAGGGCCTCAAATACAACATTCTGCGCAACCTGCGCCGGCGCGGCTGCCGCGTGACGGCGGCGCCGCCCGACAGCGGCGTCGAAGACATCCTCGCGCTGGCGCCCGACGGCGTGCTGCTGGCGCCCGGCCCCGGCGATCCGGCGCTGCGCGAGCTGCAGGTGCGGACGGCGGCAGGGCTGATTGGGCGGACGCCGCTGATGGGCATCTGCCTGGGCCACCAGGTGATTGCGCGGGCCTTGGGCGCGGATACATACAAGCTGAAGTTCGGCCACCGGGGCGGCAACCACCCAGTGCGGGAATTGGCGACGGGGCAGATCGCGATCACGGCGCAGAATCACGGTTACGCGGTCGATCCGGCCGGGCTCGCTGCCGATGCCGAGGTGACGCACATCAACGTCCACGATCAGACGGTCGAGGGGCTGCGGCACCGCTCGGAGCCCGTCTTCTGCATTCAGTACCACGCTGAGGCATCGCCCGGGCCGCTCGATAACGGGCATTTGTTCGACCGATTTTTGCGACTGATTGCGGAGGTCGGCTGATGAATGGGATGGATGGAGGCTGCGCCAGTGGCTGATCAGAAGCCGACCTACCGACGCGCCGCAGCGGGCGACGCGGCAGCGGTTGCGGCCGTGATCCGTGATGTCGTGGAGGGCCCGAACCCGGTCGTGTTCGACCGTCCCTGGAGCGCGGCCGAGGTCGCCTCCTGGATGTCGCGGCTGGGCGAGAGCGGGGCGCTGTGGGTGGCGGAGGCGGGCGAAGACGGCGCCGTGATTGGATTCGGGGCGCTGGATTTCAACACCCAGCAGCCGGAGACGGCGACGCTGGGGGTGTGGCTGCGCTCGCAGTGGCGGCGGCGCGGCATTGGCACGGTGCTCGCCGAGTATCTGCTCGCGCACGCGCGCGAACAAGGCTTCCGCCGGATTGTGGGCAGCCTGCCGGAAAATAACGAAGCGGCGCTCTCGTTCCTCAGCTCGATCGGAGCGCTGACGCCCTTGCTCAACCCCGAATCGCGCTTCGAGCTGCCGCTGTGAGCAAACCGGACAGGCCGCAAAAGCCGCAATCAGTCCTGATCATCGGCAGCGGCCCGATCGTGATCGGGCAGGCGGCCGAGTTCGATTACGCGGGAACGCAGGCCTGTAAGGCGATGCGCGAGGAAGGCGTGCGCTCGATCCTCGTCAACTCGAATCCGGCCACGATCATGACCGATGAAGGGGTGGCGGACGCGGTCTATATCGAACCGCTGACGGTGGAAGTGCTGCGGCGGGTGATCGAGCGCGAGCGCCCGGACGGGCTGCTGCCGACGCTCGGCGGGCAGGTGGGGCTGAATCTAGCCGTGGCGCTGCACGATGCGGGGATTTTGGACGAGTTCGATGTGCGCCTGCTGGGCACGCCGTTGGAGGCGATTCGGCGCGCCGAGGATCGGCAGCTGTTCCGCGAGGCGATGCGCGAGATCGGCGAGCCGGTGCCGCCGAGCGCGGTCGTGACGACGCTGGCCGCAGCGCGCGAGGCGCTGGCCGAGATCGGCCTGCCCGCGGCGATTCGGCCGGCCTACACGCTGGGCGGGACGGGCGGCGGGTTTGCCCGCAATCTGGACGAGTTCGAGCGGATCGTGCGCTCCGGCCTCGCCGCCAGCCCGATCACGCAGGTGCTGGTCGAGCGCTCGCTGCAGGGCTGGAAAGAGGTCGAGTACGAGGTGATGCGCGACAGCGCGGATACCTGCATCACGATCTGCAATATGGAGAACATCGACCCGATGGGCGTGCACACGGGCGACTCGATCGTGGTCGCGCCGAGCCAGACCTTGTCGGACAAGGACTACCAACAGCTGCGCTCGGCTTCGCTGAACATCATTCGTTCGCTCGGCATCGAGGGCGGCTGCAACGTGCAGCTGGCGCTGGCGCCGCGGCCGGATGTGGTGCCCTGGCGCGGCGAGGCGGCGCCGGACGCCTCGGCCGGCCCGCACGATGCGCCGCTGCCCTATTACGTGATCGAGGTGAATCCGCGGGTCAGCCGCTCTTCGGCCCTGGCGAGCAAGGCGACGGGCTATCCGATCGCGCGGGTCGCGGCGAAGATCGCGGCCGGCAAACGGCTGGACGAGATCACCAATCAGGTCACGGGGCGCACACAGGCCGCGTTTGAGCCGGCGCTGGACTATGTGGTGGTGAAAATTCCGCGCTGGCCGTTCGACAAGTTCAGCGCCGGGGACCGGGTGCTGGGGACGCAGATGAAGGCGACCGGGGAGGTGATGGCGATCGATCGGACGTTTGAGGCGGCGCTGCAGAAGGCGGTGCGGTCGCTGGAGGTGGGCGGGCGCTCGATGCTCTGGGAAGATCGCGGGGCCGAGCTGGATCCGGCCGAGGCGGCGGCGACGCCGACCGATAATCGGCTCTGGCACGTGCTGGCGGCGATCCGCGCGGAGGCCGATCTCGATGATTTAGCCAAGCGCTCGGCGATTGATCCGTGGTTCCTGGAGCGGATGTATGCGCTGATCGAGATGGAGCGCCGGCTGCTCGCGGAGCCGCTGACGCCGGCGCTGATGCGCGCGGCCAAGCGGATGGGCTTCGCAGACGAGCAGATCGCCAATCTGGCCGGCACCGTCACCGAGCGGGTGCGCGAGCAGCGCCGCGCCTGGGGCATCCAGCCTGTCTACAAGATGGTCGATACCTGCGCGGCCGAGTTTGACGCCGTCACGCCCTACTTCTACTCGACCTATGAGGAGGAAAACGAAGCGCGCCCGCAGGGCGGCAGGCGCGCGCTGGTGGTGGGCAGCGGGCCGATTCGGATTGGCCAGGGGATCGAGTTTGACTACGCCTCAGTCAAGGCCGCCCAGGCGCTGCGCGCGGCCGGTTGGTCGGCGATTATGGCGAATAGCAACCCGGAGACCGTCTCGACCGATTTCGATACCTCCGATCGGCTCTATTTCGAGCCGCTCGATGAGGAGGCGGTGCGGGACATCCTCGAGAACGAGGAGCTGGACGGCGATGATCAGGACGATGTCGCATCGATCTTGCAGTTCGGCGGACAGACGGCGATCAATCTGGCCGGCCCGCTGAGCGCGGCGGCGCGGCCGATTCTGGGGTCGGCGGCGGAGGCGATCGATCTGGCCGAGGATCGGCGCCGTTTCGAGCGGTTTCTGGCCGATTTGGGGATCCCGCAGCCGCCCGGCACGGCCGTCAACAGCCTCGATGAGGCGATTCTCGCGGCCGACGCGATCGGCTATCCGGTGCTGGTGCGCCCCTCCTACGTGCTGGGCGGGCGGGCGATGGAGATCGTGCAGGGCAGCGGCGATTTGGCCCGCTACGTGGCGCAGGCGCAGGAGGCGGCGCCAGGCAAGCCGGTGCTGATCGATAAGTACCTGGCCGGCATCGAGGTGGAGGTGGACGCGATCTGCTGCGGCGATGAGGTGCTGGTGCCGGGGATCATGGAGCATATCGAGCGCGCCGGGGTGCACTCGGGCGACTCGATGGCCGTCTATCCCGCGCCGAATCTGCGCGCCGGGGAGGTCGGCACGATCATCGAGTACACGCGGCAGATCGGCGCCGGCCTGGGCGTGCGCGGGCTGATGAACATTCAGTACGTGGTGATGCGCGGCGGCGGGAGCAGCAACAGCGCCGACGGCGATGTGTATGTGCTGGAGGTCAACCCGCGCGCGAGCCGCACGGCGCCGTTTCTGAGCAAGGTGACCGGCGTACCGATGGTGGAGCTGGCGGTGCGCGCGATGCTGGGCGAGAGTCTGCGCGATCAGGGCTACAGCAGCGGGCTCTGGCCGCCGCGGCCGCTGGTCGCGATCAAGGCGCCCGTCTTCAGCATGTCGAAGCTGGGCGGGGTCGATACGCATCTCGGCCCGGAGATGAAGTCGACCGGCGAGGTGATGGGCGTCGATGTGGACTATGACCGGGCGCTGACGAAGGCGCTGCAGGCGGCGGGTATGGATTTGCCGCGCCGCGGCCGCGCGCTGTTGAGCATTGCAGACAGCGACAAGGCGCAGGCGCTGCAGCTGATCCGCGATCTGGGCGAAGCCGGCTACGAACTGCACGCGACAGCGGGGACGGCCAGCCTGATCCGCGGGCTGGGCTACGCGGTGCAGGAGCAGCCCAAGCGGGAGCGCACCGGCGACCCAGACGTGATCGACCTGATCCGCTCGGGCGGCGTTGATGTGGTGATCAACACGCCGGAGCAGACCAGCGTGACGATTCGCGACGGTTTCCATATCCGCCGCGCCGCCGCTGAGCAGCGGATCCCCTGCTTCACGAGCATCGACACGGCGATCCATGCGGTTTCAGCAACGGTCGCGGGGCGGGAAGATTACCACGTGGCGCCGCTGCCGGCCTACACGGGCGGATTGGTCTGAGCATCGCCGATGCGGCGCGAGGCGGCGCAGGTGCTGGAGACGGACGAGATCAATCCGGGTGTGTTCGTGACCTGGTACGACGCGCCGGGCCTGGCTGCAGGCGCGGGCGCGGGGCAGTTTGTGATGGTCGATCCGAGCTGGGAGAGCGGCGCGCTGGATCCACTGCTGCCGCGCGCGTTCTCCTACCACCGCTTTCGCGAGGTTGAGAGTGAGCGGCAGTTTGCGCTGCTCTACGAGGTGGTGGGGCGGGCGACGGAGGCGATGGCGAAGCAGCAGCCGGGCGATCGGCTCTGGATGACGGGCCCGCTGGGGCGCGGGTTCAAGGTCAACCGCAGCGCGCGCAGCCTGCTGCTGGTCGGCGGCGGGGTGGGAATCGCCCCGCTGGCGGCGTTGGCCGATGAGCAGGTTGCGCAGGGCCGCTCGATCGTGCTCTGCTTCGGCGCGCGCAGCGCCGCCGGCGTCTTCCCGGCGCCACTGCTGCCGCCGCAGCTGGAGTATTACGTGAGCACCGAGGATGGTTCGCTGGGTCGGCGCGGCCTGGTCACGGAGCTGTTTGCGGAGCACCTCTCCTGGGCCGATCAGTCCTTCGCCTGCGGGCCGGTGCCGATGTTCCGCAGCATGGCCGCCGTGGTGCGGGCCGACGGGATGCGGCGGGCGGTGCAAATTCTGATGGAGACTGAGATGGCCTGCGGAACGGGCATCTGCTACGGCTGCGCCGTGTTCACGCGCCGCGGCGTGCGGCTGTGCTGCCGGGACGGGCCGCGGTTCGAGCTGCTGGATGTGTACAGAGGCCGCTGAGGTTGGGCGGCCGTCTATCGTTGCGCGGCAAGAGGAAGGATCTGCGAAATGCCGCATGCAAGCCAACGTGAAGGCCGCGTGGTGCTCAACAACCTCGTCTTTCCGGAGGGGCCGCGCTGGCATGAGGGGCGGCTGTGGTTTTCGGATATGCACGCGCATGAGGTGGTGGCGGTCGACCTCGAAGGCGCGCGCGAGACGATTGCGGCGGTGCCCAACCAACCGTCGGGGTTGGGCTGGCTGCCCGACGGGCGGCTGTTGATCGTCTCGATGACCGACCGCAAATTGCTGCGGCTCGACCCGGACGGGTTGTATGAGGCGGCGGACCTCAGCGAGTATGCGCCGTATCACTGCAACGACATGGTGGTCGATGCGGCTGGCAATGCCTACATCGGCAACTTTGGTTTCAACTTCCAGGCGGGTGATCCGCCGCGGGCGACAACCATCGTGCGGGTGGCGCCGGACGGCGCTGCGGCGGTCGCCGCCGACGGTCTGGAGTTCCCCAACGGCACGGTGATCACGCCCGACGGCGGGACGTTGATCGTGGCTGAGAGCATGGGCCAGCGGCTGACGGCGTTTGATCTTGAGGCGGACGGTTCGCTCTCGAACCGCCGAATCTGGGCCGATCTGGGCTTTCCGCCGGACGGGATCTGTCTCGATGCGGAGGGCTGCATCTGGGTGGCCGTGCCGACGCTGCCCGGCGCGGCGGCGCGGGTGGCGGAGGGCGGCGAGGTGCTGGAGCGGATCGAGGTTGAGGATTTCGGCGTCTACGCCTGCATGCTGGGCGGCGCGGAGCGCAAGACGTTGTTCACGCTGGAGGCGGTGACCGCCGCGCCGCAGCCGGGCGCAGCGCGCACGGCGCGCATTCGGGCGTTTGCGGTCGAGGTAAGCGGGGCGGGGCTGCCGTAGGCGGTGTCCGCCCAGTTCGAGCGAGCCCTCCAGCTCGAGAAGGCCGATCTGCGCCGCCTGCTGCGCGCCGCCCGAGCGGAGCTGCCGGCCGATCTGCGTGCTGCTTGGTCGCAGGCGATCGCCGCGCGGGTGCAGGGGCTGCAGGAGTGGCGGCAGGCCGAGGCGGTGCAGCTGTTTATCGGCGGCGCGGCGGGGGAAGTGGAGACGCTGGGGCTGGCGCGCTGCTGTCTCGCTGCCGGTAAGCGGCTGATCTGTCCGCGTGCGGCGGGCGCGGAGCTGGAGCTGCGGCGGGTGCGCGGGCTCGACGATCTGGAACGCGGAGCGTTCGGGTTGCTGGAGCCGCATCCGCAGCGCACGGAGCGCGCTGCGCCTGAGCAGGTCGATTTGTTTCTGCTGCCCGGGCTGGCCTTCGACCGCGCCGGCGGGCGCTTGGGCATGGGCGGCGGGTTCTACGACCGGCTGCTGCAGGGCAATGCAGCGCCGCGTGCGGGGCTGGCCTTCGAGCTGCAGATACTTGACGCGGTTCCTGTTGACGAGCGCGATGCGCCCATGCATACAGTGATCACCGAGCTGCAGGTGATCGAGACACACATGCGATCGAGACAGAAAGGCCGCAAATGACGACGTTGACGGTTGAACTGGTGGAGCTGCCGACGCGCTATGTGGCTGTGCTGCGGGAGCAGGTGCCGACGCCCAATCTGAGCGCCGCGTTCGGGCGCCTCTTCCCGGCTGCGTACGGGCAGGCGGCGCAGGAAGGCGCGTCGGACATCGGCCATGTGGTGGCGCTCTACCACGCGATGGATGAGGCGCAGACGGATGTTTCGGCCGGGGTGGAGGTAGGAGCGGGGTACGCGCCTGCGGCTCCGCTGAGGCTGATTGAGCTGGCTGCGGGCGAGGCGGCGAAGGTGGATTACTACGGGCCGTATCACGGCATCGGCGCTGCGCACGAGGCCGTGCTGGCCTGGTGCGCAGCGCACGGCCGCGAGCCCGGCGGCGCACATCAGGAGCGCTACATCACCGATCCTGCGCAGGAGCCGGACGCCTCGAAGTGGCTGACAGAGGTGATTGTGCCGCTGCGGTAGCGGTGCTGCTGCTCCTCCGCCTTCAGCATCTCCCCGCAAACGGGGGGAGATGGAAATGGAGGCGGCATCCCGCTCCGCTTGCGGAGGAGTGGAGCGGGGGACGGGATTCGAACCCGCGGCCGCCTGCTTGGAAGGCAGGAGCTCTGCCCCTGAGCTACCCCCGCGCCGCGCCCATCGTAGCCGGCGCGGCTTAGGCGGAGAGGTATTCGCGCAGGGCGTTGAGCTGCTCGGGGCGGCGCAGCTTGCGGAAGGCGTTGGCCTGAATCTGGCGGATCCGCTCGCGCGTGAGGTTGAACTCTTTGCCGACCTGATCGAGGGTGCGGGCCTGGCCGTCGACAAGCCCGAAGCGCAGGCGGATCACTTCGCGCTCGCGTTCGTCGAGCGTTTCGAGGGCGTCGGCGAGCGCTTCGGCGCCGGCCCGTTGCGTGGCCAGCTCCTCAGGCGAGGGCGACTGTTCGTCGGCGATGAAGTCCTCCAGGGCTGCTTCCTCGTCGTCGGCGAGGCTTTTGTCGAGCGAGGTGGTGCTGCGGCTGATGGCGCGCAGTTCGCGCACGCGCTCGATCGTGAGATCGAGCATGGAGGCGAGGTCTTCGTCGGCCGCCTCGCGCTGGTACTCCTGGGTGAAGCGGCGCTCGGCGCGCTGCAGCTTGTTGACCAGCTCGGTGGTGTGGACGGGGATGCGGATGATCCGCCCGGCATCGGCCATGGAGCGGGTCACGGCCTGGCGAATCCACCAGGTCGCGTAGGTGGAGAACTTGTTGCCTTTGCGGTAGTCGAACTTTTCGACGGCGCGGATCAGCCCCACGTTGCCCTCCTGGACGAGGTCGAGCAGGCTGAGGTCGGAGCCGCGGTACTTTTTGGCGACGGCAACGACGAGGCGCAGGTTCGATTCGAGCATCCGCTGCTCGGCCTCGTAGCCGGCCGTCTTGACGGCGCGCAGGCGCCGGCGGATGCGGGCGTCGAGCGGGGCCAGGCGTTCGCCCGCGGCCTCGGAGAGCGGCGCCTGCAGCAGCTTGTCGCCGCCGAGCGCGTCGGCGCTGGCGGCGAGCAGGCGCGGCTCGAGCAGCGCGGTGACGACCGACAGCCCGATCAGCTGGTCTTCGGCCTCCGACTCGTCGATCGCGCGGTCGGCGGCGATCTTGCGCACCAGCGTCTGGTTGATGGCGCCGTCGATCATCTCGCGGAAGTCGGGGTCGGCGGTCAGCTCGTGCAGGTGCCGGTAGGAGATGCCGAGTTCGCCGGCGACGAGGCGCAGGACGGGCATCAGCTCGGAAAGCTGCCGCAGCAGCTCGATCCAGGTGCGCCGCGCGGCGGGGCGCCGCTCGGCCGCGGCTTCGAGCGATTCTTCGACGCCGTAGAGCCAATGCGCGGCCTCGATGGCCTGCCCGAGTGTCTGTTCGTCCTCGCGGGTCAGGAGGGCGTGCTGGCCGATGTCGGTGAAGTACTGGCGCACCAGGTCCTCGGTGTCGAGCAGCGCGGTGCGGCGCGCGCGGATCGGCCCGGGGCTGCTGTCGGCGTCTTCGGCGAAGTGCCAATCGATCGCGCCGAGGCCTGTTTCATCGGGCCTGGCGGCGCGGCCGCGGCGGCGGCGGTCGGCGGCGCGTTCGCGGTTGGGGCCGCGCACTTCGGAGACGGCCGCCTCGTCGAAGAGGGCGGCGGATTCGGTTCGGCTGGCGTCGGTCATAATTCGCTCCCTTCGTGCGCTGTGCGCTTGCTCGTTCGGTCGGCAAGCGCTACTCAAGCACGCCTACATTACGCTCGCGGGCGGGGATTGGTTCCCGCCTCTGAGTCAGGATGCACGCGGCATATGTGGCGGGGGCAACGTCCGAGTAAGGCTTTGGGAATTTGGCCGCGCGGCGTCGGCCGGCATGGCGGCCTGCGGGGTGTGAGGGCGCGCCGGCCCGCGTCAGGAGGAGAGAGTCGCGGCCTGGGCTAGTCTCCGGCCGGAGCCGGCTCGAGCGCGCGTGCGGGGGCGTGGCGGACGTCAGCGGCGTCGAGGGGGCGCGTCCAGGCGGCGAATTCGAGCATGATCCCGTCGGGGTCGAAGAAGTACACGCTGCGCACGAAGGTCGTCTCGTTGACTTCGCGGCTGATCCCGCGGGGCGAGTTGTCGTGGTTGATGATCGGTGTACAGCGTACGCCGTGATCGAGCAGACGCCGGCGGTATTGCTCGATCCGCTCGGCGGGTACATCGAAGGCGACGTGGTTCATCGAGGCGACTGCGGTAGTCAGCTCGGCGGTCGGATCGAAGAAGGTGTTGGGGTCGGGCGAGGAGATGCCGGGCTGCGGCGCGGGCGCGCCGGGGAACCAGAAGAAGGCGAGGCTGGCGCCGTTGCCCATATCGAAGAAGAAATGCTGGCCCATGCCGTTGGGCAGCTCGATCGTTTTGATCAGCGGGAAGCCCAGCACGTTCGTGTAGAAGTCGACCGTGCGCTGCATGTCGCTGCAGACGAGGGCGAGGTGGTTGACTCCGCTGATCTCGAAATCGCCGTTGGTGCGGCTGTTGGCGAGCGGCATGGCGGGTTCCGTTCTCCTGGTCTCCTAGCCCGGCTGTCAGTGCAGTGTACTGGGCTGCGGGGCTATCGGGTGCATGTGTGCCTGCATTGAAGTTGTCGATAGGGCGGCGGGGAAGTCATTGACGCGAACAAGGATCGAACTAACTTAATCTGACGTTCACATCCGCGGCAGCCGGCGGGGCGGACCTGCGCGGGCCGAGGACGGTTGGCGGAGCGCCAAGCAGGGAAGAGATGGGAACGATCATGACAGAGCTGAGCTTGCCGCAGGGCGTGGATGTGCAGGGCGATCTGGGCGAGGGCTTCGCGGAGATTCTGAGCGGGGAAGCGCTGGCGTTCCTGGCCGGCCTGCACCGCCGCTTCGACGCCCGCCGCCGCGAGCTGCTGGCGCGGCGCAGCGTGCGGCAGGCCGAGTTCGATGCAGGCATCCTGCCCGATTTCCTCTCCGACACCGAGGAGATCCGCTTCGGCAGCTGGAGCGTCGCTCCGACTCCGGAAGACCTGCAGCAGCGCTGGGTGGAGATCACCGGCCCGGTCGATCGCAAGATGATGATCGGTGCGCTGAACTCGGGCGCCGACGCGTTTATGGCCGATTTCGAAGACTCGCTCTCGCCGACCTGGGCGAACGTGGTACAGGGCCAGATCAATGCGCGCGATGCGGTGCGGCGGGAGATCACGTTCGAGAACCCGGACGGCAGCGTGCGGCGGCTCAACGACCAGATCGCGACGCTGCTGATCCGCCCGCGCGGCTGGCATCTCGATGAGAAGCATGTGACCGTCGACGGTGAGCCAATCTCGGCCAGCCTGTTCGACGCCGGCCTGTATCTGTTCCACAACGCGGCCGAGCGGATCGCGCGCGGCACCGGCCCCTACTTCTATCTGGCCAAGCTCGAGAGCCATCTCGAGGCGCGGCTCTGGAACGACGTCTTCAGGGCGGCGCAGGACGAGCTGGGCGTGCCGCAGGGCAGCGTGCGGGCGACGGTGCTGCTGGAGACGCTGCCGGCGGCGTTCGAGATGGAGGAGATTCTCTACGAGCTGCGCGATCATTCAGCGGGCCTCAACGCGGGCCGCTGGGACTACATCTTCAGCGCGGTGAAGCGCTTCCGTGCGCGCGGCGAGTTCAGCCTGCCGGACCGCGTGCAGGTGACGATGACGACGCCGTTCATGCGCGCCTACACGGAGCTGCTGGTGCAGACCTGCCATAAGCGCGGAGCGCACGCGATGGGCGGGATGGCGGCGTTCATCCCCAGCCGCCGTGATCCGGAGATCAACGCGGCGGCGCTCGCGGCGGTCCGCGCCGATAAGGAGCGCGAGTCGGGCGACGGGTTCGACGGCACCTGGGTCGCGCATCCGGATCTCGTGCCGGTCGCGCGCGAGGTATTCGAGCAGGCGCTGGCGGGCGCGCGCAACCAGCGCGGGCGGCTGCGCGAAGATGTCGCCGTCGAGGCTCCGCAGCTGCTCTCGCTGGACCAGAGCGGCGGCGCGGTTACCGAAGCGGGGCTGCGCCTCAACATCAGCGTGGCGCTGCAGTACCTCAACTCGTGGCTCAACGGCAACGGCGCAGCGGCGATCAACAATCTGATGGAAGACGCAGCGACGGCGGAGATTTCGCGCGGGCAGATCTGGCAGTGGATCCGCCACGGCGCGGCGCTGGAAGACGGGCGCGCGATCAGCACCGAGCTGTATGAGCAGATTCGCGACGAGGAGCTGGAGGCGCTCGGAGGCGAGGCGGCCTCGCGCTACGGCGCAGCGCGGGAAATTCTCGACGGCCTGGTGCTGAACGAGGAGTTCACCGAGTTTCTGACGCTGCCGGCCTACGCCTATCTCGACTGAGCGCGCAGCACAGACCGTGGAACCAACCGGCCGCCGCGGCCGACAGGAGCACAGAGGGGGCACCGAATGACGCAGAACGGCACCGAACAGGCCAGCGACGGGGCAGCGCTGGAGCGCGCCTGGCAGGAGGAGGCGCGCTGGCGGGGAGTGGAGCGGAACTATAGCGCGGCCGATGCGATCAAGCTGCGGCCCAGCATCTTGCCGGAAGCGACGCTGGCACGGGCCGGCGCCGAGCGGCTCTGGGATGCGCTGCAAGATCGCCCGTTCGTGCGCACCTTCGGTGCGGTGACCGGCGCGCAGGCCGTGCAGATGGCCAAAGCCGGCCTGGAGGCGGTCTACGTCAGCGGCTGGCAGGTAGCGGCCGACGCCAATCAGGCTCAGCACACCTACCCGGACCAGAGCCTCTACCCGGCGAACAGCGTGCCGGCGCTGGTCAAGCGGCTGAACAACGCGCTGATGCGCGCGGACCAGGTGGACCGCCTGGAGGGCCGCATGCACTTCGATTACTACCTGCCGATCGTGGCCGATGCGGAGGCCGGCTTCGGCGGGCCGATTCACGCTTTCGAGCTGATGCGCAACATGATCGAAGCGGGCGCGGCGGGCGTGCACTTCGAGGATCAGCTGGCCGCGGAGAAGAAGTGCGGGCACATGGGCGGCAAAGTGCTGGTGCCGACCTCGCAGCACGTGCGCACGCTCCAGGCTGCGCGCCTAGCGGCCGACATGATGGACGTGCCGACGATCCTGATGGCGCGCACCGACGCGCTTTCGGCGACGCTGCTGACCACCGACATCGACCCGCGCGACCGCGAGTTCATCACCGGCGAGCGGACCGCCGAGGGCTACTTCTCGGTCACCGGCGGGATCGAGTCGGCGATCGCCCGCGGGCTCGCCTACGCGCCCTACGCGGACCTAATCTGGTGCGAGACCTCGACGCCCGACCTCGATGAAGCGCGGCAGTTCGCGGAGGCGATTCACGCTCAGTACCCGGAGAAGATGCTCTCCTACAACTGCTCGCCCTCGTTCAACTGGAAGCGCCACCTCGACGAGGCGACGATTGCGACGTTCCAGGAGCAGCTGGCGGAGATGGGCTACCGCTTCCAGTTCATCACGCTGGCCGGCTGGCACGGGATCAACTACCACACCTTCAACCTGTCCCGCGGCTACCGCGAGCGCGGTATGTCGGCCTACGTCGAGCTGCAGGAGGGCGAGTTCGCCGCTGAAGCCGACGGCTACACGGCGACCAAGCATCAGCGTGAGGCGGGCACGTCCTACTTTGATGAGGTCCTGCTGACCGTGACCGAAGGCCAATCCGCGACGACGGCGCTGAGCGGCTCGACGGAGTCGGCGCAGTTCGGTGCGGAACCGGCCGCCGCCCGCTAGGTCCGCCGGCGGCCGCTGCCGCACTCTCTCCCCCGCAAGCCCAGAGCAAGCAGGGGGAGAGTGCGCTCAGGCGGCCCGGCGGGGCAGCAAGACTTCTGACCTCGTACTGCTAGCCTGCACCGCGCAACTTGAGCCAGCGTGCGCCCCATGCGGAGGCGCGGAAGGGATGAGGGTATGAGCGACGGCGTGCATTTCGGTGTGATGGTGCCGCAGATCAAGCGCAGCTGGGCGGAGGCGAAGCGCGCCGCTGAGGCCTTCGAAGAGATGGGCTACGACTCGCTTTGGGTCAACGATCATCTCTACGGCCCGCAGTCGCCGGCGATTCCGATGCTGGAAGCCTGGACGCTGGCCGCGGGCATCGCAGCGGTGACCGAATCGCCGCAGATCGGCACGCTGGTGACGCCGGTCGGGATGCGCAACCCGGCGCACACCGGCAAGATGATCGCGACCGTCGACAACATCGCCGGCGGGCGCGTGATTCCCGGCTTCGGATCGGGCTGGATGCCGCGCGAGTTCACCGATTTCGGGATGCCCTTCCTCGAGGCCCGCGAGCGGCTCGGGCAGCTCGAAGAGGGCTTGCAGATCTTCCGTCAGATGTGGGACCCGGACCAAGAGGAGGTCACGTTCGCGGGCGAGTTCTTCCAGACTGAGCGGTTGGTCACCGAACCGAAGCCGCCGCGCACGCCGCCGATTCTGGTCGGCGGCGGCGGCGAGCGGGTCACGATGCGGATTGCCGCGCAGTATGCGGATATCTGGAACAACTCGGCCGGCGCGCAGGACAATCTGGCGCACAAGGCCTCAGTGCTGCGCAGCCACGCCGAGCGGCTCGACCGCGACCCGGACGAGATCCGCATTTCCCAGCAGTGCCTGGTCACGATCGTTGAGGATGAAGGGCGGCTGGGCCCGATGGTCGAGCGCGCGCAGCGGATCTTCGGCGGCCACATGGGCAATCCGGCCGGTGAGATGGCGCTGAGCGGCACGCCCGACATGATCAAGAGCCGCATCGCCAAGCACGTGGAGCTGGGCTGCGGCATGTTCATGATCGAGTTCTTCGGCCGCGACACGCTCGAGCCGGCCCAGGCATTCGCGGAGACGGTGATTCCCGAGTTTCGCTAGGGTCGGTTCGCGTTCGGCGCACTCGCTCGGCGCGGGGCAGCCGGGTCTGGCGCCCGCCCCCGCGCCGGCACGGGAAAACCGCTGCTGCAAGTGAAGGTGAACGAGCCTTAGTCGCTGTCGCCCGCATTGGCGCTGCAGCGCGCCTGGACGATGTAGAGCGGGTCGGCGCCGGGCGTCCTGCGCTCGAACCATTCGGGCTGGTCGAAGCCGCCCGCGTGGTGAAAGTAGGCGCCGACGGCCTGGACGTGGCCGTGATCGTTGAGGCCTTGCCAGAGCGCGACCGCTTTGGTGGGGAAACAGCGGTTGGAGAAGGAGACGACGCAGATCCCGCCCGGCTCAAGCACCCGCGCGATCTCGCCGAAGACCTCGAGCGGGCGTTGGAGGTACTGCACGGAGACAGCGATCAGCACCGCATCGAAGCTGGCGTCGGGCCAGGGCAGGGCGGGCCGGCGGTTGAGGTCGTGAACGATCCATTCGTCGAGCGCGGGGTTGCGCTGGAGTTCGGCGGCGTTCATGCCGAGGCCGGTGGTGCGGGCGGCGCGGTAGTTCAGGGGCAGGTGCGAGATCCAGGAAGACATTAGGTCGAGCACGCGGTCTTCGGGCTGCAGGACGTCGGCGTAGTGCTCGGAGAGGGCGGCGATGGCGCCGTCGTCAATGTGGGTCACGAAGCGCGGTTGGCTGTAGAACTGCGCGTCGTCCGACTCGTCGATCTTGCGGAAGTGTTCGGGCCGAAAGGGCGAATCGCCACTCACTGCTGGTCAGCGCTTGGGCGGTTTGGGCAGGATGTAGCCGAGCGAGCCGCCGATCAGGAGCAGGGAGAGGCCGATCGCGATGACGATGCCGATGATCGGCCCCGCGCCGAGCCCGCCGCCGCCCTCGGGGCCGGCTGCGAGCGCGCCGCCGAAGGCGAGCAGCGCGAGCAGCATGCCGAGTGCGGCGGCGGCGAGTCGGCGCTGCATCGCTAGCCGCCCATCGGGCCGAAGGTTTGCGAGGCGTGGCCGACCAGGTGCCAGACATCCAGCATGATGATGTCGGCGACCGGCATGCCGGCCAAAGGCCCTTCGCTGTGCGTGTTGCTCAGCTCGCTGTCCTGCAGGAGCTGCAGGCTGGCGTTGGTCGCTGCGCTCACCGCGGCGAGCGCGGCGAGCGCTTCATCGGCAGTACTGAATGCGGCGCCGTCGGCGAGGGGGTTGGCTGGGGCATCACGGCCGCAGGCGCCGCAGATCGCTTCAGCGAAGGGCATTTCGACCGCGATGACATGTTCGGCGACCTGGCGCGGCGACCAGCCCGGGCTGCCGTCTGCATCGGTGCCCTGGGGTGTCTCCCATTTGTCCGCCGCGGCTGTGAGCGCGGCGCGGAGCACCGTACGCGCCGCGGCGAGCGAGTTGAGCAGTTCGTCGGCGGTGGGCATGCTGTCTGCTCCAGCTGCTTCAGCGCTGGGTCGGACGCAGCGCTGGGCCGCTCCCTGCCACCTAACCCGTCTAGCCCATCGGCGAGAGCATCTGCGAGGCGTGGTCGGAGAGGTGCCAGACGTCCATGACCATGAGCCCCTGGACGGGGAATGCGGCCAGCGGCTCCTCGTTGTGCGTGTTGCCCAGCTCGCTGTCCTGCACGTGTTTGACTTTCGAGTCGGCGGCCGCGCTGACGGCGTCGAGTGCAGCGAGCGCGTCTTCGGCGGTGGCGAACTCGGTGCTGCTGAGCGGGTTTTCGGGGCCGTCGTAGCCGCAGGCGGCGCAGATGCTGTTGGCGAACATCATTTCGGAGGGGATCGCGTGCTCGGCGACCTGGCGGGGCGACCAGCCGGGCCCGCCGTCCTCGCCGCTGCCCTTGGGCGTCTCCCACGCGTCCGCCGATGCGATGATGGCGGTCCGCAGCACGGTGCGTGCGGCGGCGACGGAAGCGCGCAGTTCGTCAGCGGTGGGCATGTGGTTTCTCCAGAGTCTCAGGTTCGGTGTGTTTCGCGGGGAAGTACGGCGGCTCTGCGCCGCCTCGTACACGATAGGTGAACGGCGGCCTACGCGCCAACAGCGCCGCGGCCTCTACGCTGCGGAAGCGGGACGGTGCAGGCGAGGAGGCTGTCATGGCGTTCGGAGTTGGCCTGATCGGAGCGGGCGGGAATCAGCGCTTGCGGCATATTCCGGGCTTCCGCGGGATCGATGACGTCGAGATCGTCAACGTGGTCAATCGTTCGCGCGCCAGCGGCGAGGCGGCGGCGGCCGAGTACGGCATTCCGCGCGTCTCGGAGAGCGTCGCGGAGCTGCTCGCCGACCCGGCGGTTGATGCGGTCTGCATCGGCACCTGGCCGTATAAGCATCTGGAGTTCACCGCGGCGGCGCTGGAGGCGGGCAAGCACGTGCTCTGCGAGGCGCGGATGGCGAACGACGCGGCGCAGGCCGAGCAGATGCTCGCCGCCGCGCGCGCGCATCCCGATCTGGTCGCGCAGCTGGTCCCGGCGCCGTTCGATTTTCGGCTGGGCAAGACGATCAAGCGGCTCTGCGCGGACGGCTCGCTGGGCTCGATCCTGGAGGTGCATCTGACGCTGCTGAACGGCGGCGGGCTGGATCCGTCGGCGCCGCTGCATTGGCGGCACCGCAGCGACTACTCGGGCAAGAACATGATGCAGCTGGGCATCTTCAACGAGACGATTCAGCGCTGGCTGGGCGATACGACGCGGGTCGCGGCGCACGCGCGCACGTTTGTCAGCTCGCGGATCGACGCCGAGAGCGGCGAGCGGAAAGCGATTGAGATTCCCGACAGCCTGGGGATTTTTGCGGATATGGCGAACGGGGCGCGCTGCACCTACCGCGTCAGCGCGGTGACGGAGGGCGCGCCGGGGCCGCCCTCGATTGAGCTCTACGGAACGGAAGGGCGGCTGCGCTGGCAGTTCGGGGATACCGCCGAGTGGGCGCGCCACGGCGGGCAGCCGGCAGCGCTGGAGCCGGACCCGGGCACCGCGCACGGCTGGCAGGTGGAGCGCGACTTCATCGATTCGGTGCGGGAGGGCGTGGCGGTGACGCTGACCAATTTTGAGGACGGCGTGCGCTACATGCGCTTCACGGACGCGGTCTGGGAGTCGTGGAGCAGCGGGCGGGCGGTGGAGATCGACGCGTTGGCGTAGCCGGGCCGGCAAGCGCGACGCTGCGTCCTGTATTCCGCATTCCGCTACTTGCGGGAGACCAGATAGGGGGGGCGCTCGACTGGCTGATTCTCCGGCTGCTAAGGCAGCCCCGCGAGCCAATCGAGCAGAATCCGATTCAGCGCTGCCGGCTCTTCCTGCTGCGTCCAATGGGCGCATTCCTCGATGTGGCCGCGGCTGAGGTTGGGGATCCAGTCCTCCATCCCGTGCGACATTTCGGGCAGCAGGACGGGGTCGCGGCCGGCTGTGACCATCAGGGCGGGCTGCTCGATCTGCTCCTCGGCGAGGGTGCCGCTCCATTCCCAGTTGCGGACGTGGTTGCGGTACCAGTTGAGCCCGCCGCGGAAGCCGGTCCGCTCATAGGCGTTGACGAAGGTCTGCAGGTCCGCCTCGCTGAGCATGATGCTGCGCTCCGCGTCCTTGGGCATGCCAACCAGCAGGCCGCCGCGCTCGCGCACGCCCGCTGTGCCGGCCAGCGCATCGACTCGGTCTTCGGCCTTTGAGCTGCGCAGCATCAGGGTGAAGGTCCGCCGCACATCGGCGCTCAACTCGGCTTCGGCCGCGCCCGGCTCCTGGAAGTAGAGCTGATAATCGAAGCGGCCTGGGTCCATCTGCATCGCTTCGAGCGGGCTGATCGGCGGGCGCCGCGAGGCGGGGGTGTTGATGCCGGCCACGGCGCGCACGCGGCCGGGGTGGTGCTGGGCGAGGTTCCAGACCACCGCGCCGCCCCAGTCGTGGCCAACAAAGACTGCCTGCTGTTCGCCGAGCGCGTCGAGCAGGGCGGTCATATCGGCGCAGATCGCCTCCTGGGTGTAGGCCTCGATCGGTTCGGGGGCGTCGGTCTCGCCGTAGCCGCGCATGTCGGGCGCGACAGCGTGGAAGCCGGCCTCGGCCAGGGCGGGTAGCTGATGCCGCCAGGAGTACCAGAGCTCCGGGAAGCCGTGGCAGAAGACGACGGGCGGGCCGCTGCCGGCCTCGGCGGCGTGCATCTGGATGCCAGTCGACAACTGAACCGAGCGGTGCGTGATCGCGGTGATATGCGGCTCCCGGCTACGGATGCATCTTACGCTGGTGCCGAAGGAGGCGCTGAGCATGAGTGAGCGGACTGCGGAGCACGGCGGGGCGCTGAGCTGGTCAGAGCTGGACGCCGCCGCCGTACGGCAAGGGGTCGGCGCCGCGATCGAGGAGGCAGAGCGGCGCATCGAGGCGATCGCGTCGGTGCCCGATGCACAGCGCAGCTTCGAGAACACGGTGCTGGCGCTGGACGAGATCGGCGATCTGCTCGGGCAGGCCGGCGGGCAGTACGGGTTTCTCTCGCAGGTCGCGGCGGACCCCGAGCTGCGCAGCGCGGCGCACGAGCAGGAGCAGCGGCTCGATGTCTTCGCCAGCGGGCTGGGCTTCCGCGAGGAGCTGGACCGTGCGCTGAAGGCCTACGCGGGCCGGGCGGAGACGGAGGCGCTGCCCGACGATGCGGCGCGGCTGCTGGAGTTCGCCCTGCGCGACTACCGCCGCAACGGCTTCGAGCTGCCGCGCCGCGAGCGCGGCGCCGTGCAGGAATTACAGGAACGGCTGGTGCGGCTGGGGATCCAGTTCCGGCGCAATATCGACGACTACGAGGACGGGATCGAAGTATCGCGTGCGCAGCTCGGCGGCCTGCCCGCGTCCTATATCGAACGGCTGCGGAGATCGGAGCGGAACGGGGCGGCGTCGTACCGAGTGTCGCTGGATTATCCGGAGCTGCACCCGTTTCTCGACTCGGCGGATGACGCCGCGCTGCGCCGCGAGCTGTTTCTGAAGAACCATAACAAAGCGGCGGACAGCAACATCGAGCTGCTGGAGGAAGCGATCGCGCTGCGCGGCGAGATCGCGCGACTGCTGGGCTACGCGTCCTGGGCGGCCTACGTGCTCGAGCTGCGGATGGCGAAGTCGCCCGACAACGTGCTGGAGTTTCTGACCGACCTCGAGCAGCGGCTAAGCGGCAAGCTGCAGGCGGATCTGGCGCTGTTGGCGGCCGAACAGGAGCGGCGCAGCGGCGCCGGCGGCGCTGTGCAGATCTGGGATTGGCGCTACTACACCAACCGCGTGCTGCAGGAGCGGTACCAGATCGATCCGTTCGAGCTGGCGGCGTACTTTCCGCTGGAGGCGGTGCTGGCGGGGATGTTCGATCTCTACGAGCGGCTCGTGGGCGTCCGTTTCATAGCGAACGAGTCGGCGGCGGCCGGCGCCTGGCATGCGGATGTGCGGCCGTTCGACATTATCGACAGCGGCAGCGGCGAAACGTTGGCGCACTTCTACATGGACTTGCACCCGCGGCCCGGCAAGTTCGGCCACGCGGCGGCGTTCACGCTGCGCGGCGGCCGCGCGCTGGGCGGTGGGTCGTATCAGCGCCCGGTCTCGGCGATCGTCGCCAACTTCACGAAGCCGAGTGAGGCCTCGCCCTCGCTGCTGCGCCACAGCGAGGTGATCACGCTGTTCCACGAGTTCGGCCACATCCTGCACCAGACGCTGACTCGCGCGCGCTTCAGCCGCTTCGCGGGCACGCGCGTCGAGCGCGATTTCGTCGAGGCACCCTCGCAGATGCTCGAGCACTGGTGCTGGGAGCCCAGCGTGTTGGCCGGCTTCAGCCGCCACTGGCAGACGGGCGATCCGCTGCCGAACGATCTGATTGATCGGCTGATCGCGGCGAAACATGTGAGCAGCGGGATCGCCGCGCTGCGGCAAGTCTATTTCGCGCGGCTGGACCTTGCCTACCACGGGCCGGGCGGGCGCAAGGATACCGATGCGATCGCGCGCGCGCTGCACCCGATTACCGGCTTTGCGTTTCCGCAGGGGACGCATTTCCAGGCCGGCTTCGGGCATCTGTTTGGCTACGATGCGGGCTACTACGGATATCTCTGGTCGCAGGTCTACGGCGACGACATGTTTACAAGGTTCGAGGATCCTACGGCGTCGGCGCAGGCAGTCGGGCGCGAGTACCGCGCGGGGATTCTGGAGCGGGGCGGCGCGGTCGACGGCGGGCAGCTGGTGCGCAGCTTCCTGGGCCGCGAGCCCTCGCCGGAGGCGTTCCTGCGCGAGCTGGGGCTGAACGCATGAGGCAGCGGCGGGATCGGCGGGCGCGCCGCCCCGCTGACGGGCGCCTCTGGTGAGCACCTACGGTCAAGTCCGTCCTGAGCCGCCCGCAGCGGGCGGGTATCATCGGGGGCGGCCCTGCAGCGCCGGGCCGCTGCACTGACCGACTCCGCGACACGCTCGCGATCTTTGGATCTTTGAAGGAGAGCCGTGATGCCCCAGCTCGACAGCATTGCCCAGGCCCAGGAGCACTTCGGCGCGCTGCTTGCAGCGCAGCAGGCGCGCGTCGACGCGATCAAATCCGAAGGGCCGCCGACGGATTACACGCAGCTGGACACGATCACGATCGGCGTGCTCGGCGGCGACGGGATCGGCCCTTCGATCGCCCGCGAATCGCAGCGGGTGCTCGAAGAGCTGCTGGCCGAGCCGGTCGCCTCGGGGCGGGTCGTCTTCCGTACGATCGAGGGGCTGACGATTGAGCGCCGCGCTGAGGAGCTGGCCGCGATCCCGGAGGGTGTGCTGGCCGAGATTCACGAGTGCGATGTGACGCTCAAAGGGCCGACCACGACGCCTGAGCAGGGCGACGGCTGGCCGAACATCGAGAGCGCCAACGTGGCGATGCGCAAGGTGCTCGACCTCTTCGCCAACGTGCGCCCGGTGCGCGTGCCGGCCGAGGGGATCGACTGGACCTTCTTCCGCGAGAACACCGAAGACCTCTATGCGGTCGGCAGCCAGGGGCTGTCGCTGGGCGACCTCAATGTCGACTTCAAGATCCTGTCCGACCCCGGCAGCGAGCGGATTATCCGCGCGGCCTTTGAGTTTGCGCGCCAGAACGGCAAGACGAACGTCACGGTGGTGACCAAAGCGAACGTCGTCAAGACGACCGACGGCGCGTTCCTGGAGGCCGCGCGGCGGGTCGCCGCGGACTATCCGGAGATCGAGTGGGAGGGCTGGTACATCGACATCATGACCGCGAAGCTGGTCGACCCGAAGCGGCGCTCCAACTTCCAAGTCTTTGCGCTGCCGAACCTCTACGGTGACATTCTGACCGACGAAGCGGCGGAGTTTCAGGGCGGGGTGGGCACAGCGGGAGCGGCGAACATCGGGACAAAGACAGCGATGTTCGAGGCGATTCACGGTTCGGCGCCGCGGATGGTGCGCGAGGGCCGCGACATCTACGCGGATCCGTCCTCGATGCTGCGCGCCGGTGCGATGCTGCTCAGCCACATCGGCTACACGGAGCTCGGCCGGCGCCTCGATCAGGCGATGGACCTGTGCGGGCAGTATGAGAAGAAGCTGGTGATGACCGGCCGCGACACGGGCGCGACCACGGCGGATTTCGGCGATTACGTGGTCGACACGGTGCGCGATTCGCAGCTGGAGCGGCGCTGGGAAGAAGCGATCGCGCAGGTGCGGGCGGGCGCCTAGCCCCCAGGAGCACAGTCGTAGTAGTTGGAGTGCGGCAAGGCCGCGGACAGCGACGGAGGCTGCGGTGAGCCAGGGTCTGAACAGGCAGCTGCGCCGCGCGCGGGAGGCCGCCGAGCGCGCCGAGCAGGGGCGCAAGGTGGCGCTGGAGCGCGCCAACGTCTACGAAGAGCGCGAGCGGGCGGCCTCGGCGCGGGCCGCCGAGGCGCAGACGCGGGCCGAGCGGCTGGCCGCACGTCTGGCCGAGCAGTTGGCCGCCGCCGACTCCGAGTTGGAGCCGCTGCGCGGCCGGCTCACAGAAACGGCGGCGCAGCTCGAGCAGATGCAGTCCGAACTCGCCGAGGCCAAGACCGCGGCTGAGCGCGGGGCGGCCGCCGCAGCCTCGTTGGCGGCCGCGCAGGAATCGCTGCGCGCCTCCGAAGCTGCGCGCGCCGAGCTCGGCGCTCAGGTTGACGACCTCCAGACGCGCCTCGCCGCCGCCGAGCAGGCGGCAGCCGCAGCGCGCGAGTCGGAGGCGCAGGCGCAAGCGGCGGCGGCCCAGCACGAAGCGGCGTTCGACGAGCGCCGCCGCGAGCTGAATCGTCTGCGCCGCGAGCAGGAGCGGACCGCAGCGGCGCTGTCCGCCGCGGAGGCGGAGCTGCAGCAGCGCCGCAGCAGCGGCCTGCGGGGACTGCTGCGGCGCGGCGGCTGACGGGCCGCCGAGGCGGAGAACGGGAGCCGCGCCGGCGGCACGCTTTAGGCTGGCTGCTGCTGCCTGGCGGGCGGGGCGCTCCGCGGCGGCGCGAGGAGGCCACTGATGGCGGTGATGACCAACACGCTGCGCGAGAAGCTCGATGCCGGGCAACCCACGATCGGCACCCACTTCCTCTTCAACGATCCCGACATCGCCGAGCTCATCGGCGACAGCGGCCAGTTCGACTACGCGGAGTACGTCGCCGAATACTCCTCGTTCGACATGCAATCGCTCTATCACCTGGCCCGCGCGGCGCAGTGCGGCAATCTGCCGCTGATGATCAAGCTCGATCAGGCCGGCGAGGTGTTCTGGGCCCAGGCGGCGCTGGGCGCCGGGTTCAAGGCTGTGCTCTACACCGACATCCGCACCCCTGAGGACGTCGTGCGCGTGCATCAGGCGGTGCGGCCCGACACACCGACGCAGCAGGGCCAGATGGGCGTCAAGCTGCGCCGCCCGGCGCTGGCCGGCTACGCCGCCGGCGCCTACGGGACCGACCTCGATTCGATCGTGACCGTGATCATGATCGAGAAGAAGATCGCCACCGACAACATCGATGCAGTGCTGGAGCAGGCCGCCGAGCTCAAGATCGATATGACTCAGTGGGGCCCCAGCGACTGGGGCTTCTCGCACGGCCGCGCGCTGCAGCCGGACGAGATCCGCGCCGGCGAGGAGCTGGTGATCAAGAAATCGCTCGAGTACGGCGTGGCCCCGCGGATTGAGATCGGCGCGGTCGAGCAGGCGCAGCGCTACATCGACCTCGGCGTGCGCCACTTCTGCATCGGCTGGGACCGCTTCCTGCTCAACTCGGGCTACACCGCGCTCGGCGAGGGTCTGTGCACACTGTTGTCGGACGTCTGAGCGCCCCGCGCCCCGCGCCGCCGCACAACTTGGCTGACCGGCTGCAGGCTGGCCGGCCGACGAGCCCGTTTCAAACCTTGTAGATTGCGCGCTGAGCGCGGCGCCTGGACCGCAGTCGGGCCGGCGTCGCGGCTGCGCCCCCGGGCAGGCGCTCTGCAACGCGGGCGCAGATGCAGGCCTTGCGGGTATGCGGGAATCGAGGTCAGGGATGGCGGACAACCAAGAGATCGCATTGATGGCGCATCTGATGCGCCGGGCCGGCTTCGGCGCGGACCGCGACGAACTCGAGCGGCGTGCTGCGCAGGGCTACGAGGCCGTCGTCGAGGAGCTTGTCGCGCCGCCCGGCGATGTGCCCCGCGCCGATATCGACGAGCTGTACCGCTACATGCCGTCGCTCGCGTCCGGCGGCCCGGTCACGACGCCCGGCGCGGCCAACTGGCTCTACCACATGGTCAACACCCAGCGCCCGCTGGAAGAGAAGATGGCGCTCTTCTGGCACCACGTCTTCGCCACCGGCAACTCCAAGGTCGATAACGATAACCATCTGATCGCTCAGGTCGATATGTGGCGCGATCACGGCACGGGCAACTACCGCGACCTGCTGATCATGCTCGCCCAGAACCCGGCCATGATTTACTGGCTCGACAACCACGAGAACCACAAGCGCTCGCCGAATGAAAACTGGGGCCGCGAGTTGCTCGAGCTCTTCTCGCTGGGCGTCGGCCATTACACCGAGCAGGACGTCTTCGAGTGCGCCCGCGCCTTTACCGGCTGGACGCTGGGCCCCAAAATCCCGCGCGTGCCCAACCACCGCTTCTTCTTCCAGTACGAGTTCCGCCCCGAGGAGCACGACTACGGCGAGAAGGAGTTTCTCGGCCGCACAGGCAACTTCGACGGCTTCGACATCATCGACATCATCCTCGAGCAGCCGGCCTGCCCGCGCTTCATCGCGCGCCACCTCTATAACTTCTTCGTCGCCGATGAGGCGCAAGTCCCCGCCTGGAACATCACGCCGCCGCGCGACCCGGAGGCGATCGAGCAGCTGGCCGGCGTCTTCGTCGATTCCGGCTACGAGCTCAAGCCGGTCCTGCGTACGCTCTTCAACGCCGACTTTTTCAAGCAGGCAATGTTCCAGAAGGTGAAGAGCCCGATTGAGACGGTCGTCGGCACGCTGCGGCTGACCGGCGACCTGCAGGGCGTGCAGCGCGAGCTGCCGGAGATCGGCCAGGCCTCGGCGCACATGGGCCAGAGCCTGCACAACCCGCCCAGCGTCGAAGGCTGGCAGACCGGCCGCGACTGGATCAACAGCGGCGCGGTCGTGCAGCGGATCAATTTCGTCGCCGATCGCGTCAGCAACACCGAGCTGCCCGGCGTGCGGCGGATCATCGACCGCGTCGCCGCCTCGAACGGCCGGCAGATGACGCCCGACCAACTCGTCGACCAGTGCGTCGACCTGATCGGCCCGCTCGACGTGTCGGAGCAGACGCGCGCGGAGCTGATCAGCCACGCCTCGGACGAGGGCGCGCTCTCTTGGGCCGGCGCCGACAGCCGCGGGCGCTCCTCAGAGCGCGTCGGCGAAATGCTGGCCTTGATCGCCGCCACCACGGAGTATCAGTTCGGCTAGCCCGCCCAACCCAATCAGCTAAGCGAACATGCCGAGCGAACGAACCAAACGGCTAAAGGAGGCCCGCAGCCAATGGCTACCAGCAGTAAAGACCCGGTTCTGGTCGTAATCCAGCTCACCGGCGGCAACGACTACATGAACAGCGTCGTGCCCTACGCCGACGGACACTACAACGACGCGCGCAACGGCGCGCTGCGGATCGGCGCGGATGCGGTGCTCAAGATCGACGACGAGTTCGGGCTGCATCCAACGATGGGCCCGCTCAAGGAGATCTACGACCAGGGTGACATGGCCCTGATTCACGGCGTCGGTTATCCGAATTCACCGCGCTCGCACTTCCGCTCGATGGATATCTGGCACACCTGCGAGCCGAACAAGGTGGGCACTGAGGGCTGGGTCGGCCGCGCCATCCGCGACCTCGACCCGGCCGGCGAAAACCCCGTCACCGGCGTGCACATCGGCCAGGGGCTGCCGCGCGCGATGGTCGTCTCCGGCGTCCCCGTCGCCTCCGTCGCCGACCTTTCTACCTACGGCCTGCTGACCGGCATCGAACAACAGCAGCAGCGCGACAAAATGCTCGAGCGCTTCGTCAACATGTACGGCCGCGCGATCGGCAGCGGCGCCGTGCAGGAGTACCTCGGCCGCACCGGCCTCGACGCCCTCAAGGGCGCCGACATTCTCAAGGAGGGCCTGGGGCGCTACGCCTCGGATGTCGAGTACGGGACCGAGCAGATCGCGCGCAACCTGCGCGACATCGCCACGATCCACTGCGCCGACCTCGGCACGCGCGTCTTCTACACGCAGCTGATCGGCTTCGATACCCACGCCAACCAGCAGCCCGTCTTCGACAAGCTCTGGACCGATCTGTCGCGCGCCATCTCCGACTTCTGGGACGACCTGCGCGCGCACGACGCCGACGGCAATGTCGTCATGTTCCTGTTCACCGAGTTCGGCCGCCGAGTCCGCGACAACGGCTCCGGCTCCGACCACGGCGCCGGCGGCGGCTGCTTCGTGATCGGCCCCAACGTCCGCGGCGGTATGCACGGCGAGTTCCCCAGCATCAATCCGGCCCACCTCGATCAGGGCGATCTGGTGCCCAACCACGATTTCCGGGGCGTTTACTCCACGCTGCTGCAGGACTGGTTGGCGCTGGACCCGGTGCCGATCGTCGACGGACAGTTCGAGAAGCTCAGCTTCGTCGACCCGCTCGTCGGCGCGGCCTAGCACACGCGGAGCACGCTCGGAGCACACCCAGAACAAGCTGCACGCAGGAGGTCGGCCATGCTGACGAAGTCCGTCGCCGGGCGCACCTGGCACTTCAGCCACTCGATCGGGCACTTTGTCGGCCCTGAGGGCTTCACCCACTCGACGCCGATCACCAGCACGCACGACGGCATCCTCTATGTGGCCGACACCGGCCTTGCTGAGTACTCCACCAGCGCGCTTGGGGCCGGTGTGATCCGCCGCCTGCGGATCGAGGACGAGTTCCTCGCCGAAATGGGCCGCGGCGACCTGATCTGGCCCGAAGGGCTCGCGCTCTGCCGGGATGGCAACGTCTGGTGCACCGACGCCTACCAGCACTTCGTCGTCGGCTACGACCGCGAGGGCAACGAGATCGGGCGCTGGGGCGAGTACGGCAGCGCGCCCGGCCAGTTCAACCGCCCCTCCGGCATCGCGTTCGACGCCGATGACACGGCCTACGTTGTCGACAGCCTCAACCACCGCGTGCAGCGCTTCAGCAAGGACGGCAGTTTCCTCTCCAGCTGGGGCAGCGAGGGCAGCGGCGAGGGGCAACTGAGCCAGCCCTGGGGGATGACGATCGACCGGGAAGGCGCGCTCTACATCGCCGATTGGCGCAACGACCGCGTGCAGAAGTTCGCACCAGACGGCGAGTTCCTCCTCCGCTTCGGCTCGCGCTTCGACGGTATTGACGACGGCGGTGCGCTGAACCGCCCGGCCGACGTCGCGGTTGACAGCGAGGGCGCCGTCTATGTCGTCGATTGGGCCAACGACCGCGTGCAGATCTACTACCCCGACGGCGACATCATCTGCGGCCTCTACGGCGACGCACGGGTCTTTTCCAAAGCGGCGCAGCAAGTCATGGACGTGAACGCCGACTACATGCGCGCCTTCCACCGCGTCACGCCGGTCGAGCTGATCAAGCTCGGCAACTTCGATCGACCGCGCGGGATCGCGATCGACGGCCAGGACCGCATCGCAGTGACCGACGGCGCGCGCGGGCGCGTCCAGGTCTACACCAAGGACCACGACTACCTGATCCCGCAGTTCAACGCCTGAGCGCTGCCGATGAAGAGCGCCGCGATGCTGGGCCGCAGATTGTTATCACCGGCCCCAGAGGCATAGGCGGGTGCGCCGTGCGCAGTGCTGGCTGAGGGCAAGGCGGCGCTCGGCTGCGCCGGCGGGGAGGGCTGCCGCGTGCTCGAGGCCCCAGCCGATCAGGCGGCAAGCGCTGCGGGCGGTGCGGTTGGCCCCTAAATGCCTCAAGGAGCGCGGATGCCTCAATCCTGCGACGTAGTCGTGATCGGCGGTGGGCCGGGCGGCAGCGCCTGCGCGGCGCTGCTCGCCGACCAGGGCTTCAGCGTCGTGCTGCTCGAGCGCGCCGTGTTCCCGCGCGAGCACGTCGGCGAATCGCTGCTGCCGGCCAGCATTCCAGTGCTCGAACAACTCGGCGTGATGCCCGAGATCGAGGCGGCCGGCTTCGTCAGCAAGCGCGGCGCCACGCTGGTCTGGGGCACCGACCCCGAGCCCTGGAGCTGGTACTTCGCCGACGACCCCGGCCAGCGTCCGACCTCATTTCAGGTGCTGCGCTCCGAGTTCGACCAGATCTTGCTCAAGAACGCCGCGCAGCACGGCGTCGATGTGCGCGAAGCGCACCAGGTGCTCGAGGTTCTGTTTGAGCGCGGGCGCCCCAGCGGTGTGCGCTTCCTGCACGGGCGGGCGGAGGGGCGGATCGACGCGCGCTTCATCGTCGACGCCAGCGGCCAGGCGGCGATCCTCAGCCGCAAGCTGGGGCTGCAGCGCTGGGACTCGTTCTTCCAAAATCTCGCCGTCTACGGCTACTACCGCGGCGCCGCGCATCTCGCCCCGCCCAACGACGGCAATATCTTCATCGAGTCCTACGAGCACGGCTGGCTCTGGAAGATCCCGCTGCACACCGGCCTGACCAGCGTCGGCGCGGTCGTCGACAAGCAGATCGGGCAGGACGGCCTGCGCGCTCAGGGCCCGATCGGCTTCCTCGAAGCGCAGATCGCGTGCGCGCCGCACATGCGCGAGCTGCTCGACGGCGCCGCGCTGGTCGGCGAGCCGCGCGTCGAGCGCGATTGGTCCTACACCTCATCGAGCTTCGCCGGCGACGGCTACGTCCTGGTCGGCGACGCCGCCTGCTTCGTCGATCCGCTCTTCTCCTCCGGCGTGCATCTGGCGCTGGGCAGCGCCAGCCTCGCGGCCGGCTATGTCGGCACAGCGCTCAACGCCCCCGCGGACCGCGCAGCCGCAGCGCAGGCCTATCAGGCCGCCTATGAAAAGCAGTACCGCTACTTCCACCTCACCGCTCAGCTCTTCTACGGCACCAACCGCAGCGCCGACTCCTACTTCTGGGAAGCCCGCCGCCTCTTCGCCGACCAGCTGGGCGGCGCTGCGCCGACGCCGCGGGAGGCCTTTGTGCGGATCGTCGGCGGCCAGCCGCCGCAAGGCTACGAGCGGGCGGTGATCGAGCGGGGCGAACTGCCGGCCGAGATCGCCGACGAGGTGCGCCGCCGTGAACAGCGGAGCGAGCAGCGCCAGACCGCCGCCCAGACGCTGGCCGCAGCGCCCGGCGCGCTGCTGCGCACCCGCCCCTCGCTGCCGCGCCGCGTGCGGCTCGAGCAGCAGCGCAATCTCTCCGGCGCGGGCTACAAGCAGGTCTTCAAGCTGGTCGTGCAGGGCAGCGGTGAATTTTCCGGCGGCGGCTACCCGGTCACCGCCGTGATCGCTGCCTGCATCGCCAAAATGGACGGCCGCACGGCGCTGGGCGACATCGTCGCCGCGGTGAACGCCGAGAACCGCCTGGACAACGCTGCCGGCTTGCAGCTGATCGTCGAGCGCGACCTGCCCGCGTTGATCGGCGCCGGTCTGATCGACGCGGCTCTGCAGCCGGTCGGCCGCAACGACCCCTGCCCCTGCGGATCGGGCAAGAAGTACAAGCGCTGCCACGGCCGCTGACATTGGCACGGCTGCGGCCCGCGAACGCCTCGACATATGCTTCCGCGCCCCGGCTCACTCCTGCCGTGTGCTGCTAAACTCAACTATCAACGCCCCCGAGGGTGCTGCACCGCGCGTGCGCCCGAGCGAGATGACCATCGGGGCGACTGGAGGACGAACACGTGGCAAGCAACTATTGGAGCCGAATGCGCAGCCGCCGTATCAGCCGTCGCGCGATGCTGCAGGCAAGCGCGCGGGCCGGCGTCGGCGCGGCCGGGCTGGCGCTGGTCGGCTGTGGCGACGACGATGACGACGGCGACGGCGATGCGCAGCCGGCTGCGGCGCAGGCTGAGCAACAGGCCCAGCAGCAGGCGATGCAGCAGGAGCAGCAAGAGGCTGCCCAGCAGCAGCAGGCCGCTATGGCGCAGTCCGAGGACGACACGATCTACGACAGCCAGGGCGACGCCGTACAGATCGGCGGCGTGTTCAAGCGCGCCGCCGCCTCCCAGCTGACCCTCGTCCGCTTCCCTTGGAACTCGGCCGGCAACAACGGCACGATTGACCCGACCGGGTACATGTACAACTGTCTGACCCAATACGGCCAGTCGCAAAAGCGGGAGATCGACAAGGACTTCTACGATCTGCACGACCCCGACTGGAACCTCCACCCGGACGTGGCCGAATCGTGGGAGACGCCCGACGACCTGACCTGGGTCTTCAACGTCAAATCGAACGTGGTCTTCCACGACGGCAAGCAGTTCATCGCCGACCACGCGCGACACAGCTACGAGGCGATCCGCGATCAGGGCGTCTCGGGCGGCGGCTCGCCGGCCTACAACCTAGGCAAGGTGATCTCCGGCACCGAAGCGATCGACGACACCGCCTTCCGCCTCAACCTCAGCGAGCCGCGCGGTTTCGCCGGCGCCCTCACCGCCTACGTCCGCATGGGCGACCCCGACACGACCGCCTCCGAGACCACGCTGAATGACATCGCGCGCAACGAAGAAGCGATCCTGATCGGCACCGGCCCCTGGCGCTTCGACACCGACAGCTACGACCCCAACACCGGCTGGCGGCTCGTGCCCTTCACCGAGGGCCACATGGGCGCGCCGCACATGGATGAAATCACCTACACGATCTTCTCCGACGCCGACGCGATCGGGATCGCCGTGGAAGCGAACGACATCGATTCGCACAACGGGATCCCGTTCAACAACCCGGAGACGATCGAGCGGCTGATCGCCAGCGATGAGCATTGGGGCTGGGCCGGCACTAGCCTCGGCGGCCAGATCTTCCGCTTCGCGATCGATGTCGAGCCGACGATCGACCCGCGTGCGCGCCACGGCGTCTGGCGCATGGTCGACCAGGAGCGGGTCGTGCGCGATTACTTCGGCCCCTACGACGACGCCGGCCGCCTCTTCTTCCAGCGCGGCTCGGAAGGCTACATCGAGGAGCTCGACCGGCCCAACTACGACCCGGCCGAAGGCGCCAAGCTGCTCGACGCCGCCGGCGTCGGTGCCGGCTCGGTGATGACCGCCAGCACCCTGCCGATCCGCCCCTACGCGCCGGCCTTGGCCCAGCTGCTGCAGGCCGAACTCGCGGAGCTCGATATCGAGCTTGAACTCGATCCGACCGAATACAACGTGATGATCGAGAAGCAGCAGGCGGGCGACTTCGGCAACTTCCTGATCGGCTTCGGCAACTGGATTCGGCCCGAGAGCGCCGCGCTCGCGATGGTCATGCAGGACGCCCTGCACGGCGAAGGCAACGCCAAGCGCGGCGGCGACGCGAGCAACCCGATCCCGGTCCGCGAACGCCCCCACATGGACAACTACTTCCACTGGCTGGACATGATCGAAGGCGTTCAGAAGGGCACCTTCACCGATTGGCAGACCTTCAACGAGACCTTCCACGAAGTGATGTTTGCGCAGGCCATCGCCCGCCAGCGCGGAGCGGAGTTCTTTACCAACCGGGTACACGTGCCCGATCCGGGCCCAACCACCCCGAACCCGCAAACGATCTGGCTCGAACAGGACGCCTAACACCGCCTGGGCCCGCGCAGCGCTGCGCGGGTCCGGGCGCCGCCTGAGCGTCGTGCGCAGGGCGCGGCGGCCTGCTGCTCAGAGCAATGGACGGGTATGGGCTACGTACTGCGGCGGCTCTTCACCCAGCTGATCCCCGTTCTCTTCATCGCCTCCATCCTGATCTTCGTCTCCGTGCGCCTGATCCCGGGCGACCCGGTCGCCGGCGCGATCGGCGACGCGATGGGCAACACCGATCCCGAAGTCTATGAACGCCTGAAGGAAGAGCTCGGGCTGAACAAGCCGATCTATGAGCAGTATTGGATCTGGCTCGGCCAGGTGCTCACGCTCGACCTCGGCAAGTCGCTGACCGGCCTCGAAGTAACCGAAATCCTCTGGAACGCGATCCCGGCCTCGGTCGAGCTGGCCGGCGTGGCGATCGCAATCGGCTTTCTGCTCGGCCTGCTGCTCGGCGTCGCGGCCGCCGTCAACCGCGGCGGCCCGCTCGACTGGTTCGCAGCCGGCTGGACCGGCTGGAACATCGGCGTCCCCTCCTTCATCGCCGGGCTTGTCTACCTGATCATCTTCGCCGTCTGGCTGGATCTCGCCCCGGTCTCCGGGCGCGTACCGCTGACCGAGGATCCGGCCGAGGCGATGAAACATCTCGCCCTGCCCGGCCTCGCTCTGGGCGGGATCGTGGCCGCCAACATCAGCCGCTTCACCCGCCAGTCGCTGCTCGACACCCTCTCCGAGGACTACATCCGCACCGCCCGCGCCAAAGGCCTCACCTCAGCGGCCGTGATCTTCCGCCACGCGCTGCGCCCCAGCATGATCCCGGTCGTCACGATCATGGGCCTGGAGCTGGCCTCGATCCTCAGCGGCACGCTCGTCATCGAGACCGTCTTCACCTGGCCCGGTCTCGGCCGCGCGCTCATCAACGCCGTCAACAACCGCGATTACACGGTGATCCAGGCCGCCACCCTGCTGCTCGTCGTCGTCTTCGTCGTCGTCAATCTGCTCGTCGATCTGACCTACGTCGCGCTCGATCCGCGGATTCGC
This sequence comes from uncultured Dehalococcoidia bacterium, assembly GCA_964347635.1. Lineage (GTDB taxonomy): Bacteria > Chloroflexota > Dehalococcoidia > Bin125 > Bin125 > CATQGW01. Next base: position 47,077 of record CAYFZI010000005.1, read on the forward strand.
ATCGGCGGCAGCGCGGAGGAGCGCTGATGCGCCGCGCCGCCGATGTCCAGTCTCCGCCGTTCGAGGATGTCGAGCGCTGGCACTCGCTCCGCCTCGCCGGCGCCGAGCTGCGCGCGGTGATGCGCGAGCCGCGCGGCGCCCTGGCCGTCTCCGTGCTGCTGCTCCTGCTCTTCTTCGCCTTCATCCTCCCGCTGCTCGACCCGACCGACCCCAACAAGCCCGGCGACGGCCCCAAGAACGGCGCGATCAGCTGGGACAACCCGATGGGCACCGATCATCTCTCGCGCGACCTGCTGGCGCGCAACTCGATCGGTCTGGGCCGCACGATCAAGCACGGCTTCGCCGCCGTGATGGTCGGCTGGCTGATCGGGATCACGATCGGCTACACCGCCGGCTGGCGGGGAGGGAGGACCGACACGCTGATCATGCGCGGCGTCGATGTGCTGCTCGCCTTCCCCGGCATCATCTTCGCGATCTTGCTGATCACGATCATCGGCTCCGGCATCTTCAGCGTCGCCGTGGCGATCGCCTTCTTCAATATTCCCGGCTCCGCGCGTCTGGCCCGCGCCGGCGTCCTGCGCGAGCGCGAGCGCGACTACGTGCTGGCCGGCCGCTGCCTCGGCCTCTCGGGCGGGCGGATCCTCTTCCGCCACGTCGCCCCCAACACCTTCGGCGCGTTCACCGTCCAGGTGCCGCTGGCGATCGTCGCCTCCGTGCTGATCATGGCCGCGCTGAACTTCCTCGGCCTCGGCGCGGAGCTGCCCGACCCGACGCTGGGCGCGATCATGCAGGAGGGGCGCCCCTACATGCGCGACGCTCCCCACTTCGTGATCGGCCCGGTGGTGGTGCTCGCGCTGATGCTCACATCGCTGAACTTTCTCAGCGATGTGCTGACCGAGCGGCTTGACCCGGTCCGCCGCCGCCGCGTCTAACCGCCGCTCCCCACTTCCCCATCCCCGTGAGGGCAGTAGACTCGTTCCCAACCAGCGGGCGGGAGTAGCTCAGCCGGTAGAGCATCTGCTTCCCAAGCAGAGGGTCGCGGGTTCGAGTCCCGTCTCCCGCTCCACACCAACGACGGCATCCAAGCGCGGGAGTACAAACGATGGAACTGCGATTTTCTGAGGCCGAAGAAACGCTGCGCAGCGATGTGCGCAGCTTCCTGCTCGACAACATCCCCGAGCTGGATGGACCGGCCGGCCCCGGCGGCTCGGGCGAAAGCTCCGAGGACGACTTTGAGAAGTCCAAGGCGTTCAACACCAAGCTCGCCGAGCGCGGCTGGATCGCCCCCGCCTGGCCGACCGAATACGGCGGCCTCGGCGCTTCGATCACCGAGCAGATGGTCTTCAATGAGGAGTTCGGCTACCACGGCGCGCCCGACACCGGTACGCGCGGGTTCGGCGTCGGCATGATCGGCCCGACCCTGATCATCCACGGCAACGACGAGCAGAAGGCCGAATACCTGCCCAAGATCACCAGCGGCGAGCACATCTGGTGCCAGGGCTACTCCGAGCCCGGCTCCGGCTCCGACCTCGCCTCGCTGCAGACCCGCGCCGTGCGCGACGGCGACGACTACATCATCAACGGCCAGAAAATCTGGACCTCCGGCGGCCACCGCGCCAACCAGATGTTCTGCCTCGTGCGCACCGACCCCGATGCGCCCAAGCACCGCGGCATCTCCTTCCTGCTGATCGACGACATCAAAAACACGCCCGGCCTCTCGGTGCGGCCGCTGATCAACATGGCCAGCCGCCACCACTTCAACGAGGTCTTCTTCGAGGATGTGCGCGTGCCCGCGCGCAACCTGATCGGCGAGGAGAACCGCGGCTGGTACGTGGGTATGACGCTGCTCGATTTCGAGCGCTCCGGAATCGGCACGACGGCCGGCCAGCGCCGCACGCTCGAGCAGATGAGCGCATACCTGCAGAACGGCGGCTCCGCCAAGCGCGCCGACTACCGCCTCGGCCTGGCCGACCTCGTGATCGCCAACAACGTCGCCAAGTACCTCGGCTACCGCATCGGCCACATCCAGGCCAGCGGCCAGGTGCCCAACTACGAGGCCTCCGTCATCAAAATCTTCCAGTCCGAGCTGGGCCAGAAGATCTACAACTACGGGATCAAAATGCTCGGCCTCTCCGGCCAGCTGATCCCCGAAGAGCCGACCGCCCCCTGGTCCGGCGACATGCCCGAGCAGTACCTGCTTGCCGTACCCAGCACGATCTACAGCGGCACCAACGAAATCCAGCGCAACATCATCGCCACCCGCGGCCTCGGCCTCCCGCGCGCCTGAGCTGGGCCCGTTGCGTGCCCCTCCGTGCGGCCATGCTCGGCCTGAGCATGGCCATCGCGGTGGGGCTGGCTGGATGCGCCGGCCAGTCAGCTGGCGTCGAGACTTCGTCCGGCGGCGGCTCCAAGATACAGACATCGGAACCCGCCGCCGGGCGGCTTGAAGACGCCGTCGTGCAGCTACAGGCCATAGCGGCCGCGCTCGACCGCGCATACCATCCTTCTAACGCAGAAGCCGTAGAGCGGTTCGAGCGGGCGGTTGTGCGGCTCGAGCAAGCTCTGGCCGCGCTCACCCGCTCAGACAACCCCGAATCTGCAGCAGTGCCCCAAGCACCAGCCGTTGACCTTGATCTCAATGCCCTGCGCGCCCTAACGCTGCTGACTGAGATAGCCGTCGAGCTGGACATCGCCGATTCCCTGCTCGATCTTGGCGCCCAGCACGAACTCGGTGTCTGGCCGCTCACGGATGAGACGGCAGAGGCAGTGCGGATGGTTCGCCTACATCTGCTCGCGTATAATTCACATTTGCTCCGCCTCCGCGCATCCATCGAGCCGTTTGGGGCAGCTGAGCCGGCGCAAGAGCTGACAGTGCTGCTCGACCGCCTGTACGAAGAGCTCGAGGTGATACAAGGCGCGATGGGAAATGTGGTGACAGCACATGTAGAAAACATCGATGCCGCTCCTGCCTTGCCTGATCTCGATCGGGCGCGCCAGATCCTCGACGAGCTGATGAGCGCCGTCGAAGCATTGATTCTGCCAGGCGGCGCATCGGCAGCGCTGCCGCTCGTGGATATGCCGTGGCGTGCATTCATCATGCTGGATCACATGTACCACGCAACTATCCACAGCTGCTTGGCGATGAACTGTACGGGCGACGATCGCTACGGCGCCATGACCTCGCAGGAGCGCACTGCGCTGCGCTACACCGCCAGTGAGATCGAAGTCCTCCTCAGGCACACGTCGCCCCCCCAACTCGTGGCTGAGCCAGCTTGTCGGACGGCGAGGCTATGGGCGCGTCCGGTGTTTCAAGGCGCTGTGCAGTGGTGGCTCGTGAGTTCGTGGGAAAGGATGCGCCACTGGCAGCACGGGGGCGTCCCGGAGCTGCAGGATCTGCCAGTCGCGCATCAACCAGAGCGTGCGCATTTGCTAGGCGCCATCGAATCCTTCCGCGAATTGACGATAGATTGCATCAGTCGAGCCGCAGCGGTAAGGTAGAAGCTGCGCTGCTGTACGACTCTTACCGAACCTGGATGCTGGCCTGTGGCTGTACTGCGGATCACTTGGAGGATGGGCGCGCGAGCCGCGTTGACGCAGCGCGCGCCTGAGCGGGGCGAAATGGAAACCGGGTGCGCTTGTGGACATGACGCTGGCGCTGCTCTGCGACGCTGCAAATGTGAGCGAAGAAGGCAAGCTGAACATCCTCGGGGCGTTTGACACGATTAGCGCCGCCTCATTCCCCGCGGTGCACCCAATGATGCGGCTTGTGCTGCGCATCAGCGCCAGCCCCGCTGAAGTGGACCGAGAGCGCCACCTCACTGTTCGAGTACTGACAGCCGATGGCGAAGCCATCGGCGAATTCAACGGCGACTTCGTTGTTCCCAAGCCGCCGCTGCCCGGCAGATCCACAGGGATACAGATGATCATCGACTTCCCCAATACATCCTACGAGCAGGCCGGTCAGTATGCGTTTCACATCTTGATCGATGAGGACGAGAAGGGTGCGATACCGCTGACCCTTGTGGGAACAGAAACAACGACAGGCCACACTGATGAAAGTTGAAGTTAAGGTTCGTAAGACAACCGGCGTATTCTCCGACGCCGCTCCGACGGACGCACACCCGTCCACAGGTGCAGTGCGTATGACCAGTGCGTCGGGAATCCTGAGTCCGTCGCCGGACACAGCGTACTTCTGGACTGAGGAATGGCAGCGGGGCGAGCGGGAGGCGGACGAAGACATTCGTGCAGGACGTCTGTCGCCAGTGTTCACGAGAGCCGAAGCGCTGAAATACCTGCGCGAGCTTTAGTCTTGTCGTCGACAGCGCAGTTCACGCCCCGGTTTGACCGTGCACTGAAGGGTAAGAAAAACGAGCCTGCGCTCTATAAAGCCGTGCTCGACACGGTGGATCAGCTGATGAAAAACCGGAGACACCCAGGGTTGAGAGCGCACCTCGTCGATCGCAAGGCTAGAATCTGGGAAGCCTATGCATCTTGATCGATCCGGGTGACTTACGAATTGGACGGCGATCACATTGTCTTCCGCAACAACTGCCGGCACGACATCATCGACAGCGGACAGTGGTGAGCCGACGCACCTCAGAAGCTCGGCTGCAGCTTAGAACGTAATCACAAAGCGCCCCCGCGTGCCGCCCAGCTTGAGGCGGCGGTGCGTCTCCGATGCCTGCTCGGCCGGGTACGCCGTCGCGACCCGCAGCGACACCGCGCCGTCCTCCGCCTGCCGGCGCAGCTGGTCGAGCAGATCGGCGCGGCGGTCGTAGGTGTAGACCATCGTCACATGGAAGCTGATCCCGCGCTCGCCCGTGCCGCGCCAGCCCCGCACCGAGGCGAACTGCCCGCCGTCGCGCACCGCGCCGACGGCCAGCTCATTCTGCACCGCGCCGTCGGCCAGCGCGTCGACGCCGTCGGGCATCACCTTGCGGATCTGCTCAGAGATATCGTCGCCGCGCGGCACGACGATATCCGCCCCGAGCCCGCGCACGAGCTGCTCGTCCTTGGCCGAGGCGTCGCCGATCACTGTCAGCCCCTCGGCCTTGCCGAGCTGCACCATGTAGCCGCCGTAGCAGCCGGCCGCGCCGGTCACCGCGAGCGTCTGGCCTGGCGCCAGCGCTAGCTGGTCGAGCGACTGCCGCGCCGTCAGGCCGTTCATCGGCAGCGTCGACGCCTCCGCGTGGCTCGCGCCGGCCGGCGCGCGGCCGACCGCGTCGGCCTTCAGCCCGATGCTCTCGCGGTACGCCCCCTGGCTGCCGCGCGGCATCACCATCGCCATCACCGCGTCGCCGATCGCGAGCTCCGTTTCGGTGTCCGGGCCGATCTCGTCGACCACGCCCGCTGCGTCCATGCCTGGAATGTAGGGCGGCGGCCCGGCGGCGCGCAGCGCCTCGGCCCGCGCCCCGCCGCGTACGAAGGTGTCGGTGGGGTTGACCGTCGCCGCGTGCACGCGCAGCCGCACTTCGCCGGGGCCCGCGTGCACCTCCTCCAGCTCGACCACCTGCAGCGCCTCCGGCCCGCCAAACTCCATCACGCCAACGCCCCGCATAGTCAACCTCTTTCCCGCGCTGCGCCGCCCCTGCGGCTGAGGCGCGCCCCCAGAATAAAGGCGGCGCCCGCTCCTGCCTGCTCGGGCAGTCCTCCCGCTGCCTGCGGCTACCATCGGCGGGAGCGGGAATTGCGAAGCAGCCAATGAAAGAGATCACGATGCCCAAAATCGTCCAGGCAGTGCCGATAGAAGATGAACTGCACGCGCTGCTCGCCGCCGCCGGCGATGTCACCGTGCTGCCGCCGGGCGCCGACCGCGCCGCGCTGCTCGAGGCGGCCGCCGGCGCCGACGGCATCCTGCTCAACCCGCTCTTCCGCGTCGACGAGGAACTGCTCGCCGCCGCGCCGTCTCTCAAAGTGGTTGCCACCACCTCGGTCGGTTACGACGCCTTCGATGTCGACCTGCTCAGCGCGCACGGCGTCGCGCTCTGCAACACTCCCGGCGTGCTCAACGCCGCCGTCGCCGATCTGACTGTGGCGATGCTGCTGATCCTCTCGCGCAACCTGGTCGAGTTTGAGCGCTATTCGCGCAGCGGCGGCTGGGGGCGGCGCGAGCCCTACCCAGGCCTCGCGCACGACCCGGCCGGGCACACCCTGGGCGTGATCGGCTTCGGCCGGATTGGCCGCGAGGTCACCCGCCGCGGGCAGCAGCTCGGCATGCGCACCATCTGGTACGACATCTTCGACGATCCGCCCGCCGATGCGCCGACCTCTGAGAAGGTCGAGCTCGATGAGCTGCTCCGCCAGTCCGACTTCGTCAGCGTCCACACCGATCTCAACCCCGGTTCGCGGCACATGATCGGCGCGCGCGAGATCGGCCTGATGAAGCCCAGCGCCTACCTGATCAACACCTCGCGCGGCCCCGCTGTCGACCAGCAGGCGCTCACCGCCGCGCTGCAGTCCAACCAGATCGCCGGCGCTGGCCTCGATGTGCTCGAGCAGGAACCGCCCGCCCCAGACGAGCCGATCGTCAAACTGCCCAACGTGATCACCTTCCCCCACATCGGCACCGCCACCGAGGAGACGCGCTACGCGATGCGCGAGCTGGCCTGCCAAAACGTCGCCGCCGTCGTCAGCGGCAAGCGGCCGCCGGCAATCGTCAATCCCTCCGTGCTGGACTAACTGGTTGGACTGACCGGACTAATTCACGATTCGCAGCGAAACGGAGAACGATGTGGTTTCCAACAATGCCGACTGGCTGAGCACAACGCGCGAAGCAGCCCTTGACCCGGACCTGCCGATTATCGATCCGCACCACCACCTCTGGGATGCTCGGCCGGACGGCCCCCGCAGCCGCTATTTCCTCGATGAGCTGCTCGAAGACACGGCGGATTTCAACGTGCGCCAGACCGTCTTCATCGAATGCAGCGCGATGTACCGCGCTGAGGGGCCGGAGGCGCTGCGGCCTGTCGGCGAAACTGAATTCGTAGCCGGCGTCGCGGCCCAGAGCGCCAGCGGCCTCTACGGCGATCTGCGCGCCTGCACCGCAATCGTCGGCCACGCGAACCTCCGCCTCGGCGCCGCTGTGGGTGAAGTGCTCGATGCGCACATGCAGAGCAGTCCGCGTTTCCGCGGCATCCGCCATCACGGCAGCTGGGACGCCAGCCCCGAGGTGCCCAACTCCCGCCTCGAACCGGGCCCCGGTCTGTTCCTCAACCCCGCCTTCCGCGAAGGCTTCGCCGAGTTGGCTCCGCGCGGCCTCAGCTTCGAGGGCTGGCTCTACCACCCGCAAATCCCCGAACTGACAGACCTCGCCCGCACCTTTCCCGAGACCACGATCATCCTCAACCATCTCGGCGGACCGATCGGCATCGGCCCCTACGCGGGCCGCCGCGGTGAGGTCTTCGTCGCCTGGCGCGAATCGATTGCCGAGCTAGCCGCCTGCCCCAACGTGGTCGCCAAGGTCGGCGGCATCCAGATGCCGCTCAACGGCTTCGGCTGGGAGCAGCGCGGGACCGCCCCCAGCTCCGACGATCTGCTCGCCGCCAACCGCCCCTGGTACGAGCACACCATCGAACAGTTCGGCCCGGCCCGCTGCATGTTCGAGAGCAACTTCCCCGTCGACAAGCTCTCCTGCAGCTACACCGTGCTCTGGAACCAGTTCATCAAGCTCAGCGCCGCCTACAGCGCCGACGAGCGCGCCCAGCTGTTCCACGGCACCGCGCTCCAGGTCTACCGCCTCGATCCGCACTAAGCCGCGCCCCGGCGCTCTCACAAATCGCTAGCATGCTCAGCGTCCGCGTGCCTCTCGCGGGCAGAACAGAAGGGCGAGGGATGTCTACAGCGAACTACTGGGAACGATTGCGCAGCCGCGGCCTGAGCCGCCGTGCCCTGCTCCGTGCATCGGCCCGCGCCGGCGTCGGCGCCGCCGGCCTCGCGCTGGTCGGCTGCGGCGACGACGATGACGACGACGCTCCCGCGGCCGCTGCGCAGGCCGATCAGCAGCAGCAACAGCAGGCTCAGCCGGCCCGCCAACAGCAGCAGCAAGCGCAGCCCCAGCAGCAGGCGCAGGATGAACCTCAGGCCGAGCAGCAGGCGCAGCAGCAGGAGCAGCAGGAAGCGCCGGCCGATCAAGAACAGCAGACCGTCGCCGCCGGCGAAATCGATTACAACGCCACAGCGATTGGCGCCTACGGCGCGTTCCCGCAGATCCTCGATCAGGGCAGCGCGCTGGCGCGCGGCGGCCAGTCGGCCTCCAACAACTACCACTTCGCCGCCGTCTTCCCGCTCGACAATAAAGGCAGCGCGGTTCCCGGCGGCCTCGCCGAGTGGGAGTTCGTCGGCGAGGAAGCGCTGATCGTGACGGTCAGCGACGGCCGCGTCTTCCATAACGGCGAGCCGATCACCGCGGAGGATGTGAAGTTCACGATCGACCGCCTGACCAACAAGGCCGAATACAATCCCGAGTACAGCTCGGCCTGGACCGGCGAGCTCAGCTGGACCGGCGACAACGAGCTGATCGACGCCAGCACGCTGCGCATTGACCAGGCTGCTCCGAGCGTCGACGCCGCCAATAGCCTCGCCGTCGGCGGCTTCCCCGTCTTCCCCAAGGCGTACATCGAAGAGGTTGGCGACGAGGCCTACGGTCAGTTCCCGATCGCCACCGGTGCGTTCAAATTCGTCGAGTGGGCGCCCGACGAGCGGATCGTCAGCGTGCGCAACGACGACTTCTATAACGGATACGACTACAACTACGCGCCGCACATTCCGTACCTGGCCGGTTTCGAGGCGCGCCTGATTCCCGAGATCGGCGCCCGCGTCTCGGCCCTCGAGGCCGGCGAGATTGACGTCGCCATGGCGATCCCGCCCGACCTCGCCGTCCCCCTCGGCGAGTCCGAGGACTTCAACGTGTTCTATCACCCCGCCCAGCGCGGCCTGCACATCAAGCTGCCGATGACGATCGAGGAGGACCCCTACAACCCCGGCCAGCCCAACCCCTGGCGCGACAAGCGCGTCCGCATCGCCGCCAACCTTGCTGTCGATGTCGACGCGATTACGCAGAACATCATGACCGGCCGCGAGAACTACACATATACGCTTTCGACCGGCCAGTTCGGCTTCCCCGAGGGGCTGCAGGAGCAGCGCTGGGGCTACGATCCCGAGGAAGCGAGGCGACTGCTCGCCGAGGCCGGCTACGCCGACGGCCTCGAGACCGACCTGATCTACCTCAGCGGCCTCTACACCAACGACCAGCTGTTCATGGAGGCGATCGCCGAGATGCTGCGCGAGGTCGGGTTCATTATCAACCTGATCCCCGAGGATATCTCCAAGTTCCTCGGCGAAGCCCGCGACAAGGTGCTGACCGCGCCCTATCTGTTCCCGCAGTCCGCCGGCTTCACCTCGCTCGGATCCTTCGCGATCTCTGTCGACAGCGCCGGCACCTACGAGCACAAAGTCGAGGTGCTCTCCGACGAGCGCGCCGAGGCCGACCGCTTGATCGCGGAGGCGAAGACCGAGTTCGATCCGGACAGGCGCGCCGAACTGCTTGGTGAAGTAGTCCGCATTCACTACCTTGAAGCCTCGTGGATCTTCCTCTTCGAGCTCGTGCAGACCCATGTCGCCGCTTCGCGGCTGGAATGGGATCCGTACTTCCTGCAGCCGCCCTCCGTCGAGCTGTGGAATCTGAAGAGCGTGAAGACCTAGCGGGGTGCTGAAAAGCCCTCCATGCAGACAGGCGGACCAGTCTCCCCTCTCCGCCCGCTTGCGGGAGGGATGCCGTGGTTCCCGTTCCTTCTTTCCTCCCCACACACTTGTGCGTGGGGAGGAGAGTGATGGAGGAGGGCAGCCCCTTGCCGGCCCGCTCCCGCGGGCCGTAGCAGCATCGCGGGGGACCCAGGAAACGTAGATGATCGCGCACCTCGTCCCCCGCCTGCTGCAATCGATTGCAGTCGTCTTCGTTGTCGTCTCGCTCGTCTTCGTCGGCACCCGCCTGATTGGCGACCCGGTCTCCGCCTTTGCCGCACGGAACGCCACGCCGGAGTCGATCGAGGCGGCGAAGGAGCAGCTCGGCCTGCTCGACCCGCTGATCGTGCAGTACGGCAACTTTCTCGCCAGCGTTGTGCAGCTCGATTTCGGCGACTCGATCTACACCAAGCAGCCGGCATGGGATGAGGTGGCGGCGCGGCTCTGGGCCACAGTCCAGCTGAGCATCGCGGCGTTCGTGCTGATCCTCGCGATCGGGGTGCCGATCGGAATGCTCGCCGCGGTGCGGCGCGGCAGCGTGCCCGACCTGCTCGCGCGGCTGCTCGCGCTGATCGGCCAGGCGATGCCCAACTTCTGGCTCGGCCTGCTGCTGATCTTCATCTTCGCGGTGCGGCTCGAATGGCTGCCCACCAGCGGGCGCGGCGGCTTCGAGCACCTGATTCTCCCTGCGATCACCCTGGCCGGCTTCGGCGCCGCCGCAGCCATGCGGCTGACCCGCTCAGGAATGCTGGATGTGCTCAGCAACGACTACATCCGCACCGCCCACGCCAAAGGCCTCACCGGCCGCACCGTGATCGTGCGGCACGCGCTGCGCAACGCGCTGCTGCCGCTGATCACGGTGCTCGGGATCATGCTCGCGCAGCTGCTGGCCGGCTCAATCATCGTCGAGGTCGTCTTCGCCTGGCCCGGCATCGGGCGGCTCGTCTTCCGCTCGATCAGCCTGCGCGACTTCACCGTCATCCAGGTCGGCGTGCTCGTCATCGCCGTTTGGTTCGTCGTGATTAACATCCTCGTCGATATCTCCTACAACTTCCTCGATCCGCGCATCCGCGTCGGCGCAAGCGAATGAGTGCGGCCGGCTCCGCATCCGCCGGCGGGCTCGCGCTCGCCTCCGCGCGCCGCCGCTGGCTGCCCCGCCGCCTGCCGCGCGGCTGGCCGCTGCTCACGCTCTATCTGCTCGTGATCGGCCTGTTCATCGTTGCCGGCCTCTTCGCCGACCTGATCGCGCCGCACGACCCGACCGATCAGAGCCTGGTCAACCGCCTCGCCGACCCCGTCTGGCAGGCCGAGGGCAGTTGGACCCACGTGTTCGGTACCGACGGCCTAGGCCGCGACACGTTCAGCCGCCTGATTAAGGGCAGCCAAACCTCGCTGCTCGTGATTGCGACCGCGATTCCCGGTTCGCTCCTGCTGGGCACCGCGATCGGCCTGCTGGCGGGCTGGCGGCGGGGCGCGTTCGATTCGCTCTCGATGCGGCTCGTGGAAGTCCAGTTGGCGTTTCCCGCGCTGCTCTTCGCGCTGCTGATCGCCGCCATGCTCGGGCCGTCGCTGCGCAACGTCATCGTGATCCTGATCGTCTTCCTCTGGGCGCCCTACGCGCGGCTCGTGCGCGCCGAAGTGCTGAGCCTGCGCGAACGCGAGTTCATCGTCGCCGCGCGCACAATCGGCGCGTCCGATTTCCGCCTCATGACCCGCCACCTGCTGCCGAGCGTTGTCAACTCCGTCGTGATCCTCGCCACGCTGAACGTCTCCACCGTGATCATCGCCGAAGCCTCGCTCAGCTTCCTCGGCGCCGGCGTCGGCCCCGAGACGATCTCCTGGGGCAAAATGGTCGCCGAAGGCCGCGACCTGCTCAAAATCCGCTTCTGGCTGACCGGTGTGCCCGGCATCACGATCATGATCGTCGCCCTGGTCGGCAACCTGCTCGGCGACTGGCTGCGCGACGCCCTCGATCCACAGTTGCGCCGCCGCGCGCGCTAACAGCGGCTTGGCGCTCCAGCCGCTGTGCGGGAGGAGGCTGCGTTTGGACTACAGGCGTGTGCTCCGTGTGCTCAAACGCGTATTCTCCGCTCGATGAAGCCGCTAGAGCAGCTGCGTGTGCTCGAACTGGCCGACCCGCGCACCGCGCTCGGCGGGCGCCTGCTCGCCGACCTCGGGGCGGATGTGTACCTGATCGAGCCGCCCGGCGGCGCCGAGATCCGCGCAATGGCGCCGTTCCTCGATGATCTGCCTGGGCCCGAGCGCTCCTTTCAGCACCTCTACTTCAACGCCAACAAGCAGTCGCTGGTGGTCGATATCGACACGGCCGCGGGCGCCGAACAGCTGCGCTCGCTGGCCGCGGACGCCGACCTGCTGATCGAGTCTCGGCAGCCCGGCGGGCCGGCCGAGCGGGGGCTCGCCGCCGCCGACCTGCACGCGCTCAATCCGCACCTGATCATCATCTCCGCCTCGCCCTACGGGCAGCGCGGGCCGAAGCGCAGCTGGCGCGCGACCGACCTCACCACGCAGGCGGCCGCCGGCTTCCTGCAGATCAGCGGCGACCGCGGCGACCCGCCGGCGCGCGGGCCGGCGCACACCGCGCACATCATGACCGGCTTGACGATCGCCAGCGCAGCGATGATCGCCCTGCACGGCCGCGATCAATCGCCGGCCCGGCCGGGCTGCCAGATCGATATCTCGATGCAGGAAGCGACCGCCTTTCAGCTGGTGCAGACCTCGAATCCCAACGTCTGGCTGTGGCGCGGACAGATTCCGCACCGCCCGGCGCTCAGCCAGGCCTTCCGCTGCCGCGACGGCAAGTGGCTGGCCTGCAACATCAACGCGCTCAACCTGGCCAGCTTCCTGGAGCTGCTCGACGCCGCCGGGATCGAGCACGGCTACACGCCCGACGACTGGATGGTGCTGCACGAGGGCAACCGCGCCGCCTGGCAGTACCTCGAGAACCCGTTCCAGTTCCTCGCCGGAGACTTGGCCGAGCGCATGGACCGCGACGACATGCTGCGCGCGCTGCAGGCCGGCAACCACCCGGCCATGCCGACGCTGAGCTTCGATCAGTTCGCGGAATCCGAGCACTATCAGGCCGCCGGCCAGTTCCGCAGCATCGATGCGCCCGCGCTGGGCGCGGGCCTCAGCTTCAGCCGCAGCCCGCTCGATCCGGTCCAGCCGCCGCTGCCGATCGCGGCAGCGCCGCAGCTCGGCTCGGGGCAAACCCCGCCCCCGCGCGGCGACCGCAGGCCGCCTCCCGCGCGGCCCGAGCCGCTCTCGCTGCAGCCGCTCGCGGGCATCCGTGTGGTCGATATGTGCTGGGTCGCCGCCGGGCCGCTCGGCGCGCGCATCCTGGCCAACTTCGGCGCCGAAGTGATCAAAGTCGAATCGATGGCGCGGATCGACCCCCTGCGCAACCAACCGGTGACCGGCGACCGCTTTCACCCCGATCTGCCCGACCTCTTCAACGACTGCAACACGCACAAAAATCGGTCACGCTCGATCTGTCCGACGAGCGCGGCCGCGCGCTCTTCCGCCGCCTCGCCGCAACTGCCGATCTGATCGTTAACAACTACAGCGCCGGCACGATGGAGCGGATGGGCCTGAGCTACGAGCAGTTGAGCGCGCTCAACCCCGGCCTGATCGTGCTGCACCTGCCCGGCGTCGGCGGCGGCAGCCCCTGGCGTAAGCTGCCGACGCTCGGCAACCTGCTGATGGCCGCCTCCGGGCTGAACTTCCTGAGCGGCTTTCCGGGCCGTCCGCCGCGCGGCCCCGGCGTCGCATTCCCCGACTTCACCTCGCCGCACCTGCTCGCTGTCGCCACCCTCGCCGCCTTGCGCGCCCGCGAACGCAGCGGCCGGGGCCGCGAGATCGAACTCTCCCAACTCTCCGCCACGGTCGCCCTGCTCGGCGCCGAGTGGATGCGCTTCGCGCACAGCGGCGAGCCGCCCGAGCGCCCCGGGAACCGCGATCCCAACTACTGTCCGCACGGCGTCTACCGCAGCGGCGGCGGCGATGACGACTGGATCGCCCTCGCCGTCCGCGGCGACGGCGAGTGGGCCGCCTGCGCCGCAGCGATCGAGCGGCCCGACCTGATCGAAGACGCCCGCTTCGCCAGCCATGCGGCGCGCAAAGCGCATGAGGACGAGCTCGACGCGATCGTCGGCGCCTGGGCCGCTCGGCTCGGCAAGTGGGAGGCCGCCGCGCGGCTGCAGGCGGCCGGGATCGCCGCCAACGCCGTGGAGGACCTGCGCGACATGATCGAGGTCGATGAGCATTTCCGCGCCCACTACCAGCACGTCCGTCAGCCCAGCGACCCTTCGCTCGACATCGCCGTCGATCGCGAAGCGGCCCGCTTCATGCACGAAGACGAGCGCATCCTGCAGCGCGCGCCGACGCTCGGCGAGCACAATGAATACGTTCTGCGCGAGATCGTCGGCCTCAGCCAGCACGAGTTCGACGAGCTGGTTGCCGCCGGCGTCATCGCCTGAGCTGACCGCGTTACCCTGCACGAGCGTGCACCGCAGCACGCTCGCTTGCCGAGTCGAACGGCACGCCCAACAGCATGGCCAACAATATGGCCAACAATATGGTCAGAAATGGAGTTTGATATGTCCTGGCGGCCGAAGCGCATGAAATTCGGCATCTTTCTCGCTCCCTTCCACCGCGTCGGCGAACATCCCACGCTCGCGCTCAAGCGCGATATGGAGCTGATCGAAACGCTCGATCGGCTCGGCTACGACGAAGCCTGGATCGGCGAGCACCACTCGTTCGGCCGCGAGCTGATCTCCAATCCGATGATCTTCATCGCCGCCGCCGCCGAGCGCACCCACCACATCAGGCTCGGCACCGGCGTCGTCTCGCTGCCCTACCACAACCCGCTGATGGTCGCCGACGACCTGCTCCAGCTCGACCACATGACGCGCGGCCGCGTAATGCTCGGCGTGGGCCCCGGCGCGCTGACCTCCGACGCCGTGCAGATGGGCATCCCGCCGGAGACGCAGCGCCGCCGCATGGCCGAGTCGCTCGACGCGATCATGCAGCTGGCGCGCAGCGATGCGCCGGTCACGATGGAGACCGACTGGTTCTCGCTGACCGAGGCGCGGCTGCAGATGGCCTGGTACTCCGATCCGCACCCCGAGGTGGCCTGCGCGGTGATCCTCACGCCGGCTGGCCCGCAGCTAGCCGGCCGGCACGGCGCCAGCCTGCTCTCGCTGGGCGGCGCCGATTCGGAGGGGATGAAAAACGTCTGGGACTGGTATGAAGAATCCGCCGCCGAACACGGGCACCAAGTCTCGCGCTCGAACTGGCGGGCGGTGGTGGCGATCCACGTCGCCGAGACGCGCGCCCAGGCGATCGAGGATGTGCGCGCCGGCTACCTGCTTCGCACCTACGTCGGCGATGTCCGCGATCACGGCCGCCAAGGCGGCATCGTGCTCCATCAGGCGGCCACGATTGAAGAGGCGATCGACAAGGGCCAGGTGTTCGTCGGCTCGCCCGATGATGTGGTCGAGCAGTTCGAGGCCCTGCACGACCGCTCCGGCGGCCTCGGCGGCGTGCTCTCGATGCATCACGAGTGGGCCTCGACCGAGGCCACCCACCGCAGCTACGAGCTGCTGATGCGCTACGCCGCGCCGCGCTTCCAAGGGCAGCTGGAGCGGGTCACCGCCTCGCGCGACTTCGTCGAGGACCGCCAGCTGGACATCTTTGGGGCCGGCAACAAAGCGATGGCCAAAGCCTTCGCCGACGCCGGGAAAGAGCTGCCCGAGGCCTTCCGCCAGGCGGCCGCGGGCGCTGCCAGCCCGAACGGCGCAACTGAGCCTGAGCCGGCCGCCGAGCCGGCCGGCGGCTAGGCCGCCCCCGTGCAGGTCGTCGTCGCGCTCGGAGGCGATCTGCACGATTCGGCGCTGGTCCGCTCGGGGCTGCGCGGGGCCGCGCTCGTGATCGCGGCCGACAGCGGCGCTGCGCGGCTGACCGCGATCGGGATTCAGCCCCACGCCGTGATCGGCGATTTCGACTCCATCGACCCCGCCGAGCTCTGGCGCTTGCGCTCCGGCGGCGTCGAAATCGTCGAGCATCCAGCGCCCCAAGAGCGCACCGACGCCGATGTCGCGATCGAGCTCGCCGTTCAGCGCGGCGCCCGCTCGCTGATCGTGCTCGGCGCCTTCGGCGGCGCCCGCATCGACCACACGCTCGGCAACCTCAGCCTGCTCGCACACCCCGCCCTGCGCGCCATCCCCACCTGGGCCGTCGACGGCTGGAGCGCCCTCACGATCCTGCGCGGCGACGGCATCCGTGAGATGCACTTCCACGGCCACCCCGGCGACTACGTCTCAATCATTCCCATCTCCGACCACGTCACGGGCGTCAGCGCCGTCGGCCTCAGATGGCCGCTCAGCAACGCCGCGCTGGAGCGCGGCCGCAGCCAATCGATCTCCAACGAACTGCTCCACGACCGCGCCGTGATTCAGCTCAGGGCCGGCACCGCCGCCGCCGCCCACCACTTCCGCACTCAGCGGCTGCCCTAGCCGGCGCCGCGGGCACATGCGTATTTGTGGCCTGATGCCAGAAAGAAGTACACCAACGCCGCCAGCCAATCTTACACGAGTGCGGTATGGATATGCACCAGTTCGAACGAGAACTAATAGCCAGATACGGTACTTCTTCGCGCCATGAGCGGGCCGCTCTCAATGCGCCGGCTCACAGCGTTGCTCTCCATCTCGCTGCTGTTCAGCCTGTGCGTCTTCCTGACTTGCGCCTCGGCCGCCGAGACCCCCACGCATCAGCAACCCGACGCCGCAGCCGACCGCCAGGCCGCCTTCTACCGCATCGCAGTCCTCACCGCCCAGGCTGAGGCTGCGCTGGAATTGCTCACCTTTGCGTACCACTGCGCTGGAGACGGCAGCGCCGCGTTGTCGGAGCGGTATGACATACAATTCGAAGCCTACGCCCGCAGCGAAGCGCTGCTCGCCGTGCGCCGGATGTGGCCCCACATCCTCGCATTCTCACCAGCACTGCCGCAGTACTACTGGCCGCTGCGTTTCCAGCTTGGCCGAATCGCCCGCGCGCACGGCGAGCTCGTCTGCGGCTCGAAGATCCGACACGCCCGCAACCGCTGGTGGTACGCGCTTCGGGGAACCCCGTCGGGCGCTGATTCGCCAGACGCCCAGGTTCGCCGGAAGGACCGGCTCGATCACCTCAACCGTCTCGCCTCGCTCAGCCGCATCCGCCTCGCCTTGGCCGCCAGCTACCGCCTCACCTGCCACAGCATCTCCATGGCGAATGCCCCGCTGACCTGGTACCCCTCCGGACTGATAGTGCTGGAGCACGCGATTCGCAGCACCTTCGCTGCCATCCGCAGCGCCCCGGCCCCGCCGCCCCAACCGCCTGGAGCGCTGCACCTCTGGCGTGGCGTGGGCCGCGCCATATACGATTGGCGCGTCGGCATTGACGAGTACTACGCGGACGGCCGGCGCCGGGACATATGCGGCAGCGTCCTCCGGAACATCGCCCCGGGCTCCTACTACAGCTGGCTCTACGACTTCGCCGGCGCCGCCGATGCCGGGTCAGCAGATCTTCTGCTGCAATGGACGCAGCTTGAACTCGCGCTCGGGATCGCTTGCCGTACCGACGACGCCGACATCCTGGCCCTCGCCGCCGCTGCCGTCTCCAGCGCGCTGACCGCCCGTGGGGACGGCGTCGAGGCTGACCGCGGCCTCGAACGCCGCCGCGATGAGATCGCCCAACTTGTCGAAGCCTGGCTGCCCACTCGCGCCGAACTCGCGGACGGCGAGTTCGGCGAACTTCCCTGCCCGCATGATGCGCGCGCCGCGGTGTCATCGCTGCTCGACGCCGCCGCCCGCAGCCTGCCCGCTTTCACAGCTGAGTAACCGCTACGGACTGAACACATCCCGCACCCCCTGCCGCGAGGATGCCGCCGCGAACGAGAAGATGCCCCGCGCCATCGATGATTCCTGCTCCACAGCGCGGGCCTCGTAGATCTCCGCGCGCAGCGCGTGCACTTCGGGGCTTGGCGCGGCGGCCGCGGCGTGCTCGATCAGGTGGCAGGCCAGCTGCAGGTTGCCGTGATCGAGGTGCGCCCGCGCCCGCTCCAGGACCGGCCGCAGCCCGCCCGCCAGCGTGATCCACTCCGCCGCCTCCGCCGCACGCGGCGCCGGCAGCAGCCGGTCCGGCTCGCCCTCATACCAACCGCCGTAGAAGCGCCACACGTTCCGCACGATGAATTCTGGATGGTCGTAGGCCGAGCGCAGATACGGCTTCTCCAAGAGCCGCTTCGGCAGCTCGATTTCGTGCAGCACCCGGTCCAGCGCTGCGCCCTCGTTCATCAACGCCAGCGTGCTCGATTCGATCGCGTCGAGTAGGTCTGCCGTGTCGGTCAGCGCCTCGCGGATCCGCTCCGCGCCGAAGATCGGAAAGCCGTGGCCGGGCAGCATCGTCTCCGCGCCCAGCGCGGCCATCTGGCGCAGCCCCGCCGCCCACTCCGCACACCAGCGCTGCACCTTCTGCGGATTGCCCGCATTGGGCACCGCCCAGATAAACAGGTCGCCGGGGCAGAGCAGCTTCCGTTCCGGCACCCACGTCCAGACCGCGTCCTCCGTCTCCCCGCGCGTATGCGTCAGCTCGAATGTGCAGCCGCCGCGCTGAAAGGTGAGCCGATCCTCAAACGACACATCCGGATAGCGGAATTCATCCGGCCAGCGCAGCCACGCTTGCGCCTCCATCCCGGGGCGCATGAACTGCCGCGAGTTGATCGCCGTGTTGTAGCCCACCGTGCGCTTGTAGCGGTCGAGATGCGCCCCGATCTGGCGCTGCCCGTAGACCGTTGGGCGCGGCTGGCCTTGCTCCGCCGCCTCGGCGTCGAAGCGGTTCACGCCGAAGATATGGTCGACGTGGTGGTGCGAGAAGACCGCCGCCGCCAGCGGCGCCGCGGGCCGCCAGGCGCGCACGCTCTTGTAGACCAGCTCTGCATCCTGCTGTGTGCCCGTGTCGAGCATCACCAGCCCGTCGCCGCTGTCCAGCGTGTTGATGCTCGCCGCCGACTTCAGGTACAGCAGGCCATCGCCAAGCTCCTCCGGCGCGCGGTTGTTCCAGACCGCCGTGACCGGATGGGCGGTTCGAATCGTGTCGATCTCACCGTTCCAGAGCTGGTCGCAGAAGTCGCGGATGTCGGGCATGGCTGGCTCTCCCGCTGGCGCTGCGCGGCTGCGCTGAGCATAGTCCGCGTTATGCTGCGCTGAGCTGGGGAGGAGCGAACCGATGCCGGCTTACGACTACCGCTGCGCGGAATGCAGCGACATCTTCGAACTGACTGCACGCATGGGGCAGGCCCCCGCCGATCCGGCCTGCCCCAAGGGCGACGGAGGCGTTGGTGCGCGCGTCTTCGGCGCCGGCGTCGCGATCCACACCGGCGCCGCCAGCTCCGGCGGCGGCGACTTCGATCTCGGCGGCATGGACGACATGGGCGGAATGGGCGGCATGCCTGACATGGGCGGCATGCCCGGCATGGGCGGCCACGGCCACGATCACGGCCACAGCCACGACGACTTCGATTTCGACGACTTCTAAGCCCCGCCTCTTCGAGCGCTACGCGATCCGCGGCGACAGCATGTCGCCGACGCTGCGGCCCGGCGACCAGCTCTTGACCCTCTCGAGCCGCTGGCTTGCGCCGGCGGTTGGCAGGATCGTCGTCTTCCGCGAGCCGCGCGCGGCCGGGCGGCGCTCAGTCAAGCGCGTCGTCAGCCGCGAAGCCGAGGGTTGGTTTCTGCTCGGCGACCAGCCCGCGCGCAGCACCGACAGCCGCGTCTACGGAGCGGTGGCCGACGACGCGATCGAGGCGGTCGCGCTCTGCCGCTATGCGCCGCTGCGGCGCCTGGCCTGGCTGCTCGGCTGAGCGCTGTAGCGGGCTTGACGTTGCGCCGCGCCCCGCTGGGGCGGGGACTTGCGCACGCGGGTGGAGTGCGCAACAATCTCTCCGTTGGCACTCGCTGTCTGAGAGTGCCAGCCGCGCCGACCGCGCCTGGTCCAGCTCTCCAGCCGCAAACGCGCAACCTGTACGGCACCAGCGGAACCATCGGTCTGCACGGGCAGGCCGTGATCAATCAAGGAGATGAGACCGAGATGGCCAAGGCACTGCTGTTCGACGAGGAGGCCCGCCAGGCCCTGCGCGAGGGAATCGACGCGCTGGCCGACGCGGTCAAGATCACGCTCGGCCCCAAGGGCCGCAACGTTGTGCTCGCCAAAACCTTCGGCGCGCCCACGATCACCAACGACGGCGTCACGATCGCCCGCGATATCGACCTCGAAGAGCCGTTCCACAACATCGGCGCACAGCTCGCCAAGGAAGTCGCCTCGAAGACCAACGACATCGCCGGCGACGGCACCACCACCGCGACAGTGCTCGCTCAGGCGATCGTCAATGAGGGCATGCGCAACGTCGCCGCCGGCGCCAACCCGATGGCGCTCAAGCGCGGCCTCGAGCGCGGCGTCGAGGTGCTCTCCGACCAGATCCGAGACAACGCAGCGCGCGTCACCACCCGCGAGCAGATGTCCCAGATCGCCGGCATCTCCGCCGCCGACCCAGCCATCGGCGAGCTGATCGGCGAGGTCATGGAGAAGGTCGGCAAGGACGGTGTGATCACCGTCGAAGAGGGCAAGGGAATCCGCTCCGAGGTCGAGTATGTCGACGGCATGCAGTTCGACCGCGGCTATATCTCGCCCTACTTCGTGACCAACCCCGACCGCATGGAGGCCGAACTCGACGACCCCTACATCCTCGTCACCGACAAGAAGGTCTCCGCCGTCGCCGACATCCTGCCGTTGCTTGAGAAGGTCCTCAAGGTGACCAAGAACCTGGTCATCATCGCCTCCGATGTGGACGGCGAAGCGCTCGCCACCCTCGCCGTCAACAAGCTGCGCGGCACCGTCAACGTGATCGCCGTCAAGGCGCCCGGTTTCGGCGACCGCCAGAAGGACAACCTCGGCGACATCGCGACCCTCACCGGAGGCACCGTGATCAGCGAGCAGCTGGGCGGCCAGCTGGAGACGGCCGAAATCTCCGACCTCGGCCGCGCCCGCCGCTTCGTTGCCAGCAAGGAAGCCAGCACGATCATCGAGGGCCGCGGCGAGGCCGGCGCGATCGATGAGCGCGTCAACCAGATCCGCCACGTCTATGACCAGGCCAAGAGCGACTGGGACCGCGAAAAGGCGCAGGAGCGGCTCGGCAAGCTCTCCAACTCCGTCGCCGTGATCAAAGTCGGCGCGGCCACCGAGGTCGAGCTCAAAGAGCGCAAGCACCGCGTTGAGGACGCGCTCTCCGCGACCCGCGCGGCCGTCGAAGAGGGCATGGTGCCCGGCGGCGGCGTTGCGCTGATCAACGCCATCCCCGCCCTCGCCGGCGTCGAGCTCGACGGCGACGAGGCCACCGGCGTCTCGATCCTCAACCGCGCCCTCGAAGAGCCGATGCGTCGCATCGCGATCAACGCCGGCCAGGACGGCTCGGTGATCGTCCAGTCCGTCAAGGACAGCGAAACCACCAACTGGGGCTACAACGCGGCCAGCGACGAGTACGGCGACATGATCGAAATGGGCATCGCGGACCCCGCGATGGTCACCCGCGCCGCGCTCGAAAACGCCGTCTCGATCGCCGGCATGGTGCTCACCACCAACTGCCTGGTGACCGAGAAGCCCGAAGACACGCCGGCGCCGGCTCCCGCGCCCGCCTACTAGCGAGGCCCCAACAGGCGGCGCAGCCGGCGCAGCCGTGCGGCAACACCACGGGCCGCCCCCCACTCCACTGGAGGAGGGGCGGCCCGTTCGCTTGCGCGCGCTGACCGCCGCGGCCCCTGCTTTGCCTTCAAGCCGGCCTCCAAGCCGACGCTGTTCCGCAGCGGCTGCGCAGCTGCATACATGAGCACCCGCAGCCCGCGCGGGCGGCGCACCAAGATCGTCGCCACCCTCGGCCCCGCCAGCGCCGACCCCCGCATCATTCGCCGGCTCGCCGCGGCCGGCCTCGATGTCGCGCGGATCAATTTCTCCCACGGCGAGCGCCGCTCCTGGCGCCGGCTCGCCGACGCCGTTCGCGCTGCGCAGCGGGACAGCGGTAAACCGATCGCCATCCTCGGCGACCTGCAAGGGCCCAAAATTCGGATCACTGAAGTGCCCGAACCGCTCGAAGTGAGCCGCGGTGATCGGCTCACGATTGTCAGCGGCTCAACCGAGCCGGCCCGCCGCGAGGACGGCCAAGTTGTGCTCGGCTGCCCCTATGCCGCGCTGATCGACGAGGTCGCCCCTGCGAGCCGCATCTACCTGCGCGACGGCGAGATCGAGCTGCGCGTCGAGGCTGTCCGCGGTGCGCGGATCGAAACGCTGGTGCGCGGCGGCGGGCGGATCACCCCGCGCGCCGGCCTGCACGCCCTCGGCGCGGGCGCGCAGATCGAAGCGGTGACCGAGAGCGACCGAGAAAGCGCCCGGTTCGCCGTCGAGCAGGAGCTGGACTACGTGGCGCTCTCATTCGTGCGCACCGTCGAGGATGTGGAGGCCGGCCGCGAAGCGCTCGCCGCGGCTGGGCGCGCCCTGCCTCTGATCGCCAAAGTCGAGACCGCCGGCGCGCTCGATTCGCTGCCCCAGATTATCAGCGCCGCTGACGGTGCGATGGTCGCCCGCGGCGACCTCGGCGTCGAGGTTGGGCCCGCTGAAGTACCCGTCCTGCAGCGCTCGATCATCGCCGCCGCCGGCCGTTCGCTGACGCCCGTGATCATCGCCACGCAGATGCTCGAAAGCATGGTCGAGCGCGCTCGGCCCACGCGCGCCGAAGCCAGCGATGTCGCCAACGCCGTCTGGGACGGCGCCGACGCCCTGATGCTCTCCGCTGAAACGGCAGTCGGGCGCCGCCCCGTTGAGACGGTCGAGATGATGGACGCGATCATCAGAACCGCCGAGGCCAACGACCCTCGCCGCGGAGCGGCGCCTGAGCCGAGCGCCTGGCCCGGCAATATCGGCCGCACCATCGCCTGGTCCGTCGCCGCCGCCGTCGAGCAGCATCCTGAGGTCCGCGCGGTGATCGCTTTCACCGTGAGCGGACGCAGCGGACGCCTGATTGCCGCTGACCGCCTGCCCGTGCCCACCGTCGTGCTCGCGCCCTCGGCGCAAATCCAGCAGCGCCTGCAGCTCTCCTGGGGCGTGCGACCCGCCCTCTGCGAGCCGCCGGACAGCCTCGAAGAGATGCTCCGCGATGTCGAGCGCGCTGCTGTCGACGAGCTCGGCCTCGCACCCGGCGACCGAATCATCGTCACCGGCGGCCTGCCGCTCGGCCAAGGGCAGCCGACCAACTTCCTCAAGCTGCACACGATCCCGCCGCCGGCAGGCTAAGCTGTCCGCATGGCCGATGAAGCGATCCGCGATGTGCTCGTCTACACCACCGAATGGTGCGGCGACAGCCGTCGCGCCGTGCGCTTCCTTGATGAACACCAGATTCCTTACCGCAGCATCGACATCGATGAAGATGAAGCCGCCGCTCAAATCGTCGAACGCCTCAACTGCGGCTACCGCTCCACCCCCACGATCCTGATCGACGGCGAGCACGTTGCGACCGAACCGCGCATCGACGAGCTCGCCAAGCTGTTCAACATCAAACTGTCCAAGCCCCAAGCTGCCCCGCCAACCTGGCTCCGCCGCCGCCGCTAACCCCTCCTCACGGCTTACGTTGCCGCTGCACCGCCTCCAGCCCGGCCCGGGATCACGTGCACTGCGCTTGCCTTGAACGTCCCCGCCACCATCTGGCCGAGCTCGAGCCCCAGCTCATCCCAGGAGACTCGAGAAATGTCGGCTGTCAGCCGCGCTGTGCTGCCGCCGCCTTCGAGCGCCAGCGTGACGCGCATAAACGGCCCCTCGCTGTGCGCCGCGCTGACGCGGCCAACGGCATGGTTGCGCGCCGAGCTCGGTGCGGCCCCGCCTTCCAGCGGCGTCAGCGTGACCTGCTCCGGGCGTACGCAGATCAGCGCGGCCTCAACCTCCGCCGCCGGCGCCGTCTCAATCGTCATCGCGCCCGCACACCAGACTGCCAGGCCGTCGCGCTCTTCCAGCAGCCGCGCCGGCCAGACGTTCTCGACGCCGACAAAGCCCGCCACTTCCTCATCAGCCGGCGCGCTGAACACCTCCGTCGGTGCGCCCCACTGGCGCAGCCGCCCGCCAATCAGCACCGCCACATGGTCTGCCAGCCGCAGCGCCTCGCCGCGGTCATGCGTGACGAGCACCGTCGTTGGCCGCGCCTCCGACAGAATCCGCGCGAAGTCTTCCAGCAGCAGGCCGCGCGTTGGGGCGTCCACGCCGGCGAACGGCTCGTCGAGCAGCAGCAGCTCGGGGCGCGCCGCGAACGCGCGCGCCAGGCTGACACGCTGCGCTTCGCCGCCCGAAAGGGTCTGCGCGCGCCGCCGCGAGAGCGCCGCCACGCCGAACCGCTCCAGCCACTCCTGGGCCGCCCGCCGCCGCTCGCGCCGGCCGACCCCGCGCAGCCGCAGCGGCAGCTCGACATTCTCCCGCACCGACATACTCAGCAGCAGCGGCTCCTGAAACGCCGCCGCCATCCGCCGCCGCATCGCCACGGGATTGCCGCTCATCGCTTCGCCGTTGAGCAGCAGCTCGCCGCGCGTCAGCGGGAGCAGCAGCTGCAGCGCCGCCAGCAGCGTGCTCTTGCCCGCCCCGTTGGGGCCGATCACCGCGGTCACCGCGCGGCGCGGCAGCAGCAGCTGCGGCACATTGAGCACTTCCCGACCGCCGCGCTCCACCGCCAGGCCGCGAATCTCCACCTGCGCCCCGGCCGTGCGGTTCGGCATCGCGCCGCTCAGGCAGGCCGCCGCTGCTGCACCGTCGTCAATACCAGATTGACCAGGAAGACCAGCGCGACCAGCACGACAGCGAGCGCGATCGCCACCTCGAAGCGCCCGGCGCTCGTCTCCAGCACCGTTGCCGTCGTCAGCACCCGCGTATCACCGGCCAGATTGCCGCCTACCTGCATCGAGGCGCCCACTTCCGAGATCGCCGCGCCGAAGCCGGCCATCACCGCCGCCAGCAGCCCGAGCCGCGTCTCCCGCGCCATCAGCCAGAGCAGCTGCAGGCGGTTGGCGCCCAACGCCCGCATCTGGTCCAGCAGCTTCGCCGGCAGCGCCTGAATCGAGGTCAGCGAAAAGCCCACCACCAGCGGCAGGGCGAGCGCGAACTGCGCAATCACCATCGCGTAGGGCGTGTAGATCAAACTCAGCGCGCCCAGCGGCCCGCTGCGCCAGAGCAGCAGCACGATCAGCAGCCCCACCGCGACCGGCGGCATTCCCATCCCGGTGTTCACCGCCGCCACGAGCAGCCCGCGGCCGGGGAAGCGGCGCAGCGCCAGCAGCGCGCCCAGCGGCACCCCAGCGGCCAGCGCCAGCGCCGTCGCCGCGGCCGAAATCGCCAGCGTGCGCAGCGTGATCTCGATCACCTCCGCGTCGCCCTGCGCCCACAGCCGCGCCGCCTCGCGAAGCCCATCCCAGATCAGTTCCATCGAACCACCCCGCCGGCCGAGCGCGGGCGCGGCGGGCAGGCCCGCTGCGGCGCGTTCAGGATATGCCTTGCCTTATTCCCGCACTGCGCCGCCTCGCGCCGCGATCGCCGCCTCGCTGTCTCCCGCTGCGGGAATGAACAGCGAACCGCCGTACTCGGCGCGCCGGAACGCCCCGATCCGGCGCTGGATATCTGCGCGCGTCAGAAATGCCGTCCAGGCCGCAGCCGCCTCTAGGTTGATCCCGCCCTTCTCTGCCGCGACCGGCAGCACGCTGTAGTAATTCAAGAGCCGCGCATCGCCTTCCACGAGTGGTATCAGCCCCAGCCGCCCGGTGAGCGTCAGGAACGTCCCTCGGTCCGTCAGCGTGTAGGCCGCCCGTTGGTCGGCCACGTTGAGCGTCGCCGCCATCCCCTGTCCGACCTGCAGGTACCAGGCTCCGCTGGGCGCCGCGCCGCTCGCCGCCCACAGCGCCAGCTCCTTCTTGTGCGTCCCGCTGTCGTCCCCGCGCGATGCGAAGGTCGCCTGCGCGGCCGCGATCCGCGCCAGCGCCGCCGCCGCGTCGGTCATTCCCCGCACGCCGGCCGGATCCGCTGGCGGCCCCGCGATCACAAAGTCGTTGTAGGCGATGAGCACACGCCCGCTGACATCGCCGTTCTCGAGCAGTTCCCGCTCCGCCGCCGGCGCGTGCACCAGCAGCACATCGGCCGCGCCCTGTTCGCCCATCAGCAGCGCCGCCCCGGTGCCGACAGCGATGATCTTCAGATCCACGCCGGCCTCCGCCTCGAAGATCGGCGACAGCTCGTCGAGCAGCCCGCTGTCGTTGAGGCTGGTCGTTGTCGCCAGAATCAGCGTGTTCGGGTCGAGCGGGCCGGCCGGCTGATCGCTGCAGGCGGCGCTCAGCAGCGCCGCCCAGGCTGCGATGAGGCAGGCGGCGGCCAAGCGCGGCCGCCGGGCGCGCGCCCCGCTCATTCCGCCGAGTTCACCATCCCCGCGCCGACTGTGGCGCGGGTCGCCTCATCGATCACGATGAAGGCGCCGGTCGCGCGGCTCGCTTCGTATGGATCGACGCAGAGCGGCGTCATCAGGCGCAGCCGCACGCGCCCGATCTCATTGAGCGAGAGCTGCCGCGCCGTGAGGTCGTAATCGAGCGTGTTCACATCGAGCCGCGCGGTCAGCTCCTCGACCAGCGCGCGCGTCGACTGCGTGGTCTGCTTGATCAGCAGCCGCTGCCCTTGCTGCATCGGCTGCGCGCCGCTCATCCAGCAGATGTGCGCCTCGATCATCCGCGCCGCCAGCGGCGGGCGATCCAGCGTGCAGATCATCGAGCCGCGCGGCACATCGAGATCGTCGGTTAGGCGCAGCGTCACGGCCATCGGCGGTTCGGCCTGCGCCAGCGCGCCGTCGAACGTGTCAATTGCGGCGATTCGGCTGGTCAGGCCGGAGGGCAGCACGCACACAGGATCGCCGACGCGCAGCGCGCCGGCGGCCACGCTGCCGGCGTAGCCGCGGTAATCGCCGAAGCCCTCGCGCTGCGGGCGGATCACATACTGCACCGGGAAGCGCCCGCCCGTGACCGCCTCATGCTCGGCGACATCGATGTGTTCGAGCAGCTCGAGCAGCGCCGGGCCCTCGTACCACGGCGAGCGCTTCGAGCGGTCGACCACGTTGTCGCCGTGCAGCGCCGCGATCGGCAGCGCTCGAACGTCATCCACACCCATGCGGCCCGCGAAGCGCGTCAGCTCCTCCACGATCGCTTCGTAGACGCCCCGATCCCAGCCCACGAGGTCCATCTTGTTCACACAGAGCACAAAATGGCGAATCCCGAGCAGCGCCGAGAGATATGCGTGGCGCCGCGTCTGCTCCACGACCCCGTTGCGTGCGTCCACCAGCAGCAGCGCAACATCCGCTGTCGAAGCGCCGGTGACCATGTTGCGCGTGTACTGCACATGCCCCGGCGTGTCGGCCAGGATGAACTTGCGCTGAGGCGTCTGGAAGTAGCGGTAGGCGACATCGATCGTGATGCCCTGCTCGCGCTCCGAACGCAGCCCGTCGGTCAGCAGCGCGAGGTCCACGAAGTCTTTGCCGCGCGAGCGGCTGCTGCGCTCGATCGCCTCCATCTGATCGATGAAGGTCTGCCGAGAGTCGAACAGCAGCCGCCCGATCAGCGTGCTTTTCCCGTCGTCCACCGAGCCGGCCGTGGCCAGCCGCAGCACGCTCGGCCCCGCGCCCGCCGCCGCCATCGCTTAGAAATACCCCTCGCGCTTGCGGTCTTCCATCGCTGCTTCCGAGAAGCGGTCGTCCGCGCGGGTCTCGCCGCGCTCGGTGATCCGCGTCGCCGCGATCTCGGCCACGACGGCCTCGATCGTCGTTGCCGTTGAGCGCACTCCGGCCGTGCAGGTCATGTCGCCCACCGTGCGGAAGCGCACCTCCGCGCGGAAGCCCGCCTCATTGGGCAGCTGCTCGACATAGGAGCTGACCGGGAACAGCATCCCGTCGCGCTCGAACATCTCGCGCTCATGGGCAAAGTAGATCGAGGGAATCTCGAGCGCCTCACCGCGGATGTACTGCCAGACATCGAGCTCGGTCCAGTTGGAGAGCGGGAAGGCGCGGATGTGCTCGCCGGGCAGCAGGCGGCCGTTGTAGAGGTTCCACAGCTCGGGGCGCTGGCTCTTGGGGTCCCATTGTCCGAAGGCGTCGCGGAACGAGAATATCCGCTCCTTCGCGCGGGCCTTCTCCTCGTCGCGGCGCGCGCCGCCGAACAGCGCATCGAAACGGTGCTCCGCGATCGCGTCCAGCAGCGTCACCGTCTGCAGCCGATTGCGCGAGGCGCGCGGCCCCGTCTCTTCCACCACCCGCCCGGCGTCGATGCTGTCCTGCACCGACGCCACGATCAGCTCGACTTCCAGCTCGGCGGCGCGGCGGTCGCGGAACTCGATCGCCTCGGGGAAGTTGTGCCCCGTATCGACGTGCATGATCGGGAACGGGATCCGCGCCGGCCAGAACGCTTTCTCGGCCAGCCGCAGCATCACGATCGAGTCCTTGCCGCCCGAAAACAGCAGCACCGGCCGCTCGCACTCCGCCGCCACCTCGCGAATGATGTGAATGCCCTCAGCTTCGAGCCAGCCCAGCGACTCGGAGCGGGTCTCAGTTTTGTGCAGAACTGGGGGCGGCGGGCTGGTCCTTGAGCGTCTCTGGCGGGTGTCTCTGGATCGGCGGGCGCGAATGTTGACAAATGATACCATCTCAGTACAGATTGCCCGCCGCGCTACCCTCTGAGCCGCCCCTCAGCTGTGAGCGCTGTGCAGCGCCCTCTACACTCCCTCTGCACTCCAGTGTGCCGCGGAATGGAGTTCGCCCATGCAGGTTGGCCGCATTGCCGAGATCTGGCGTTACCCGGTGAAATCAATGGGCGGCGAGCGCGTCGAACGCTCGCTGCTCGATGCGAACGGCATCGTTGGCGACCGCGGCTGGGCCGTGCGCGACAGCGCCGCCGACGAGACCCGCAGCGCCCGCCAAATTCCGCGCTTGCTGCAGTGTGCGGCGCGCTATCTCGAAGAACCGTCCGCCGAGCGCCGCTCGCCGCGCGTCGAGCTCAGCCTGCCCGACGGCGATCCGATCGAAAGCGGCGCCGCCGGCCTGAGCGGGCTGCTCTCCGCGGCGCTCGGCCGCGAGGTTGCGCTCACCCCGCTGCACCCCGTCGACGATCTCGAACACTACCGCCGCGTCCCAGGCGACCCGAACGCCGATCCGATCGCGATGCTGCGCGAGGCATTCGGACTCGAAGACGATGACCCGCTCCCCGACTTCAGCGGCCTGCCCGCCGAACTGGGCAAATTCTCCACCCCGCCCGGCACCTACTTCGATTGCTATCCGCTGCACGTGATGAGCACCGCCTCGCTGGCCAGCCTCAGCGGGTTCGGCGCCGGCGATGATGTCGATATCCGCCGCTTCCGCCCCAACATCCTGATCGACACCGGCGCCGCGTCAGGGCTGCCCGAGGTCGAGTGGGCCGGCCGTCGGCTGCGCATCGGCGGCGCTGAGATTGAGGTCAAGACCACCACCGTGCGCTGCTCGGTGCCCTCGCACCGCCAGCGCGGGCTGGAGCGCAGCCGCGCCGTCGGCCGCGCCCTGATCGAGCACACCAAGCAGCATCTCGGCGCCTACGCGACAGTCCTCGAAGCCGCAGAAGTCAGCTGGAGTATCGGCAGCAGTTAAAACGCTGATATATACTAGATGTGTATGTGTATGGTCATTCCTAGA
>CAYFZI010000006.1:0-22754 GCA_964347635.1 uncultured Dehalococcoidia bacterium
CACCGGGGCGCCCCCCCCCCCCAACCCGCGGTCCCCCCCCCCCCCCCCCCCCCCCCCCGCCCATAACCCCCCCCCCCCCCGGTTACGGTCACGGCCACGGCACAGAGAGGAAGTGCAGTTTGGCAGGTGAGCCGGAGCTGACGATGATCTCGCTGGGGGGCGGCGTGCAGAGCTCGGTGCTGGCGCTGCTGGCGGCGGAAGGCGCGGTGCGGCCGCTGCCCGACTTCGCCGTCTTCGCCGATACCGGCTGGGAGCCGCAGGCTGTCTACGACCATCTGGAGTGGCTCGAAGGGCAGCTGCCGTTTCCGGTTCAGCGGGTGAGCGCCGGCGATATCCGCGCCGACCTGCTCGCAGGGACCAACTCCACGGGCCAGTCGTTCAGCTCGATTCCGGTGTTCATCCGCTCGCTGGACGGGGCATCGACGTCGATCGCGCGGCGGCAGTGCACGCGCGAGTACAAGCTGGCGCCAATCGAGCAGGAGCTGCGCGATCTGCTCGGGTTGGGCTACCGCGAGCGGGTCCCGAGCAGCGTGTTTGTGGAGCTGTGGATCGGGATCAGCACCGATGAGGCGCACTTCCGCGTGAAGGACAGCCGGCAGCGCTGGATCACGCACCGCTGGCCGTTGATCGAAGCGCAGCTGTCGCGCGAGGACTGCCGGGCCTGGTTCGCCGAGCGGTTCCCCGATCGCTTGCTGCCGCGCAGCGCCTGCATCGGTTGTCCGTACCACACGGACGCGGAATGGCGCAGTATGCGCCGTTCCGACCCGGCATCGTGGGCGGATGCGGTGTTCGTCGACCGCGCGCTGCGCGGCACCGAACGGGCGCAGCGCTTCGGCGGCGAGATGTACTTGCACAAGAGCCGCCGCCCGCTGGCCGAGATCCAGTTTGCACCGCAGGCGGAACAGCTGCCGCTGTTCGCGCAGGAGTGCGAAGGCATGTGCGGTGTCTGAGGAGATCGATGCTGCAGAGGTCACCGAGGCGCTGCGGCGCAGGCGGCGGCCGTTCACCTACCGCTTTGACCAGCGCATCGACGACGGCGTAAGCGGCCTCTATGCATTCTGGCTCGGCCCTTCCTGCCTCTACGTCGGAATGAGCATGGACATTTCTCGACGCTTGCACCAGCACCGCATCCAAGAACACAATCACCTGCTCTCGCAGTATTTCCGCGCCTGGTGGAACGACATCGAGGCGTCGTACGTGGCGCTCAGCCGCCGGCACCCGCACGAGCTGCAGCGTTTCGAACGCAGCCTCATCAAACGCCTCCGGCCGCTCACGAACATCATGCATCGATACTCAAGCTAACAAGCTAAGGAGCGCCGCGCAGATGCCAACGACCATCCCCGCACTTCGCGGCAAGTTCGGCCGCTTCGAGTACTGGCTCACCACGATGTTCGTGGAAGAGCTGGTCAGCAAGATTCGGCTCCCCAAGGATTTGCCGGGCTGGGACGATCTCTCGATTGAGGAGCGCTACCAGCGGGATATCAACATTCGCCGCGTCACGCGCGAGATCGCGCCCTACTTCGCGGCCAACGCCGATCGATTTTCGGGCTCGCTCGTGCTTGCGGTGCTCAATGATGAAGCGATGGAGTTCGAACCGCTGAGCAGCTTCGGCGCGGGCGGCCGAGGCAAAGTCCCGCAGCTCTATCAAAGCGCCGCCGCCAACCTGGGCTTCCTGACCTTGAACGGCGACGAAATGCTGGTGCCGTTGGACGGCCAGCACCGCGCCAAAGCGTTCAAATTCGCGATGACCGGCACTGATGACAACGGGCGGCCGATTCCAGGCATCAAAAGCAACACCGACCTGGCGCGCGACGAGGCCGCCGTGATCCTGGTGCGGTTCGAACCCGAGGGCGCGCGGCGGATCTTCAGCAGAATTAACCGCTATGCGAAACCGACTACTAAGAGCGATAACCTCATCACCGACGACGATGACGCCGTCGCGGTCCTAACTCGTATTCTGCTGCGCAGCGACGGCGTCATCAACGCCCGCCTCGTCAAGATGGGCTCTAACACGCTGACCAAGATCGCCCCGGAGTTCACCACCCTCGCCACATTCTATGAAGCGAACTTGGCCATCATCAACGCCGGCGCCCACGGCTCCGGCAAACCGCAGGATGCGAACGAAGAGCAGCGGGAAACTTTCGAGCATCAAGTCAGAGGCGTATGGGAAGTGCTGCTCCAGAACATTCGCCTGTTTAAGCAGGCGCTGTCCGATCCGTCCGAGGGCGGCGATGCATCGCGCATCCAGATGCGGGATGAAATGCTGCTCGGCAAGCCGATCGGGCAGCTTGCGCTGGTGCATGCGTTCCTGCTGCTGCGCGAACTGTGTATCGGTATCCCGGACGCTGAGCTGTGCCGCCGCCTCAATAGCATCAACTGGAGCCTGGCTGATCCCATCTGGCACCATGTATTGATGAACCCCAACGGCCGCGTCATGTCGGGCAAGACGACCGTCAATTTCGCTGCGCAGTTCATCGCCCGCCTGTGCGGCGCGAAGCTCAGCGATGAGGTCCGCGTCAAGTTGATCGACCACATCGCCGGCGACAACCAGGAGTACCAGCTGCCTCCGCCAGTCGTGTAGCCGCCCGCTTGCCGCGCTGCCCCTATCCTGCCCGCCAGTGCGATTGCCGAAGGGAGCGCGGACTCATGCCAATGGACCGACTCGAAGGGCGGACAGCGTTGATCACCGGGGCCGGCTCCGGCATCGGCCGCGAGTGCGCGCTGCGGATGGCGGCCGAGGGCGCGGGCGTGATGTGCGCGGACATCGATCTGGACGGCGCGCAGACGACGGCGGCGCAGATCGCCGAGCACGGCGGGCGCGCCGCGACGATGGAGCTCGATGTGACCTCGGAAGAGGCCGTGCAGGACGCGCTGGCCCAGACAGTCTCGGTGCTGGGCGGGCTCGATGTGTTGATGAACAACGCCGGGATCGGCGGCGCCTACACCTGGGACCAGACGATCGCCGTCAACCTGACCGGCGTCTACTACGGCACCTTCCACGGCGCCGCGCTGCTCGCTGAGCGCGGCGGCGGCTCGATCATCAACACCGCCTCGATCGCCGGGCTGGCCGGGCTGCTCAGCGGCCCGCTGCGCGATGAGGCCGTGCAGGAGGGCGCCGGCGCCTATGTCGCCGCTAAGCACGGCGTGGTCGGGATCACCCGCCAGTTCGCCGTCACCTACGGCGGCCGCGGGGTGCGCGTCAACGCGGTCTGCCCCGGCTACATCCACACGCCGATGACGGCCCAGATCCGCGAGATCGAGGGAGCCGAAGCGTACCTCGCCGGCCTGCATCCGATGGGTCGGCTGGGCGAGCCGCAGGAGATCGCGGCGGCGGCGGCCTTCCTGGCTTCCGACGATGCCTCGTTTGTGAACGGCGTGGCGCTGCCGGTCGACGGCGGCTACACGGCCCGCTGAGAAGCCTCCGCAAAGACGGGACAGCCTGGGAGGATCCTGCATGCCCGCGATCACCGCCGTCCGTTCGCGCCTGCTGCGGATTCCGCTGGACAACCCCACCTCGTTCTCGAACCGCACCGTGTATCACCGCGACCACCCGATCGTGGAGATCGAGGCGGACGACGGGCTGCGCGGGATCGGCTTCTGCTACGCAGGCAACTCGAACGGGCAGCTGGTCACCTCGGCGGTGGATCAGTTGTTCGCCCCGCTGCTGCTGGGGCAGGATCCGTTCCGCGTCGAGGGGTTGTGGGCGGCGATGTATCAGGAGTCGCTGCTGCACGGGCGGGCGGGCGCGGTGATGCGGGCGCTCTCGGCGATCGACATCGCGCTGTGGGATCACAACGCGCGCGCCGCCGGGCTGCCGCTCTGGCGGCTGCTGGGCGGCTACTACGAGGAGACCGTGCCGGCCTACGCGAGCGGGGGCTACTACCTGGAGGGCAAAGGGCACGAAGGCTTGCAGGCGGAGCTGGCGGGCTATCTCGAGCTGGGCTTCGAGGCGGTCAAAATCAAGGTGGGGCGGCTCTCAGTCCGCGAAGAGGCGAGCCGCATGCAGGCCGCGCGCGAAGCGATCGGGCCGGATGTACATCTGATGCTCGATGCGAACAACGCCTGGGCAAATCTGGAGGACGCGCTGCGATACATGCAGGCCTACGAGCCGTGGCAGCCCTACTGGATTGAGGAGCCGTTTTCGCCGGACGCGATCAATCTGCACGCCAAGCTGGCGCGGCGCACCGCAGTGCCGGTCGCGACTGGTGAAATCGAAGTCGGCCGCTGGCGCTTCAAGGAGCTGCTCGATCAGGACGCGGCGATGATTCTGCAGCCGGACGCCGCGGTGCTGGGCGGGATCACGGAGTTTCGCCGAATTGCGGCGGCCGCCGCCTCCTACGGCGCCTCGATCTGCCCGCACTGGTTCCACGATCTGCACCGCCACCTGGTGGCGGCGTCGCCGAACGCGACGTTCGTGGAGTTTTTCCCGGACGATCAGGTGCACAACTTCCGCAACATCATCGATCGCCAAACGGAAGTGCGCGGCGGCCGCCTGGTGTTGCCCGAGCAGCCCGGCCTCGGCTTCGATTTACTCCCCGAAGCGCTGGCCCGCTACAGCATCGACTAGGGGGCTAGGGCCTGTTCAGGTTGAGCGGGCTCGGCGCGAGAGTTCCCCTCTTCCCCCCGCAAGGCGGGAGCGGGCAGGGCTGCCGGCATCGTTGCCCGTCAGCGGGTGAGGCGGGCGGGCTGCGCCGCGGTGCGCCCGCTTGCGCAGAGAACGGCGCGCGTGAGGCAGTTCAGCACGCTGCCACGGCGGCGCCGTTGACAATCGCAGGTTCGCCGGCGTCGTTGAGCATCTCGAAGAAGACAGTCGTTTCGCCGCTCTGCCGGCGTTCTTCGAGAGCACGAACGGTCACGGAGCGGCCGGGGATGACCATCGCGCGGAACTGTCCGGCGAAGCGGCGCGGGGTTGTGGGGTCGGCGTGGAAGCTGCGGTTGATCACTTCGCGCAGCGCGATGGTGATGTTGGCGCTGCCGTGCAGGATGGTGTCGGGCATACCAGCGGCGCTCTGCAGTGCATCGGCGAAGCGCTCTGCGGCGCCCAGCAACGCTTGCTCCGCGGCGTCTCTGGCGATGCCGGCGGCGGCGTCCAGCGCGGGACCGCGGAGCTGCGCGGCCGCCCGCTTGGCGCAGGCGGGGAGCGCGTCGATATGGATATCCAGCTCGGGCGTCTGGGCGGGCCGGCGGGCGTTAGTACGCGCCGTCCGCGGCGGCGTCCTCATTCTGATTGTCACGCCAGATTCTATCCATACGCTCTACCTCCTCGGACATTCGGGCGTGCTCCGCTACGGCGGCGGCGTAGTCGGGCAGGTTATGCGCGCAGTTCGATACAAACTGTTCCCGCTCTACCTCTGCACCTACTTCCCAGCTCCAGCGCACTTGCGCGGGCAGCAAGTGGAAGTATGGGCGCGTTACTACCGATGTAGCCATATAGTGCATCTCGCTGCAGAGACGTTCGATCTCCCAGTCGGTATCGGATTTCCCGCCTGCGCCGCCGCTCTGAACGTCGGTACCGCCGCCGATCAGCAATACAATTGCGGCGATCACTCCGCCGACGATTGCGCCGGCGCCGCCGCCGATCAGCAGCGGCGCTAGCAGCGCTGGACGCCGCGGGCGGACGTCAGCGGGCCGCTGCCGACTCGGCGGCGGCGTGAATGCATCGCGTTCGGGCGGCGGCGCGTCAGCGTCGGACATCGGGCCGTCTCTCTCTGGGCGTTTCTGGGGCATTCACAGCGGAGCGTCGGGCGGGCCGTCGGAGCAGGCTCGGCGCGAGAGCTCCCCTCCCCCGCAAGCGGGAGGCAGCTCAGCACTCTGCCACGGCGATGCCGTTGGCAATTGCAGGTTCGCCGGCGTCGTTGAGCATTTCGAAGAAGACCGTCGTTTCGCCGCTCTGCCTGCGTACTTCGAGGGCGCGGACGGTCACGGGGCGGCCGGGGATGACCATTGCGCGGAATTGCCCGGCGAAGCGGCGCAGGGTGGTTGGGTCGGCGTTGAAGCTGCGGTTGATCACTTCGCGCAGCGCGATCGTGATGTTGGCGCTGCCGTGCAGGATGATGTCGGGCAGCCCTGCGGCCAGCGCCACCCGACGCTCTGTGTGAATCGGATTCCAGATGTCAGCGCATTCCGTATACACATGCGGCGCCTGCGGATCGATCGGAAGCTCGACCGACCACACGGGCGCGCCGCGCGCTTCAGAGCGGCGCGGCAGCGGCGGCGCCGGCTCGATCTCCCGATCCGGCCCATCCAGACGCGCTCCGCGGGTGATCCCGCCTGTGTCCATCACTGCCACGAGATCGCCCGTCGAGCTGCGCATCATGTAGCGCTGGCTCGACAGCACGCCCGGCTTCAGCTGGCGCACCGCGACCGATTGCCCTTGGCTGGTGATCACGTCGCCCTCGCGGATCGCGCGCTCGAAGCGCACATCGACCCAGGCGTGCACTCCGCGGCGCACCAGCGACAGCGGCAGCTGCAGATCGGGCGTGAAGCGGCTGTTCCACTGGAAGCTGAAGACCATGCCGGGGTGGCCGATTAGCCCGCCGCTGCGGGCGTCGTCCATGTAGCACTCGTTGAAGTCGCCCACGCCGGCGGCGAATGCGGTGATCGAGCGGGCATCGACGCTGAAGCTTTTGGCGACCGTGTAGCGGCCGACATCGCTGGGCACGAGGAGTGCTTCGACGGGGGCTTGGCTGGCCGCCTGGCTGACCGCTGGACTGGTCGTTTGGCTGGTCGTTTGGGCCACTTAGGGCTCCAGTTCAGTCGGTGCTGCTGAGAGCGGTGGATTGCGGGGCGGGCTGCGCCTGCGAATCGTCGTAGCGGTCCCAGTGCAGCACTTCTTCGAGCGGGCGGCGGCGGATCGGCCCGAAGTTCCCAGTCGGCCAGCCGAGCGGGATCAGCACCATCGGCAGGATGTGGTCGGGCAGGTTGAGCACCGCGCGGGCGGCGTCGCGGTCGACCAGGCCGAGCGTCGTGGGCACGGAGCCGATCCCGAGCGCGCGGGCGGCGAGCAGCAGGTTCTGGACAGCGCCCCAGACTTCGGTGGCGGCCTGCACGCCCTCCGCAAACGTGCCCCGTGGCGCGGCCGCCATCTCCGTGCAGGCGATCACGATCGCCGGGACCTCGTGCATGTGCTCCATCTGATGCTCAACCGCAGCGAGGAA
The DNA here is from genome assembly GCA_964347635.1 of uncultured Dehalococcoidia bacterium. Taxonomy (GTDB): domain Bacteria; phylum Chloroflexota; class Dehalococcoidia; order Bin125; family Bin125; genus CATQGW01. Next base: position 7,158 of record CAYFZI010000006.1, read on the forward strand.
GCGGCGGCGCTTCTCAGGGCTGACGTGCGGGTTGGCGGCTTCGCGGTTCGCTTCGAGGTAGCGCGAGACGAAGCGCCGGTTGAGCTCGGCGAGGCGCTGCTTCTGCGCGGAGTCGCGGACGACGATCCAATGGCGCGACTGCCGGTTGGAGCCGCTGGGGCCGGCGTGGGCGGCTTCGAGCAGGCGCAGCAGCAGATCTTCGGGGATCGGCTCGCCGGAGTAGCGGCGCATCGCGCGGGCGCTGAAGAGCGTTTCAAAGAACTCCATCGCGGGGGCCTCCTCGCTGGTCTCAGTCGTAGACGATGAATTCGAGCAGGTTGCCGTCGGGGTCGCGGGTGTAGACGCTTGTGCCGTCGGTCAGGCCGCCGCCGCGCCCGCCCTGGCGGGTGACGGGGCCTTCGATCAGGTCGCCGCCGGCCGCGGTGATCGCGGCCGCGGCCTGATCGCTGGTGCCCTCCCAGACAAAGCAAAAGTCGCCGCAGCCCGGCTCGGCGCTGGGGCCGCGCAGGGTGAAGCGCTGGTCTTGCCAGAGCGCGGGGTCGTGCACGTTGATCTTCTGGTCGCCGGCCGCGAGCGCGAAGGCGGGCACCTCGCCGGCGCGCCAGCGCTCCTCGCCGACGACGCTGAAGCCGAGCTTGGTGTAGAAGGCGATCAGCGCTTCAGGGTCCGCGGCCGGGATCGCGGCGTGATCGATGCCCACAACTGGCATGCGGCGGCTCCTGTCTGCCTGTCTCTGCATATCTCTGCACGTTTGCCCGTCGGCTGGCGCTGCGGCGATGCTACCTGCTGGCTGTATGCTCTGCGCGCTTGGACTGATCGACCGCGCCGCAGCGAGAAAGACGCTTCGATGACCACAGAGATCTCCCCCGAAGATCCGTTCCCGCGCAAGCGGCTGACGATCGGCGAGACGACGATGGCCTATGTCGATGAGGGGGCAGGCGATCCGATCGTCTTTCTGCACGGGAATCCGACCTCCTCGTATCTGTGGCGGAACATCATTCCCTACTGCACAGAGATTGCGCGCTGTCTGGCGCCGGACCTGATCGGGATGGGCCAATCGGGCTCTTCGCCTTCCGGTTCCTACCGCTTCAGCGATCACGCGGGCTGGCTGGAGGCCTGGCTCGACGGCATGGGCCTGAACGAGAACATCACCTTCGTGGTGCACGACTGGGGCTCGGCGCTGGGCTTCGATTGGGCGCGGCGGCACCCCGACTCGGTCAAGGGGATCGTCTACATGGAGGCGATCGTGCGGCCCGTCAGCTGGGATGAGTGGCCGGCCGCGGCGGCGCGCATCTTTCAGGGCATGCGCTCGGAGGCCGGCGAGGAGATGGTGCTCGAGAAAAACGTCTTCGTCGAGCGCGTGCTGCCCGGCAGCTGCATCCGCGACATCAGCGACACGATGGACACCTACCGCCTGCCCTACCGCGAAGCGGGCGAAAGCCGCCGCCCGACGCTGACCTGGCCGCGCGAAATCCCGATCGACGGCGAACCCCCCGATGTCGTCGAAGTGGTCCAGGCCTACGCCGACTGGCTGAGCGGGAGCGGCGTCCCCAAGCTCCTGATCAGCGCCGAGCCGGGCGCGATTCTGAACGGCGCCCAGCTCGAGTTCTGCCGCGCCTGGCCGAACCAACGCGAGGTCGCGGTGGCCGGCATCCACTTCATCCAGGAAGACTCGCCGCACGAGATCGGCGCGGCAATTCGCGACTGGTACACCGAGCTGTAGCCGCCGCAGCAGGCAGCAGGCAGCAGGAACGGCATGAGCCGTCGCAGCGGGCTCCGCGGCGCGGTTCGGCGCCTGCATGGCTAGCGGCGATCGGCGGCTGCAGGCTGTTCGGGAGCAGCTGGAGCAGACGCGGGTAGAGTACCGCGGGCTGATCGGCGGCTTGCGCGGCGCCGATCTGGAGCTGCGGCCGGCCGGCATGTCGTGGACCAATCGGCAGATCGCTTGGCACATCGCCTACTCGCTGGGGCGGTTCACGCAGACAGCGGACAGCATTCGCCGCGGCGGGGGGAACAAGCCCCCCCCGCCGCTCTGGGCGCTGATCGGGCTCTGGCTGTCGCTGGGTGCGCGCATTCGCTCCGCGCGGGCGACGCGGGCTTCGGTGCTCGCGCTCTTCGAGCGCGGCCATGCGGCTGCGTTGTCGCTGCTGGATGAGATGCAGGCGGCTGATTGGCAGCGGCGGGGGGTGGTGCTGGGCGCGGAGCGCACGCCGGCGGACCTCTACGCCTACATGCGCGAGCACTTCGTTGAGCACGCCGCGGCGATTCGCAGTTCGCTAGCCTGACCAGCCTGAGCGGCTGTTCGAGCCGCTCAGGCTGTCAGCCTGGAGGCGCCGATGTCTGAGCAAGAAGAGATTCGCGAGCTGCTGGAGCGCACGCGCGAGGACTACCGCGAGCTGGTCGCGGGCCTCTCAGCGGCCGACTGGCGCCGCAAAGCCCCCGGACAATCCTGGACGAACGGGCAGCTCTGCTTCCACATCGCCGGCGGCGTGGGGATGATCTCGCAGAGCGCCAATCGGCTGCGCGGCAGCAAGGGGGTGAATCCGCCCGGGCCGCTGATGCCGCTGCTCAATCTCGCTTCGGCGGCGGTGGTGCGGCTGATGAGCCGCAGCGCCACCCCGGACTCGGTGCGCAAGACCTACGAGGACGGCCACCAGCGGGCGCTGGCCGTGCTCGAACAGGTGCGGGACAACGAGTGGCGCAACGGGGCGGTGCATCTGGGCCGGCAGACCACGGTTGAGGACTCGTTCCGCTACATCCGCGAGCATTTCGAGGAGCACCGCGCCACGATTCAACGCGCCTCGAACTAACGTGGAGGAGTCCGAGCTGCTGGAGCGCTACCCGGCCCTGCGCGAGATGCAGGCCGTCGCGCTGTTTCGGGACTTGGGCTACCGCTTCAGCGACGCCGGCGAGGGTTGGTGCGAAATCACGCTGCGGGCCACGGAGCGGACCCACAATCTGTATGGGATCGTGCACGGCGGCGTCTGGCTGCTCATCGCCGATTCGGCGATGGGCGGGGCGCTGGGCACCGTGCAGGCGGCCGGCGAACGGGTGATCACGGCGCAATCGGAGTTTCGCTGGCTGCGCGGCCTGCAGGGCGAAACGATCCGCGCGCGGGCCGAAGTGATTCGGCGCGGGCGGACGCTGAGCCACTGCTCGGTGGACCTGTATGACGAGCAGGACAGGCACATCGGCCGCGGCAACGGAACCTACGTGGTGCTGCCGCCGCCGTGAGGCGCGGCGGGCGGGCGGCAGGACGGCTTGCCCGCCGGCCGCTCCTTGCGGCGCCCGCTCCGCAGCCGCCCTCGGTGCGGGGTAGCCTGCGGATGCGGTTCGGACGCTCAGAAAGGCGGAACAGATGGCAGGACGACTCGAAGGCAAGGTGGCGTTGATTACAGGCGGCGCGCGCGGGCAGGGCGCGGCCGAAGCGCTGCTGTTCGCCTCGGAAGGCGCGCGGGTGGTGATCACCGACGTGCTCGACGCCGATGGAGAGGCAGTCGCCGCCGGCGCCGAGCGGGTTTCCTACCTGCACCACGATGTGACGCAGGAGAGCGAATGGGAAACGGTCGTCGCGGAGGTGCTCGAGGATCACGGCAAGATCGATGCGTTCATCAACAACGCGGGCATCTTCCGCTCAGCGCCGCTCACGGAGACGACGCTGGAGGAGTACAGGCTGGTGGTGGAGATCAATCAAGTCGGCGTGTTTCTCGGTTTGAAGCATGTGGGCGCGGTGATGGCGGCGGCCGGCTCGGGCGCGATCGTGAACATTTCCTCGATTGCCGGCACGCGCGGCGGCGCCGGCTCGGTGGCCTATTCGGCCAGCAAGTGGGCGGTGCGGGGGATGACCAAAGTGGCGATGGCGGAGTTCGCCCCCGCGGGCGTGCGCGTCAACTCGATTCACCCCGGCCTGATTGACACCCCCATGCTCCAAGAGCTGCCGGCCGTCGAGGGCGGGCAGCTGGAGGCAATTGTGCGGCGGATTCCCTACGGGCGCGTTGCCGAGGCGGTCGAGGTGGCGAAGCTGGCGCTCTTCCTCGTCTCCGACGACAGCGAGTACTGCAACGGGGCGGAGTTCGTGATCGACGGCGGGATGACGCAGGGGCTCTGAGCGGGCGCCGCGCGCTGCCTGGCCCTAGCTAGACTGCGCGCATGACAGCGCCCCCGGTGCAGTATGCGTTGAGCGCCGACGGTGTGGCGATCGCCTACGCCGAACGCGGCGACGGGCCGCTCATGATGGTCTCGACCGGGATCGGCATGCCGATCAATCAGGGCTGGGAGCCGGACGGCGTCTGGACGCGGCTGGCGCGCTCGTTTCGGGTCGTGCGCTTCGATCCGCGCGGCTGCGGATTGTCGGAGCGCCGCAATCTGACCGGCTCGTTCGAAGATGAAGGGCAAGATCTGGTCACGGTGCTCGACAGGCTGGAGGCGCCGCGGGCGGTGCTGATGGGCTACCTGACCGGCGTGCCGGGCGCGATCTTCGCCGTCACCGCCCACCGCGAGCGCTTTAGCCACCTGATCCTGCACAGCCCGATCGGGGCCGGTATTCGGCACCATGCTCCGGCCGAGCTGGCGGAAGCGAACGAGCTGCAGGAGGAAGTGATCGACGGGTTGCTGCAGCTGGGCTGGCGCTACGACTCTGAGCCCGCGCGGCGCGCGCTGTTCAACCTGATCTTGCCCGACGCAAGCATGGATGTCTGGCGCGACTTGGCCGGCTCGTGGGCAGCGCACGCGAACGTCGAGCGCTTGACCCAGCTGATGCCGGAGATCCAGACGCTCGACTTCGGCGAGGCATTGGCGGGCCTCGATCTGCCGACGCTGCTGTCGACCTCCGGAGACCCGCAAGGGGCGTCGAACGCGTACGACTGGGCGCGGGCGATTCCCGGCGCGCAGCTCACCGTGCTGAGCGACCAGAGCCCGGTCTTCACGGCCGGCAGCGCATCGATCGAAGAGCTGGCGGGCGCGGTCGAGCAGTTCGCGCTGCCGCCCGCCCGCGCGCCCGCCGAGGCCCCGATCGAAGCCACGCGGACCGTCTTGTTCACCGATGTCGAGGGCTCGACGGGGATGGCCGACCGACTCGGCGACGTTGAGGCGCGGGGCCTCATTCGAGAGGTCGAACAGCTGACGCGGACGGCGCTGCGCGACCACGGCGGGACGGAGGTCAAAACGCTGGGCGACGGCGTGATGGCCTGGTTTCCGCTCGCCTCGGCGGCGCTGGATGCGGCGATCCAGCTCGAGCGGGCGGTCAGCGCCCGCTTCGGCGAGCAGGCCGATTCGCTGCGCGTGCGGATCGGGATCAACGCCGGCGAACCGATCGAGGAAGCGAACGACATCTTCGGCTCGACGGTCAACCGAGCGGCGCGGATCATGTCCGAGGCCGCCGGCGGCGAGGTGCTGGTTTCGGATTTGGTGCGCGGCTTGGTCGAAGGGCGGCGTTACCGCTTCGATGACCGCGGCGTCCGCACGCTGCGCGGCATCGAGGAACCGCAGCAGCTCTTCGCGCTGCACTGGCGCAGCGGCTGAGGCGTGCAGAAGGAGTTTGCTATGGCGGAGATGACAAAGCGCGAGCGCGTAGCGGCCGCGGCCGGCGGCGAGCCGGTTGACCGCGCGCCGGCCTCGCTCTGGGGGCACAACTTCCTGCGCGAGTGGAGCAACGACGAGCTGGTCGGCGAAACGGTCGAACAGTACGAGCGCTACGACTGGGACTTCATCAAGGTCAATCCGCGCTGGTCGATGTTTCCTGAGGCCTGGGGCGCGGTCTACGAGCCGCCCGCCGCGCAGACCAACCAGACGCTGGTGCGATCGGCGCTGGAGACGCTCGAGCAGCTGCACGACGTCGAACCGGTCCACGCCGAGCGCGGCGTGCTGGGCGAGCACGTTGAATCGACGCGGATGGTCGTCGAGCGGACCGGCGGCGCGGTGGACGTGATCCAGACGGTCTTCTCGCCGATGTCGGTGCTGGGGCTGATGTTCGGGCATCCGCGCGCGCTCAAGCAGGCCGCGGCCGAAGCGCCGGCGGCGGTGCACGGCGCGATCGCTCGGATCACGGAGACGATCATCAACTACAGCCGCGCCAACCTCAACGCCGGCGCCAGCGGGGTCTTCTACGCGCCCCTGCAGTGGGCCAGCCGCCGGAACGCGACGGTCGATTTCTACCGCGAGTTCGGCCGCCCCTACGACTTGCAGGTGCTGGACGCGATCGGCGATGCCGCGTTCAACGTGCTGCACGTCTGCCATAGCAGGAACATGCTTGCGGAGTTGCTGGATTATCCGGTCGCGGCGATCAACTGGGATGACCGCGACGAGACGAATGCGGATCTCTCGGATGTCTGGACGGAAACGGACAAGGCCGTCATGGGCGGGGTGAGCCGCACGGGCTTGGGCGGGCTGAGCGCGGATCAGATCGGCGCGCAGGCGCGCGAGGCTGCCGCAGTCGGCCCGACGCGGGTCTTCGTCAGCGGCGGCTGTTCAATTCCGCCGCACACGCCGCACGAAAACCGCGCCGCCGTGGCCGCCGCCGCACGCGGCGGCTAGCACCTGCGCGCGGTGCGAGACAGGCCGGGCAGCCGCTAAACAGGCGCTACGGCAGCACCACCAGCGGGTCGATGTACCAGTCTCGGTGGTGCACTTCGAAGTGCAGGTGCGGGCCGGTGCTGATCCCCGTATTGCCGTTGTAGCCCAGCAGCTCGCCCTGCTGCACCAGCTGCCCCTGCCAAACCGCGAACTCCGCCAGGTGCCCGTAGACCGTCTTCCAGCCGTCTGGATGCTCCACCTCGACATAGAGGCCGAGCCCGCAGCAGGCCTCGCCGCCCACGAACGTGACCAGCCCGTCGGCCGCGGCCGTGATCGGCTCCCACATATCGATGCCCATGTCCAGGCCGCGGTGGCGGTATGAGCAATCCCAGTTGCGGCATAGCCCGAAACCGTCCGTGATCACGCCCGCAGCGGGCCACTGAAAATCAGGCCTGCTGATCGGCAGGATGATCTCCTGCCCGATCACGATCTCATTCGGGTTGTCCACACCGTGCGCCGGGTCGGCCAGGATCGCCTCCATCGCGACGCCGTGGCGCTGCGCGATGTCCAGCAGCGTGTCTCCGGGCTGCACGGTGATGAGCAAGCCCTCGCGGTGCGGGACGCGCAGCACCGTGCCGGCCGCGACCCACTGGTCGGGCAGCAGCCAGCTGTTGTTGGCCAGCAGCGTGTGCGGCAGCACACCAAGCTCGGCTGCCGCGTATTGCAGCAGATCCGCGTTGGCAACGGTCCGATCTTCGGCCACAGACGGCGCGGCCACGGTGCCCGGCAGGCGGATCTGTTCGCCGATCACGATCAGGTCGCTTGCGCGCGAAGGGTTGAGCGCGCGCAGCTCGCTGAGCGAGACGCCGTGCTGCTCGGCGATCGCGGAAAACGAATCGCCGGCCACCACGCTGTGCGTGCGGTAGCGCGCCGCGATCGCCGGCGCCGTGCCGGGAGCGCGCACGACCTCGCCGATGTAGGGCACCGTCAGCGTATGCCCGACATAGATGCGGTTGAGGTCCAGCGAGGGGTTGAGCCGCTGCAGCTCGTCCAACGAGATGCCGTGCAGCTCCGCGATCGCCGAGGCATTGTCGCCCGCGGCGATCGTGTAGCTGGCCGTGATTTGCGCGCCGCCGGCCTGCGGATCGATCGCGCTGACCAGCGCGTCGGGCATCGGGATGCGCAGCACCTGCCCGACCTGGATCAGCGCGAGGTCCGAGCCGTTGGCCGCCTGGATCTCGGCCAGGCTGACGCCGTGCGCATCGGCGATCGCGCTGGCGCTGTCGCCGGCAGCGACGACGTAGTCGATCCCGCGGTAGTCGCTGGCCGGCGGCTCTTGCGGCGGCGGGGATGCGCCCGCCGTCACCGCCGGCGGCGCCGCGCGCGGCGCCCCGGAGAGCACGAGCTCAGCGCCGATGTAGAGCATGTGCGGCTCAATGCCCGGATTGAGCGCCCTGAGCGTGTCGAGGCTCAAGCCGAAGCGGTCGGCGATCCCCGAGAGCGTGTCGCCCGTGCGCACGATGTAGGTGCTCGGCGCGGGTTGGCCGTTGGCCTGCGGCGCGACGTTGTCGGGAATCCGGATCTGCTGCCCAACGACGAGCTCGTGGGGTGAATCGAGCTCGTCGTTGAGCGCCAGCAGCACGCTGATCTCAGTGCCGAACAGCGCGGCGATATCCCACAGCGTGTCGCCCGGCTGCACCGTGTAGGTCTCGGCCCGCGCCGCGCCGGCGAGCAGCAGCGCGCCCGCCAGCGCCGCCAGCACGGCGGCCAGAACGGAGCTCAATCGGTGTGCCGGCCGAAATCTGTCCATGCGCATGTTCAATGCCTGCTCACAGGGCCGTGCCGCGGCTATGGCTGCCGCCGAGCCACTCTATGCAGGCCGCCGCCGGCTGCTCCATTGCGCGCGTGATAATTTTCTGCCACGCCGCGCGGATTCAGTTCGGCGGCTACATAAACGCTGGCAAGGCGATCGATGAAGGAGGCGCAGATGAGCTACGAGACGATCGAGGTAACGCGCGAGGGCGCGGTGGGCCTGATTCGCAAGAACCGCCCCGAGAAACTGAACGCCTGGACGCGCCGCATGGCCGCTGAGGAACGCGCCGCGATCGCGGCCTTTAACAACGACCCAGAGGTCGCCGCTGTGGTCCTGGCCGGCAACGGCCGCTCCTTCTGCGCCGGGCTGGATCTCCAGCAGCAGCAGGACGACGTAGCCAGCGGCGAGGCCGCCCGCCGCGCCGGTGAAACGCCCGACGATCACGATGAGACCTGGGTCGACTTCTGCGTCGGCAGCAAGCCGCTGATCGCGGCCGTGCACGGCTACGCCGTCGGTGTGGGCGTGACCACGATTCTCCCCTTCGATTTTCGGATCGCCGGCGAGAGCGCGCAGTTCGGCTTCCGCTTCGTCAAGATGGGGCTGCTGCCCGAAGCGGCGAGCACGGCGCTGCTGCCGCGCCTGGTCGGCGTCGGCGCGGCGCTCGATTGGTGCCTGACGGGGCGTTTTGTGGGCGCCGCCGAGGCGCGCGAGACGGGCCTGGTGCGCGATGTCGCGCCCGACGACGAGCTGGTCGACCGCGCGTTGGCGCTCGGCGGGGAGCTGGCCGAGAATCCGACCGCGATCGTGCGGCGCGTGAAATCGCTGTTTTCGCAAAATTCGCTTGAATCCGATATCGCGCTGGTGCAGCGGCGCGAGGGCGACGCCCTACAGTGGGCGATGCAGACGCCGGAACACAAAGAGGCGATCCGCGCCTTCCTCGAGAAGCGCCCGCCCAAGTTCCCGCGCTGATGTGGTGGCGGCTCTGGGGTGACTCGGTTGGGAGCCCGAAATGTCGGAGCAGGTCGGCGCGCACGGCGCGCCACTCGGAGGCGTGCTGCCTGGCGCTGAGAACGCCGAATACCCGCCGGATCTAGAAGCGCCGCGATCGGCAGCCGCGCCCTTCGAGCTTGCCGATCAGGAGGAGAAGCCGAGCCGCGGCTGGCGCGCCTGGGCGATCGTCGGCGCCGCCGTCGCGATCCCCGCGGCCCTCGCCGCCGCCCTCGTGCTCACGCTCGGCGGCGGCAGCGATGCGCCGCCCGTTGAGTCGAGTGCAGCAAGCAGCAGCGCCTCGGCTGTGGTCGAGCCGGCCGTGGCGCCGACAGTCGTCGCCGCGGCGCCGGCGGCCGCCGCGGTCGAGCGCTCCGCCCCCGAGGCAGCTGCGCCGGCCGTCGCCGAGAGCAGCATCGAAGTCAGCGCCGCAGCCGATGCAGCAGCGGCCCCGGCAGTCGCCGCCGCCGAACCAGCCACCCCCGAAGAACGGCTCAGCGCCTGGGGCGAGATGGTGCAGGTGACGATTGTCGGGGGCGACAGCGTCTGGGCGCTGGCGTTTGAATACGGCACCACCGTGGAAGCGATCGCGCTCGTCAACGGCCTCACCGATCCGACCGCGCTCTCAATCGGCGATGTGCTCATGATTCCGTCTGGGTTCACCGAGCCGCTCTCGCCGGCTGAAGCCGCTGCTGCTGATGAGGCGGCCGTTTCTGGCAGCGCTGCCGGCGCGGTCGGCGCGGGCAGCACGGGGACGGCCGCAGCGAGCCAGACCGCGTTCGCCCCGCCCCCAGCCGGCACCGCCCTGACCGACTGGCCGAACCTGGTCTCGTGGACCATCCAGCCGGGCGACAGCCTCTCCGTGCTGGCAACCACCTTCGACACGACCGCGGAAGCGATCATGGCGCTGAACGGAATCTCCGACCCCAACCTGCTCTACGCCGGCACGGAGCTCTCGATTCCTGTCGGCTACAGCGATGCCGTCGATGTGGCCGTTCCTGCGGTCAGCGCGCCCGCCGTCAGCACCAGCACGACCGCCAGCGATGAGCTGCAGGATGCGGCTCCCGCGGCGCCGTCCACCGGCAGCGATGAGCTCGAAGACACGGGAGCGCCCGCAGCGTCCACTACCACTAGCGCCGGCGGCGACTACCTCGACGATTAAGGCGTCGCGCAGGGCGGCAGAGTCGATGGCCGCTGCCAGCTTCCCTGCACGCAGCACGCAGATGGCGGCGACCGTCAGCCTCCCCGCACGCGGGGAGGCTGACGCTAATTTCTCCGCCCTCCTCCCCCGCTTGCGGGAGATGCCGGGCGGACCTCTCTTTCTCTCTCCCAGAGGGGAGTGGAGAGAGGATGAGGGCAGCTAAGCAGCGGCCGCTGCTTAGCTGCGGCCTTTGTACGCGCGGCCGCGGCGACTAGCCGTCGGCGTTGACGGTGCGGCTGCTGAAGCGCCACTGCCCGTCGACCTTCTGCAGTGTGTCTTCGTAGCGGCCCGTGACTATGCTCTTCGCGCCGTCGTTCGTCTGGATCAGGTTCAAGTAGCAGGTGTGCGTCGCGCTGTCGCCTTCGCCGTCCACGATGTGGTTGTTCGTCCAGTGCCGCGCGCCGGCCATCGCGCCGCCGAAGCCGGCCGCGAACTGGGCCAGCGCTTCGTGGCCCTGCTGCACCCCCTGCGCCGTGTTGAACGTGCCGTCCTCGGTGAACGTGCCGGCCCAAGCCTCTGGGTCGCCGTAATCGATCGCGTGGTTGTAGCGCGCGGCGAGCTGCAGGATTTCGAGCGTGTCTGCGGGATCGAGTGCCATTGCTGTGCCTTTCGAGCATTCGGTCTGCGCTGCGCAGGATAGCGGTGCGCCCAGGCTCAGTCTGTGCGGCAGAGCCGCGCGGCGCGCGCCGCCTCGAGCTGGCGCGCGACCGTCTCAGCCGAGCGGTGCACGCCGTGCTCGAACAGCAGCAGCGTGAGCAGCGCAGCGGTCAGCGGATTGTCGGCGCTGCTGTAGGTGTTCCAGACCCATGCAGCCTGCGCCTCCGGCGGGGCGCTGCGGGGGAAGTCGGCTGTGTGTTGGGCAACGGCGGCCAGCAGCGCGGGCAGCCGCGCTGCTTCGCCGCTGCTGAGCCGAACGCGGGGCGGCACGCGGTATCCTCTCCAGGCCGGGGCGAACGGAGTGCGCGATGGCTGGACCGCTCGAAGGCTACCGAATCCTCGATTTCACGCGCTTTCAGCAGGGGCCGTATGCCACGGTCATGCTCTCTGATCTGGGCGCCGAGATCTGGAAAGTCGAGCCGCCCGGCGGCGACCCGGGGCGCGGCGTCGATCCCGGCAGCAGCGGGTTCAACCGCTATTTCGAGGCGCACGACCGCGGCAAGCGCTCGATTGTGCTCGATCTGCGCTGCGATGCCGGCCGCGAGGCCGCGCTGCGCATGGCCGAGCGCGTCGACGGCGTGATCGAAAACTACCGCCCCGGCGTGATGGAGCGCCTCGGGCTCGGCTACGAGACGCTCAGCGCGCTCAACCCGGGCATCGTGATGGTCTCGGCCTCCGCCTTCGGCGCGCTCGGGCCGCAGGCCGGCGAGCCCGGCTACGACGTGATCGGGCAAGCGACCGGCGGCGTCATGACCCTCCACGCCGCCGCCGCGCAGGCCGAGCCGGTCACTCTGCCGGGCGGCTTCGCCGACCAGGTCGGCGCGATGCAGGCCTGCGTCGCGATGCTCGCCGCATTGCTCGCCCGCGAGCGCGGCCGCGGCGGCCAGCAGGTCGATGTCTCCCTGCTCGGCTCTCAGATCGCCCTCCAATCCGTCTACCTCACCGGCTATCTGCGCACCGGCGAGCAATCCTTCCAGCGCCGCCGCCGAATGCCCACGTTTAGCTTCTATCAGGCCGGCGACGGCCGCTGGTTCGTGCTCGCCGTGATCGATGCGAAAAACTGGCGCGCGCTCTGCGCGCTGCTCGAACATCCCGAATGGGAGGCCGACCCGCGCTTCTGCAGCGCCGCCGCACGGATGCAGCACTCCGACGCGCTCGAAGCGCTGCTCGAGGACGCCTTTCGGCGCGGCGATCGCCGCAGCTGGCTGCGGCGGCTGCGCGAAGCCGATATCCCCTGCGCCCCGGTCAACGACTACGAGGCGGTGGCCGCCAGCGAGCAGGTCTGGGCCAACGGCTATCTGACCGAGCTGCCCGACGAGCGCGGCGCGCCGCAGCGCGTCGTCGGTATGCCCTGGCGCTTCTCTGAAACCCCCGGCGCGGTGCAGGGGCATGCGCCCGCGCTCAACGCCGACGCCGATGCGATCCTCGCCGCCTGCGGCTACGACGCGGCGGCGATCGCTGCGCTGCGCGCCCGCGGCGCGAACCCGGCCCCGTCGCCGGCGGCAATCGAGGAGCGCAAGGAACACGAGGAACACAAGGAGCGCGAGGAGAGCAAGCAGTGAGCGAATCATCCGCCGATGTGCGTGCGTTTTGGTCCGATCGGCTTGGTATCGATGAAGCGGCTGCCGAGAGCGTGCTCTCCGCCGCGCTGGGGCGCGGCGGGAGCTTCGCCGAGCTCTATTTCGAGCACAAACGCAGCGGCGCGCTGAGCTACGAGGATCAGCGCGTCGCCTCAGCGCAGGCCAATCTCGCGCAGGGCGTCGGCATTCGCGTGGCCGAAGGAGACGCGGTCGGCTACGCCTACAGCGAAGACCTCTCGCTCGAGGCGATGCGCCGCGCCGCCGCCACCGCGGCGCAGATCGCGCACGGAGCGGCCGATGCCGGGCCGCTCGATCTGACCGCCGAATCCTATCCGGCCGACCGCTACGCGGCCGCTGCGCCGACGACCGATGCGCCGCTGGCGGCCAAGGTCGAGCTGCTGCGCCGCGCCGATCAGGCGGCGCGCGCCTACGACGACAGCATCGCGCGCGTCGAAGCCTCGCTCGTCGATGAGGAGAAACGCATCCTGATTGTCCGCAGCGATGGGCGGATGGCCGCCGATTTCCAGCCGCTGGTGCGCTTCAACGTCTCCTGCCGCTCGGACCGCGCAGGCGAGCGGCGCAACGCGCGCTGGGGCGGGGGCGGACGGATGGGGATGGCCTACTTCGACGCGCACAGCCCCGAATCGCTGGCCCGTGAAGCGGCCCGCCAGGCGGTGCTCCAGCAGGACGCGCAGGCTGCCCCAGCCGGCACCTTTCCCGTCGTGCTCGCCGCCGGCGACTCCGGGATCCTGCTGCACGAAGCCGTCGGCCATGGGCTGGAGGCCGATTTCAACCGCAAAGAGACGAGCAACTACTCGAACCGCGTTGGCCAGCAGGTCGCTTCGCCGCTGGTCACCGTGCTCGACGACGCAACGCTGCTGGAGAGCCGCGGCTCGCTCAACATCGACGACGAGGGCAACGCCGCAGGCCGCAATCTGCTAATCGAGGACGGGCAATTGGCCGCCTACATGCAGGACCGCATCTCCGCCGACCACTTCGGCGTCGCCCCCTCCGGCAACGGGCGGCGGCAGTCGTTCCGCCACATCCCGATGCCGCGCATGACCAACACCTACATGACGGCCGGCGAAGACACGCCCGAAGACCTGATTCGGCGCGTCGATTTCGGCATCTACTGCAAAGCCTTCTCCGGCGGGCAGGTCAATATTTCGAACGGCGATTTCGTGTTCTCCGTCACCGAGGGCTACCTGATCGAGCAGGGCGCCGTCACCGCGCCGATCCGCGATGTCAACCTGATCGGCAACGGCCCCGAGGTGCTCAGCAACGTCAGCGGCGTCGGCCACGACCTGGAGATGAGCGATGGCCGCTGGACCTGCGGCAAAGACGGCCAATCCGTGCCCGTCGGCGTCGGTATTCCCACGGTGCTCGTCTCTGCGATCACCGTCGGCGGGACGCAGCTGCGGCGCGGCGGAGTATCGGCCTGATGGCCGGCACCGACGCAGCGCCGCTCGAACTGGCCGCGCAGCTGCTCGAGCTGGCCCGCCGCGCCGGCGCCGAGCAGGCCGACGCGGTCGCCGTCGCCGCGACCGATTCCTCGACGGAGGTGCGCCTGCAGCAGATCGAGAAGATCTCCGAGGCGAGCTCCCGCGCCGTCGGCCTGCGCGTGATCGCCGCTGGGCGGCAAGCAGTCGTCTCGACCAGCGATGTCAGCGATGCGGCGCTCGCCGAGACGGCGCAAACCGCCTTGGAGCTGGCCCGCGTCTCGGAGCCGGATCCGCACGCCGGCCTGCCCGATCCGGCCGCGCAGGCGCGGCGGCCGAGCGAGTTGGGCCTCTTCGACGAGCAGATTCCCGCGCTCGACGGCGCCGAGCGGGCGCGCCGCGCGCTGGCCTGCGAACAGGCCGCGCTGGACGCTGGGCCGCAGATTGGCAACAGCGGCGGGGCGGCGTTCAGCACGCGCGTGAGCAGCTTCGCGCTGGCCGACACGAACGGTTTCAGCGGCCAGTACCGCGGCGCCTCGGCCTCGCTCTACGTCGAGGTGATGGCGCAGGAGGCGGATGGGCGGCTGCGCAACGCGGGCTGGTACAGCGCTGCGCGGCAGCTGCATCGACTCGAGGATGAACAATCTGTGGGCCGCGAGGCAGCGGCGCGGGCGCTGCGCCAGCTCGGCGCAGCGAAAGGCGAGACGCGCGAGGCGCCCGTCGTCTGGGAGCCGCGTATGGCCGCCGGCCTGGCCGGCATTGTCGCGCAGGCGGCCAGCGGCGAGGCGCTCTACCGCGGCTCGACGTTTCTCGCCGGGCGGGAGGGTGAGGCCGTTGCCTCGCCGCTGCTCTCGATCTCCGACGACGCAGCCCTGCCCGGCCAGCTCGGCTCGCGGCCGTTCGACGGCGAAGGCGTTCCCACCCGCCGCAACCCGCTGCTGGAAGCGGGCATCTTCCGCGGCTTCCTGTTCGACTCCTACAACGCGCGCCGAGTCGGTGCGGCGACGACCGGCTCGGCCGTGCGCGATGTCGGCGGCCTCCCGTCGATCGGCTCCGGCAACCTCTGCATCGCCGCCGGCGAAACCCCCGCCGAACAGATCATTGCCGATCTCGAGGACGGCCTCTATCTGACCACGCTGATGGGCTTCGGCATCAACCTCACGACAGGCGATTTCTCCCGCGGCGCAGCCGGCATCCGCATCCGCAACGGCGAACTTGCCGAGCCGGTCAGCGAGATTAACGTCTCAGGCAATCTGCGCGAGATGCTGCGCGCAATCGACGCGGTGGGCAGCGATGTCCAATGGTTCGGCGCAACCGCCGCGCCCACTCTGCGGATCGAGCGGATGACGATCAGCGGGCAGTAGCCCCCCCCCCCCCCCCCCGCCCCCCCCCCCCCCCCCGGGGGGGCCC
>CAYFZI010000006.1:22764-76568 GCA_964347635.1 uncultured Dehalococcoidia bacterium
GCGAACCGCCGGGCCCACTCTGGGGCTGGTCCGGTTGTCGATCCCCGGGCCCTCCCCCCCCCCCCCCCCCGCTTCCCCCGCAAGTGAGGGGGAGAAAGCGGAGCCGGAGGTGGGTCTCCTGCGAGCGGGGGAGCGGCGGGATCAGGGAATGCGGATCACGGCTGAGGAGCGCACGCTGCGTGCGCCGCTGGACTGGGTGATCCAGAGCTCGAGGTGAACGGTGCGGCCGCCGGTTTCGGTTTCGATGCGCGTGATCTGGCCGTCGATCGTGAGCGGATCGCCGTGGTAGTCGGGGCGGCGGAACGCCGACTGCAGGCGCAGCAGTTCGCCGTTCGGTTTCGCGAGCCGCCGCAGGTAGGCGATTAGGAAGCCGGACTTCATCTCGGCCGGGACGATCGGGCCGCGCAGGCCGGTGTCGCGGGCGGCCTCGGGGTCGATGAAGATCGGGATCACGGCGCCCGAGCCGCTGATGAAGCGGGCGACTTGGAGAAGCGTCGGCCTGAGGCGCTGCTGGGGCAGCTGGAGGCCTTCGCGCAGCTCGCCGAGCTCCGAGAGGGGTGCGGCAGCCACGAACGGCGGGCAGCGCTAGTCGAACGCCACGGTGGCTGCGCCGCGCACCGAGCGTTCGCCCTGAGGGTTATCGATGTGGATTTCGAGGTCGGCCATGCGGCGGCCGTTTTGCTCGTAGGTGCGCGTGACCGCGCCGCCCAGCGTCATCTCGGCGTTGTGCAGGTCGGGGCGGCGGTGTGAGAGCTGCAGCCGCGTGATCGTGCCGCCGCCGGCCAGCCAGCGGCGCAGATACATGTCGAGGAAGCCCTGCTTCATGTTGCCGGGCACGATCGGTCCGGGCAGCCCCATCTTCTCTTGGGCGAACTCGGCGTCGAGAAACTGCGGGCCGCGGTTGCCGGTCGCCTCGCAGAAGGCCGTTACCCACTCGGTCGAGGGGGTGCGGTGTTCGGTCGGCAGCTCATCGCCTTCGTGGACCGCGTCGTGCGTCAGCGCCATCGTCACTCTCCCGTGTGCCGGTCTTGGAAGTGGGTCACGGTGCGGCGCACCCGCGCGACCTCTTCGCCGGCTTCGTTGCTGTAGACCCATTCGTGGTGCACGAACAGCGAGTGGCCGACGCGCCCGCCGATCCGCTCCTGAATTTCGGCCAGGCGCGGCACGATGGTGAGCTTATCGCCGATGTGAATCGGTGCGCTCACGCTCCAGGCGTCGGCCGCCATCAGCGCGCGCTGGGGGGCGTCGGGCACGGTCAGCTGCTGCTGCCGCGTGCTGGTGGTGAGCAGCGCGTAGGTGGGGATCGCGGCGCTGCGGTCCCCGGCCTCGACGGCGGCGCGCAGCTCTGCATCGTCCTCCTCGAGCGCGTCCATCAGCCGCAGCACCAGCTCGCGGCTGATCTCGACCGTCTCAGGCTCGCCCTCGCTGCCGATCGCAGCCTCCATTGCCGGCGTGATCAGGCTCTCGTCGTCGCTCATGGCGTTGCTTTCCGGACTGGTGCGGATGGTGGTCCGATTATCGCGCCGCCGGCGCGGTCTGACAATTCGGCCGCCGGCGCGGCCGCACCGCCGCTCCGTTCGCTGCCCGTGCTCCATTGCGATCTGCCAGCAGCGATCATATATTGCACATATTGCAAAAAACTGGACAGTGGGTCGGTTATGCGGCAGCTCGGCGGGCCGCGCGCCTTCTTCACGATCACCTTCGGGCAGCTCGTTTCCACGGTCGGCTCGGGCATGACGCGCTTCGGGCTGGGCATCTGGGTGCTGGAGGAGACCGGCGACGCGGCGGCGTACACGACGCTGCTGTTCGCGGCGGTGCTGCCGTTGGGGCTCGCCTCGCTGGTGGTGGGTCCGCTGGTGGACCGCTGGAACCGGCGCTGGACGATGCTGCTGGCCAACAGCGCGGCGAGCGCATCGACGCTGGTGATCGCGCTGCTGTACTTCTCGGACGCGCTCGCGCTCTGGCATCTCTACGCCGCGCTGACGCTCAACGGGATCGCGAACGCCTTCATTCTGCGGTCGCTCGAATCGAGCGTGCCGCTGATGGTGCCGCGGGAGCAGCTGGGGCGGGCGCAGGGGCTGATGCAGATGGTGCAGTCGTTCGAGATCATCCTCGCGCTGGTGCTGGCCGTCGCGGTGCTGGTGCCGCTCGGGCTGGGCGCGCTTTTCGTCGTCGACTTCGTCACCTTCGGGATCAGCATCGCGGCGCTGACGCTGTCGGCGGTGCCGCAGCCGCGCCGGCTGGTCGGCGACGCGGCCGAATCGCTGTGGGCAGGATTCCGCTTCGGGGTCGACTACATGCGCGCACGGCCGGCGCTGCTGACGCTGCTGTTCTACGTCACCGCGGCGATGTTCCTGATGCCGGGGATCGGCTACGCGCTGGCCACGCCGCTGGCGCTGAGCTTCAGCGACGAGGCCGGCGCCGGCGTCGTGCTCACCTCGTTCGGAGTCGGCTCGCTTGTCTCCGGTGTACTGCTGGCGGCCTGGGGCGGACCGCAGCGCCGCATGGACGGGATCCTCGCGGCCTGCGCGGCGGCCGGCGCGGCCGCGATCGTGACCGGGCTGCGGCCGAGCCTGGCGCTGACCTCGGTCGGCGTGTTCTTCATCGGCATGTCCTTCGTCTTCGCGATCGGCCTGAACCGCGTGATCTGGCAGGTCAAGGCCTCGCCCGCGGTGCAGGGGCGGCTGTTCTCGCTGCGCGTCGCGATCGGCGTCGCCGCGCAATCGCTCGGCACCCTCGCCGCCGGCCCGCTGGCCGAGTCGGTCTTCGAGCCGCTGATGGAGCCGGGCGGCGGGCTGGCGGGCAGCATCGGCTCGGTGCTCGGCGTCGGCGACGGGCGGGGGATGGGGCTGATGTATGTGCTCGCCGGCGCGCTGCTGCTGCTGATCGCGCTCGTTTCGGCGCTGGTGCGCAGAATTCGCCTGCTCGAAGACCAGCTGCCCGATTTCGATCCGGAAGAGGCGCAGGCGGCGGAGGCGGAGTCCGCGCCGGCGCTTGCCGAGGAGCCCGCGGCCGCCGCTCAGCCCGAAGCGCCGCCGAGGTAGGCGTCGAGGTCTTCGCAGTGCTCGGCGTAGTGATGGATCACCGTGCCGTCGACGAGGCTGTTGATCGTCTTGCCCGCGCCGAAGCGGGCGGGGTCGACGGCG
This sequence comes from uncultured Dehalococcoidia bacterium, assembly GCA_964347635.1. GTDB lineage: Bacteria > Chloroflexota > Dehalococcoidia > Bin125 > Bin125 > CATQGW01. Next base: position 25,911 of record CAYFZI010000006.1, read on the forward strand.
GCCACGTTGGCGCGGAAGCGGGTGTGCGCGGCCTCCAGCGCTGAGCAGGCGTCGGCGTAGCTCTGCTCGCCGCGCTGCTGCACGAACTGCGCGTTCCATGCGTCGGCGTCGCCGTAGCTGACGCCGTCCGGCGTGGGCCGCTGGCCCTGCTGCATGCGCTCGACGGCGGTGTTCATCTCCGTCAGCCAGCCGTGCATGTGCTGGAGCAGCTGGACGACGGACCAGCCGCCGACGGCGCCCTGCCAGCTGCCGTGCGCCTCGTCGATGCGGTCCAGCCGCCGGCGCAGCTGCGCGGCGGCGGCATCGATCTGTTCGAGGATCGATGCTTGGTCGGTCGATGCCGAATCGGTCATGGGGCGTGTCCTTCGCTGCGGGCGTTACTCGGGCAGGATCAACCCTGCGGGCCCGAGCCGTTCGCCGGGCCGCACGCCGCGCTGTTGCAGCGCCTGGAGGATGAACGGATTCTGCCGCCGCTCTTCGCCCAGGGTTGTCTGGTCCATGTGGCCGGGCAGCACGAGTGTCTCATCGGGCAGCGCGAGCAGCTTGTCGATGATGCTGTTCATCTCCTGCGCGTAGTCGCCGCCGGGCAGATCGGTGCGGCCGATGCTCCGGCGGAACAGCGTGTCGCCGCTGAAGAGCATTCCGGCGCCGAAAAAGGAGACGCTGCCGCGTGTGTGGCCGGGCGTGTGAATCACGGTGAGCTTCACGCCGTCGACCTCGACCGCGCCGCCTTCATCGATGTAGTGATCGGGGTCGGGCGGCTGCTCGACCTGCATGCCGAAGCGCGCGGCGCCCTCGGCCGCGCCGCGCAGGATCTCCAGATCGTGCGCGTGCATCATGAACGCTGCGCCGCTGGCCGATTGCACGCCGCGGATGCCCAGCACGTGGTCGAGGTGGCCGTGCGAGGTCGCGATCAGCTTGATCTCGACGCCCATGTCGTTGGCCAGGTGGACGATGTCTTCGGCCTGCTCGCCGGGGTCGATGCAGATCGCCTCGCGCGTGCGGCGGTTGCCGATCACCCAGCAGTTTTCCTGGAACGCGCCGACGATCAGCCCGCGCACCTCGATCTCGTTGACCCAGTCCTCGGGCTCGGCGGTCTCGGGCATTCAGGCGTCCCCGCGCAGCAGGCGGTCGATTTCGTCGAGCACTTCCTGGCTCTCGATCTCGGACTCGCCCGCAGCCTGGCTGCGGCCCTCCTGATCGGCGCGCTCCTCGAGCGAGCGGACGTAGTCGCGCACGTCGGGCTTGTCTTTGAGCGCGCTGTCGACTTCACGGCGGTAGCGCTCCATCGCCCGCTCGAGATGCGTGAGGTCGAAGTCGATCCCGTAGATGCGCCCGAGCTGCTCGAGGATCGCCTTGGTCGCGCCGGGGTTGTGGCGGCTGGTCACGTAGTGCGGGACCGAGGCCCAGAGCCCCATGTGGTCCAGGCCGGCGATGCGGCAGGCGTCGCCGACCGAGCCGACGATCCCCGTCGGCCCTTCGTAGTGGCTGGCCTGGAAGCCAAGCTCGCGGGACCGCGCCTGGTTGGATGCGCCGCCGGAGACGGCGGTCGGCCGCGTGTGCGCGACATCGGCGAGCAGCGCGCCGAGCGTGAGCACTTCGACGACCTTGGCGCGCTGGGCCACATCGAGCACCAGCTTGCAGTAGGCGCGCCAGCGCAGATCGGCTCGGCGCCGAGCCCGAGGATCAGGTCGCGTTCGGCGTGGGGCAGGCGCAGCACCGTGAAATCGGTCACCGGCCACACGACCTCGCGGCGCGCGTTGTCGCCGTCCACCCATTTGACCGTCGGGCGGTGCTCGGTGAAGACGAAGAATTCATCCGGGTCGATGGTGGCGAAGGCGGCGGAGCGGGAGAGATTGCGCAGATACTTGACCGCGTCGGTGGCTGCATCGGCGGCGTCGTTCCAGCCGAAGAATGCAAGCACGAGGATCGGCTGCCGCAGGTCTTCTGGGATCTCGGAGTATTCGAGCGCTGTCACGAGTTCAGCATAGCGAGCAGGCGGCAATCAAACAGCGCCAGGCCGCGCGCTCAAGCGCCGTACTTCTGGCGCAGCGCCGGCACGACCTCGGTGACATAGTGATGGAGCGCGGCTTCGTTCCAGGGCGCACGCAGCGCGACGTTGACGCCGGCCGCGCCGGCATCGACGTACTGCGAGACGCGCTCGAAGGCGTCGTCGGGCGTGCCGGTCAGCGAGCCTTCGGCGATCCGCGCGGCTTGCTCGCCCCACTGCGCCTCGAGCTGTTCTCGCGCCGAGGCCGCTTCGGCCGCGGTCTCGCTGAGCGTGAACTGCAGATTGACGGTGCGGTCGATCGTCGCGGGGTCGCGCCCAACTTCGCTGCAGCGCAGATCGAGCACGCCGCTGAGGCGGGCGAACTCCTCGACGCCGATGTAGGGCACGTTCCAACCGTCCGCGTATTGGGCGGCCATCCGCAGCGTCTTGCGCTCTCCGCGCCCGCCGATCCAGAGCGGGACGTGCTCCTGGACGGGGCCCGGCTCGTTCGTCGCGTCGAGCGCGTTGTAGTGCACCCCCTCGAAGGTCGTGCGGGTCTGCGAGAGCATCCCTTTGATGATCTGCGTGCCTTCCTCGAGCATTTCGAAGCGCGTCTTGAGCGAGGGCCAGCCGTAGCCGAACCCCTCGAACTCCATCTGGTGCCAGCCGGCGCCCAGGCCGGGCTCGATGCGCCCGGCGGAGATGTGATCGAGCGTCATCAGCGACTTGGCGAGATAAGCGGGGTTGCGGTAGGGGACGCAGAAGACGAGGCAGCCGATGCGGACGCGCTCCGTCTCGGCCGCGATCGCCGCCATGCAGGTGAGGGATTCGAAGTGCGGCGACATGCCGTCCACCGGCGGTGCTTCGTAGAAGTGATCCCACACCGAGATCCAGTCCATCCCTTCTTCGTCGATCCAGCGCCAGAGTCGGCGCAGCTCGTCCATCGCTACGTTCTGCTGGCCGGTGTGCACGCCAAAGGAAACCGCCATGGTCCGCTCCGCCCCTCGCTGCTCAAGCCGCGCGCAGCCGCTGCGCTGGTGCGCAGGATAGCGCCGCCGCCCCGCTTGCCCATCCTCTCCCTCCCCCGCTTGCGCGGGGAGCTGCTGCAGGTCTTCCTACTTTCCCGCCGCTTGCGGGGAGACTTGCGGGGAGAGCTGCCCAAGGCAGAGCGGAGAGGCGCGCATCCCTACGGGTTGGGCGGCGGACTCGGGCGGCTTAGCGGAGTCGGCTGGGGCAGCTCCGAGAGCTGCTGGCTGCCCCCGCCCAGACCGCTGAGCCGAATCAGGCCGATTCCGGCGATGTGCAGCAGGAAGCCTATGAGATAGAAGGCGAGCGCAAAGATGAACCAGATCGCCCGAACCAGCCCCGCGAAGCCGGCGCGCAGCTTACTGCGATCGGGCCGGGCTGTGCTCGGCCGCCTCTGCGGCCGCGGGCCGCCCGGCGGCGGTGAGCCGCTCGGCGGCTGTGGATCGCTCGACTGCGGATCGCTTGGCTGCGGGCCGTTCGGCGGCTGCGGGCTGCCCGGCTGCGGCGAAGCGCGTGTCATTCCGGCACCTCAACCGGGCAGGCCTCGCGCCAGCCGTTCAGCTCGACTCCGTAGTAGCGCCCGAGCAGCATGATCGCGAGCTGCTGTTTGACTTTGCCGATCCCCGGCAGGCCGCCCAGCCGCTTCATCACCGCCCGAGCCTCGGATTGGCCGCGCCAGATCGCCGCCGCGTCGCCGCCCCAGTCCTCGGCCAGCGCGCGGCAGGCCTCGTGCACCCGCTTGCCCATGCTGGCGGGGAAGCGGTGGATCGCCGGCTTGGCGCGGAAGAGTGCGACGAATTCGTCCTGATCCATCGCCGCGATGCGGGCCGGATCGAGATGGCCGAGCCGCCGCCGCAGCTCAGCCGGGCCGGCGAAGGCGCGTTCCGTTGCGATCTGCTGGTCGAGCACGATCGCGATCAGCAATGCGTTCGCGTCTTCGGCGAGCAGCTGGTTGGCCTCCGCATCGGCGGTGAAATTGATCAGCGGTGCGCCGGACTCTGTCCATTGCGGCGGAATCTCGAGATAGCGCTCCGGGTGCCCCATGCGGACGCTCCTTTCGGTCGGGGCGGTTAGGGAAACAGCCCCAGCTCGATATAGCTCTGGGCGACCAGCTCCAGCGAGATCAGGTAGGCGGCGGTGCGCAGATCGGGCAGGCCGCGCTCGCGGCGGGTCGCGGCGATGTGCGCGTAGGCCTCGGACATGGTGTAGGAGAGCGCGTTGCGGACGATATCCAGCTCGCTCGGGCCGGCCGCCACATGGCGCCGCCAGGCGGGCTCGATCGCTGTCTCGGTCTGCTCCTCAATCGTGCGCAGCAAGCGGTCGTTTTGGGTCGCGGCCTGGCCGCTGACCATGCGGTCGAACGAGACGTGAGAGAGGTTTTTGAGCCACTCGAAATAGGAGACGGTGACGCCGCCGGCGTTGAGGTAGAGGTCGGGGATCACGGTGATCCCGCGCGCGCGCAGGAGCGCGTCGGCCTCCGGCGTGGTCGGGCCGTTGGCGGCCTCGGCGACGACGCGCGCCTGGATGCGGGCGGCGTTGTCGATCGTGATCTGGTGCTCGAGCGCGGCCGGGATCAGAATGTCGCAATCCTGTTCGAGGATCTCCTGCGAATGGGCGAGCCGCTGGGCGGCGGGGTAGTCGGCGACGCCGCCCTGCGCGCGGCGGTGCGCCGCGACGGCTTCCACATCGAGGCCGGCGGGGTCGTAGAGGCCGGCGTCGATCTCGCCGATCCCGACGATCCGCGCGCCGCTTTCGGCGAGTCTCTTCGCCGCGTGGAAGCCGACGTTGCCGAGCCCCTGCACGATGATCCGCTTGCCCGCGACGCCGCCGCGCAGGCCGGAGGCGGCGTCCTCAGCGCGATCGGCGAGGCAGTTGACGATCCCGTGGTAGACGCCCAGCCCGGTCGCCTCGCGGCGGCCGGGGATGCCGTGCAGGGTGGTCGGCTTGCCCGTCACGCAGCCCCAATAGTTGATGTCTTCGGGGTGCAGCACGCGGTAGGTGTCGGCGATCCAGGCCATCTCGCGCTCGCCGGTGCCGTAATCGGGCGCCGGCACATCGACCGCGGGGCCGATGAAGTGCTTGGCGTTCAGCTCGACGGTGAGGCGGCGCGTGACGCGCTCCACGAACTCCGGCGCGCGCTGGAAGGGGTCGATGCAGACGCCGCCCTTGGCGCCGCCGAAGGGCACATCGACGAGCGCGCATTTGAAGGTCATCAGCGCGGCGAGGCCCATGACCTCCTGCTGGTTGACCATCGTGCTGTAGCGGATCCCGCCTTTGGTCGGCAGGCGGTGGTGGCTGTGCTCAGCGCGGTAGGCCTCGATGATCTCGATTTCGCCCTGCTCGTTGCGAACCGGAAACTGGATTTGGTAGATGTTGTTGCAAGTTTTGACTTGGTCGAGCAGGCGGCGATCGAGGCCGCTGAACGCGGCGGCGGCCTCGAAGTAGGTTTGGAAGTCGCTGTAGAGATCAGCCATCGGCGGCGCTTGGTCAGGCGCGGGGCAGGCCGAGGCCGCGGGTGGCGATGATGCCGCGCTGAATCTCCGAGCTGCCGCCGGCGATCGTGGCCGGCACGCTGGCCATGTACTGCTCGGTGAACCAGCCCTGCATCTGCGCGTAGGGGTCGCCCTTGCGCAGCGCGCCGAACGAGCCCATCACGTTGATCCCGAAGCGGGCGAAGCGCTGGCTCAGCTCGGAGCTGAACATCTTAGCGACGCTCGCCTCGTGGTTTGGGGCCAGCCCGCCCTGCTGCATCGAGAGCACGCGCAGCGAGAGCGCCCGCGAGACCTCGATGTTGATCGCCGTATCGGCCACGCCGCGCTGCTCGCGCGGCTCGACCGCGCCCGGCCGCTCGCGCAGCCAGCCGAGGAAGTCGTCGAAGTTGCGCCGCAGCGCTGCCGAGCCGCTCAGCGCCGAGCGCTCGAAGTCCATCGTGGCCATGCCCACATACCAGCCGCGGTTCTCCTCGCCGACGCGGTTCTGCACCGGCACGCGCACATCCTCGAAGAAGACCTCGTTGAAGCCGTGCCCGCCGAGCATGTTGATCAGCGGCCGCACCGTGATCCCGGGGGTCTGCATGTCGATCAGCAGGTAGGTGATGCCGCGGTGCTTGGGCGCGTCCGGGTCAGTGCGGACGAGCGCGAACATCCAATCGGCGCGGTGCGCGTTGCTGGTCCAGATCTTCTGTCCGTTGATCACATAGTCGTCGCCGTCGCGCACGGCGCGGGTCTGCAGCGAGGCCAGGTCGGAGCCGGAGCCGGGCTCGGAGTAGCCCTGGCACCAGGAGACGCGCGAGGCGACGATGTCGTCGAGGAACGATTGTTTCTGCTCATCGCTGCCGTAGGCGAGCAGCGTGGGCCCGACATAGCCGACCGAGATCAGGTCCGGCCCGGGCACACGGTTGTAGGCGAGCTCCTCATTGAAGATCGCCTGCTCGACGAAGCTGAGGCCCATACCGCCGTGCTCGGCCGGCCAGGCGGGGGCGGTCCAACCTTTTTCGGCCAACGTGCGGCGCACGCCTTTGGCGAACTCCCAAGCTTCATTGGTGCCTTCTTCGCTGAGGTCGAACTCGGCGCCGCTCCAGTCGGCGCCGAACTCTTCGGCGATCCAGGCGCGGATCTGAGCCCGCCAGGCTTCCTGTTCGCTGTTGAATTCAAACTCCATTGTTGAGCCTCATCTCCGCAGCTTGCGGCGCCGGCGCCGCCCTTCGGCAGTCTACCCCGCGCGGCGGCGCGCTCAGTCAGCGAGCGGGAATCAGTCGAGCGGGAACTGGTAGCGGATCGATTCGCGGGCGGGCGTCTCGGAGCTGCGTTGCTCCGGATCATCGAGCGAGACGGCGAGGCCGATCAGCGTATCGCCGCTCTCAAGGGCGTCCGCCCAGTGTGCAGGGTTGATCGCAACGGCCGCGCGGCCCTCGGCGTTGGGCGTGAAGCTGGGCCCGGGGCTCACCGCGCCGCGTTCGCTGACCAGCCAGAGCTGCCAGACTTCGCCGTCCTGCGCGGCCGGCAGGCCCCAGAAGACGAGTGCGAAGGGGCGCTGCTCAAAGCGCGGCAGCAGCACGCCGGTCTGGCCGTCCTCGCTGAGCGGCAGCGCCTGGCCGCTGATCGGGCCGCGCGGCTCGAAGGCCAACCAGGCGAAGACCGCAGCCGCGCCCAACGCGGCGGCGAGCAGCGCGATCAGCCCCAGCCGGCGCGCCAGGCTCCGGCGCAGGCGCAGTCGGCGCGCGGCCGGCGCGCGCAGCGTGCGGGCGCGGGCGATGATGCGGTGCTCAATCCCGGCCGAGTAGGCGGCGGCGTCGGCCGAGTTTGGCGTGAGCGCCAGGCTGACCGCGGCGCTGGCCAGCCGGCGCGCAAGCGCGCCGTCCGCGGCCCCCTCCAGCCGCTCGGGATCGGCAAGGCCGAGCACGACCGCCCCCAGCTGAGGATCGCCGTTCGCAGCTTCAGCCGGCTCAACAGCGGGCTCAGCAGCGTCTACCGTCTCAATCGGGCCGGCGTCGGCGAGTTGCGTCAGCGCGGCGGTCAGTGCGGCTGCGGCGGCATCGCCGTCCACGTTGCGGTGCTGGGCCAATTCGTCGATGTCCGCACCCTCGAACCAGGCCGCCTCGAGCAGCTCGCGCTCCGCCTCGGCGAGCGCGAAGAGCGCCGCGCGGGCGCGCTCGCTGCTGCCGCGGCCGACTGGAGCGGGGCTCGCGGCCGGCTCGATAGCGGGCGCGCGGCGCTGCGCCAGCGCCGCCGCGGCGCTGATCTTGCGGCGCCACACGGCTACCGCTGTATCGCGTATACAGCGCAGCAGCTGCAGCTCCAGCGCCGCCCCGCTCCACTGCTGCGGTTCGCGCCAGAGGAGCAGAAACACTTCCTCCAAGATCGCTTCGGCGGCGTGCGCGCCGGCGATGCGCTGGGCGAGCGCGTACCCAGAGGGGGCGAGAGACTGAAAGAGGCTGCGCAAGGCGTCTTCATCGCCTGCGCGCATGCGGGCCAGCAGCGGAGCGGCGCTGGACGTCACAGGTCCAGGTTAGGGTCTGTTCGGATTGACGTGGCGTGCGCGGGGGCGGCGCGGGCTGCTGAAACCCACGCCGATCGCCCTCCTGCTTGCGGGGGAGGGGAGAGTGTTGCGGGCGGTTTGATTAGAGTGCAAGGAGGAGGCGCGGCGGGCGCGGGAGTCGACTTGTTGGTTGGATTGGCTTGAACGCATCACGCCTAGTGCTGCTGATGCTGCTCGCGGCCGCCGTTGCGGCTGCGGCGGCGTTTGCGGCGCGCTCCGGCGGCGCGCCCGCAGCGCCGCAAGCAGCGCTGGAGCCGTCCCCGCAGCCGGCCGCCGCGGCTGCACCCGCCCGCTCTGAGCCGCCGCCCCCGCCCGAGCCCGCGGCGGCCGCGGAGCAGTCGGCGCCCGCTGATCCCGCGGCCCAACCGCCCACCGTGCAGTCGCCTGCAGCGCAGCCCACCGAAGCGCAGCCGCAGGTTGCCGCGGCGCCCGAGCCTGCGTCTGAACCCGGGCCGCCGCCCGAACCTGAGCCGCTGCCTGAACCTGAGCCGCCCGCCGAGCCGACGCTGCGCATCGCGCCCGATACGGTGCGGCAGGGCGAGGTTGCGGCTGTCCATGCCGCGGCGGAGCGGGTTGGCCGCGCCGTGCTGCGCAGCGGCAGCTTCTCCAGCCCGATGATCCTGCTCGGCGATACCTGGTTCGGCCTGCAGCCTTTCCCGCCCGATACGCCGCCCGGCGTGCAGACGATCGTCGTGGAGCTGTACGGCGCCGACGGCCGCCGCCGGCTGGAGCTCAGCGGCGAGGTCCTGGTCACCCCCGCAGGCGTCCCGCTCGAGGAGATCACGATCGGCGAGGGCACAGGGGATCCGATCGATCGCGAGGCGCTGCAGCGCGATATCGACGTCCGTTTTCATCAGCACACCGCGGTCAGCGGCCCGCCGCTCTGGAGCGGCCCCTGGCAGCGGCCCGCAGCCGGTGAAGACAGCGGGCGCTTCGGCGCGCTGCGTTCCTACAACGGAGCGCCGGCGATCGATTGGCACCACGGCCACGACATCGCCGCCGACCACGGCGATCCGGTCGCCGCGCCGGCGCCGGCGGTGGTCGCCTGGGTCGGCGAACTCGCGATTCACGGGCGCGGCGTGATTCTCGATCACGGCGCCGGCGTCTACAGCGGCTACTGGCATCTCTCGCTGATCGTCGTTGAGCCCGGCCAGCGCGTCGCGCAGGGCGATTGGCTGGGCAGCATCGGCGTAACCGGGCTGACGACGGGGCCGCACCTGCACTGGGAGCTGATCGTGCACGGGCGCGATGTCGATCCGCTGCAGTGGCTCGGCGAGCAGCGCCCGCGCCTGCCGGACGGCGGCTAACCTGCTGCCCATGCCCACCGATCTCGCCGCCGAAGCGCTGCTCGAGCGCTGCGCGGCTGCGTTGCAGCTGCAGTTCCCGCAGACGCCCGCAGCGCAGCTCAGCGTGATCGCCGATACGCCGGCGGAGCTTGTGCTGAGCGCTGCGGACGAGTATCGGCTGCATTTTCCGCGCGATCCGCAGGCCGCCGAGCGGCTCGAGCTGCAGGCGCGCCTGCTGCCGCATCTGCGCGGCTTTCTCAGCCCCGCTGTCCCGCTCTTCGAGCTGCGGGGCGAGCGCTCGCGCGATTGGCCGCACGGCTGGTACGGCGCCAAGACCGTCGCCGGCCGCCCGCTGCGCGCCGCTGCGATCAACGACGACAATATTGAGCGGCTCGTGCGCGGCCTGGCCCAGTTCCTCTATGAGCTGCATCAGTTCCCGCTGCCGCGGGCGCGCTCGCGGGGCATCGCGCCGGCGCGCTCCTGGCGTGAGCAGGTCGAAGCGCTCGCGCGCCGCAGCAGCGCCGGCCTGCGCCCGCTCTTGCGCTTCTCCGAGCACGCCCGCGTCCGCCGCTGGTGGCGTGCATATCTCGATGATCAGGCTGCGTGGAGCTATGAGCCGACCGTCGTGCACGGTGCGCTGGGCGAGCAGCAGCTGCTGCTCGACGCGATGCGGCGCGATCTGATCGGCGTGGTCGGCTGGGGCGCTGTGTGCGCCGGCGACCCGGCGATCGATTTCGCCGCCGTCGTCGAGGCCTACGGCTCCGATTTCGGCTGGCGCGTGATGATCCGCTACGGCGAAGTCGGCGGCCAGGCCGATGCCGGGCTGTTCCGCCGCGTGCGGCAGCAGGGCGTTGTGACGCGCTTTCGCGAACTGGTCGAAGCGGTCGAGGCCGGCGGCGGCGAGGGCGCGGCAGCGGCGGTTGCCGCCCTGCGCGCCAGCGCCGCCCTGCGCGGCTAAGTGGGGCCGATTATCCTGTTGGGGAGCTTGGCTGCATCAGCGGCAGCGAGCGGAAAGGCACCGATATGAGCAGCGAAACAGCGCGGGCGATGACCCCGGTGGGCGTCAACCATCTGGTCCTCAACGTGCGCGATATCGAGCGCGCGCACAAGTTCTGGACCGAGATCATGGGCTTCCGCCAGATTGGCCATCTGGAGCCGCGCGGCGGGCGCAGCATGAATATGCGCTTCTACAACGGCCTCTCGGAGAGCCACCACGATCTGGCGCTGGCCGAGATTCCGGGCGGCGCCGGCGACGCCGACGAAGAGTGGTCGATGGCGCCGCGCCGCGCCGGCCTCAACCACCTCGCCGTGCACTACCCGGACCGCGAGTCGTGGCTTAAGCAGGTCGAGTTCCTGCAGGAGCAGGGGATCAAGTTCAACCTGCGGATCAACCATGGGATGACCCACTCGGTCTACATCAACGACCCCGACGGGCACGGCATCGAGGTGCTCTACGAGCTGCCCCGCGAGCACTGGGAGGGCGATATTCAGGGTGCGCTGAACTACGCCGAGGTGCTGCCCACCGAAGGCGCCGAAGCGCTGGTCGACGAGCCGACCCCGGCCTTCAGCGGTGACTAAGCGCCAGCGCAGCGGCCGACGGCGCGGCGCGTGGGGCTGAGAACCGGCGAGCAGTATCTCGCCGGCCTGCGCGACGGACGTGAAATCTGGCACATCGGCGAGCGCGTCGCCGATGTGACCAGCGCGCCGGGCTTCGCGCGCGCCGCCCAGACGCTCGCCGCCTACTACGACTTCCAGCACGCCCCGGCCGTCCAGGAGACGGTGACCTACATCGATGAAGACGGCGAGCGCTCGCATCTCTCCTTCATGACGCCGCGTTCGAAGGATGATCTGCGCCGTCGCGCGGCCGCCTTCGCGGCCTGGGCCGAGTACAGCGGCGGCCAGCTGGGGCGCGCGCCCGACTACATGAACGCCGCTGTGATGGCCGTCGCCGCGGCGCGCGATCACTGGGGCCAGAACGATCCGGCGCTCGGCGGGCACGCCGCCGCCATGTACGAGCGCTGCCGCCGCGGGGACCTCTGTCTCACGCACACGCTGGTGACGCCGCAGATCGACCGCAAGACGCCGCTCGGCGAGCAGGAGCCGTACCTCAACGCGGGCGTCGTGCGCCGCACGGGCGACGGCGTGATCGTGCGCGGCGCCCGCGTGCTGGGCACGCTCGCGCCCTTCTCCGATGCCAACGTCTCGTTCGGCCTGCCGGTGCTCACGGGCGGTAACGATGAGGATTACGCGCTCGGATTCTGGTGCCCGGTCGATCAGCCCGGCCTGCGCTGGCTCTGCCGCGATTCCTTCGACCCCGACCGCCCGCTGACCGACTACCCGATCTCTGGACGCTTCGAGGAGATCGACACCGTCGCGATCTTCGACGACTGCGAAATCCCCTGGGAATGCATCTTCGACTACCGCGACGTCAAAATTCACAACAGCGCGTTGGGCAGGATGCATTTCATGGAGGCGCTGGGCCACCATGTGATCGTCAAGAACGTGGCCAAAGCGCGCTTTCTCTACGGCGTCGCCCACCTGATCGCCGATTCTGCCCAGACCAACTCCTTCATCAACGTGCAGATCCGTCTCGGCGACATTTTGATGATGCTGCAGACGATGGAATCGATCGCCGTGGCCGCCGTTGAAGCGGCCGAGCCCGACCCGAGCACCGGCGTCTGGTATGCCAACACGGGCGCGATTCAGGCCGGCTTGCGCCTCTTCCCCGAGTTCTATGTGCGAATCGTCGACCACATCAAGCAGATCGGCGGCAGCAACTTTATGGCCGCGCCGGCCGCAGCGACGCTCGAAGCGCTCGGCCCCGCCGTCGAGCGCTACTTCCGCGGCGCCGGGGAAGACGGCGAGGGTAAAGTCCCGCTGTTCCGCCTCGCTTGGGACGTCGTCGGCACTTCGCTCGCCGGGCGCCAGGAACTCTACGAGCGCTTCTTCTTCGGCGACGGCCAGGTCGCCAAGGCGCAGTTCTACCTGCGCCACGACAAGTCCGAGGCGATCGAGGTTGTCCAGCGCCTACTCGACCCGAAGGGGATCTGAGCGGGCCGGCCGCGGCGGAGGAGCCAATTGACGCGCCGCGAAGCGCGCGCCTAGCCTCCGCTGCGCGCACAGCGGAGCCACAGCAGCGGACGGGAATCGACGATGCAACACCTCTTGGGCAAGGTCGCCCTGGTCACCGGCGGCGCCGGCGGGATGGGCTCGCACATCTGCAAAGTCTTCGCCGAGCAGGGCGCAAAGGTGATCGTCTGCGACACTGGCTTCGATGTCGAGGGGCGCGCCGGCATGGACCCCTCGAAGGTGCAGGCCGTGGTCGACGAGATCAGCGCTGCGGGCGGTGAAGCGGCGCCGCTGGCCGGCGATATCGCCGATATGGAGACCGCCGAGCGCGCCGTCGCCGCGGCGATCGAGACCTACGGCGACCTCGACATTCTCGTCTGCGCGCACGGGATCCTGCGCGAGCGGATGATCTTCAACATGACCGAGGATGAGTGGGACGAGCTGGTCCGCATTCACCTGAAAGGCTGCTTCGCGCCGACCAAGTTCGCCGCGATTCACTGGCGCGCCAACCGCGCCAAAGGCAACCGGCGGATCATCTACTTCACCTCCGGCGCGGGCGTGCGCGGCGAAGCCGGGCAGCCCAACTACTCCGCCGCCCACGCCGGCAAAATCGGCCTCTCGCTCTCCAACGCCGAGGCGCTCGAGCGCTACGGCGCGACCAGCAACTGCATCTCGCCCGGCGCCGCGACGCGGATGACCGACCGCGGCCTCAACGTCGATCAGGACGCCGAGCCGCCCAGCGCATCGGCGGCCGGCACGCGCGGCGATCCGAACAACGTGACGCCGGCCGTGACCTTCCTGGCCTCCGATGCGAGCGCCGGCATCTCGGGCCGCGTCGTCGGCGCGACCGGCGGCAAGATCACGATCTGGCGCGAGCCGGAGTGGGAATCGACGCTCTGGCACACCGAACCGTATTGGGATATCGACACGCTGTTCGAGCTGATGCCGCAGACGCTCGAGGTGCAGGGCGTCGGCCCGCCGCCGCGGCAGGGGCCGTAGCGGCAGCGCGCTCGATTCGGCAATTCGAGGGAGGACGACGATGGCAGCCAAGCATCTCGACGGTCGGATTTGCATCATCACCGGCGGCGCCGGGGGGATCGGCTCGAACCTCTGCCGCGTGTTCGGCGAACAGGGCGCGAAGGTGGTCGTCGCCGATACGGGCTTCGATGTTGAGGGCCGCTACGGCATGGACGCCTCGAAGGTCGAGGCAGTCGCCGAGGAAGTCCGCGCCGCCGGCGGCGAGGCGGTGCCGTTCGTCGGCGATGTGGCCGATATGGACACGGCCGAGCGGATGACCCAGACCGCGCTCGACGCATTCGGCAGTCTCGACGTACTCGTCTGCGCGCATGGGATCCTGCGCGAGCGGATGATCTTCAACATGACCGAGGACGAGTGGGACGGCCTGGTGCGCGCGCACCTCAAGGGCTGCTTCGCGCCGACCAAGTTCGCCTCGATCTACTGGCGCGCCCACCGCGAGGGGCAGCACCGCCGCGTGATCTATTTCACCTCCGACGCCGGCATCCGCGGCTCGGCCGGGCAGCCCAACTACTCCGCCGCGCACGCCGCCAAGCTGGGCCTGATGCGCAGCAACGTGGGCGCGATCTCGCGCTACGGCGCGACCAGCAATTGCATCGCGCCGGGCGCATCCACGCGGATGACCGACCGCGGCCGCGGCGTCGCCAGCGACGCTCCCGCGCCGTCGCTCGCGGCGGCGGGCACGGCCCGCGACCCGAAAAACGTCGCGCCGATCGTGGTCTGGCTGGCGTCCGACCAGAGCGACGCTGCAAACGGGCGGATCTTCGGCGCGAGCGGCCACCGCATCTCGCTCTTTAGCGAGCCGGTGCTCGAGCGCTATCTGCACTTCGATGAGCCGCGGATCGAGATCGACAAGCTGTTCGAAATCTGGCCGCACACGCTGGCCGCCGGCGGTTTTCCGCGCAACGAGATTCGCCCTGGTCTGGTCTAAGCCGCACAGGCGGTTCCTCTTTCCCGCCGGCAGCCCCGCCGGCAGAGAGATTCCTGGTCCTACCCGCCTCCCCCGCTTCTGGTGGAGGAGAGGCCGCCTCAATTCCCCACTCCCCCTCCCGCAAACGGGGGAGCGGGCGGCGGCGTCCCTAGGCGGAAGGAGGTGGGCAGGAACGGCGCGGCACTGCCCCTGCAAGCGGCGGGCAAGCAGAGAAGTCATGCAGCGCTGTTGCAACTGATTGCATTAGCAGCGCCGCATACATAACCTGCCTTCTCAGGAGCCTGCCATGCTCGGCCGCCGTCCGCTCAACCGCTGCGCTGCGCTGCCGTCCGCCTGTCTTGCCGCCTGCCTGGCGCTGCTTGCACTGTTTGTGTTCAGCGCCTGCGGCGGCGGTGCGGATCAGGATGATCGCCTGCTCGTGGTGACCAGCCTTGCGCCGCTGCGCAGCATCATCGAGAACGTCGGCGGCGATCGCGTCCAGGTGATCACACTGGTGCCGGAGGGCGCGAACAGCCACACCTTCGAGCCGGCGCCCTCGGCGGTGGTCGAGCTTGCCCGCGCGGACCTGATCGTCATCAACGGCCTCAATCTCGAGCTGCCGACGCTGGAACTGGCCGAAGCGAACCGCCGCAGCGGTACGCCGATCGTCCTGCTCGGCGACAGCGCTGTCAGCCCTGAGGAGTACGTGTTCGACTTCTCCTTCCCGCGCTCAGAAGGCAACCCCAATCCGCACCTCTGGACCGCCCCGCATCTCGCGGCAGCCTATGCGGAGATCGTCCGCGATGCGCTGATCGCGCTCGATCCGGACGGCGAGGCGGTCTACCGCGGCAACAGCGGGCGGTTCACGGCGCGGCTCTGGCAGCTGGATCGGGCGATCGCCGAGGCGGCCGCGACGATTCCGCCGGCGCAGCGCAAGCTGCTCACCTACCACGACTCGTTCCCCTACTTCGCGCCGCGCTACGGACTCGAAGTGATCGGCGCGATTCAGCCCTCCGACTTCTCGGAGCCAAGCCCCAGCGAGGTCGCGGAGCTGATTCAGCAGGTGCGCGCCGCCGGCGTGCCGGCCATCTTCGGCTCGGAAGTCTTCCCTTCCGAAGTGCTCGAGACGATCGCCGCCGAAGCCGGCGCCGTGCAGATCTCGACGCTCAGCGACGACGACCTGCCCGGCGCCGCCGGGGACGCCCGCAACACGCTGATCGCGATGATGGTCGAGAACGTTCGCAGCATGGTCACGGCGCTCGGCGGCGACGCGGCCGCGCTCGACGGCTTCGACGTGCGCGATACCTGGCCCGCGCCGGTCGAACCCTAAGCCTTGGCGATGGTCTGGCGCTGTATATGACTGATGACTGACCATCAACCGCTGATCGAGCTGTCCGGCCTGGCCGTGGGCTACGACGGGGAGGTCGCGCTGCGCAACCTCGACCTGGTCGTTCAGCGCGGTGATCTGATCGGGGTGGTGGGGCCCAGCGGCTGCGGCAAGACATCGCTGCTGCGCGCGCTGCTCGGCGATATCGAGGCCTACGCGGGGCGCAGCTCGAGGCTGACGCTGCGCGGCGGGCGGCCGCTGCGGATCGGCTATGTGCCGCAGGTCGAAACGGTTGATTGGAACTTCCCGATCACCGTTGAGCAGGTTGCGCTGCTGGGCGCCTGGCGCGAGCGCCGCTGGCTGCCGTGGTCGGCCCGCGCTGCGCACGCCCGCGCCCACAAAGTGCTGCAGCAGCTCGGCATGCAGGAGTTCGCCCACCGCCCGATCCGGGCGCTCTCGGGCGGCCAGCAGCAGCGCGCCTTTCTGGCCCGCGCGCTGCTCTCGGAGCCCCAGCTGCTGCTGCTCGATGAGCCGACCAGCGGCGTGGATATCAAGACCAGCCACGAAATTCTGCACGAGCTGCGCGCGCTCAACGGCGCGGGCGCGGCGATCGTGCTCACGACGCACGATCTCAACGGCGTCGCCTCGCATCTGCCCCGGCTCGTCTGCCTCGGGCAGGGCACGATCCTGGCTGACGGCGCGGCCGAGCAGGTACTCCAGCCCGAAGTGCTCGAACGTTCCTACGGCCAGCCGATGCTGGTCGTGCGGCGCGGGCTCGAGACCTACGTCCTGCCTGTGCCCGAAGAAGCCCCGGGCGCGCACGAGAACGGCGCGGCGGGCGGGTTGACGCGAATCGACAAGCGGATCGACGCACGGAGCGAGCGGATCGAACGCGGCGCGGCGGATGCTTGAGCCGTTCGAATACGGCTTCATGCAGCGCGCCATGCTCAGCGCGGCGCTGGTCGGCGGGATCACCGCCGCGATCGGCGTGTTCGTTGTGCTGCGGCACCTCGCCTATATCGGGCATGGACTCGCGCACAGCATCTTCGGCGGGGCCGTGATTTCATTTGTCAGCGGGATCAACTTCTTTATCGGCGCCAGCATTTGGGGTGCGGTCTCGGTGATCCTGATCAACTTCGCCTCGCGCCGCCCGCAGATCGGGGGCGACGCCGCAATCGGGATCGTGACCACCGCCGCCTTCGCCGTCGGCATTGCTGTGATTAGCCGCGCCCGCACCTTCACGCGCGATTTTGAGGCCGCGCTGTTCGGCGAAATCCTCGGCATCTCCGAACAGGATCTTTGGATCACCCTCGGCATGGTGCTGCTGATCGCCGCCGTCCTGGCCGCCTGGTGGAAGCAGCTTGTGTTCATCACCTTCGATCGCGCGGTCGCGCGCGCCTACGGCATTTCCGTCAACTGGGTCGAGGGCGTCTTCGCTTTCGCGCTCGCCGCCGCGGTCGTCGCGTCTCTGCAGGTGCTCGGGGTGACGCTGATCGCCGCGGCGCTCGTGATTCCACCGGTCGCGGCTCGGCTGTTGACCGATTCGTTCCCCCGCCTCTTCGCCGTCGCCGTCATCGTCGGCGTCCTCACGGGCTGGCTCGGCGTCTACGTTTCCTGGTTTGTCGATGTCTCCTCGGGGGCCACGGTGGTGCTCACGCAGGCCGCGGTCTTTGCGCTGGTGCTGACGTTTGAGCGGCTCGGGCGGCTGCGCGCGCGCAGCGGCGCACGGCGGGCTGAGCGGCTGGCCGGCCTGGAGCGGGCGCTGAGCGAATAGCACAGCCCCGCTGGGCGCGCGCCTACACTGATCGCATGGCAGGGGACGGCGAGGCGGAGCCGCGGATTTTCGATCTGGCGGCGCTCGAAGAAGGGCAGCCGCCGCTGACTGAAGCGCAGCTGCGGATGCTCGCGCGGCAACTCGAACTGCTCGAGCAGCCGCGCGCCCGCGGCGGCATGACCGCGGCCGCAGCCGAGCGGCTGCCCGACCCCTACGCCGCCGCCGAACGGGCCGAGGCCTTCGCGCTCGCCGGTCTACCGCCGCCGGCGGTGCAAGCGGTCGATACGGTCGCTGCCGACGCCCCCGCGCCGCCGCCGCTGGTGGGCGGCGCGCGCGGCGCCTCGGCGGCGCCGGCGCCCAGCAGCGCTGCACCGCCGCCGGCGGAGGCCCCCGCCGCCGCGCCGGAGCTGACCGGGCTGACGGCCGCGGAGGCGGAGCAGCGCACTGCGGCGGGGCTGGTCAACCGCGACAGCGGGCGCACCCGCAGCGATCTCGAGATCATCCGCTCGAACGTCTTCACTTACTTCAACATGGTCTTGGGCGGGCTGATTGGCGCGCTGATCGTGCTCGGCTTCGTGGACCCCGGCGGGGACCACCTGCGCGATGCCGGGTTTGTCGGCATCATCGTGGCGGCCAATGTGATCGTTGGCACCGTGCAGGAGATCCGCGCGACGCGCAAGCTGCGCGACCTGGTCTCGCTGACCGCCCCGACCGCGGTGGTGGTGCGCAGCGGCGTCGAGCACGAGATTCCCGCCGCCGATGTGGTGCAGGACGATCTGGTGCTGCTGCGTTCGGGCGACCAGGTCGTGGCGGATGGGCCGGTGATCTGGGATTCGGCGGAGATCGACGAGTCGATCAACACCGGCGAGACGCGTTCGGTGCGCTGCGGGCCGGGCGATCAGCTGGAGTCGGGCGCGTTCTGCACCAGCGGCTCTTGCTACTACCAGGCGCAGCGGGTCGGCTCCGAGGCGCGGGCGATCCGCGAAACCGCCGATGCACGGCAGCTGAAGCGGGTCGAGACCCCGCTGCAGCTGCGCTTCCGCCGCATCCTGCGCGTGCTGATGGTCGCCACGATCATCCTCAGCGTGCTGCTGTTGATCTCCTTCAGCGTCGATAACCGCGATATCGGCGACGCGATCAAATCCGTGATCGCCACGGCCACTTCGGTCGTGCCGGAGGGGCTGCTGCTGGGCATCACCGTTGCGGTGGCCGTCGGCGCGCTGCGCGTGGCGCGGATTGGCGCCTTCGTGCAGGACAACACGGCGGTCGAAGCGCTGAACTACGTCGACACGATCTGCCTCGATAAAACCGGCACGATCACCGCCAATCGGCTGGTCGTGGACGACGTGCGCTGGGGCGCGGGCGGGCGCAGCCTGCGCGGCTGGCTGGGCGCGTTCGCGCTCGAGATGGTCGAGAACAACCGCACCGGGCGCGCGCTGGCCGATGCGGCCGGGCGCTTTTCCAACGGCGCTGCCGCGCTGGACAGCGTGCCGTTCAATTCGGAGCGGCGCTGGAGCGCTGCGCGGCTGGCGCTGCAGGGCGAGCAGCGCGTGTTCGTGCTCGGCGCGCCCGAGCGGATCCTGCGCGCCTGCGCCGACGGCGCCGAGCTGAGCGCTGAGTACGAGCGGGCCAGCCAACGCGGCCTGCGCGGAGTCGCGCTGGCCGAAGCGCCCTTCCTGCCCGACCTCCAGCGCGATGAGCTGCCGCCGATGCGCGCCGTGGCGCTGGTCACGATCGCCGATGAGCTGCGCCCCGAGATCGGCCGCGCCTTCCGCCTGATGGACGAGCTGGGCATCGAGCCGAAGATCATCAGCGGCGACAATCCGGCGACCGTGGCCGCGCTGGTCCAGCAGCTGGGCATCACGCTGCGCGGCGGGATCATCTCCGGCCCGCAGCTGCAGCGCATGTCCGAGCAGGAGCTCGAGGCGGCGGTGCTGGCGAACAGCGTCTTCGGGCGGATCGCGCCGCAGCAGAAGGAGCTGATCGTCGCCGCGCTCAAGCGGCAGGGGCGCTACGTGGCGATGGTCGGCGACGGCCAGAACGATGTGCGCGCGCTGCGTGAGGCGGATGTCGGCGTGGCGATGGAATCGGGCACCAACACGGCCCGCGGGGTTGCGGGGATCGTGCTGCGCAACGACTCCTTCGAGGCGCTGGTGCGCGGCACCCGGATCGCCCAGAACGTGCTGGGCAACTGCTCGCAGCTCTCGAAGCTGTTTGTGACGAAGAGCGTCTACGCCTTTCTGATCATCTTCATGGCCAACATGATGGGGCTCGATTTCCCCTTCCTGCCGCGCCACGGTTCGCTCACGGCGCTGTTCACGCTGGGCATCCCGGCGGTTTTCATCACGCTGACGACGCCGCCGCCGACGGCGGGGCGCGACTTCATCGCCGGCACGCTGCGCTTCGCGCTGCCGGCGGCGCTGGCGCTGGCCGTCTCCGGCGTCTCCGTGCACCTGCTCACCGAGGGCTTCCTGAACCGCCCGATCGAGGATTCGCGCACGCTCGTGTCGTCCACGATCGGTATTGTGGGATTGGGTTATATGGTGGAGGTGATTGGCTTTGAGGGCGCCTCGCGGGAAAAGCTGATGCGGCCCGCGCTCGTCACTTTCTTCGGTATTGCGCTGCTCGGTATTTTCATTCTGACGCTTTATACGCCCGCGTTGCGCGCGTTCTTCGAGTTCCGCCCGATGTCGGCCGATGAATGGACGATCGTCATTACCGCCAGCTTGGCGGCGTTCGCGGGCAAATACCTGATCGCCCGCTTCTCATCCGAAGCGATCCGCTGGTTCTCCGGCGCCGCCGAGGAAGAGGCGGCCTCGCGAGGGCGGGCGGTGTGAGGCGCGCTGCTGCGTTACAGACCGCGCCGCTCTACGCCTCTTCGTACAGCGCGGCCAACTCCGGATCTTTCGCCGCCAGCATCTCGGCCAGATCCAGCAGCACGCGGCACTGTTTGTAGGTCGCGTCGTCCTGCATCTTTCCGTCCACCACCGCGACCCCGCCGCCGCTGCCGGCTTCCTCCATCGCCGCTACGACGCGGCGCGCGAACTGCACGTCCTGCGGCTGCGGGCGGAACACGCCGCGGGCGATCGGAATCTGGTTCGGATGCAGCGTCCAGGCGCCCACGCAGCCGAGGATGAAGGCGGCGCGGAACTGATCCTCACAGCCGACGGGATCGCCGAAATCGCCGAACGGGCCGTAGAAGGGGTAGATCTCGTTGGCCGCGCAGGCGTCGACCATTCGCGCCAGCGTGTAGTGCCAGGGGTCCTGCAGCGAGGGCGCGCGCGCGCCGCCGCCGTCACCGTCGGTGCGCACCACGTAGCCGGGGTGCGGCCCGCCGACGCGCGTCGTCTTCATCCGCCGCGATGCGGCCAGGTCGGAGGGGCCGAGGCTCATCCCTTGCAGGCGCGGGCTGGAGCCCGCAATCGCCTCTACATTTGAGACGCCCTGCGCCGTCTCCAGGATCGCGTGGATCAGGATCGGCCGCTGCAGTCCGTTGCGTGCCTCGAGCTGGGCGAGCAGCAGGTCGAGGAAGCGGATCTCCTCCGGCCCGTTGACTTTGGGCAGCATCACCGTGTCGAGCACGGCGCCGATCTGCTCAGTCAGCTCCAGCATGTCGTCGAGGAACCAGGGCGAGTCGACGGCGTTGACGCGGGTCCAGAGTTTGGCCGCGCCGAGGTCGAGCGACTGGCCGACTTCGATCAACCCGCGCCGCGCGGCCGTTTTGGCCTGGGGCGGGATCGCATCTTCCAGATTGCCGAGCAGGATGTCGACCTGCGGCGCGAGCTGCGGCAGGCGCGCTTTGATTCGCTCGCTGCTGGGGTCGAAGAAGTGAATCATGCGCGCCGGGTAGGCCGGGATCTCGGCCGGCGGTGCGGGCGCGCCGACCACCAGCGGGCGCAGGAACTCGCGGGGATTGCGCACGCGCACAGCTTCCTTTCACTCTCCTGCTGCTGCCCGGCCGGCCTGTCTCGTTGGCGCCCCGGCGCCTTGCCGGCAGGCCGGCGCCGCTGCTAGGGGTAAGGGATCGACTCGACCTCGGCGATCGAGCCGTCGGCGGTGATCTGCCAGACGACTACGTGGCCGCTGCGCGGGTCGCCGTGTTCATCCCAATCGAGCGCGGTTGAGGCGCCCTCATAGTTGATCGACTGGCCGGCGGCGGCCAGCCGCAGACCCTCGGCGACGCCGTCCGGGCCGGGCAGCACGGCCGTGCCGGGCGCGCTGGCGATGCTGCGCAGCTGGTCGCGGATTGCCGCGCCCTCGATGCTGCCTGCCGCCTGGGCGGCGAGCGCGAGGGCGATCACAGCGTCGTAGGTCTCGCGCACGTAGGCGTTGAGCGGGGCGCGCCCGTAGGCCTCGGTGAAGGACCGCTCCCAAGCGCGCAGCGCGGCTGTGTCGCCGGCGCCGCCGGCGCCGACGCCGTACTGGCCGGCGACGCGATCGACGCCGATCGCCTCGATGAAGGCGCGGCTGCGGCCGCCGGGGCCGAGCACGAACTGGTCGAAGCGGCCCGAGTCGAGCGCCTGGCGCACCAGCTCTTCGGTCTGCTGAGCGAAGAGCAGCAGGACCAACGCCTGCGCGCCGGCCTCGGCGGCGAGATCCAGCGCGGCGCTGAAGTCGCGGTCGTTCACGTCGACCGCGATCCACTCCGCGCTGCCGCGCCATTCGCGCTCGAAGGCGGTGGCCAGGGCGATGCCCCAGGTGTCGGCGCGGTGGATCACGGCAATCCGTTCGAAGCCGAGCGCCGCCGTTTGGCGCGCCAGCACCGGCGCCAGGGTGGTGTCGGAGAGGGTGGCGCGGAAGAGGAAATCGTTGTCGTCGGCGCTGCTCAGTGCGGGCGAGGTGCCCATCGTGATCTGAGGCACGCCGGCCGGGCCGCTGACCTGCTCGGCGATCGGCAGCGTCAGCAGGCTGGAGAGCGGCCCCACGATGGCGTGCACGCCCGCGCTCTCGACCATCCGCTGCGCCTCGCTCAGCGCGTGGTCGGGGTCGAGCCGACTGTCGATGATCAGCACCCGCAGCGGCCGCCCCAGCACGCCCCCGGCGGCGTTGACGTGGTCGACGGCGAGGTTGAAGCCGCGCTGCATCTCGTCGGTGAAGATCGCGAGGCCGCCCGAGAAGTCGACCAACAGGCCGATCTTGAGCGGTTCGGCGGCGCGCGGCGGCGCTTCCTCGATCGGGTCGGTGCAGGCGCCCAACGCGCCGGCAGCGAGCAGGGCGGCCAGCAATACGGCTCCCACGCGCGGCCGCAGGCGTACGCTCCACATGCGGGCAGACTAGCGTCAAACCGCCTATTGCGCTGCCGCGGCGGCTAGCCTGCCGCCAGCAGGCGCAGACAGCCGCAGACAGGCGGCAGGTGAAGGAGAGGCTGACGATGGCCACGCAGCTAACGCTGGGCGCGGTGCTGCCGACAAACGAAATTGGCAGCGATCCGGGGGCGATCCGCGATTTCGCGCAGGCCGTGGAAGCGATGGGCTTCCACCATCTGCTGATCTACGACCACGTGCTGGGCGCGGACACCAGCGTGCACCGCGATCTCAGCGGGCCCTACACGAAAGACGATCCGTTTCACGAAGTCTTCGTGACGCTGGGCTACATCGCGGCGGCCACGTCCACGCTGGAGCTGGCGACGGCGGTGCTGGTCCTGCCGCAGCGCCAGACGGCGCTTGTCGCCAAGCAGGCCGCGCAGCTGGCGGTGCTCTCCGGCAACCGCTTCCGGCTGGGCATCGGCAGCGGCTGGAACCATGTCGAATACGAGGCGCTGGGCGAGAACTTCCGCAACCGCGGCCGCCGCCAGGAGGAGCAGGTCGAGCTGCTGCGGCGGCTCTGGAGCGAGCCGGTGGTGAACTACGAAGGCGAGTTTCACACGGTCACTGCGGCCGGCATCGAGCCGCGCCCGAGCGCTCCGATCGAGGTCTGGTTCGGCGGCCACGCGGAGCCGCAGCTGCGCCGCTGCGCGCGAATCGGCGACGGCTGGTTTCCGGTCACGCCGCCGACCGCCGCGGCCGCCGAGCAGATGGAGCGGCTGCGCGGCTACCTGCGCGGGGCCGGGCGCGATCTGGACAGCTTCGGCATTGAGCCGCAGGCGCAGTTCCGCGGCGGCAATCCCGAGCTGTGGCGCTCGCACCTCGAGCGCTGGGAGCAGATCGGCGCAACCGCGATTTCAGTGGCCAGCATGGCCGCCGGGCTCGAAAACGTCGATCAGCACATCGACGCCGTGCGGCAGTATCGGGAAGCGGTGTTGGCCTAGGGAGCTGGGGCTGGTTCAGATTCAGCTGAGACCCTTTCCCGCCCCCGCCCCACTAACCGCGGAGATGCTCCTCAATTCTCCTCTCCCCCTACTCATGTAGGGAGGGGAGGATGGCGCCTGAGCTAAATCTGGACCAGCCCGAAGACACGCAGCCTCTCCTCTCGTTCTCTTGCCGACTTGCCCATTCTGTCTTGATACACTGTTTTCGAGTTTTCTTGGAAGGAGGTCTTTGGCGGGTGCGCGGGCCGTCTGCCCGCCGCGGCTTTGGTCGGGCTGCAGCTTGGGCGGCTTCAGCGCTGCGCCGGGTTCGAGCGCCAGCCGCTGCAGCGGGCGTCCTCTGGGCGGGGCGCCCCGACGGCGCTCTTGGCAGTGCTCTGGGCGAGGGTAAGAACGCGGTTGGCGTACGGATTCGCCCGGTGGCGGCCTGCGCCGACTTCGACATCGCCGCCGATCACAGCCTGCTCTGCTCTCCGGGATCCAAACGGACGGGACCCCTGGCGCTGCGGGGCAAGCGGAGCAGGATCTCCTATGTGAAGTTCGAGGGCGAGAACATGGCGGAGTGGATCGGCTCCGCCCACACGACCAGCTAGGGCCCCTTCGCGTTCAGTTACCCCCATACTCCTCGGCTTGCGGGGGGATGCGCGCCCGCGCAGGAATTACGCGTGTGAAGAAGAGGGGCCGATGCGGCGTCAGGCGTCCGCGCGGCCCTGTGCGGCGACGCGGGCGGAGGCCGCGGCGACCGCTGCCTCGTCTGCTAGGTAGCCGCGCGCGCGGACGTTGAGCCGGTCATCGAGCTCGTAGGCGAGCGGCATGCCGGTGGGGATGTTGAGTTGGCTGATCGCGTCGTCGCCGATCGCTTCTAGGTGCTTGACCAGCGCGCGGATGCTGTTGCCGTGGGCGCAGATCAGCAGCCGCCGGCCGCCACGCAGGGCCGGCGCGAGCTCGTCTTCCCAGCAGGGCAGGACGCGCTCCAGCGTGTCGCGCAGGGACTCGCCCGCGGGCGCCAGATTGAGCGCGGCGGCCTCCGCATAGCGGCGGTCGAAGCGGGGGTGCGATGGATCCGCACCGCTTAGCAGCGGGGGCGGGGTGTCGTAGGAACGCCGCCAGATCTGTACCTGCCGCTCGCCGTGCAGGGCCGCGGTTTCAGCCTTGTTGAGGCCTTGCAGCGCGCCGTAGTGGCGCTCGTTGAGCCGCCAGCGCCGCTCGACGGGCAGCCATGCGGCATCGAGCTCATCGAGCACCGCCCAGAGCGTATGGATCGCGCGCTTGAGCAGCGAAGTCCAAGCAGCATCGAACTCGATGCCGGCCGCGGCCAGCTCTCGGCCGGCGCTGCGCGCCTCCTCGACGCCGGTCGGCGTGAGGTCGACATCGGCCCAGCCAGTGAAGCGGTTCTGCAGGTTCCAGGTGCTTTGGCCGTGGCGCACGAGGACGAGGTTGGGGCGGCTCGGAGCGCTCATCCTCCAAGCCTACCGCTGCGCCCTTGCAGGCCGCGCGTAGGCGCGGCCGCCGCGCTGCTAGTGTGAGCGCCGACCGCGGCCGCAGCGGAGGAACGGCGATGCCCGACGCGGGTGCACACGAACGCCGCGCAGCGTCTTCTGAAACGGTCTTCGGCGCGATCGTGCGCGGTGAAATCGGCGCCGATCTGGTGCACGAAGATGAGCTGTGCATCGCCTTCCGCGACCTCAACCCGCAGGCGCCGGTGCACGTGCTGGTGATCCCGCGCGAGGGGATTACGGGGCTGAACGAGGCCGGCGAAGCCGATCCGGCGCTGCTCGGGCACCTGCTGCAGGCGGCGGAGGTGGTTGCGCGCCGCGAGGGTATCGCGGAGAGCGGCTGGCGGGTCGTGGTGAACGTCGGCGCGGACGCCGGGCAGACGGTCGCCCACTTGCACCTGCACGTGCTGGGCGGCCGCGCGTTGGCCTGGCCGCCCGGCTGAGCGGGGGCGGACGGCTCGATGGCGGCGCTGCTTGAGGTGGAACGGCTGCACAAGTTCTTCGGCGGGCTGCGCGCTGTCGACGGGGCCAGCTTCGCGATCGAAGCGGGCTCGATCGCCGGGCTGATCGGCCCTAACGGCGCGGGCAAGACGACCTGTTTCAACTGCGTGGCGGGCTTCCTGCGGCCCTCGGAGGGGCGGGTCTGGTTTGCCGGGGATGAGATCACCGCGCTGCCGCCGCACCGCATCTTCGCCCGCGGGCTGGTGCGGACGTTTCAGATTCCGCAGGAAGTGGAGACGATGACGGTGCTGGAGAACCTGATGCTGACCGGCGAGCATCAGCGCGGCGAGCGGCTCTGGGAGAATTGGCTGCGCCCCTGGCGGGTGCAGGCTGAGGAGTCGGCGCTCGAACAGCATGCCCGCGAGGTGCTGGCGCTGGTCGAGCTGGACAGCCACGCCGATCAACCCGCGGGCACGCTCTCGGGCGGTCAGCGCAAGCTGCTCGAGCTAGCGCGGGCGCTGATGGCGCAGCCGCGCATGATCCTGCTCGATGAGCCGGCAGCCGGCGTCAACCCCACGCTGTTGGTGCGGATCAGCGAGCACATTCGCAACTTCAGAGAGCAATTCGGGATCACATTTCTGATCATCGAGCACAATCTCGATCTGGTGCGCGAGCTCTGCGACCCGGTGGTGGTGATGGCGCAGGGCCGCGTGCTCGATGCGGGCCGGGCCGACGATGTGCTGGCCAATCCGGAGGTTGAGGTGGCCTATCTGCAGGGTGCGGGGCCGTGAGCGAACGCGAGCCGCTGCTGCGCGCCGAGCGGATCAGCGGCGGCTATCTCGGCGGCGTGGACATCATCCACGATGTCGATCTGACGCTGTTCGCAGATGAAGTGGTCACGATTATCGGTCCCAACGGCGCGGGCAAATCGACGCTGCTGAAGGCGCTGATGGGCGCGCTGCCGCACACCCGCGGGCGGCGCATACTGCAGGGGCGGGATGTCTCGGCACTCGATGCGCCGCGCATGGTCGCGGCCGGCGTGGGCTATGTGCCGCAGCGCGAGAATGTCTTCGCCTCGCTCTCGATCCGCGAGAACCTCGAAATGGGCGGTTACCGCCGCCGCGGCGACCTGGAAGAGCGGATTGAAACGGTGCTGGAGATGTTTCCGGCGCTGCGCGAGCGTCCGCGCGAGCGGGCCAGCCGGCTCTCGGGCGGCCAGCGCCAGATGCTCGCGATCGCCCGCGCGCTGATGCTCGATCCGCTGCTGCTCTGCCTCGACGAGCCGACAGCCAGCCTCTCGCCCGCTGCGCGGGCCGAGATCTTCGAGCGAGTCGCGCTCGTCCACGCGGACGGCGTCGGCGTGCTGCTCGTCGAGCAGAACGCGACCGAAGCGCTGGGCTGGTCGGACCGCGGGGTGGTGATGGTCAACGGCGAGAAGGCGCTCGACGCCGCCGCGCAGGAGCTGCTCACAAGCGGCGATGTGGGGCGTCTCTTCCTGGGCCGCGCCGAGGCCGGCGAGGCCGCCGCCGCACCGCCCGGCGGCTAGGCCGGAGGCCGCCATCGACATCGCGCAGCTGGTCGTGATCGGGCTGATTGTCGGGTCGATCATCGCGGTCGGCGCGGTCGGTGTGACGCTCGTCTACGGGATCCTCGGGGTGGGCGATTTCGCCTACGGCGACAGCATGACGGCGGGGATGTTTGCGGCGCTGTTCATCGTCTCCGCCGAGGGCGCGAATCTCGGCTTGCAGGGCGGCGCGCTCGGTCCGCTCTCGTTTGGCTGGGGGTTGCTGCTCGGCCTGCTGCTGGCGGTTGCGGCGGTGGTCGGCCTCTCGACGGCGTTGGAGCTGCTGGTCTATCGGCGGCTGCGGCTGCGTGGCGGCAGCTTTTTTGTCTTTGCGATCGCTTCGCTGGGCATTGGGATCATGCTGCGCGCGTTGATCCAGCTGATTTGGGGATCGTCCAACTTTCGCTACGTACCGGGTATTCACAAGGCGATCGAGATCGTCGAGGGGATCCGAATTAAGCCCGACCAGATCTTCATCATCGGGATGGCGCTGTTGATCGGCTTGCTGGTCTACCTGCTGCTCTACCGCACGCGCTTCGGCAAGGCGATGCGGGCGACGGCGGACAACGCGGAGCTGGCCGAGGCTAGCGGGATCCGCACCGATCGCGTGCGGCTCGGCACCTGGGCGCTGGGCGGCGCGCTGGCCGCGCTGGCCGGGGTGATGCTGGGCATCCAGGCCGAGGTGCGGTTCGATACCGGCTTCACGCTGCTGCTGCCGCTCTTCGCGGCGGCAATTCTGGGCGGTATCGGCAGCCCCGGCGGCGCGCTGATCGGCGGGCTCTTCGTGGGCGTCGCGCAGGAGGTGTCCACGCACTGGATCGATACCGGCTTCAAGCCGGCAATTCCGTTCATCGTCGTGACAGCAGTGCTGCTGCTGCGCCCGCGCGGGCTGTTTGGGCGGGAAAGCTGATGGCGCTCGAAGGACTGCTGCTGCCGTTGGTCACGTTCAGCGGCGCGGTCAACTGGACGGCCGGCTTTCTCACGACCGTGGCGATTTTCGCGATCCTCGCGTTGGCGCTGAATACGCAGTGGGGGGCGGGCATTCTCAACTTCGGCGTGGCCGCGTTCTTCATGACCGGGGCCTACGTCTCGGCGATCTTCACGCTCGACCCGCCGCAGCTGCTGGAGAGCTACGTCGGCGGCTGGGGGCTGCCGGTCGCGTTTGGCTGGCTGATGGCGGCGATTGCGGGGGCGGTGTTGGCGCTGCTGTTGAGCATCCCAATGCTGCGCCTGCGCGATGATTTTCTCGCGATCACCACGATCGGCGTGGCCGCGATTCTGCGCAGCATCGCCAACTCGGTCGATGGGCTGGTCAACCGCGCGCGGGGGCTGAACGGGCTGCCCCGCTTCCTCGAGCACCTGGCCCCCGGCGAGGAGTACCGCTGGTTGGGGCTCGCTGCCGCGCTGGCGGTCGCGGCGTTCGTCTTCTGGCTCGTCTCGCGCGCCTCGGCCTCCCCCTGGGGGCGGGTGCTGCGGGCGCTGCGGGACAGTGAGGACACGGCCCGCGCGGCGGGCAAGAACACGGTCAAATTCCGCATTCAGGCGTTCGTGCTCGGCGGCGTGCTGATGGGGCTGGCCGGCGGGCTCTACGCGCATGAGCTGAAGAGCATCGCGCCAAGCGGCTTCTCCAACGTGATCGGCACGTTCTTCGTCTGGACGATGCTGATCGTGGGCGGCAGCGGCAATCACAAGGGCGTGCTGCTCGGCGCGCTGGCGGTCGGTTTCTTCTGGTTCGGCGTGCCGCTGTTCCAGGAGGATTTCCCGGATTGGCTGGGCTCGCGCGTGTTCCAGGTGCGCCAATTGATCATCGGCGCGCTGATCGTCGTATTTCTGCTCTGGCGTCCGCAGGGTCTGCTGGCCGAGCGGGCGCGCGTCAGCCGCTACGTCCAGCCGCGCCGCGCCCCGGCCGCAGCAGCGGCGGATGAGGATGGCTGAGCATATCGTCTCCTGCGCAGGTCTGATCCAATCTCCCCGCCCCCGCTTGGGGGAGCGGAGCGGCATCTCGCGCAAGCGGGTGAGGCGGGGTGGGAGGGAGGAGGGCAGCCGCTCCCCCCGCATAGCGCGGGCAGAGCGGCTGTTCAGAGCCCAGCTAGTTGAGGCTGCTAGCTAGTCGAGGCTGAAGGGGACCTGCTCCAGCTCCTCGATGGTGCCCTCGGCGTACTGCCAGATGCCGATGTAGCCGGTGGTCACATCGCCGTCGCTGTTCCAGTCGACGGTGGTGGCGGCGCCCTCGTAGTTGATGTCGCCGCCGCTGCGGAGCACCTCCAGGGCGTTGGCGGTGCCGGAGACGCCGGGGATCGCGATCTCGCCGCCGGGCGAGGCGATCTCGTTGAGGGCGTCGCGGATCGCCTCGCCGTCGGTGCTGCCGGCGGCCTCGATGGCGAGCAGCACGGTCATCGCCGCGTCGTAGGACTCGAGCACGAACGGCAGCGCGGGCAGCTCGCCGTAGGCGTCGATGTAGGCCTCGTTCCAGGCCGCCAGCGACGGTGTTTCGGGGCCGGGCGACTGCGCCGTACCCTTCATCCCGTTGAGATATTGCCCGCCGATCGCGTCGACCAGCTCCTGGCTTTTGCTGCCGTCGACGAAGAGGAACTGATCGAAGATGCCCTGCTCGAGCGCTTCGCGGAGCAGCACCTCGGCTTCTTGCGGGAAGGCGACCACGACGAGCGCCTCAGCGCCGTCGGCGGCCGCGCGCTGCAGCTCGGCGATGTAGCTGGGCTGAATTGTGGGCTGAATCGCGACCAGGTTGGCCTCGCCGGTGAAGGCGGCCTCAATCGCTTCGGCCAGCCCCTGCCCGTAGGGGTCGTCGCGGTAGATCACGCCGAGCCGGGTATAACCCTCGTCGACCGCGAGCTGGGCGAGCACTGGGCCCTGCGCGGCGTCTGAGATCGTTGCACGGAAGAGGTAGCCGTCGTCGTCGGCCAGGCTGATCTGGGGCGAGGTGGCGGCGGGCGTCACGGTTGGGATGCGGAGCGGGCCGCTGACCGACTCGCCGACCGGCAGCGTCGTGGTGCTGGCTACAGGGCCGGTCAATGCGACAGCGCCCTCGACTTCGACCAAACGCCGCGCCTCCGCAACGGCGCGGGTGGGGTCGGTCCCGGTGTCGCCGCTGACGAGTACCACTTCGCGCCCGAGGATGCCGCCGGCCGCGTTGACGTGGTCCACGGCGAGCTGCACGCCGGTCTCCATCAGCACCCCGAACTCGGCCAGCGGGCCGCTGTAGTCGGCCAGCCAGCCGAGCACGAGCGGCTCGCTGCTGGACTGCTCGCGCGGCGCGGGCATGGCCACGGCCGCGCCGCCGGCGAGGTCGAAGGCCTCCACGCTCAGCTCGCTGATCTCGCCCTCGTCGTACTGCCAGACGCCGATGTAGCCCGTTGTGACATCACCGACAGCGTCCCAGTCGAGCGTCGTGCCGGCGCCTTCGTAGTTAATCGCCTGCCCGGCTGCGAGCGCTGCGAGCGCTGCGGCGACGCCCTCGGCGCCGGCGGCGGCGATCTGACCGTCGGGCGCGGCCACGGCGCGTAGGTGGTCGCGCAGGGCTTCGCCGTCGGTCGAGCCGGCGCTGGCCGCGGCCAGGCCGACCGCGATGACCGCGTCGTAGGCTTCGCGGATGAACGGCAGCGGCGAGAGCTCGCCGTACTCCGCCTCATAGGCGGCGTTGAAGCTGCGCAGCGATTCGCTCTCTGGGCCGCTCGCAGGAGCGGTGCCCTTCATCCCGTTCAGGTACTCCGCGCCGATCGCGTCGATCAGCTCCTGGCTTTTGGTGCCGTCGACGAAAAGGAAGCGGGAGAAGATCTCATTTTCGAGCGCTTCGCGGAGGAAGATCTGGGCTTCGGTGGGGTAGGCGATGGCGATCAGGACCTCACCCCCGGCGGCGGCCAAGCTCTGCAGCTCGGACAGATAGGAGGCGGCGCCCTCAGCGATGGCAATGTTGACGCTGTCGCCGCCCCAGGCGCCCAGGAACGATTCGGCCAGCCCCTGCCCGTAGGCGTTATCGATGTAGATCACGCTGACGTTGGCGTAGCCCTCGGCGGCGGCCAGCTGAGCCAGCGCCGGCCCTTGGGCGGCGTCGGAGACGGTGCTGCGGAAGAGGTAGTCGTTGTCGTCGGCGAGGGTCAGCTGGGGCGATGTCGCGGAGGGCGAGATGGTGGGGATGCCGGCCGGCCCGCTGACCGATTCGGCCACCGCCAGGGTGATCCCGCTGGCCAGCGGCCCGACGATCGCGTGCACCTCTTCGACTTCAATCAGGCGGCGCGCTTCCTCGACGGCGCGGGTCGCGTCGAGCCCGGTATCGCCGGTGACCAGCACGACAGGTTGGCCGAGGACGCCGCCGGCGTCGTTGAGATGTTTGAGCGCCAGCCGCACGCCGGTCTCGATCGCGGGGCCGAACTCGGCGAGGGGGCCGGAGTAGTCGGCGAGGAAGCCGATTTTCAGCGGTTCAGCGGTCTGCGCCGGCGCCGCCTGCTGCTCCGCCGGGCTGGGTTGGGCGGCCTGCTGCTGCGCGGGGCTGGGCTGCTGCTGCTCTGCGGCCTGCTGTTCAGCGCTGCTCTGTTGTTCATCGTCGCCGCCGCAGGCGGCGATCATGCCGGCGGCCAGCGCTAGCAGAGCGGCAAGGGCGAGGGTGCGCAGGCCCAGCCGCCGCGCTGCGCTTCGAATCGTTTCTGGCATCAACTCGTCTCCTTACTTCACGGACTGCACGGAAATCCGCGCGATCGCTCTGCGCGCGCCTTTACGATAGTCCGTACGGGCCGACATAAGCGGCGGCGGCCCGATCCATTATCAGTCAAACATCAATCAAAAATCGGTTAATCAGTCGAAGGCCGCCAGCACCTCGCTGTCGAACTGTTCGTAGAGGCGCGGGTTGTTGGGGATCGATTCGAAGACGAAGCCGCTGATGCCGACCGCCTCGTAAGCCTCAAACGTCTTGATCAGGTGGTCGGGCGGGCCGATCGGCAGGCGCGCTTGCTCTGCCTCATCCAGGCCGGCGCCGTGGATCTCGCGCAGGCGCTCGATCTTGGGCTGCTCGACCACGAGCGCGGGGCGCATCACGGTGGTCAGCGTGATCTCGGCCGGATCGCGGCCAGCGTCCTCGCAGTGGCGCTGAATCACGCCGATCAGCCGCGCGACCTCCTCGGGCGTGCCGCGCACGTTGCAGATATCGCCGTGGCGGGCGAGCGTCCGCAGGGTGCGCCGCTCGCCGTTGCCGCCGAGCATGATCGGGATGAAGCCGCCCGCGCGGTCGGGGTGCACGCGCGGCGCGAAGGGCGCCTGATCGAGCGAGTAGTACCGCCCCTGAAAGTCGACCGGCCCCTCAGCGTGAAACAGTGCGCGGATCAGCTGCACCGCCTCTTCGAGCCGGTCGGAGCGCTCCTTGAGCGGGGGGAAGTCCCAGCCGTAGGCGGCGTGCTCGCGCTCGTGCCAGGCTGCGCCGATGCCCAGGATCGCGCGCCCGCGCGTGTTGTGGTCGAGCGTCGCGGTCATCTTCGCGACGAGCCCGGGATTGCGGTAGGTGACGCCGCTGACCAGCGTGCCCAGCATCAGCGTCTCGGTCGCTTCGCCGATCGCGGCCAGCGTCATCCAGCCCTCCAGCGAATCGCCGGTTTCATCCATAAAGGCCAGCGGCGGCACGAAATGGTCGTAGGTCCAGGCGCTGCTCCAGCGCGTCGCATCCATCGTCTGCGCGACATCGCGCATCAGCGGCCACTCGGTCTGATTGCCCGGGATCTGCGCGCCGAACTGCAGTCTCATCGCATCGCTCCTCAGTCCTCATGTACTGCTCAGTATGTACTGCTTAGCGGCCGCGGTATACGGGGCTGCGTTTCTCGGCGAAGGCTTTGGGGCCTTCAGTGAAGTCCTCAGTGCGGCGGACGTGCTGCGAGAGCAGTGCTTCGAGGCGGATGCCCTCATCGAGCGGCAGCGAGAGCCCGCGCACGGCGGCTTCTTTGATCGCGCGCTGGGTCAGCGGCGGGCCGGCGGTGAGCCGCTGCGCGACGGCGCGCGCCTCATCGAGCACCCGCTCGTGGGGGACGACGCGGTTGATCAGGCCGCACTCGTAGGCGCGCTGCGCGCTGATCCGCTCGCCGAGCAGGAGCAACTCCATCGCCACGGCCCAGGGCAGCTGGCGGGTCAGGCGCTGGGTCGCGCCGAGTGTGGGCAGGATGCCCCAGCGCACTTCGGGCAAGCCGAACTCGGCCCGCTCGGAGGCGATCCGAATGTCGCAGGCGCTCAGCAGCGTCAGCCCCGCCGCCAGGCAGTAGCCGTTGACAGCGGCGATGATCGGCTTCCAGATTTGCACGCCGTCGTCGATCGCGCTGCGCGGGCTGGGTTGGAACAGCTGCCAGGCGCCTTCGTCGGCGCGGCGCGGGATCGTCTTCTTGAGATCCGCGCCGGCGCAGAAGGCGCGGCCGCCGGCGCCGGTCACGATCGCCGTCCAGATCTCGGGATTGTCGCGGATCTCGGCCCAGGCCTCAGCCAGCGCCGCGATCGTTTCGGGGTCGAGCGCGTTCATCGCCTCGGGGCGGTTGATCGTGACAGTGGCGATACGGTCGGAGATGTCGAAGCGGACGGTGCCGCTGTTGAGGCCGCTCATAGGCCGCAGCCTAACCGACGCCGGCGGGAGCGGAATGCGCGCCGCGGGCCGGCTGCGCCCTGTTGTGCTGCGGGCGCGCTCCGCGCGCTGCAGCGGAACCAGATTTGTATTGCCTGTATCACCGGCCGCCGCAGTGGAAAAAGAGTTACAATCAAACGCTTGTTTAGTGTCGCTCGGCAGTACTGCCGAGGCTGCACTGAGAGTTGGCGCCGCGCCTGCCGGGCGCCTGCAGCGGGAGTCTGCAGAGTGCACGCAGGACCTGCCGCCGAGGCGGCGGTTATGCTGCACGGCGTAGCGGACGCGGCCCGCGCGTCCGCTGAAGGAGAGTCCTATGTCCTACGAATTCGTCCTCTATGAGACCGACAACCGCGTCGCCACAATCACGCTGAACCGGCCCGAGAAGCTGAACGCGCTCTCGAACGAGCTGCGCGGCGAGCTGTTCCACGCGCTGAAGCGGGCCGAGGCCGACGCGGCGATCGGGGTGGTGGTCGTCAAGGGCGCCGGCCGCGCCTTCTCGGCCGGCTACGACCTGCAGCCCTCGCCCTCGGAGAGCGGCTTCGTCAACGAGTGGACGCGGCTGCCCGATACGGGCACAACGCATCCGGCGCACTACGACTGGTCGCGCCACGCGGTGATGGGCAACTTCATCATCTGGGAGCTGGCTAAGCCGGTGATCGCGCAGGTGCACGGCTACTGTCTGGCCGGCGCGACCGAGCTGGCCTCAGCCTGCGACCTGCGAATCATCGCCGAGGACTGCCAGGTCGGCTATCCGCCGGTGCGCGCGATGGGCACGATGGACGCGATGTGGGCGCCCTGGCATCTGCCTCAGGCCAAGGCGCGCGAGTTCGCCTATCTCGGCGACCCCCACTCGGGCGCCGATATGTACCGCTGGGGCTGGGCCAACTACTGCCTGCCGGCCGGCGATCTGGACGAGTTCACGCAGGAGTTCGCCGCGCGCATGGGCCACATCGACAACCATCTGCTGATGTACTCGAAGCGCGCCGTGAACCGCGCCTACGAGATTCAGGGCTACAAGACGGCGATGATTTCGGGCACCGATGTGGAAGCGATGAGCAAGCACCGCCCAGAGGCCGGCGAGTGGGGGCAGCGCGTCGCCCGCGACGGGCTGAAGGCCGCGCTGGAGTGGCGCGACGGGCCGTTCCGCGACTTCCGCGGGGCGCGCGCCAACGCCCCGCACGACCGCGCCTTGGCAACCGGCTCGGCGGCGCCCGCGAAGCCCAGCTGGGACTAACCGGGCGCCGGCGGGCCGCCGCCGCCGTCCGCGGCGGTGCGCCGCCTGGGCGGTTGCTTGGCCGTGTAGTAATCGATCACTGTCACCGTGGCGGCCGTGATCGGCACGGCCACAAACGCGCCGAGAATGCCCCAGAGGGCGGCGCCGCTCGCAACGGCGATCAGGATAACGGCCGGATGCAGCGAGACGGCGCGGCCGACGATCAGCGGCGCGAGCAGGTTGCCCTCGAGCTGCTGCACGGCGACGACCAGCACCGTCACGCCGATCGCCGCGCCGACGCCTTCAGCGGCGAGCGCGACGAGGATCGCCGCCACGCCGGCGAGAATCGCGCCGACGATTGGGATGAATGCGCCGAAGAAGGTGACCACCGCCAGCGGCAGCACGAAGGGTACGCCGATGATCGCCAGGCCGATCCCGATCAGCACCGCGTCGACGAAGGCAACGGCCGCGACGCCGCGGAAATAGCCGCCCAGCGCGGTCCAGACGGCGCTGCTGATGGCCAGAAAGTCGCGCCGCGCGCCGCGCCCCATCCGCCCCGCGACGGCCCGCTGCATCCGCTCGGCATCTTTGACGATCATGAACAGCAGCACGACCATGAGGACGCCGCCGGCGATGATCTCTGCGAGCGCCAGGACGCCGCCGAAGAGGCCGCCGGCCAGCGTGCCGGCGTTGCCGCGCGCGGCCTCGATCACATCCTCAATCGCCTGATCGACCGTTTCATCGGGTACGCCGAGCACGTCGGCCACTCCCTCGCCGAGCCGTTCGATGCCGGCCTCGATATCGAAGTTGAGCTCGCGGAAGTCCTCGACGATCGCCGCCGCGGCGCCGGCCGCGATGCCGCCGATCAGCAGCGCGGCGGCGCCGACCACCAGCACAGCGGCAAGCGCGTTGGAGAGGCCGCGCTGGCGCAGCCAACGCTTGGCCGGCAGCAGCGCCGTAGCGAGGATGATCGCGGCTAGCACGGGCAAGAAGATCAGGCGCAGCCGCGCGGCCGCCAAGCCCAGCAGGATCACGAAGCCGGCCACGACGAGCAGGCGCCAGGACAGTTCGGAAAGGCCGCGCAGCCAGGCCGGCGTTGTCGGCGTCATCCGCGCTCCGCTTCCGCTGCGAACCCCGTGCAGCTGCGCACCGGCAGCGGAGGGTACTTGGGGAAGCGCGGGTCGATCCGGTGGCGGCCGCAGAGCAGGAAGCTGCTGCCGCGCCGATTGGCAACCAGGCGCGCCCACGCGCAGCGTTTGCAATCTCCTGCATCGAGCGCGGCGCGCTCCGATTGATTGGATCGTTTGGGCATTCCTAAGCTTTAGCATCATCAACAGACGCGGCGGCGTCCGGCAATGTTCTGCGGCGCGCCGATGGGAGTCGTATGCGTCTGACCGTGCTCGGCTCGGGCGCTGCGTGCCCGCCCGCCGGCGGCGCCTGCTCCGGCTACCTGGTCGAAGCGGGCGGCCAGCGGATCCTGCTCGACTGCGGCCACGGCGTCGCCGCGGCGCTGCTCGAGCGGCAGCCGGACGCCGCGATCGACCACATCATCATCTCGCACATGCACGCCGACCACTTCATCGATGTGCTGCCGCTGCGCTTTCGGCTCACGCGCGAGATGGCCGGGCTGCCCGCGCCGCGCGTGCGGCTGCACCTCCCGCCGGGCGGGATTGCGGATTTCGCTGCGGTGCTCTCGGCGGTGTGCTTCCCGCCCGATTTCCTCTCCAACACGTTCCTGATCGATGAGTACAGCCCCACTGCGCCGCTCGAGTTGGGCGGGGGGCTCAGGGCGGCGTTCGCTGAGGGGGTGCACTACATCCCCTGCTACGCGGTGCGGATCGACGGCCCGCGCTCGCTCGTCTACACGGGCGACACAGCGCCCAGCGAGGCCGTCGCTGCGCTGGCCGCCGGAGCCGATCTGCTGCTCAGCGAGGCGACGCTGGATGAGCCGGAAGCGGGCCCGATCCGCGGACATCTGACCGCCGTGCAGGCGGCGGCGTTGGCCAGGGCGGCGGGCGTGAAGCGGCTGATCCTGACCCACTTCTGGTTCGACAGCGACCGCGAGGCGTTCTGCGCGGCGGCGCGCGCGGAGTTTGCCGGTACGGTCGCAGCCGCGTATGACGGGATGCAGGTCGAGGTGTGAGCGTCGAGCCGCGCCCGTGTATTCACGAAACTAGGAGCGCCCCGAGATGATTGACGGCATCGGGCCGCGTCTGCTGGCGGCGGCGGCTGCCGCGCTGCTGCTCGTCGGCCTCGCCGCCTGCTCGGCGGCTGAACCGCCGCCCGCTGCGCAAGCGGCCCAGCAGCAGCAAGCTCAGCAGGCTGGTCAGGCCGCTGGGCGGGACGCGCCCGCCCCGCAGCCCGAGCCGAGCAGCGCGGCTGAGCAATCTGAGCCGGCTCAGACGTCTGAGCCGGCCGAGCCGGCCGAACAATCGGCAGCGCAGCCCGCCGCCCCGGCGGAGGAGCCGGCGCCGCAGCAGCAAGCCGCTGCGCCCGCTGCGCAGGCGCAGCAGGGCCAGGCGCAACAGACCGCTGTAGAGCCCGCCGCGTTGGCGGCGGGGACGCGAATCGTCTCGCTGTTCGGCGATCTGACGGAGATCATCTACGCGCTCGGCGGCGGGCATCTGATCGTGGGCCGCGATGCAAGCTCGATTTATCCGCCGGAGGCGGAGTCGCTGCCCAACCTGGGCTTCAGCCAGGCGCTCTCCGCCGAGGGCGTGCTGGCGCTCGAGCCGACGATCGTGATCGGCAATCAGTCGGCCGGGCCGCCCGATGTGCTGGAGCAGGTCCGCAGCGCGGGTGTGCCCGTCGTGATCATCGACAGCCCCTCCGACTTCGCGGCGCCGGCCCTGAAAATTCGCGCGGTCGGCGCGGCGCTGGGGCTGGAGCAGCGCGCCGAAGCGCTGGCGCAGGATGTCGAGGCGCGGCTGGCGGCGGTCCACGCGGAAGTGGCTGCAGATGCACCGCCGGCCGAGCAGCGCCTTTCGGTACTCTTTCTCTACGTGCGGCGCGGCGGGCTGCAGCTGGTCGCCGGCGAGGGCTCGGCGGCGGCGGCGATCATCGAGGCTGCCGGCGGCATCGATGCCGGCAGCCTGGCCGGCGTGATCGGCTTCGCGCCGCTCACCCCCGAAGCGGTCGTGGCGGCCGATCCCGAGGTCATTCTGGTGATGCAGCGCGGGCTGGATGCGATCGGCGGGCTGGCGGGGCTGCTCGCAGTGCCCGGTGTGGCGCAGACGCGCGCGGGCCGCAGCGGGCAGGTGATCGCAATGGACGATCTCTACCTGCTCAGCTTCGGCCCGCGCCTGCCGGAGGCGCTGCGCGACCTGGCCGCGCGGCTGCTCGAGCTGCGCGGGCAGTGAGCCGGTCAGGCAAGCAGGCAGTAAAGCAAGCCAGCAAAGCCGTAAGGCAGTGAGGAGGCGCAGCGATCGCTGCGCGCCCCCTGGCCCAGGTCTTGGCGCGCCGCGCGCAGGCAGCGGCGGCCTCCGCGCCGCCCGGCGCTGCGCGGGCGAAAGCGCCGCTCGGCTGGGCGCTGCTGCTTGGCGGCGTCCTGGCGCTGCTGATCGCCAACCTCTCGCTCGGCGCGTTCGATGTCGCGGCGGGCACGATCATCGATGTGCTGCTCTTCAAGCTCGGCCTCGCCGAGCGCGGCGGCTTCAGCAGCGCTGAAGAGTCGGTCGTCTCGATCATTCGGCTGCCGCGCACGCTGATGGCGGCGGCGGTGGGGGCCGGGCTGGGGGTTTCGGGCGCGGCGCTGCAGGGGTTGTTCCGCAACCCGCTGGCGGAGCCGAGCTTGATCGGCGTCTCGAGCGGCGCCGCCTTCGCTGCGGCGCTGGTGCTGGTGCTGGGCTTTTCGGGCGCCTTCGCGCTGCCGCTGGGAGCGTTCGCCGGCGGGCTGCTCGTCTCGCTGCTGATTTACGCCTTCGCGCGGCGCGGCGGCCGCATGCAGATGGCGACGATGCTGCTGGCCGGGATCGCGATCAACGCGGCGTTGGGCGCGGCGATCAGCTTTCTGGTCTTCCTGGCCGACGACGCAGCGCTGCGCGATATCACCTTCTGGCTGCTGGGCAGCCTCTCGGGCTCGGTCTGGCGGTTGGTGGCGGTCTGTGCGCCGCTGATTCTGGCCGCGAGCGTCGTGCTCGCGCGCTGCGGCGGGTCGCTCAATCTGCTCAGCCTGGGCGATGCGGAGGCGCGGCACATGGGCGTGCGGGTCGAGCGCTCGCAGTTCGTGATCGTGGCCGCCGCGGCGCTGGCCACAAGCGCCGGCGTGGCCGTGGCCGGTATCGTGGGGTTTGTGGGCTTGGCCGCACCGCACATCGTGCGGCTGGCGGTGGGGCCCGATCACCGCCGCCTGCTGCCGGCCAGTGCGCTGGCCGGCGCGATCCTGGTGCTCGGCGCCGACCTGTTCGCCCGCACCATCGTCGAGCCTGCGGAGATGCCTGTGGGAATTGTCACCGCCGTGATCGGGACGCCGATCTTTCTGCTGCTGATCGACCGCGCGCGGCGGCGGCTGGAACAGCCCGGCTGGTAGCGATGGATCCGCCGCCGACCCCCGCGCTGCGCGCCGATGCGGTCAGTTTCTCGGCCGACGGCAAGGATCTGCTGCGCGCTGTCAGTCTCGACATTTACGGCGGCGAGCTGGTCGCGGTGGTGGGGCCGAACGGCGCCGGCAAGACGACGCTGCTGCGGCTGCTGGCCGGAGACGCCGAGCCGAGCAGCGGTGCGCTCTATCTGGACGCGCGCCCGATCGCGGATTACACACCGCGCGAGCTCGCGCGGCGCCGCGCGGTGATGCCGCAGAGCAGCCACCTGCCCTTCCTCTTCACGGCCCGCGAGGTGGTGCGGATGGGGCGCGCGCCGTGGGAGGGCGAGCGCGGCGAGCGCGAGCACGGCGCGCAGCTCGCCGAACACGCGATGGGCCTGACCGACACCCGCGCCTACGCGCCTCGCGCCTACCCGACGCTCTCCGGCGGCGAACAGTCGCGCGTCACGCTGGCGCGGGTGCTGGCGCAGGAGACGCCGATTCTGATCGTCGATGAGCCGACAGCGCACCTGGACCCGCGCCATCAGCATCTCGTCCTGGGGCTGCTCCAGGAGCTGGCCGCGGAGGGGGCGGCGATCGTTGCCGTGCTGCACGACCTCAATCTGGCCGCAGCCTACGCCGACCGCGCAGCGCTGCTGCACCGCGGCGAGTTGGTCTGCTGCGATGCCCCCGATGCGGCGCTCGACCCACAGGTGCTGCGCCCCGTCTTCGGCCTGGAGTTCGCCGCTCAGCGCCACCCGTACGCCGACCACCCGGTGCTGATCGCGCTGCCGCGCCGCTCCGGAGCCGGGCCTCAGGGCTAGCTAGCAGTGAGTGGGCCAGCGGAGTGTGGAAGTCTCCGCGCTGATCGCTCCCCTGCAAGCGGGGGAGCGGGAATGGGAACGGCGGCATTGCCCCGATGGCGCCCAGATGGAGCGGCGGGAGGGTTGTGTGTTGCGGGCGGCGTTTGCGGGCGGGGCGGTTTCGCCGTTTTCGTGCAATAGAGTGCAATCGAAGGTGGTAAACTCGGCTAGGCAGGGAGAGGCGGAGAGGGAGAGACTGTGAGGCCGCGCGACACCCGTTCCATCCTGCTTCAGCATGTCGTCGACATGGGCGGCGCCACCGTGGCGGCGCTGAGCGGGAGGGTGGGCATCTCGGATGCGACGGTGCGCCGCCACCTGGAGCGCCTCGAGGCCGAGGGCCTGCTCGTGATCGAGGCGCTGCGGCGCGGGCCGGGCCGCCCTTCCTATCTCTACCGCGCGACCGATGAGGGCGTGCGGGCGGTGCGGGACCGCACGGCGCAGCTCAGCGAGCGCCTGCTCGCCGAGCTGATCCGCCTGCGCATTCCGCCCCAGGCCCTCTCCGACGCGCTCGCCACCCAAGTGGCCGATGCGCACCGCGCCGAGGTGCATGGCGGCAGCATCGAAGAGCGCGTCGGCGATGTGGTCGACGCGCTGCGGCCGGAAGGCATTCTCGACGACTGGAAGCGGGGGGCGGACGGCATCCACCTGGTCAACTACGCCTGCCCGTACATCGGCGCGGCGACGACCAACGACTGCGTCTGCGAGGCCGATCGGCTGGCGATTGAGAAGCTGCTGGGCGTCGCGGTCGAGCAGACCGGGCGTTTGGCCGGCGGCGATCCAGGCTGCGAATACATCATCCCGCTGCATGCGGTGCGCCCGGCGCCGCCGGAGCAGCAGGCGGTTTGAGGAGTACTGAATGACCGATGCCCAGAAAGGCGGCGCGGGCGTATGACAGTTCCGCTCTTCGAGATCGACGCGCTGCAGGTCGCGGTGGACGAGATTCAGATCGTCAAGCGGCTCTCGCTGACCCTCCAGACCGGCGAGGTGCACGCAATCATGGGCCCCAACGGCTCGGGCAAGAGCACCCTGGCCAACACCCTGATGGGGCACCCGCGCTACACGGTCAACGGCGGCGACATTCGGCTGCGCGGCGAGAGCCTGCTCGAGCTCGCGCCCGATGAGCGCGCACGGGCCGGGCTCTTCCTGGCCTTCCAATACCCGACCGATGTGCCGGGCGTCTCGATGATCAACTTTCTGCGCCGCTCGATGAGCGCGCGGCGCGGCGCCGAAATACCGGTGCGGGAGTTCCGCCGCGCGCTCAACGAGGTGCTCGGCGAGCTGCAGATCGATGAGCAGTTTGTGCGCCGCTACGTCAACGACGGATTCTCGGGCGGCGAGAAGAAGCGCGCCGAGATCCTCCAGCTGGGGCTGCTGCAGCCCGATGTGGCGATCATGGACGAGACCGATTCAGGGCTCGACATCGACGCGCTGCGGATCGTCTCCGAGGGGATCAACGCCTTCCACTCCGAGCGCAACGCGATCTTGTTGATCACCCACTACCAGCGGATTCTGCACTACGTTGAACCAGATCACGTGCACGTCTTGATCGACGGCGCGATTGTCGAATCGGGCGACGCCAGCCTGGCCGAGCGGCTTGAAGCCGAGGGCTATGAGCCGTTCCAAGAGCGCGCCCGCCAGGAAGGCTTGGTTGCCGTATGACCACCACCCCCGTCAAACCGCGCAGCGAATACGAGTTCGGCTTTCACGACGATGTCGAGGCGCTGGTCAAGCTGCCCAAGGGGCTCAGCGCGGAGGTCGTGAACACGATCTCGGATATCAAGCAGGAGCCGGACTGGATGCGCAGCATCCGCCTGAAGGCGCTCGAGCATTTCAACGCCCGCCCGATGCCGCAGTGGGGCGGCGCGCTGGACGGAATCGACTTCAACGACATCCACTACTACGTGCGCGCGACCGACCGCGACGAGTCGTCCTGGGAGGATGTGCCGGACTACATCAAAGACACTTACGACAAGCTGGGCATCCCGGAGGCGGAGAAGCAGGGCCTGCTGGCCGGCGTGGGCGCGCAGTACGACTCGGAAGTGGTTTACCATAACATTCGGGAGGACCTCGAAGAGAAGGGCGTGCTGTTCCTGGGCACCGATCAGGCGCTGCGCGAGTATCCGGATCTGGTGCGGGAACACTTCACGACGATCATTCCGCCCAACGACAACAAGTTCGCGGCGCTCAACACGGCTGTCTGGTCGGGCGGGTCGTTCATCTACGTGCCGCCGGGGGTGACAGTCGACATTCCGTTGCAGGCCTACTTCCGGATCAACTCGGAGGATATGGGCCAGTTCGAGCGGACCCTGATCATCGCCGATGAAGGGTCGAGCGTGCACTACGTGGAGGGCTGCACGGCGCCGATCTACTCGTCTGACTCGCTGCACAGCGCGGTCGTCGAGATCGTCTGCCGGCCGGGCTCAAACGTGCGCTACACGACGATTCAGAACTGGTCGAACAACGTCTACAACCTGGTCACCAAGCGGGCCGTGGCGCAGCGCGACGCAGTGATGACCTGGGTCGACGGCAACCTGGGCAGCAAGCTGACGATGAAGTACCCGGCCGTCTACCTGATGGAGCCGGGCGCGCACGGCGAGGTGCTGTCGATCGCCTCCGCCGGGCAGGGCCAGCATCAGGATGCGGGCGCGAAGATCGTCCACGCGGCGCCCAGCACGACCTCGGTGATCACCAGCAAAAGCCTCTCGATGGACGGCGGGCGCTCGACCTACCGCGGCCTGCTGAAGGTCTACGAGGGGGCCGACCACTGCCGCTCGAATGTGCGCTGCGACGCGCTGATGCTCGATGAGCACTCGCGCTCGGACACCTATCCGACGATGGAGATCGATGAAAAGCAGGTCGATATCGGCCACGAGGCAACGGTCTCAAAGGTCGGCGACGAGCAGCTCTTCTACCTGATGGCGCGCGGGCTGAGCGAAGGCGAGGCGACAAAGATGATCGTCAACGGCTTCGTCGAGCCGATCATCAAATCGCTGCCGCTGGAGTACGCGGTCGAGATGAACCGCCTGATCGAGCTGCAGATGGACGGCGCGATTGGCTAGCGGCGCCCCAACCGGGCGGCCGTCGGCCCCCCGCCAACACGAAATCGTGCACGCATGAGCGAAGCGACCCTCACCGCCCCGCTGAGCGGGGAAGCGGCGCCGCTCGCAGAGCGGGTCGATGCGATCAGCGCAGCGCTCGATGAGCCGGCCTGGCTGCGCGGCTGGCGCCAGGCGGCGCTGCGGCGGGCGCTCGATACCGCCTGGCCCTCAGGCAAAGAAGAAACCTGGCGGCGCACCCCGGCCGGGCGCCTGCCGCGCCGCCTCGAGCCTGCCTTGGCTGCCGCCCGCAACGGCGCTGTGCCCTCGCACCTCTTCGCACCGCAGGCGCGCAGCGGGCTCCTGCACCATCACTGCGGGCAGCCGCTCGACCGCTCGCTGCGCGCCGATGCCGAGGACTGGGGTGTGCTGCTGCTGCCGCTCTCGGAGGCGGCGCGCGAGCACCCGGCCCTGCTGCAGCGCTGGCTCGGGCGCACCCGCACCGACTCGTTCGACCGCTACGGAGCGCTCGGGGCGGCGCTCTGGACTCAGGGTGTGTTCTGCTACATCCCGCCGGGCGTGCGGCTCGAGCACTCGATCTTTCACCTCACATCGCAGGCCGCCGACGGCTCCGACCTGTGGTCCTACACACTCGTCGCAGCGGACCGCGAGAGCGAGGCCTCCGTCGTCGACGCGGGCGCAGGGCCGCAGGGCGCTATCGGAGCGGGCGGACGCGCGCCGTTCGTGCACGACGCGGTTGAGCTGATCGCCGCAGAAGCGGCGCAGCTGCAGTTCGCCTCCGTACAGCGCTGGAGCCGCGACACCGCGACGCTGACCACAGCCGTCGGCGATGTCGGGCGGGACGCCGCGATCCGCTACACCAGCGTCTCGATGGGCGCGGACCTCGACAAGCAGCGGATCGATCTGGAATTGGGCCAGCCGGGCGGCCGCGCTGAGCTGCACGGCG
The DNA here is from genome assembly GCA_964347635.1 of uncultured Dehalococcoidia bacterium. GTDB lineage: Bacteria > Chloroflexota > Dehalococcoidia > Bin125 > Bin125 > CATQGW01. The sequence continues at coordinate 70,314 of CAYFZI010000006.1, forward strand.
TCTTCGTTGGGCGCGGCCGCCAGCACATCGAGCACATCACGCGCCAGCATCACAGCGGCGCCAACGCGGGCAGCGAGCTGCTCGTGCGCGGCGTGCTGACCGATCAGTCGCACGCCGTGCAGTACGGCGTGATTCGGATTGAGCCGCAGGGCCAGCAGACCGCCGCGTTCCAGACGATGCGCAACCTGCTGCTCGACGCCGGCGCCGGCGCAGACCCGATCCCGGTGCTGGAGATCGAGGCCGACGATGTGAAGTGTTCGCACGCGGCGGCCGTCGGCCCGGTCAGCCCGGATCAACTGTTCTACCTGGCTGCGCGGGGGATTCCCCCCACGATTGCCGAGCGGATGGTGGTGCGCGGGTTCCTGGCTGAAATCGTCGACGGAATCGCTGATCAGCATCTGCGCGAAGTGATCGACGAGTTGATCGAGGAGGAGCTGCAGATCGAATCGCCGAAGGCGGAGGGGGCGGAGGCAGGCGGGTGAGCGTGCATCGGCTTGAAGCAGGCGATAACCCGGCCCCGGGTACGGCGCGGGTCGTGGAGGTCGCCGGGCAGAGCATCGCCCTCTGCCGGCTCGAATCGGGCCGGCTCTACGCGATCGAGAACCGCTGCACGCACGACGACGGCCCGCTCGGCGAGGGGCAGCTCGAAGGCAAGTTGATCGAGTGCCCGCGCCACGGCGCGCTCTTCGATGTCACCACCGGGCAGGCGCGGACGCTGCCTGCCGTTGGGCGGGTGCGCTGCTACGCGGTCTCGGAGGCCGGCGGCGATCTGCAGATCGAGCTGGAAGACGCATGACGACCGCCGCCCCGCTCGACGTGCAGGCCGTCCGCGCCGACTTCCCGATTCTCGCGCGCCAAATCCACGGGCGGCCGCTTGTCTATCTCGATAACGCGGCGACAACGCAGAAACCGCGCCAGGTAATCGAGGCGCTGACCGACTACTACTCAAACAGCAACGCCAACATCCACCGCGGGCTGCACACGCTGGCCGAAGAGGCGACCGCGGCCTACGAACAGACGCGGCGGCAGACGGCTGATTTCATCGGCGCGGCCGGCCCGCGCGAAATCGTCTTCACGCGCAACACGACCGAATCGCTCAACCTGCTCGCCTACACGCTCGGCGCGCGGCTGCAGCGCGGCGACGAGATCGTCCTGTCGGTGCTCGAGCACCACTCGAACCTCGTGCCCTGGCAGCTGGCGGCGCAGCGCACCGGCGCGCGGCTGCGCTTCATCGAGCTCGATGCAGACGGCGGGCTCGATCTCGATCAGGCCCGCGCGCTGTTCAACCCGCGCACCCGAATTCTCTCGATCGCGCACATCTCGAACGTGCTCGGCACGATCGCGCCGCTGGCCGATCTGGCCGAAATGGCGCGTGGCGTCGGTGCAGCGGTGATCGTCGATGCAGCCCAGAGCGTGCCCCATACGCCGTTCGATGCAGCGGCGCTGGGGGCCGATTTCGCGGCCTTTTCAGCGCACAAGATGATGGGGCCCACGGGCGTCGGCGTGCTCTGGGGCCGCCAGCAGCTGCTCGCCGAGCTCGACCCGTTCCTGGGCGGCGGCGAGATGATCAGCGTGGTCAACCGCGAGGAATCGAGCTGGGCGGCGCTGCCGCACAAGTTCGAGGCCGGCACGCCCAACATCGCCGATGTGATCGCTTTCGGCGCGGCGCTCGACTATCTCTCGGCGGTCGGCATGCAAGCGCTGCACGAGCACGGCCAGGCGCTGACCGCATACGCGCTCGAGCGGCTCTCGGCCGTGGAGGGGCTGGAAATCTACGGCCCCGCCGAGGCCGAGCGGCGCGGCGCGGTGGTCGCCTTCAACTACGCCGACATCCACGCGCACGACATCGCGACGATTCTCGACCGGAACGGGATCGCGGTGCGCGCCGGGCATCACTGCGCACAGCCGCTGATGCGGACGCTGCAGGTGCCGGCCACGGCCCGCGCATCGTTTTACCTGTACAACGAGCCGTTTGAGATCGACGCGTTGGTCGAGGGCCTGCGCGAAGCCGGCGAACGCTTCGGCCTGGCGGCCGGACGCTGAGCAAGGGGAGGCGAGCCATCGTGTCGAACCGCACCGCGTCGAACCGCGAGGCGCAGCACGCCGTCGACTTGGACGACCTATACCGCGACGTGATCCTCGATCACTACCGGCAGCCGCGCAACCGCGGCGTGCTGGAGGCGGCCTCCGTCGCCGCAGAGGGCTTCAATCCGTCCTGCGGCGATGAAATCCAGCTCTCGCTGCTGCTCGATCAGGAGCAGGATCAGGAGACTGCAGCAGTGGCCGCGGTTCGCTTCGGCGGCGCCGGCTGCTCAATCAGCCAGAGCAGCGCCTCGATGCTGACCGAAGCGCTGGCCGGCCGCTCGCTGGCCGAGGCCCGCGCGCTCTCCGGGCACGTCCAAGCGATGCTGACCAACGACCGCTTCGACCTTGACGCGGTCGATCTGGGCGACCTCGAAGCGCTCAGCGGCGTGGCCCGCTTCCCGGTCCGAATCAAGTGCGGGCTGCTGGCCTGGAAGGTGCTCGATCAGGCGCTGGCGCAGGCCAGCGGTGAAGCGCTCGACGGCGACAGCGACATCCCCACCCGCGTCACCAGCAACGGCGCATCCTGAATCAGGAGGAGCGGTCATGGCCACCGAACAGCAAGTGCTCGACGCGCTGAAGACCGTGTTCGACCCAGAGATCGGGATCAACATCGTCGATCTGGGCCTGATCTACGGAATCGAGACGCCCAGCGAGCACGCCGTCAAAGTGCACTTCACGCTGACCTCGCCGGCCTGCCCGGTCGGGCCGATGATCATGGCGCAGATCGAGCAGGCGGCCTCGACGGTCGAAGGAGTCGAAGAGGTGGAGACGGAGATCGTCTTCAGCCCGCCCTGGGATCCGCGCGAGATGGCCTCGGACGAGGCGAAGTTCGAGCTGGGCATCTTCTAAGCCCGCTCAGCCCCTCAGCGCTCAGTCTCCGATCGCCTCGCGCACGCCCCGCTCGCGCGGAGCGAGGTGCTGCACCGCGCGCCGCGCGACCAGCTCGACCGTCCCCCTGAGCACGGCGCGCGGCGCCGGGAGCCGCGGGTTGGGGATGTAGTGCGCGAGGGTGAAGAAGAGCATCCCGGCGCCCAGCGAGGCGATGAAGACGATCAGCAGCAGGTCGTAGCTGTCCGTCGCATCGAAAATCGCCCCACCGACCGTTGGAACGAGGAACTGGCCGATCGTTTCGACCATAAACATGGTGCCCATAATCGCGCCGAAGTGCTTGAGCCCGAAGACGCGGGGCAAAATCAGCGGTTCGAGCACCGGCCCGCCGGCGGAGCCGATGAGCCAGCAAAGAATGAACAGGCCGATCCCGAGCCAGGAACCGCCGCTGATCAGCAAGATCGCCATGCCGATCGCCATCACGGCAGCGAGGCAGACGGAGGCCAGCTCGATGCTCGGGATCCGTTCGGCCAGATAGCCGAAGGTGGGTCGGCTGATCAGCCCGCCCAAGCCTTGCAGGAAGACGATCAGCCCGATCGTCTCACGCGAAATGCCGAACGACTCGTAGACCGGGAATCCATTGAACATCCAGCCGAACATGCCGAAGAAGAAGGCCATAAATGCCAGCGCGATGACCCAGAAGTTCCAGGTGCGCATCGCTGCTCCCACCGTCAGGCCGGTCGGGGCGGCGGCGCTCCCGCCGCCCTGCTCCGGCCTGCGCTCGCCGTCCGGCTCCAGCCCGATGTCGTGCGGGTGATCGCGCACGAGAAAAAGCCCGAACGGGATGAACGTGGCGGCGAGAATGACCGCCGCGAAGATGAACGACATCTCCCAGCTGACGTTGTCGATAATCTGCTGCATGACCGGCACGAAGACGACGCCGAGCGAGAAGCCCATCGCCATGATTCCCACCGCCCGCCCGCGCTTGCGGTCGAACCAGCGCGCGATCAGCACCTGGAACGGGATGTAGAACATGAAGCCGCGCGCGAACGCGTTCAGCGAGAAGTAGATGTACCACTCGATGAGCGACGAAGTCGTCGCCAGCAGGACGTACGTCGCGCAGGTGAAGACGGTGCCCCAGATGATCAGGAAGCGCGGCCCCTTGCGGTCGGTCAGCGGGCCCACCAGCGGCGATCCGAGGCCGCTGATCAGCAGCGAGACGGAGATGCCGGTCTGCAGCAGCGTGCGCGACCAGCCGAACTCTTCCTCGAGCGGGGTGATATAGGCGCCCATCGACCAAAAGGAGACGCCGCTCACGATCGCCATACAGACGACGGCGGCGGCGAGCAGCCACCAGCCGTAGAAGATGCGGCCGCGCCGGGAGCTGGTCGAGAGGCTGATAGCTGAGGCCTTCGCAGGCAGCGGGCGGCCCGCGGGATGCATCGGTGGTCGGGGCGCTCAAGTATACGCCCGCCCGGTCAGCGCGCCGGCCAGGCGCTTGCGCCGCAGGGCCCGCCCCCAACTCCCCACTCACCCCACCTACGCCCCGGGCAGCTCGACGGCGGTTGCCGCGTCCGTCTTCTGGCCTTCGACGGCGACAAAAGCGGTGATCGGATGGTGCGAGCGGAGCTGCAGCCAGGCGCTGCTGCGATCGCCGCCGCTGTAGCTGACTGTGGTCGCGCGGTCCATCCAGGCCTCGCGGACATCGTGCTCGGTCGGCACTTCGAGCGCGCCGGCGCCGTCTTCGCCGGGCTGCACGACGAGCAGCGGGTCGTAGCGCACGATGTTGGCGGCGGCGGCGGCGGTCAACGCTGAGTGAAGCGAGACGCTGAAGCCGCCGCCGATGTGCACCGTCGAACGCAGGGCCTCTGCGCTGCGCTCGAAGTCGATCGCGCCCACGCCGGGCAGATAGCTCCAGTACGCGGCGGTGGCGTCTCGGGCCGCTTCGCTGGTCACGATTGAGGCGACGACGTATTGAGCGGGCAGCAGGCCCGCGCGGCAGCCGAGCATCAGCAGCGCCTCGCGGTAGGGGCCGACAGGCGAGTCGGCGCGGTCGATCACCGCGATCTTGGCGTAGGTCGGCGCGGAGCGGGTGACGATGTCGGGCAGATGCCGGCGCGCCTGCGGCACCCGCACCTCAAAGGTGACCTGCTGGACGACCGCCTCAGCGATCTCCCAAGGCGGGCCGGGCGCGTCGGTCTGGGCGTGGACGGCGGCGATCGCCGCGCTGTCGAGCAGGCCGGTTTCAGGCATGGAACGTCCCTTCGCGGTCTCTCATGCGGGAGCGGTGCGGCAGAAGCCGAGGCCCCAGGCGCCGGCCCCGAGCAGGCCGCCGACGGTGGGGCCGAGCTCGGTCAGGTGGAGTTCGTCGCAGGGCAGCCCGGCCTCCGCTTTGGCGCGCAGGCGCTCGGCGGCCTCGGGCGACTGCGCGTGGGTGACGACGACGATCGAGGGTTTACCGCCGAGCGCCGCCGCGGCGCGCTCGATCAGCGCATCCTCGGCGGCTTCGGCGCTGTCCTCGAGGCTGACGGCCTTGATCCGGTCGCGCGCGCGGAAGAGCGGCACGCCGAAGTCGAGCGGGCCGATCCCGCTCGCCGATTCCACCGCCGCCAGCTCGCCGGCCCGCTCGAGGCCCGCGGCATCGGGGGCGAGCATGAAGACATCGGCGCTGCCGCTGACCGCGTTGAGCGCCGCTTCGACATCATCGCGGCTGCCGCCGGCCTGCGCAGCGCGGCCCACGGCGAGAGCGATCGCCGCGTAGCCGGCGGTCGAGCGGGGGGTCTGGTGGACGCGCACGTTGATCTCGTGGAAGTGCAGGACGCGGCGCTGGGCGAACTCCGCAGCGTCGAAGGACGGGCTGGAAGAGCCGAACGCCTGGCAAAGGCAGACGATGCCTTCATCGACGCCCTGCCCTGCCCGTTCGAAGACCGCCTCCCAATCTTCGGAGGTGACGCCGTTGAGCGTGAGCCGTTGGCCGGCCCCGACGGCGGCATAGAAATCGGCGGCGCTCTGCCCGCCCTGGCGGTAGAAGCCGGCCCCCAGCGCATAGCCGACCGGGGCGCTGTGCAGACCGCGCGCCTCGAGCAGGGTGGCGTCGAGATCTACCGATGAGTCACAGACGATCGCGACCGACATCGCGCCTCCCTCGCTGCGCCACCGCCCCGTGCAGACGGCCGTGCGCGATGCTAGCATCACGCCCACGTGCTTGTACACGAAGCGCGGCCAATGGGCAACCGTGCCGTATACACAGGCACAAACGGCAGCCGCAAACAACAGCGAGGTTCAGCATGAAATTCGGCATCTTCTACGAGCACTCGGTGCAGCGCCCCTGGAGCGATATCT
>CAYFZI010000007.1:0-73301 GCA_964347635.1 uncultured Dehalococcoidia bacterium
TGCTGGCCGTCGCCACCAACGTCTTCCTCCACCTGCACCCCACTCGGATCCACCGCACCCACGTCAAGATCACCCACACCTACTGCCTCGGCGGCCTCTCCTTCTTCATGTTCCTGGGCCTCACCGTCACCGGCGTGCTGCTGATGTTCTACTACGTGCCCTCTGTCGAGCGGGCCTATCAGGACATTCAGGAGCTCGAGACCAACGTGCGCTTCGGGCAGCTGCTGCGCAACCTACACCGCTGGATGGCGCACGCGATGATCATCCTCGTGCTGCTGCACATGATGCGCGTCTTCTACACCGGCGCCTACAAGCCGCCCCGCGAGTTCAACTGGGTTGTCGGCGTGGTGCTCTTCATCCTCACCCTGCTGCTCTCCTTCACCGGCTACCTGCTGCCTTGGGACCAGCTCGCGTTCTGGGCGATCACGGTCGGCACGACGATGGTCGGTTCGGCGCCGGTGCTGGGCGATGAGAGCAAGTTCCTGCTGCTCGGCGGCTTCTCCGTCGGCCCCAATGCGCTGATCCGCTTCTACACCCTGCATGTGATCGGGCTGCCGCTGGTGATCTCGATCTTCATGGCCGTGCATTTCTGGCGAGTCCGCCGCGACGGCGGGCTGGCGCGGCCGCTCTAGCGGAGCGGGGGGAACAGCCGATGGTCAGCCGCGCCGCCGCCGCAGTCCGCACGCGCCCCCGCCGCGAGCGCGAGTCCGAAGTACTCGTCTGGCCGGACCTCGTCTTCATCGAGTTCATCTCGGCGGTGCTCTTCTCGGTCGCGCTGCTGGTGCTCTCGGCGATGGTCAACGCGCCGCTGCTCAACCGCGCCGACCCCGACACCACGCCCAACCCCTCCAAGGCGCCCTGGTATTTCCTCAATCTGCAGGAGCTGCTGCTGCACATGGAGCCGGCCTGGGCCGGCGTGATCGTGCCGACGATCGCGCTGGTACTGCTGGCCGCGATCCCCTACTGGGACCGCGACACCGAGGGCCAGGGCGTCTGGTTCGGCACCCGCTTCGCCGGCCGCCTGACCATCTTCGGCTTCACCGCCTCGGTGATGGTCACCAGCCTGTTGATCATCTACGACGGTGCGCTGCACGTGGTCTGGACGGAGAACATCATCCGCGGCACGGGCCTCAACAGCGACTTCAGCTGGCCCGGCGGGCTCGATTGGTTCCGCAACCTGCGCGGGTTGGATTCCGGCATCCCCTGGGATTCGCTCAGCTTCACGATCGGCGGCTTCACGATGTTCGAGGATTGGCGGGCGATTCCAATCGGGATCCCCGGCACCACCACCGATCCGTGGCTGCTGAATCTGAACTTCCCCTCCTTCCTCTCGCAGCAGCTCGTGCCCGTGGCCACCATGGTCGGCCTGCCGGTGCTGTTCGTGCTGTTCTGCAAGATGCTGGGCTGGATTCACTCGCGCCGCGACATCGCGCTGCTGATTTTCAGCGCGTTCATCGGCGTCTACCTGACGACGACGATCGTGGGCACCGCGTTCCGCGGGCAAGGCCAGGACCTCAAGCCGCCGTGGGACATCGTGGTGCTGGAGGAGTAGGGAGATCGTGAGCGCTCGATTGTCGACAGCATCGGAAGCGGCGGTGCCCTGTGTCTGAGCGCCGTCCGGGCACCGGCGAGGGCGGCCCGCAGCGCCGCCTGCCCGCCGCGGCCGAACCCTCCGGCAGCTCGCGCCCGGCGCGCGCGCCGCATCTCGCTGCAGGCGCCCGCGCCGGCGTCGTGCCCGATCAACAAGGCGAACGCGGGATCGTCACCCGTGCGCAGCGCCGCCGCGCCCGCGCTGGGCAGATCACGCGGCGGCAGCTGCTGCGGGTCAGCTTCTGGGGCTTTTTCACCTTCGGCCTGACCGGCGGCCTAGGCGCCTTTCTGGCCAACTTCTGGCCCCGCAACGTGACCGGCTTCGGCGGCAAAATCTCCGTCGACGCCGCCGTCGTCCCCGAAGCCGGTGAAGACCCTGAGCCGGTTCAGATCGGCAAGTTCTACCTCACCCATCTCAACGCCGGTGAAGGCACCCACGGCGGCTTTGGCCAGGAGGGCGAGCAGGGTCTGCTGGCGCTCTGGTGGAAATGCCCGCACCTCGGCTGCACGATCCCTTGGCGCGCCGATTTTCCCTTCGAAGGCGTCTCCGGCTGGTTCCGCTGCCCCTGCCACGGCTCGACCTACACGCGCAGCGGCATCCGCGTCTTCGGCCCCGCCCCGCGGCCCATGGATACGATGGAGATCACCGTCAACCCCGACGGCTCCCTGACCGTCGATACCGGCAAGCAAACCAAAGGCGGCGAGGACAACCCGCGCCGCACCGTTCCCTACGTCTGAACCTGAAGCAGCGGGCGACCAGCCCTGAGTAGACAGGCACGAGCAGACTGACATGAGCGGCCAGAACACCGAAAAGCAGATCCTCGCGATGGTGCTCCTGCTGGTGATCTCGGTCGCCTCGCTGGGCGCCTACACCTGGTACGACAACGGCCGCCGCACCGAGGCCGCCAGCGAGGTCTTCGAGCACGACTCCAAGCGCGGCGCGCACACCTTCGCGCGCAACTGCCGCGTCTGCCACGGCAACGACGGCAAAGGCAGCGAGAGCGATTCGTCACTCGTCGGCCCAGCGCTCAACACCCCCGCCAACACCTTCGCCTGGCGCACCGAGAACGCCGGCCAGCTGGCCAACATCCAGAACGAATACCGCTTTACGATCGCCTGCGGGCGGAACGGCACCCCCATGCCCCCCTGGTCGCTGGAGCAGGGCGGCTCGCTCGACGACTTCAAAATCGACAACCTCGTCACGCTGATCACCACCAACGCCGGCAACGCTTGGAAGATCGCCCTGGAAGCCGCGATCCACGAGGATGAGCTGGCCATCGATAACCTCAAGATCGCGCTGCGGAGCGCGGAGCGGATCGCGGAGGCCGGCGGCTGGGGCGTCGACCTCGAGGCCGCTCAGGCTGCTGTCGCCGCCGCCGAGGCCGATGACGCCCGACTCGCCGCATTGCGCGCCGCCGTTGCGGACGCCGAAGCTGAGCTCGATGCCCGCACCGAAGCAGACGCCGATGCAGACGACATCACCGCCGCCGAGGCGGCCCTCGACGAGGCTGAAGCCGCGCTGGCCGACTACGAGAAGACCTACACGCGCCTCGTGCTCGACGTGATCCGGGTCGCGACCGGCGACCCCAAAGAAGACGAAGAGCAGATCGCCGAAGCGCAGGGCCGCCTCGGCGAGGCCAGCGCCGTCGCGCGCGAGGTCGCCGAGCAGCGCGCCTGGCTCAAAGTTGTGGCCGACATCAACACGGCCGAAGACAATCTCGCCGATGCCGAAGAGCGCTTCGCCGCCGGCCTGCCGATCTCGCTGCCGCCCGCGCAGGTCACCGCCGGCACCTGCGGCCAAGTGCACAGCTTTGACGCGATCGAGGAACCGATCGTGGCCGCCGACAGCCCGGAGCTCAGCGGCTGGCTGGCCGCGCTGGATTCAGACAACGGCTAGGCGCGTATCCTAGGCTCTCAGATTGGCGATCCGAGGAGGAAATCGATGGCAGCAGCCCAGACCGGTAAGCGCTATGTCTGCCCCAGCTGCGGGGCCGAGTTCATTGTCACCCGCGGCGGCGATGCTGAACTGAGATGCGGCGACAGCGCGCTGGAAGAGAAGAAGTAGCCGCACAGCCCGCAGGAGGCGATCACATGGCAGTTCAACTTGGCAAGCGTTACAAGGACGAGACGAGCGGCATTGAGGTGCTCTGCATCAAGCCCGGCGACTGCGATCTCAAAGCCGACGGCCGCGAAATGGAACTGATGCAGCCCAAGGTGCTGCCCTCGGCCGACTAAACGTCCGACACTGCGATGCAGCGGGGTAAGGCGGCGGCATGGCAGGCCTGCGCGAACAGCTGCGCGAGGATCTGAAGGACGCGATGCGGGCGCGCGATGCGACCCGCCGAGGCACCATCCGACTCATTGAAGCTGCGATCAAAAACGCCGAAATCGAGCGTCGCGGCGGGCAGCTCTCCGAGCAGGATCTGCTCGCGATCTTGCAGCGCCAGAGCAAGCAGCGGCAGGAGAGCATCGCTCAGTATGAAGCTGTGGGGCGCTCCGACCTCGCCGACCAGGAACGCGCCGAGCTCGCGATCATCGAGGGCTACCTGCCGGAGCAGTTGTCGCGCAGCGAGATCGTCAGCGCGGCCCGCGCGGCGATCGAGCAGCTCGGCGCGAGCGGCCCCGGCGACCGCGGCAAGGTGATGGGCCGCCTGATGGGCCAGCTGCGCGGCAAGGCCGACGGCGCCGCAGTCAACGCCGTCGTCAGCGAACTGCTGGCCAACTCCGACGGCTAACACGCTGCATATTCCCCATCCTCTCCCGCACACATGTGCGGGAGAGCTGCCGTGGATCAACAGAGGTGTGTCCGCCCCGCCCCTGTCAGGCGGACGCTCTCATCTGTCTTCGGTGTCTATCCCCGCAAGCGGGGGAATCAAGGGAAAGGGCGTGCAGCGCGCATTTCCTAGCGGGGGTGGAGCCGCGTGGACGCTCTGTATGATTGCTTGGTCGCTCCGGGCGGGTTTCTCGCTGGGATTTGATGCTCCGACAGCACTACTTCACACCGCTTCGAGTCGGCGTCTTCAGCATCGCCGTGGCGCTTGGGCTCGTGCTCGCGCTGACTCCGATTCAGAGCGCGGAGCAGTTTCCGGCGCTCGGCGAAACTGCCGAGCGCACGCTCACCGCGCCCCGCGAGCTCAACTTCACCAGCCCCTCCCTGACCGAGCAGGCGCGGGAGCAAGCGCGCGCGGCGGTTGAGCCGCGCTTCAGCTACGACGCCGATATCCGCCCTGCGCAGCTCGCTGCGCTGCAGCGCGATCTGGACGACCTCGCGGTAGCGCGCAGCGCCCGCAGCGAGGCGGCGGCCGCGGTCGGCGCCGATGAGGCCGACGATCGCGCCGTGCCGATCCCGGTCGGCCGCCTCGGCGAACGCGCTCAGCAAGCGCTGCTCGACATATCCAGCCTGCAGTTCGACATCATTCAGCGCGAGGCGAGGCGCGTGCTCGGCGTGCTGCTCGAGCGCCCCATCAGCGAAGATGAACTCGATCGCGCCCGACTCGATATCGAAGGCCGGCTCGCTCCCGAGACGACGGCCTTTCAGGCCGCGCTCGTTGAGGAGCTGGTTGCTGCACATCTCCGCGCGACCCTCGTCCCGGATCCGGTGGCCTCCGCGGCGGCGCGCGAGCGCGCTGCGGCCGCCGTTGCCCCAGTCAACTACAGCTATCCGCAGGGCTCGCCGATCGCCGCCGCCGGTGAAACCGTCGACGCGCTCGCCGCCGAAGCGCTCGCGCAGCTCACGCCCAGCGGTGTGCGCGTGCCGCTCGAGCCGCTGATCGCCATGCTCCTGCTCGGCGTCGGCGCATCCGCTGCCTGCGGCGTCTACCTGTACTTGGCCAAGCCTGACGCCGCCGCGAGCGACCGCCGCATGCTGCTGCTGGGCTTCCTGATCGTCCTCGCCGTGGCCGCGGCGCGCGCCTGGTTCGAGTTCGCTCTGCCCGAGCGCAGCATGGAGTCCGTCGACCTGATGGTCCCGATCGCGGCCGGGCCGCTGCTGATCGCCGCCTTGCTCAGCGCCGAGCTCGGCGCGGTGTCCAGCGTCCTAGTCGCGGTGCTGGTCGGCGCCGCCGCGGTGGTGCTGCCCGACTACGGCGATGCGCCACCCGCGGGCGCGCAGGCGGTCCGCCCCCTCACCGTCTTCCTGCTCGCATCACTGGCCGCAGTGCTGGCCTCGACGCGCGCTCAGGCGCTTTCCCAGTTCGGCCTCACGGGCGTCGCCGCCGGCGCCGCCGCGTTCCTCGCCGGGCTCGTCTTCTGGCTGCTCGACGGCGCCCGCGAGACAGTCCAGCTCGGCTGGCTCGGCCTCGCTGCCGCTGCCGTCGCTGTCGGTACGGCGGTGATCACGATCGGCGCGTTCTCGCTGCTCGGGGCGCTGTTCGGGATCGTCACCCGCATGCAGCTGCTCGAGCTGGCCCAGCTGCAGCGCCCGCTGCTCCGGCGCCTGCAGGAAGAAGCGCCCGGCACCTTCCACCATTCGCTGCTCGTGGCCGCGCTCGGCGAGCGCGCCGCCGCGCAGATCAACGCCAACGCTCTGCTCGTCCGCGTCGGCGCTTACTACCACGACATCGGCAAGCTGCACAGCCCCGGCATGTTCATCGAAAATCAGGGCGACGGCGCCAACCCGCACGAACAGCTCGCCCCGCGCGAGAGCGCCCGCGTGATCATTGAGCACGTTCACCACGGCGACGTGCTTGCCCGTGCGGCGCGGCTGCCGGAGCGGATTCGCGCGTTCATCTCTGAGCACCACGGCAGCCGCCGCGTGACCTATTTCTACCGCAAGGCCGCCATGGCCGATCCGCGCACCGATCCAGCCGAGTTCACCTACGACGGCCCCCCGCCGCAGACGCGCGAAACCGCAATCGTGATGCTCGCCGATTCCTGCGAAGCTGTCGTCCGCGCCAGCCCCGAGCACGATGATGAGACGATCGGTCTATTGGTCGACAGCGTGATCGACGAGCGCCTGCGCGAGCGTCAACTCAGCGAGTGCGATATCACGATGCGCGAGCTGCGCAGCATCGGCGAGTCTTTCAAGTCCACCTTGCGCGGTGTCTATCACGCGCGCGTCGCATACCCCGAGCCTTCGGCGGCTGAGCGGGCCGAGGCCGAGATGCACAGCGCCGGCGCCGTCGCTGCCGTCCGCAGCAGCGCCGCTGAAACCGCCAAGCGGGAGTGACGCCCGCGCCGGGCGCGCTGTTTCGCATCCGCCGTCATAACGTCCCCCTGCGCCCCCTGCGCGCCGCTTCAGCGGCAGCGGTCAACCGTTGTCGGCGGTAGCATCGAAACGCGTCGGCCGTGGTCCGGGCGGTGCGCCCGCACCCGCTCTTTCAACGGAGCCGTCATGCGCTTTGCGGTAGTGGCGTTTCCCGGCACCTGGAGCGACCACGACTGCATCCATGCCCTGCGCGGGCTCGGCCAGCAGGCCGAGCGCGTTTGGCACCGCGAATCCAGCCTCGACGGCTTCGACGGCGTCATCCTGCCCGGCGGGTTCTCCTACGGCGACCATCTGCGCTGCGGCGCGATCGCCCGCTTCTCGCCGGTGATGAATGCCGTCCAGCGGCTCGCCGAACAAGGCCGCCCCATCTTCGGATCCTGCAACGGCTTCCAGATTCTCTGCGAAGCCGGCCTGCTGCCAGGCGCGCTGCTGCGCAACGCCTCGCTGCAGTTCCGCTGCCAGCCCCAGCATGTTCGCGTCGAGCGCGCCGACAGCGGCTTCAGCGGCGCCTGCGCGCGCGGCCAGGTGCTGCAGCTGCCGATCTCCCACGGCGAGGGCGCCTACCACGCCGATCCCGGCCTGCTGCACGAGCTTGAGCAGAGCGGGCGCATCCTCTTCCGCTACTGCAGCGCCGACGGCGCGCTCGGCGGCGGCGCCAACCCCAACGGATCCGCCCGCGATATTGCCGGCATCCTCAACGCAGACGGCAACGTGCTCGGTATGATGCCGCACCCCGAGCGCGCCTCCGACCCGCTGCTCGGCGGCGTCGACGGCAACCTGCTGTGGCGCTCGATCATCGAGCACTGGGGCTAGCGTGGTCGACTCAGAGCCCCGCTGGCCCGAGATCGACGACGAGACGCTGGCGCAGATCGCACTCAGCCGCGGCGAGTATCTGCGCGCCTGCGAACTGCTCGACCGCGCGCCCAGCGATGTCGAGCTGGGCATGATCGGCGCGCTCTGGAGCGAGCACTGCGGCTATAACCACTCGCGCCCGCTGTTCCGCCACTTCCCCACCGAGGGCGGGCGCATCCTCACCGCGTTGGGCAACGAAAACGCCGGCGCGATCGACATCGGCGGCGGCTGGGCCGCCGTGATGAAAATAGAGTCGCACAATCACCCCAGCGCGATCGAACCCTACGAGGGCGCGGCCACCGGCGTCGGCGGGATCGTGCGCGACATCTTCGCGATGGGCGCGCAGCCCGTCGCGCTGCTCGATTCGCTCCGCTTCGGTCCGCTCGAGGAGGCCCGCAACCGCCGCCTCTGCGCCGGCGTCGTCGCAGGGATCGGCGGCTACGGCAACTGCCTCGGCATTCCGACCGTCGGCGGCGCCCCCGCCCCCGCGCCCGAATACTCCGGCAGCCCGCTCGTCAACGCGATGTGTCTCGGCGTCACCCGCCGTGAGCAGCTGATCGGCGCCACCGCCGGCCCAGCCGGCAGCCTCCTCATGCTCGTCGGCGCCGATACTGGGCGCGACGGTCTGCACGGCGCCACCTTCGCCAGCGTCGAGCTCGACGAATCCAGCGTCGAGCGCCGCCCCGCCGTCCAGGTCGGCAACCCCTTCCTGGAAAAGCTGCTGATGGACGCCTGCGTCGGCCTCGTGCGCGAACACCGCGATTGGATCGAAGGCCTGCAGGATTGCGGCGCGGCCGGCCTGACCAGCGCAGCCGTCGAGATGGCCGAGCGCGCAGACGCCGGCATCATCATCCATACCGAGCGCGTGCCCCGCCGCGAACGCGGGATGACCGCATATGAAGTGATGCTCTCCGAGTCTCAGGAGCGCATGGTGGTTTCCGTCAAGCCCGAACACGCCGCTGATGCCGCTGCCTGGTTCGAGCAGTGGGAGCTTGATGCCGCTGTCATCGGCGAAGTGACGAGCGACGGCCTCGCGCGGGTCATGGAGGGCGGGCGCGAGGCCGCGGCCGCGCCGGTGTCGATGCTCACCAACGCGCCGAGCTACGAACCGCCGGCGCGGCGCGATCCGGCCGCCGCCGCCCGCGCCGCATTCGACCCCGCCGCGCTCCCCGACCTCGACCCGGCCGACGCCAACGCAGCCCTGCTCGAGCTGCTCGCCTCGCCCAACATCGCCTCCAAGCGCTGGGTCTACCGCCAATACGACCATCAGGTCGGCACCAACACCGTGGTCACGCCGGGTGCGGACGCCGCGGTGCTGCGCATTCGCGGCGCCCAGCACGCCCTCGCCGTCTGCACCGACGGCCCCGGCCGGGCCGTCGAGCTCGATCCGTGGGCGGGCGCCGCGCGCGCCGTCGCCGAGGCCGCGCGCAACGTCGCCTGCACTGGCGCCCGCCCGATCGCCGTCACCGACTGCCTCAACTTCGCCAACCCAGAACGGCCCGAGATCTACTACCAGCTGCGCGAGTCGATCCGCGGCATCGCCGCCGCCTGCCGCGCCTTCGATGCTCCCGTCGTCAGCGGCAACGCCTCGCTCTACAACGAGTCCGAAGCGGGCCCGGTGCTGCCGACGCCCGTGATCGGCATGCTCGGCCTGCTCGAACGCCCCGAGATCGCGGTGCGCTCCGCCTTTCAGCGCGAGGGCGACGTTGTCATTCTGCTCGGCGCGGCGCTCGCGCAGCCCGCCGCCTCGCTCGGTGCAAGCGAATACCTCGCGCTTCGCTGCGGCCTCTGCGCCGGCCCCGTCCACGTCGATCTAGCCGCCGAGCGGGCGCTCGTCGATTGCCTCGCCGCCGCCGCCGAAGCCGAGCTGCTGCGCTCAGCCCACGATTGCTCGGAAGGCGGCCTCGCCGTCGCCCTTGCCGAGTCCGCCATTGGCGGCGCGCTCGGCGTGCGTGTCGGCGGCGGGCTCGGTGATCGGCTCGATGCCGCGCTCTTCGGCGAAGCCGGCGCGCGGGCTGTCGTCAGCGCTGCTCCCGCCGCCGCCGCCGCGCTCCGCGCCCTCGCCGAGCGCGGCGGCGTCCCGCTCACTCCGCTCGGCCATGTCGGCGGCGACCGCCTGGTCATCGCCGATGCCGTCGATCTACCGCTCCAAACCATCGCCGAAACGTGGGAAGCCGCGCTTCCGCAGGCGCTCGGCTAACTCTGCCCCGAATCTGCGCTAATCCCCCGCCGCTGCTGAACCCCGCTGCCGGACGGCCGTCACGCCAGCGTCGTGGAAGCGCTCGATGTCCGTCCAGTCGTAGCCCAGGTCGAGCAGCACCTGCTCCGTGTTTTGCCCCAGCTCTGGCGCGGCCGATTGCACCTCGGTTGTCGTTTCGCTGAATGAGACGGGGATGCCGACCACGCGGTGCTGCTCGAAGTTGGCATGCGGCACCTCCTGCAGGTAGCCGTTGAGCCAGAAGTGATCGTCGGCGGCAACCTGCGCGTAGTCGTAGACGGGGCCGCAGGGGATGCGCCCGGCGATCAACCGTTCGAGCCATTCATCGCGCGTGCGGGTGAGGAAAATCTGCTCCAGCTCGCTGCGCAGCCATTCCTCGCTGTCGCGCCGTGCGAACGGGTCGACCGTCCGCTTGTCGTCCAGCAGGTCGGGCCGTTCGATCGCCTCGCAGAGGGCGGGCCAGGATTTCGGGTCGAGCAGCCCCATCGTGAACCACTCGCCGTCGCCGGCCTGATACCAGGCGAAGGTTGCACTGAACGCGCGCCCGGGCTTGAGCACCGGCTGGTGGCTGCTGTGCAGGAAGGCTTGCAGCGAGAGCGCTTGCAGCGTCAGCATGGCGCCCAGCTGCGAGACATCGATCTTCTGCCCCACGCCGTGCTGCGCGCGCGCGAACAGTGCAGTGACAATCCCGTAGGCGAAGACGATCGAGCCGGTCTGGTCGGCCAGCCCCCAGGGCGCGGTGATCGGGCGTTCGCCGGGGCCGCCGCCCAGCGCCACCATCGCGCCCGACATGCCCTGCGCGACAACATCGAACGAGCCGCGCGACGCCCAGTCGCCGTGCGGGCCGAAGCCCGAGTTGGTCGCGTAGATCAGCTGCGGATTGACCTGTCGCAGCGCCTCGTAGCCCAAGCCGATCGAGTCCAGATAGCCGGGCCGAAAGTTCTCTGCCAGCACATCGGCCTCGGCGACCAGCTTGTGCACCACCTCCAGGGCGCCCTCGGCGCGCAGGTCGAGCGTCATGCTGCGCTTGCCCCGGTTGAGGCTCTCGAAATAGGAGCAGAACCCGTCCGCGCCGACACCGAGCGAGCGGCCCGGGTCGCCGTTCCCGGGCATCTCCACCTTCAGCACGTCCGCCCCCATGTCGGCCAGCATCGCCGTCGCGTGCGGCCCGTTCTGATAGCGGGTGAAATCGACGATTTTGATTCCCTCAAGCGGTGCGGGCATCTCCCTGCTCCTCTGCTGAGCGCCTCGATTGGCCCAAACCGACAGCCAACCGCCCTCTCAAGCGAGAGTATCCGATCAGCCGCGGCGGCTAGGATGCGCGCATGCCCGCCCGCGTCTACGATTCGCCCGACGAGGCCGTTGCCGGCATTCCCGACGGCGCGGTGATCATGTTCGGCGGCTTCATCTCGGCCGGTTCGCCCTCGAACCTGATCCGCGCGCTCGTGCGCAGCGGTGCGGCCGGCCTGACCGCGATCGCCAACAACATCGGGCTCGGCGACATGCTCGACGAGCTCTGCGAACAGCGCCAGCTCGCGCGCGTGATCGCGACCTTTGCGATCCGCGCCTCGGGCAGCCGCCGCAGCCGTTTCGAGCAGCAGTACCGCGACGGCGAGGTGCAGCTCGAACTCGTTCCGCAGGGCACCCTGATCGAGCGGATCCGCGCTGGCGGCGCCGGCCTCGGCGGCGTTCTGACCCGCACCGCCGTCGGCACGATCGCCGCCGAGGGCAAGCAGATGATCGAGCTCGACGGCCAACAGTGGCTGCTGGAGCGCCCCCTGCGCGCCGATGCCGCGCTGCTCAAAGCGGCCCGCGCCGACACCCTCGGCAACCTCGAATACCGCCTCGCCGGCGCCAACTTCAACCCCGTGATGGCCACCGCCGCCGACCTCGTGATCGCCGAGGCCGCAGAGATCGTGCCGCCCGGTGCAATCCCTCCCGAGCGCGTCGGCACCCCTGCCGTCTTCGTCGACCGCGTCGTCGCCTGCGATCCGCTCCCCGTCCGCTGGGAGGGCTGAGATGGCCGAGACGAATCAGGCAGCAGGGCTGACGCGCGAGCTGATTGCCCTGCGCGCCGCCCGCGAGCTCGAACCCGGCAGCGTGGTCAATCTCGGCATCGGCCTGCCTACGCTCGTTGCCGGCTTTGTCGATCCCGCCGACCAGATCCTCTTCCAGGCCGAGAACGGCATCCTCGGCTACGCGGGCGTGACCAGCGGCGACTACGATCCGGACCTGATCAACGCCGGCGGCCAGCCCGTTGATCTTGTTCCAGGCGCCAGCTTCTTCGACTCTGCCGCCTCCTTCGCGATGATCCGCGGCGGTCATATCGATACCGCTGTGCTCGGCGGCCTGCAGGTCTCGGCGCGCGGCGACCTGGCCAACTGGTACGTGCCCGAGCGCGGCGGCGGCAGTGTCGGCGGCGCGATGGACCTCGCTGTCGGCGCGCGGCGGCTGATCGTCGCCATGGCCCACCGCACCCGCGGCGGCGCGCCGCGGATCGTCGCCGAGTGCGATTACCCGCTCACCGCCGCCTGCTGCGTCGACGTCGTGATCACCGACCTGGCCGTGATCGATGTGGGTGCAGGCGGCCTGCGCCTGCGCGAAGTTGCCCCCGGCGTCCGCCCCGGTGAAGTCGTGCGGGCGACCGGGGCGCCCCTGGAGATTCCCGCCCGCGTTCCCGAAATGCAGTTGTGAGCTATCCTGTACGGCGCAATCGAAAGCGATCCTTATGCGCGGTGTGCTCAAAGTCCTCAGTCGCGGAGCGCGGGTCGTCGGCCGCGGCCCGGTCACCGTTCACTACCCCTACGAGAAAAAGCAGCTGCCCAAGCGCGCGCGCACCTTTCCCTATCTGATCTGGAATCACGCGCTCGAAGAGCCCAACTGCACCGGCTGCGGCAAGTGCGCCGCTGCCTGCCCGGTCGACTGCATGTCCACCACGCTGAAGAAAAACCCCGGCCACGCCGCCGGCACCAGCAATCACAAATCGCTGATCGACGATTTCTACATCGACTTCGGCCGCTGTATGCGCTGCAACATCTGCGTCGAGGTCTGCCCCTTCGATGCGATCGCGATGCTGCCGATGTGGGAAGGCCACGAGCAGACCAAGTACGACCGCCGCGAGCTCGTCATGGATCTCGACGACCTGCTCGCCCCTAGCCGCGCCGACGCGAACCTGCCCTTCTGGATTCCCGAAACGGTGCTGGAAAAAACCGAGAAAGAGCGCGTCAACCGCGCCGCCTTCGCCCGGCAGCTGGCCAGCGGCGAGGAGTAGGCAGCAGGGCCGCCGACAGGCGGCCCTCCGCTAAATCTGCTGTCCCGCGGCCCGTCGCCGCAGCAGTTCCTCGAAATCAATCGCGATCGGCGCCTCGCGTGCGAGCACAGCTTCGACGCGCCCGCGCACGATGTCGTCCCAGCCTGGATGCGGCAGGATGTAGCAGCGCTGCTCGACGATCGAGTTGAAGACCAGCTCGGCGACATCGTCCGGGTCCATCCCCTCGCCCAGGATCGCCGCGACCATCTGCGCCTGTTCATCCGAGGCGTCCGTCAGCTTTTCGCCGAACTCGGATGGGCGGTTGCGTTCGGCCTCGGCGATCTTGGTGTTCACGAAGCCCGGACAGAGCACCGAGGCGCCGATCTTCGAGCCCAGCAGCTGCAGCTGGCCGTGCAGCCCCTCGGTCAGCGTGAGCACCCCGTGCTTGCTGACGCTGTAGGCGCTCGCGCCCGGGATGAGCCCCGCCAGCGAAGCGGTGTTGACGATGTGCCCCTCCTCGCCGTGCCCGTGCATGTGCGGCACGAACACCTGCAGGCCGTAGAGCACACCCCAGAAGTTCACGCCCATCACCCAGTCCCAGGTGCTGTCAGGCACTTCCCAGACGGCGAGCTGTCCGTTGCCGGCGCCCAGCCCGGCATCCTCGCGGCTCGTCACCCCCGCGTTGTTGCAGAGGATGTGAATGTTGCCGAACTGATCGATCGTCTGGTCGCGCAGCTGCTCGAGCGCCTCGCGGCGCATCGTGTTGACGGTCACGCCGAGCACGGTGCGCTCTTCCTGCTCCAGCCGCCGCACCTCGGCGTCGAGCGCCTCCTGCTCGATATCGGCCAGCACGACATTCATGCCCTCGGCGGCGAACCGCCGCGCGAAGGCCAGCCCCATCCCGCTCGCTGCGCCGGTCACCACCGCCGTCTTGCCTGCAAACTCGCGCATGATCGCTTCCATTCATTCCCGCCGGGCTCGTATACGCCCGTGCGAGTATAGGCAGGGCGCCGCACCAGGCAGCTGGCCGGCAGTCAGCGAACCAGTCGGGCGCCCGAAGGTCAGCGGGCGCCCAGTTGCGACTCCAGCGGGTCGAAGCCGGGCGGCAGCTCGTTGACTGTGATGCCGCCGTCGGCGTAGAACGTCTGGCCCGATACCCATTCGCTGGCGTCGCTGGCCAGATACAGCGCGAGCTGTGCGATGTCGTCCGGCTCCCCGAGCCGCCCCATCGGCGTTGCTCCGATCATCGCCTCATCAAAGCCCTGTACATCGCGCACGGACGCCGTGAGCGGCGTTTTGGTATGACCCGGCCCGATCGCGTTGACCCGTACGCCGTGCGGCCCCAGCTCCAGCGCTGAGACTTTGGTCAGCATCACCACGCCGGCCTTGGCCGCGCAGTACGCCGACAGCCCGGCCGTGGCCTGCGTCGCGTTGATGCTCGACGTGTTAATCAGCGAGCCGCCCTCGGCCTGTGCGATCAGCTGTTTGGCTTCGTGCTTGAGGCAGAGGAATACCCCGGTGAGGCAGACTTGGACGACCCGCTCGAAATGCTCCAGCGGGTAATCCTGAAGCGGCGAGAAGCCGGCGATGCCCGCGTTGTTGAACGCGATGTCGAGCCGCCCGAAATGGCCCACGCAGGCGCCGACCATCGCTTCCACCTGGGCTTCACTGCTCACGTCGGCGCTGATCGCGAACGCGCTGGGGCCGATCTCCCGGGCAGCCTCGTGCAGCAGGTCCGCATTGCGGTCGGCCATCGCCACCAGCGCGCCCTCGCGCGCGAAGAGCTGCGCGGTGGCCAGCCCGATCCCCGATGCCGCGCCCGTGATCAGCGCCGTTTTACCGTCCAGCTTGGTCATCGCGCGCCCTCCCGCTCGGGTCAGCTGCAGGTGTAGGCCGCAGCATAGGGTCGGACGCTGCGCAGAGCTCAGGACGGCGCGAGGAAGTCGAACAGCGGCGGGTAGCGGTTGATGTTCGCCCCGCCGTCGATGAACAGCGTTTGCCCGGTCATCAGCGCGCTGCCGCCGCCGGCCAGGTAGAGTGCGAGCTCGGCGACCTCTTCGGGCTCGCCAACCCGCCCGATCGGCGCTTCGTGCGCAAAGGCGTCCTCCAGGCCCGGCACATCGCGCAGGCCCTGAGTCAGCGGCGTGCGGATGAGCCCCGGCCCGATCGCGTTGACGCGAATCTGGTGCCGCCCCAGCTCGAGCGCCGCCACCTTGGTCAGCATCGCCACGCCGGCCTTGGCCGAGCAGTAGGCGGCCAGGCCTTCGGTCGCCTGCATCGCGTTCAGGCTCGCCGTGTTGATCAGCGAGCCGCCGCCGCCCTGCTCGATGAGCTGCCGCGCCTCGTGCTTGAGGCAGAGAAACACTCCCGTGAGGCACACATCGAGCACCCGCCTGAACTGCTCCAGCGGGTAATCCTGAATCGGCGAGAAGCCGCCGATTCCCGCGTTATTGAACGCGATGTCGAATCTGCCGAAGCGGTCGACACAGGCCGCGACCATCGCAGCTACATCATCCTCGTTGGTCACATCGGCGCTGATCGCGAAGGCGCCGCCGCCGAGTTCGCGCGCGGCCGCTGCGGCTCCGTCGGCGTCGCGGTCGGCGAGCGCGACCCGCGCGCCCTCGGCTGCGAAGCGCCGCGCCGCGGCCAGCCCAATCCCCGATGCCGCCCCCGTCACCAGCGCCGTCTTACCGTCGAGCGTTCCCATTGCCTTCACCTCCAGTTATTGAATATTACGTAATAGCTGCCCTGCTGGTCTGCGCAATACAGGTTGCGGAACAGACTACGATCTTCCCCAACCGATCCTCGCAGACAGCAGCGAAGGGGAATGCTATGCCGCACCATGAACAACTGTTTCGGGATCCGCTCGGTGCGCTGCGCCGCCTCTGGAGCGATGTCGGCTGGCGCACTGTCCTCATCGCTTCGTTTCTGCTCTTCTGGCTCGAGGCGTTCATGTTCTGGGCGGGGCCCGACGCCGATACGGCCGTCTGGCTGGCGATGACGATCTCGCTGGTGTTGATCGGCCGTCTGCTCGCGCAGCCCACGCTGGCCGGCGATCTGCGCGACCCGGCCAACATGACGGTGCTGCTCGGCATCATCACCATCTCGATAGCCGAGATCGCCGCCCCCTTCAGCGACGCCAGCGCTTGGCTCGCCGCGCAGACAATCTTCTGGCCGTTTTCGCTGATCGTGATTTTCTGCCTCGTCCTCTCGCGCCTGCTCGCTCCGGTGATCAGCCAACCGCTCAACGTTTTCGCCGCCCTCTTTCTCTTCTTCGTGTTCTGGCTCAACGCGGCCGACTGGCTCGCCCGCCCCTCAGTCCCCGAATACTCTGAATACATTCGCTGGTCCATCGCCTACACCGTCTTGGCGCTGATCGCGCTGGGCATTGCCGGGCGCGGTTTCAGCGGCTCGGTCGTCAGCCCGCTCAATCTCGCCGCCCTGCTGACAATCTTCGGCATCCTCTGGGTGGAAGTCGGCATGTTCTACGGTGGCAGCGGAGAAGAATTCGCCGAGAAAGGCCTCGCCTGGCCTTGGCTGCTGCTCATTATGGGCACCGCCCTGCTCGCGCGCCTCAGCGCCCCATACCTCTCCCGATACCTCACCGCCGGCGCGCGCAACGGCGGAGACGGCTAGGCGGCCTATTCGAGGGCGCCGCGCACTTGCAGCCGCAGCGTGTTGAGCAGCTCGCCGTTCGGCTCGCCGTAGACGGCGCGGGCGCGCTGTGCGTAGTCATCACGCTCGCGCCAGCCGGGCGCGGCGCGCTCGACCAGGCGGTCCAGCTCGGCGGCGGCTGTGAGGGCGGGCCAGGCGGCGCCGCTCTGATCGCCGCGCGCCGCCCGCACGGCGGCGGCGCGCTGTGCGGGGGCCGTAATCCGCTCGAACAGCGGGAGCAGTGCCGGGCCGACTTCGGGCATCCGCGCCTCGAGATGGGCGCGGGCCAGCGCTTCGAGCGCGGTGACTGCCTGCCATAGCTCCTGCGGCTCCCGCTGGGCGAAGGCAAATGCCTCGGCAGCGGTCTGATCCATCGCGGCGACCCGCAGCAGGCGGCTGGCGGCGCGCAGGCGGCGGGGCAGCCGCAAACGCTCGAGCGGATCGCCGAGCGCCGCGCCGACAGCCGCGCCGACGCCGTCCTGCAGCGCTTCGACTGCGAGCACCGGCCGCCCCGCGGCGGCAAAGTCATCGAGCGACACTTTCGCGCCCTGCAGCGCGCGGCGCACCCGTGCGGCGCGGCCTTCGGCCGAGTGGTAGCGGTCGCGGAAGGCGAGCAGCAGATCGCGCAGCGTGGCGTCGGTGATCCGCAGCGTGGTCAGCCCGGCCAGCATGCCGGCCAGCGGTTCCTGAGCGATCAGCTCGTCGATCTCGGTCAGCAGCCCGGTGCTGACGCGGTCCACGGCGTAGGGATAGCCGCCCTCTTCCGCGATCCCGCCTTGATCGAGGCGCGCCTGCTCGGTGTGGGGAAAGACGACGATCTGGAGAACGGATGCCTCCCAGGCGGAGCCTGCGGCATAGTCGCCGGCGACGGCGACAGCGCGGATGGTTGGGTCGCGGTGGCGCAGGCGGGCGCCGATCCGCTCGGCGCGATCGCGCCAATCGGCGGCGACGGGCCAGGGCGCGGGCAGCTCCACGGCGGCTCAGAATCCGCGGTAGCGGTTGGCGATCGGGAAGCGCCGATCCTTGCCGAAGGCGCGCGGGGTAATGCGCAGGCCGGGCGCGGCCTGGCGGCGCTTGTATTCGGCGCCGGTCACGAGCGACATGACGCGCCGCACATCCGGCTCGGCGAAGCCGCGGCTGACGATCTCCTCGAGCGAGCGATCCTCCTCGACGAAGGCCTGCAGGATTGGATCGAGCTGCTCGTAGGGCATCAGCGATTGTTCGTCGAACTGCTCGGGGCGCAGCTCGGCGCTGGGCGGCTTTTCGAGCACCGAGACGGGTACGACTTCGCGGCCGGCGCGTTCGTTGGCGTAGCGCGAGAGCTCGTAGACGAGCAGCTTGGGTACATCCTGAATGACGGCCAGCCCGCCGGTCATATCGCCGTAGAGGGTGGTGTAGCCGGTTGCCGATTCGCTCTTGTTGCTGGTCGTCAGCACGAGCGCGCCGAGCTTGTTGCTGAGCGCCATCATCAGCACACCGCGGATGCGGGCTTGCAGGTTCTCCTCGGTGACATCCGGCTCAAGCCCGGCAAAGATCGGCGCGAGCGTGCCGAGCAGCGCCTGCATGCCGTCCTCGATCGGCAGGATGTCGAGCTGAATGCCGAGATTGTCGGCCAGCGCACGGGCGTCGGAGACGCTGCCCTCCGATGAGTAGCGGGAGGGCATCGAGACGCCGCGCACCTGATCGGCTCCGAGCGCTTCGACAGCCAGGACCGCGGTGATGGTGGAATCGATCCCGCCGGAGAGGGCGATGATCACCTGCTCGAAGCCGGTCTTATGCACGTAATCGCGCGTGCCGAGCACGAGCGCTTCATAGACCTGCGCCACTTCCGGCTTGGGCTCGGCGATCGTCGGCGGGGCGGCGGGGCGCTCGCCGGCGAGGGGGGCGCCGACGACTGTCAGCTGCGCCGGGGGCTGCGGCAGGCGGCGGCGGCGCGGGTCGTGGAGGCGCACCTGGCGCACTTCGCCGATATCGAGGTCCAGCGTCAGCAGCTGCTCGGCGAAGACCTCGGCGCGCGCGAGCAGCTGGCCGGCAGGGCCGAAAACGGCGCTGCCGCCGTCGAAGATCAGGTGATCTTGCCCGCCCACCAGGTTGCAGTAGGCGGTCAGCACCGCGTTGTCGGCCGCGCGCGTGGCCAGCATCTGCTCGCGCTGCTGCGACTTGCCGGCGTGAAAGGGCGAGCCGTTGATGTTCACGATCAGCTCGGCTCCGGCCAGGCATTGCTCCTGCATTGGGCCGGAGGAGTACCAGATGTCTTCGCAGATGGTCATGCCGACCTTTGCGCCGCCGATTTCAAACAGCTGTACGCCGCTGCCGGGGCGGAAGTAGCGGGCCTCATCGAAGACGCCGTAGTTGGGCAGGTACTGCTTGTGGTAGACGCCCTGCAGCTCGCCGCCGTGCAGAACGGCAGCGGCGTTGAACACGTCGTGGTCGTAGTCGACGAAGCCGACAACGGCGGTGACGCGTCGGCCGCGGGTGGCCGCGCGGACGCGTTCGAGCATTGCCAGGTTGTCGTCCACAAAGCTTTGGCGCAGCACCAGGTCTTCGGGCGGGTAGCCGGTGAGGGCCAGCTCGGGAAAGGCGACAATGTCCGCGCCGAGCGCCTCGGCGGCCTCGATCCGGGCGATGATCCGCGAGGCATTGCCCTCGAGATCGCCGACAGTGGAGTTGATTTGCGCCAGCGCGCAGCGCAGCGGCCGCAGCAAAACCCACCTCCCGCCGGAACTCCCCCGCAGCCTACCCCAAGCGCGCGCGCTCCCCCGCAAGCGGGGGAGATGGCGGCGGCAGATGGGGGCAGGCGGCTAGACAGGCCAGACGGGCCAGGCAAATGCGGGCGGCAGCTCAAATTATGCTGTAGGCAGCGTGTCAGTTCCCGTCGCCCTTCGTGCAGTTTCTTGGCAGTGGCCCGGCGGCCGCGGTGTGCGCGGCGTGGACCTGAAAGTGGCGGCCGGCACCTGGCTGACGCTGCTGGGGCCGAACGGGGCCGGGAAATCGACGCTGCTGCGCCTGATTGCGGGTGAGATTGCAGCGGCCGAGGGCGAGGTGCTGGTCTTCGGCGCCGCGCCGAGCGCGGAGACGCGGCGGCGGGTGGGCGTGGTGTTTCAGGAGCCGACGAGCGACGATCTGATGACGGTGTGGGAAACGCTGGATCTCTACGCGCGGCTGTTCGGGCTGGGGCGGGCCGAGCGGGCTGAACGGATTGGCGCGCTGCTGGCCGAGCTGGGCATCCGCGACCGCGCCGGCGACAGCTGCGGCGCGCTCTCCGGCGGGCTGCGGCGGCGCCTGGACCTGGCCCGCGCGCTCCTGCACCGCCCGCTGCTGCTGCTGCTCGACGAACCGACGCTGGCGCTCGACCCAGGCTCGGCCGAGCTGATCTGGGCGCGGCTGCGGCGGCTGCGCGATGAGGGCTGCACGATCATCGTCGGCTCCAACGACACCGCCGAGGCTGAGGCCAACAGTGATCGCGTCGTCTTCATCGATGAGGGCGCGATCGCGGCAGAGGGCGCGCCGGCGGAGCTGTGTGCGGCGCTGCGCAGCGACGCGGTGGAGCTGGACTGGCCCGACTGCGGGGCGCAGCAGCTGGCGGCGCTGGCCGAGCTGGCGGGGGTGGGCGCGGTGCGGCGGGCAGGTGCAACGCTGCATCTGACGGTCGACCGCGCGGCCTCGTTCGCGCCGACCGTGTTCCAGCGCTGGGGCGGCGAGATTCGCGGCATCCGCATCCGCGAGTCGAGCCTGCGCGACGCCTGGTTTCAGACGGTTGGCCGCCCGCTGCTGGATGCAGCAGAGGCAGTCGAATGATCGCGGCGCCGCTGAGCGCGTGGCTCGCGCTGCTCGAGCGGGACCTGCGCGCGGTGGCGCGGTCGCGCTCGCAGCTCTACTCCTCGATCCTGTTTCCGCTCATGCTGCTGGCGCTGTTGGGCGCCGGCGTCTCGGAGGGTCTGCGCCCCTCTGTGCCGATCCTCGGTGCGGGCGATTACACCGATTTTCTCGCGCCCGGAATGATCGCGATGACCGCGATCTTCGCCTCGACGTTTTCCAGCGCGAGCTTCTACCGCGACCGCGAGAGCGGGATGCTGCGGGCGCTGCTGGCGGCCCCGCACAGCGTGCGCACGATCCTGTTCGGCAAGGCGCTGGCGGCGATCGTGATCGGCAGCGCGCAGTCGATCGCGGTGCTGATTCTGGCGGCCGTGATTCCCGGTATCGATCTGGCTTGGCAATTCGGCTGGCTGGGCGGTGCGGCAACGATGGTCGCGGCGATCCTGGCGCTGAACGTCATGCTCAGCGGGCTGGCGCTGTTGATTGCAACCCGCGTGCGGACAATGCAGGGCTTTCACCTGATCATGAACCTGGCGCTGTTCCCGCTGTTCTTCCTCTCCGGCGCGTTCTTCCCGCTCGAAACAGCGCCCGAGTGGCTGCGGATCATCAGCTACATCAACCCGCTGACCTATCCAGTGGACCTGATGCAATACGCCTCGTGGGCGTCGAGCGGGGCGGGCCTGATCGGCCCCGCGATCGACGCGGCGGTGCTGGGCGGGTTGGCGTTGGTGCTGGTGATCGCGGGGCTGCGCCGCGGCCCGGCGGCGGCGCAGCTGTGAAGCGGCCGCGCTTCGGCGCCGGGCTGGCGGCGCTGCTGGCCGCCTGGATGCTGCTGGCCTGCGGCGGCGAGGAGCCGCGCGTGCTGACAGCGAGCGATGCGCCGTTCGTGGTGGTGCTCGAAACAACGGACCTGGTGGTCGGCGATACGCGCGTGGTGCTGACGCTGCTCGACCGCAGCGACGAGCCCGCCTTCGCCGCTGAGACGGCGTTCCGCGCGCGTTTCTTTGAGCCGACCGAAGGCGGCATCCGTTTCCGTGCGGAGGCTGAGCTCGAACGGCTGGAGCTGGAGGGGACGGCGTTCTACATCGCGCGCGGCGTACCGCTGGACAACCCCGGCGACTGGGCGGTGGCGGTGACGGCGTCGCACACTGACGGGACGTCGCAGAGCAGCCCGCGGGTGGGCTTCCCTGTCCGCGCTGCGGCGCATCGGCCGTTGATCGGTGCGACTGCCCCGACAACGCCCTCCGCAAGCGCGGCCGACGCGCCCGCGGAGGCGCTGAGCGGCGATCCAGCGCCGCTTGCAGCGCTGTATGCGCGTTCGACCGCTGAGCTGCTCGCGGCGGGGCGGCCGTTTTTGCTGCTGACGGCCAGCTCTGAGCGCTGCGCGGGCCGCGCGACCTGCCGCCGCGCGCTGGAGCAGGCCAAGGAAATCGCGCGCGGCGGCGCGCTGGCGGTTGTGCACGTCGAGCCGTTCGGCCGCCCGCGCGAGCCGCGGCTGCAAGCGATCATCGACGCATTCAACGAGGCCTGGGGGGTGCGCTCTGAGCCTGCCTTTTGGCTGATCGACGAGCACGGGCGGGTGGCTGCATACCTCGCCGTCGCCGTGAGCAGCGAGGAGCTGGACGAGGCGATCGCCGCGCTCGGACGCCAGCAATCGAGCGGTTAGACGAGGACATCCAGACCGACGGCGGCGAAGAGGATGAAGAGGTAGGCGATGGAGGCGAAGAAGAGCCGCATTGGCGGAGCGCCGCCGCGCCAGACCTGCCATGCGATCGCCGTGAAGGCTGCGCCGGTAGCGAGCGCGGCGCCGAAGTAGAGCCAACCCAGGTGCCCGCCGAGCGGGGCGAGCAGGGTGACGGCCCAAAGGAGGGCGGAGTAGTAGAGAATCTGGCGGCGGGTTTCGGCCTCGCCGGAGACGACCGGCAGCATCGGCACCTCGGCGCGGGCGTAATCGTCGCGGTACTTGAGCGCCAACGCCCAGAAGTGGGGCGGCGTCCACATGACGACAATCAGAAAGAGCGCGGCGGCGGTCCAGGAGATCTCGCCGGTGACGGCGGCCCAGCCGACAAGCGGCGGGACGGCGCCGGCGGCGCCGCCGATCACGATGTTCTGGCGCGTCCAGCGCTTGAGCCAGAGGGTGTAGACGAAGACGTAGAACGCAACGGCGGCGAGCGCGAGCACGGCGGCGAGCCAGCCGACGGTCAGGCCCAGCTGCAGGCCGCCCGCGGCCGCTAGCAGCAGCCCCCAGCTCAGGGCCTGCCACGGCGCGAGCGCGCCGCGCGGCAGCGGGCGGGAGGCGGTGCGCTGCATGACGCGGTCGATATCGCGGTCGAACCACTGGTTGAGGGCGTTGGCGCCGCCGGCGGTGAGGACGCCGCCGAGCAGCGTGAGCGCGGCAAGGCCCCAGCCGGGCCAGCCGTTGGCCGCGAGCACCATCGCCGGGATCGTGGTCACCAGCAGCAGCCAGATGATGCCGGGCTTCATCAGCTCGATCAGGGCGTGGAGCGGATCCAGCCAGGCGGGTGCGCGCCAGGAGCCGATCCGCGGCCAGACAGCGGCGGCGTTGTGCGGCCGGCCGCTCACCGCTCGGCCTCGAGCGTCGGCGCGGGCGCGCTGCGCCTCAGCCCGGGCCAGGCGGCGCGCGAGAATGCGATCGCGCCGGCGGCGGCAACCAGGGCCCAGACGAGCGCCCCGGCGCTGAGGTGCATCACGCGGATCCAGTCGGTCAGATCGAGCCACATCGTGAGCGCTCCGATGATCACCTGAATCAGGAATAGCGTACTCGCGCCGTGCGCAAGCGCGATCAACGCTCTCGATCGCGGCGCCTGCCGCACAGCTTGCACCGAGACCGCAGCCACCAGCCCGCCGGCGGCGACAGCGAGCAGTCGATGGGAGACATGCAGCTGCGCTTTGGGCGATTCCGGCCAGAGATCGCCGTTGCAGAGCGGCCACTGGTTGCCGCAAAAGAACCCTGCATCGGTGTGGGTGACGTAGGAGCCGAGCACGATCAGGGCGTAGACGGAGAAGCCGGCCAGCAGCGCCAAGCGGGCGAACGCGGCTGGGTCGGGCGCGGCGCCGAGGTCGCGCTGCGGAGCCGTCGGGCCGGCCGCAGCCGAGGCAGCAATCGAGGCGGCGGCCGAGGCGCTGACCAGCATCACGATCAACATTGCGACCGCGAGGTGGGCAGTGACGATCGCTGCTTCGAGCTGTTCGGTGACGGTCAGCGCGCCCAGGCCGACCTGGACGCCGAGCATCGCAACCGCACTGACCGCCGGCGCCCAGACTGCGGGGCGCGCGCGCAGCCGCAGCCAGGTCAGGGCGGCGTAGGCGATCACCAGCAGCCCGATGAGGCTGGCGGCCAGGCGGTGAGTCCACTCGAGCCAGACCTGGTAGGCGGCGAAGGGCGGATAGTCGCCGGTGGGCAAGACCTGGCCGTAGCAGAGCGGCCAATCGGGGCAGGCGAGGCCGGAATCGGTCACGCGCACGGCGCCGCCGAGCGTGGTCAGCGCCAGCAGGCCGACGATCACGGCCAGGCCCAGCCACTGAAGGCGGGTGAGCTTGCTCACGCACCGCCGCCGCGCAGCTGCTGCATTGCCCGCACGCGGTCGCCCTGCCGCCCTTTGAAACCTTCGCGCTCTGCCCAGTAGTACACCGTGAGCATGATCGCGATCACGAACATCATCGAGCCGGGCACCCACATAATGCCGGCCCCAAGGCGTTGATCGGTGAGCGCGTCGGGGCCCCAGCTGCGCAGACCGGCGGCGGTTTCGTAGGTCTCATAGAGCGGCTCGGAGAAGTTGGTCAGGATCAGGCCGAGGCCGATGTTTTGCATGATCGCGATGACCAGCACGAAGATGCGCCAGACGTGCGGAGGGCGCAGGCGGGATGCGTCGACGCCGATCACCAGCCACCAGAAGAGCACGCCGCCGAGCAGGAAGACGCCGTGCTCGATGAAGTGCAGGGCTTCGCTGGCGATCGCGGCGTCGTAGGCGTCGGGCCAGTGCCAGGCCCAGACGCCGAGCACGAAGACGAGCAGCGCGACCGGCGGGTAGGTGAGGACGCGCACCAGGCGGCTCTCCAGCAGGGGAACGAGGTAGCTGCGGCGCACGCGGGGGCTGGCTGCGCGCAGCGCCAGCGTGGCCGGCGCGCCGAGCAGCATCAGCGGGGCGACGAGCATCGTGATCAGGATGTGCTGCAGCATGTGCACCCAAAAGAGGTCGTCGCTGTAGGTATCGACGGGCGAAACGAGGCCCACGACCATCAGCAGCCAGCCGGCCGCGAAGCACCAGGCGTGCCATGCGGGAAAGCGAAACTGCGGGTCCCGGCGGCGCAGGCGCCGATAAGCCCAGGCGTAGAGCACGCCGACGATCAGCACCATCAGCAGGCCGGGCGGGTCGGCGCTCCAGGTGCGCAGCGCGGTCAGGATCTCGCCCGATTCGGCAGCACGGCCGTCGTGCGCAGCCGCGGCCGCGGGGGCAGCCGCGAGCAGCGCCGCGCCCAACCCAGCAAGCGCGCGGCGTTTCACCTCAGCTGAGGAAGAAGACCAGCGGGAAAATCACCAGCAGCCAGACGAAGCCGACGAAGTGCCAGTAGAGCGTCGCCGCTTCCACCGCGGTGTTGCGCTTGGCATCGAAGTGCCCCAGCAGGCCGCGGATGAACTGCGCGAAGATGAAGATCAAGCCGCCGATCACGTGCGCGCCGTGGAAGCCGGTCAGAGTGAAGAACGAGGCTGCGTAGGTGCCGTCGGAAATGCCGAAGCCGGCCTCGTCCCACTCCAGGCCCTGGTTGATCATGAACGCAATGCCGATCACCAGCACGATCGCCATCGACCAGATCATCGTGCGGCGGTTGCCTTTGCGGATCGCGAAAGCGGCGATCTGCATCGGGATACTGGTCGAGACAAGCAGCACGGTAAAGAGGATCGGGCGGAGCTCGTCGCCGTGGACGCGGTGCGCGCCGTTGGTCGGCTCCCAGTGCAGCGTGTCCGCGTGCAGCGCGAGCATCGCCGCGATCAGGCCGGAAAAGAACATGATCTCGGAGAAGATGAAGAAGATGATCCCCCACAGCGCCGGGGGCATCGGCTCATCGCCGACGAGGAAGCTGCGGACCGGGTGGACGCGTTTGGCGGGCAGCGTGCTGGCGGCCATGGGTTAGCCCTCCGCCTTCGACGCGGTTTCGGGCGCTGCGCCGCCGCCGCGGGGCGGCGCGTGCCCGTGGTAGTGCTCGTCATCGGCCAGCCGCTGCCCGAAGCGCAGGTCGAAGAGCGGCCGCTCGGAGCGGATTTCGGGCAGTGAATCGAAGTTGTGCGGCGGCGGCGGCGAAGTGGTCGCCCACTCCAGCGAAGTGCCCTCCCAAGGGTCCCCCGAGGCGCGCTCGCCGTATCGGAGCGAGTAGAAGACGTTGAAGAGGAAGACCATCATGCCGACCGCGGAGACGAATGCGCCGACCGTTGCGAGCGTGTTCATCAGCTCCCAGCCGGGGTTGGCGATGTAGTCGTTGATGCGGCGCGGCATGCCGTCGAGGCCGAGCAGCAGCTGGGTGAAGAAGATCAGGTTGACGCCGACGAACAAGAGCCAGAAGTGCAGCTTGCCGAGCCCCTCGTTCATGAATTTGCCGAACATCTTGGGGAACCAGTAGTAGATGCCGGCGAGGAAGCCGAAGGTGGCCGCGATCGACATCGTGTAGTGGAAGTGGCCGACGACGAAGTAGGTGTCGTGGAGGGCGAAATCGACCGGCACAGCGGCGTGGAAGACGCCGGTGATGCCGCCGATCAGGAAGAGCATCAAAAAGCCGACGCTGAAGAGCATCGCGGTGGGGTAGATGTTGGAGCCGCGCCACATGGTGGCGATCCAGTTGAACATTTTGACGCCGGTCGGCACGGCGATCAGGAACGTGGCGCCCATGAAGAAGGGTAGGAAGACGCCGCCGGTCGTGAACATGTGGTGGGCCCAGACGATGAAGCCCAGCAGGCCGATCGCGATCAGCGCGAGCACCATCGAGCGGTAGCCGAAGATCGGGCGGCGGGTGAAGGTGCCGAAGATGTCGGAGACGATCCCCATTGCGGGCAGGATCATGATGTAGACCGCGGGGTGGGAATAGAACCAGAAGAGGTTCTGCCAGAGCAGCGGCTGCCCGCCGGCCGAGGGCTCGAAGAACGCGCCCGAGGCCCCGTTGCGGTCGATGAAGCCCATCACCAGGGCGGCCGCCAGAACCGGCGTGGAGAGCAGGATCAGCAGCCCGGTGACCATCGTGGTCCAGGTGAAGAGCGGCATCCGCCACATCGTCATGCCGGGCGCGCGCAGCTTGAAGATCGTGACGAGGAAGTTGACTGAGCCGAAAATCGAGGCCTGGCCGAGCAGGATCACTCCGATCAACCACATATCCATGCCGGCGCCGGGCTTCTCGGCGTTGGCGCCGCTGTCGAGCGTGATCGGCGGGTAGGCGGTCCAGCCGGCGAAGGCGGAGCCGCCGTCGACGGCGAAGGAGAGCGCGAGCAGCACGCCGCCGAAGAGGAAGATCCAGAAGGAGAGCGCGTTGATCCGCGGGAAGGCCATATCGAGCGCGCCGATCTGCAGCGGCATCGAATAGTTCATGAAGGCCGCGCCGATCGGCAGCAGGAAGAGGAAGATCATCACGCTGCCGTGCATCGTGAACATCGAGTTGTAGGCCTCGGCGCTGATGATCGTGCCGGTCTCCATCAGCTCGGTGCGCATCACGAGCGAGAACGCCATCCCGACGAGCCCGAAGGCGCCGGCGGCCCAGAGGTACATGATCCCGATTTTCTTGTGGTCGACGGTCGTCAACCACTCGAGGATCGCGCGCCAGGCCGCGACGCCTGCGTAGCCTGTCGCTTGCTGCGCACCGGCCAAGGTCGCCATTGCCACTCCTCCTTCGGGCGCGCGCGGGCGCCCTCAATCCCGCGGGCGGCCTAGCCGCCGGCGGCCTCAGCTTCGATCAACTCGGCCAATTTGGACGGTATCACCAGGTCGTCGGGCGGCCGTTCGACTGTTTGCAGCCAGGCGTAGATATCGGCGATCTCTTCATCGCTGATCTCCTCCGGCGGGAAGGCGGTCATCGCTTCGAGCGGCTGGCGGTACTGCTCGATCACGCGGTCGAGGGGCACGACGGTCATCGAGATGGTCGGGCCGACGAGCCCTTCGCCGCGGTCGCCGTGGCAGACGTTGCAGCCCATCTCGAAGAACAGCGCCTGGCCGTTGACGGGGTTGCCGACCGCGCCTTCATCCTCGGGTGCGGCGTCTTCAAGGCCGAAATCGCCCTCGATCGGTTCGGGCAGGGCGGGGGTCTTGTCCGCGAACCACTGCGCGTATTCGGCCGGCGGCAGGGCCACGACGGAGAAGATCATCCGCGCGTGGTCGCGTCCGCAGAACTCAGCGCACTGGCTCTTGAACTCGCCTTCCTCGTTGACCCGCACCCACATCGTCTGCACGCGCCCGGGCACGGCGTCCAGCTTGTAGAGGAACTGCGGCGTGTAGAAGGCGTGCAGCACGTCGCTGCTGGCGATGTTGAAGCGCACCATCGGGCCCACTGGGACCGTCACGATCGGTGTGTTGTCGGCCGCCTGCATCCGCCCTTCGGCCACGGTGTCGGTGCCGTTGAAGACGCGCATGACGGCCGCGCCGCGGCTGTGGCGGATCGGCACGGTGCCGTTGACGGCGCGCTCGACGGTGATCACATCGCCCGCACGGGCGGTGATGCGCATGTGCTCGACGCCGAGCTTGATCGTCATAAATGGCTGCACCAGCGACGGATCGCGCAGGAGCAGCTCGGTCTCGGCCGGGTCTTCGGAGAGGCCCTCGGCCAGCTCGGTGCCGAGCGGCACGGCGTAGTTGAAGGCCCAAGCCCACTGGCGGCCCTGCACATCGATCTCAACAGTCGCTTCATCCGGCTCAGCGGCCGACTGCACATCCTCGAGCACGACGAGCGAGCCGATGAAGAGCGCGACGACGATGACCAGCGGGATGACGGTCCAGAGGACTTCGGCGGTGGTGTTGTGCGCGACCTGGGTGGGCAGCTCGTCGTCGGACTTGCGGCGGTAGCGGAAGACCACCCAGAGGATCATCGCCTCGACGATCACGAAGACGCCGATGCCGATGCCGAGCAAGACGAAGAAGAGGACGCGGATGTCGTCGCCCTGGTCGGAGGCGGCGGCCGGCAGGGCGACCTGCGCGGAGGCCGAGCCGGCCAGCGCGAGCAGCGCGGCGGCGGTTGCTCCGAGCACCAATGTGAGCCGACCCAAGCGGCTGCGCCAGAGTCGCTGCATCCCCGTCACCCTCCCTGGCTGGACGGCTCGGCGGCGATCGCCGGGGCCGCATCATGCTCATTGTGCCGGCTGTGCTCGCTGTGATCAGCGTGGTGTTCGGCCGGCTGCTCGAAGGCTTGGATGTCCTCCCACCACCAGCCCACGCCGCCGAACACAATCAGCGTGATCCCGGCGCCCAACAGCTCGGCGGGGAAGACCGCGCCCAGCCCGGTCAGGATCAGGCCCAGCGCGAAGATGACCGGCGAGAGGCTGGGCGGCGGCATGTGGACGCCCGGCGGGGCGCTGCTCTCGGGCATGATGGGCAGCGGCCGGCGGCCGAACTCGGCCGGCCCGCCGGCCTCGAAGTAGCCGATGTCTTCGCTGAACCAGCGCAGCGCCGAAAGCCCGATCAGGGCAATGCCAACGCCCAGCAGTTCGCCGGGGAAGACCGCGCCCAAGCCGGTGACAATCAGCCCCAGCGCGAACAGCAGCGGGGCCAGGCTGGGCGGCGGCAGGTGCGCCGAGTGGTCTTCGTGCTCAGCTTCATGCCCGCTTTCGGCGCCCGACGCGAGCAGCAGCGGTGTGGACTGATCGGGCTCGCGCGCGGCCAGCGCGGGGATCTCGCCGCTGCGCGCGGCCGGCAGCGGCTGCAGATAACGGTCGACGACGGCGATGCGCTCAGGGCGGTAGGCCATCGGGCGCAGGGCGGGCGGCAGCAGGCCGGCGATCGGCTTGAGCAGATCGGGGCCGCTGTAGGCCTCGCTGATGTCGATCCCGAACGCGGCCGGACGCTGACGGAAGACGAGCAGCTTGTGCAGCTTGATCCCGTGCAGACGGCAGAGCCGCATCGCGCGCCCGGCCTGGCCGCTGGGCACATAGAGCGCCAGCGGCGCAGCCTTGGCCAGCGGCGCCCAGCGCTCCTGCGCCATCTCGCTGGTGACTTCGTGCGTCAGCGCGAGGTCGCCGATCAGCGCGATGAAGTGGCCGGGCTCATCGGTCACGACGATGTCGGGGTAGAGCCAGCCGCCGGATTTGACCTGCACACCGATGCTGCGCGAGGGAAAGTTGAGGGCCGCCTCGCGGTCGGGGAACTCGTCGTTGGGGTAGCGGTAGCGGGCGGCCGCGATCTGTTCGAGCACCGTGCCGCGCTTGGTCCGCGCTACTTCGGCCGTCGGCATCGTCCGCTTATACCTCTCGCGCGCGGCACACCCAGCCTCCGCCTCGGAGGGCGGGCCGCACCGCAACGCTAGCAGTGTGGCCCATTCTGGCGCGACGCTCAACTATCCCGCCGCGGCCCCCGCGGCGGGGCCGCAAGAGCCGCACTGCCCCTCTCCCCCACAAGCGGGGAGAGAGGAGTGTTGGGCTGAATGTGGACAGGCCCTAGGCCGAGCGCGGCTCTTGGTTGATCGGGATGTAGCGGGGGCGGTAGATCGCGACGCCGCGGCCGTTGCGGGCGCGCGTGCGCTCATCGACGATCTGCGCGCCGATCCCGGCGATTCGCGACCAGCCGAACAGCGTCGTGTAGTAGTCGGGGTCGGTGAAGCCGAGGGCGTTGATCAGGCTGCCCGAGACGAGGTCCACGTTGGGGTAGGGGTTGGAGATTTTGGGGTTCTCTTTGAGCACCGTGATCCCGGCCTCGCGGACCGTCTTGACGACGTTGAACCAGTGGTCGTCGGGGCAGAGCTGCTCGCCGACGCTGAGCTGGACTTTGGCGCGCGGGTCTTCGCGGCGCAGCACGGCGTGGCCGAAGCCGTAAATCAGGCCGCCGCCGGCGAGCCGCGCGCGGAGCGCCTCGACCGCCTGATCGAGATCGGTGGTGTTGAGCTCGCGCACCATGAAGAAGCAGTCCTGGTTGGCCATGCCGTGGCGCGGGCCGGCCAGGCCGTTCATGGCGGAGGCCATCGAGCGGTACATGTCGGCCAGGCCGCTGGCGACGGCGCGGCCGGTGAAGGTCGAGAGGTTGCCGCCGCCGTGGTCGGCGTGCAGCACGTAGTAGACCGAGAGCAGGCGGGTGAGCGCCGCTTCATCGCCGCCGGGCATGCCCAGCATGCGCACGAAGTTGGCCACGTAGCCGAGCTCCGGCTGCGAAGGGATCAGCTCGCCCCAGCCCTCGCGCAGGCGGAAGATCGCGGCCAGCGTGGCCGGAATCCGCGCGACGAGGTTCAGCGCGTCCTCGTAGAAATCCTCGGTCTTGCCGACCATGCCGAGGATCTGGATCGCAGCCGCGAACAGGTCCATCGGGTGGCCCGACAGCGGCATCGCGCGAAGCGCATCGAACACCGCCTCGGGCACCGCCGAGCGCTCAGCGATATCGGCCGTGAATGCGGCCTTCTGCGCCTCGCTCGGGAGCGCCTTGTTGAACAGCAGGTAGATGATGTCCTCGGCCGGCATAAAGGCCAGATCGGCGATCGGATAGCCGACGTAGGAGACGCCGTCCTGCGGGTCGACGTAGCTCGTCTCGCAGGTGCCCACGGGATAGCCGCGCAGCCCGGTATCGAGCTGCGCGTTGGTGATCGTGAACTCAATTTCGGGTAGTTCTGCCACTGGACTCACCTTCTCTCAGCTGGCGCGCCGGCTCCGGGCGGCCCTCCCGGCCGCAGCCCGGTCGGGCCGGCGCGCGGTATCTACTCGCTCATCCTTCAACGGAGACCACGCGGTAACGCATCGTGCCGCGCGGCACTTCGATCTCGACGATCGCCCCGACTGTGGTATCGAGCAGCCCCTTGCCGACCGGGCTTTCGACCGAGATGCGGCGTTGGGGCGCGTCGACTTCGGTCGGCCCGACCAGAGTGTATTGCTCGATTCGCTCATCGCCGCTGCCGAGGCGGCAGACCTGCACGGTGCTGCCCAGATGGGCGCGGCCGGTTGCCCGTCCGGCGCTGACCACGGCGTGGGCGATCTGGTATTCGATCTCGTCGATCCGCGACTTGAGCCGCTCCTGGTGCTCGCGCGCGGCTTCGAGCGGCGCGTTTTCACGGATGTCTTTGTCCTCGCGGGCCTGGGCAACGGCCTGCACCGCCTCGGGCATCTCCTGCTGCAGCCGTTCGAGGTCGGCCTTGAGCTGTTCCAGACCCTCGGCGGTCATCTCGAAGCGCTCGGCTTCTTCGTGCTCCAGCTGCGTCTCGGCCGCTCCCGTGGAACGCTTGATCCGCAGGTGGTTGCCGAGGTTGACCTCGGTGTACTGCTTGTTCTTCCAGCAGAAGCGCAAGAACTCTTTGACGGGGTGCAGGCGCGCCGCCACGTCGGTCGCGTTCGCGCCGATCGTCTCCTGGAAGGCGGCCATGCCGTGCGGGGTCAGCTCGGCGATCGGCAGGTGCGGCGAGCAGTGCGAGACGAAGCGGGTGACCGCGACGCGCGCATCTTTGTCGATCTGCGGCGGCGCTGTCTCGGCCGGCGGAGCGGCGGCCTCACCCGTGCTGCGGCTCTGGCCGTGCTTCCCGCGCTGCGCCTCGCGCTCCTCGCACCATTCGAAGTACTCAGAAGCGGCCGAGCCGACTGTCACCACGCCGTCGTCGAACACGTCGGCGGCGCCTTCAACGACATCGTCGCCGCTGGGATCAGCGGCGGCGGCGTCCTCTTCGAGCGCCTCGAGCTCTTCGAGCGTTGCCGTTGTGGTCTCTGTCGTCATCGCGCTCTCCGAGCGTTGGCGGCTCGGCCGCTGCACGGCGCTGCCGCCGTTCTGCAGCGCCGCCGCGCCGCGCTGTCTCCTGGATCCTGCAGCGCCCGCTTGCGGGCTGCTGCCGCCATCGTACCGAACAGCCGCACGGCGGCACGCGGGGCAGCGCCGCCGGCAGCCCGCCGCGGCCCTATGCTAACGCCCGTCCGCGATGCTCAACCCGCCGATCGACCCGCTGCCGGCGCGCCAAATCGAGGCCGCGCTCGAAGTCGCCGGCCTGCGCGTGGATCCGCAGGCGCAATGCCAACTGGCGCGCTGGCTGGGTGCGCTGCTCGCGCAGCAGCGCAATCTGACCGCGCTGACGGAGCCGTCCGCGGCTGCGGCCAAGCACATCGTGGAGCCGATCGCCGGGTTTGCGGCGCTGCTCGGCGCCGATGCTGCGGTTCCGCACGGCGCGCTGATTGATGTGGGCAGCGGCAACGGCGCGCCCGGCCTGCCGATCGCGCTTGCATACGGCGCGCCCGCGCTCACCGTGCTGGACTCCCGCCGCGCGGCGGCCGATTTTCTGCGCACATTGCCCGAGCTGCTCGGGGCGCCCTGGATTTCCGTGCACCACGGCCGCGCCGAGCGCGCTGGGGCGCTGCGCGGGCGCTTCGCTGCGGCGGTCACGCGGGCCGCGGCGCCGCCGCGGATCGCATTGGAGCTCTGCATGCCGCTGCTGGCGCTGGGCGGCACGATGCTCGCCTTCGCACGCCCGCCAAGCGGGGCGGGCGGGCCGCACGGGCTGGGCGAGCTGGAGCGGACGGCCGCTGCGCTGGGCGCGCGGCTGATGCCGCTGCCGGCCGGGCTGGAGCTGATCGCGGCCGTCAAGGTGCGCCCCACACCAAGCGGCTACCCACGCCCCTGGGCGCGGATCAAGCGGGAGCCGATCGCGCCGCCGTAATCCTGTGCACAGCAGTTGTCAGACAGCGTGTACACGGTCTGCGGATGGCGTGTACACCGACTAGCACACGTTCGTACACGGCCTCCCGCCCGCTGCTGA
This sequence comes from uncultured Dehalococcoidia bacterium, assembly GCA_964347635.1. Classification (GTDB taxonomy): domain Bacteria; phylum Chloroflexota; class Dehalococcoidia; order Bin125; family Bin125; genus CATQGW01. Next base: position 33,505 of record CAYFZI010000007.1, read on the forward strand.
GCGCTCCATGCGCTCCATTGCCCTGCAGGCGCTCTCGGTGCAGCGATTACGCTCGAACCTCCATGTCGTCCATGCCTTCTATGCCCCGCCTGAACGGCACCGCGGAGAGCGGCGGGCCCGCGCGGACGCGCGGTTACTACGCGCGCAATCTGCCCGTCTACTACCTCTTCGAGGCCGCCAGCGGCTTCATGATCTGGATGCCGATCTGGCTGATCTACATGCTCGACGGGCGCGGCATGAGCCTGACCCAGGTGGGCGTCATGGAGGCGATCTTCTGGATCACGATCGTCGCTGCAGAAGTGCCGACCGGGGCCGTGGCAGACCGCTGGGGGCGGCGCACCTCGCTGGCGCTCGGCGGTTTCATCTTTGCGCTGGCCTCGGTCTGTTTCGCCTTCGCCGATACGTTCGTGATCCTTGCGGTTACCTATTTGCTGATGGCCGTCAGCATGACGCTGCTCTCCGGCGCGGGCCCCGCGCTGCTCTTCGACACGCTGCGCCAGCTGGGGCGGACGGGCGAATACGAGCAGCACGTGGGGCGCGCCGAAGCGTGCTCGCTGGGCTCGCTGGTGCTGGCGACGCTGCTCGGCGGCGTGATCACCGGCCTGGTCGGCTACACGAGCACGATTCTGATCGGCTCGCTGGCGCTGGCGTTCAGCGGTGCGGCGGCGCTGCTGCTGCGCGAGCCGCCGCGCAGCGAGGCGGAGTTCGCGCAGCAGGAACCGCACCTCAGGTCCGGACACCCGGACAGCGGCCAGCCGGGCGTGTTCGGGCACATGCTGCGCGGCGCCCAGCTGGTCTGGCGGCGCCGTGTGCTGCTTTGGTTGGTGCTCTTCGGCACGCTGATGTTCGGCCTTTCAGAGATGACCGAGTTCTTCCTGCAGCCGTTCGTGTTTGAGCAGGGCGTCGATCCGCAGGGCGGCGCGGCGGACGGCTTCGCGTTCTCGCTGCTGATCGTGCCGCCGCTCGCGGCGATGTCGCTCGGTGCGCTGTTCGCGCACCGGATCGCGGCGCGCTTCGGCGAGCGGCGCTCGCTGCCGCTGATCTTCCTCGGCACCGTGCTGCTGTTCCTGCCGGCGATCGCCTTCAACACGCTCTGGGTGATCATCGTCTTCGCGCTGCTGGCGCTGCTGCGCGGGATGATCAGCCCGATCGCGACGGGCTATATCAACCGCCGCATTCCCTCCGACCAGCGCGCGACGGTGCTCTCGATGTATGAGCTGATTATGGGGCTGGTGATGGCGCTGATCGTGCCGTTCATCGGCCGCGCCGCCGACGTGTTCGATTATCAGACGGCGTTCGCGCTCTGCCTCGCGATTCTGATCGTTCTCGGCGGAGTGTTCGGGCTGACCTGGCGGTGCTCGCACCGGCGCGAACAGACGCGCGCGGGGATCGCGCTCAACTCGCGGCCCAAAGCGCAGGCACCCGCGCCGCGCGCCCGCTGACCTGCTGACCTCCTGCTGTGCTGCGGCTGTTCGTTAGGATCGCTGCCTGATGCCGCTCACATCGAATCTCAACGGCGCCGCGGAGCAACCGGCGGCAGGGCGCCCAGGCAGCCGCTTCGCGCGCAATATCCCCGTCTACTACCTCTTCTACGGCTCGAGCGGCTTTCTGATCTGGATGCCGATCTGGATGATCTACCTGCTCGACGGGCGCGGCATGTCGCTCACCCAGGTGGCGACGATGGAGATGTTCTTCTGGATCACGCTCGTCATTGCGGAAGTGCCGACGGGGGCGATCGCGGATCGCTGGGGGCGGCGCGTGTCGCTGTTTCTCGGCGGCGTCGGCTTTACGGCCGCTTCGGTCGTGTTCGCCTTCAGCGGGACCTATGCGCTGCTGGCCGTGTCCTACCTCGTGATGGCCGTGTCGATGACGCTCTACTCGGGGGCCGGGCACGCGCTGTTGTTCGATACGCTGCGGCAGCTGCGGCGCAGCAACGAATACGAGAAGCACGTGGGCCGCTCAGAGGCGGCGGCCTTCACGGCGATGGTGGCGGCGATTCTGCTGGGCGGCCCGATCACTGCGCTGGTCGGCTTCACGAACACGATTCTGATCGGCGCGGCGGCGATGGCGGTGTCGGCCTCGATCGCGCTGCTGCTGCGCGAGCCGCCGCGCCGCGAGGCGGAGTTCGCGCCGCGCAACGGGCAGACTGCGGCGCCGGCCGCGGCCGCGCCGCAGCTCAGCGTGCTCGGCAACATGCTGGCCGGTGCGTTCGTGGTCTGGCGGCGCAAGACGCTGCTGGCGATCATTCTGTTCGCCACGCTGCTCTTCGTGGTGCTGGAAATGCCGGCGCTCTTCCTGCAGACGTTCGTGCGCTTCCAGGGCATCGACCCCCGCGGCAGCGTCGATTCAGGCTTTGTCTTCTCCGTGCTGCTGATTCCGCCGACGGCCGGGATGGTCGTCGGTTCGCTGCTGGCGGTGGGCGTGGCGCGGCGCTTTGGGGAGCGCCGCGCGCTGCCCCTGCTGATGCTTGCTGCGGCCGTCTTCTTTCTGCCGCTGGTCGCTTGGGATTCGCTCTGGGTGATCCCCGCGATCGCCCTGCTGGCGGCGATTCGAGGCACGATTCGCCCGATCGCGACGGGCTACATCAACCGCCGCATTCCCTCCGACCAGCGCGCGACGGTGCTCTCGATGTTCGAGCTTTCGGCCGGGCTCATGATGGCGCTGCTGACCCCGGCGGTGGGCAGTGTGGCCGACGCGAGCAGTTTCCAGTGGGCCTTTGCGCTCTGCCTGGCGCTCCTGCTCGTGCTGGGCGGCGTCTTCGGCGCGGCCTGGCGGCGCACGCACGCACGCGAGCAGGCGCGCACGGGCATTCGGCTCAACTCGGTGCCCAAGCCTCAGGCGACGATTTCGCGGGCGCGCAGCTCAGCCGCCGCTGCCGCAGTGAAGCCCAACGACGCGAGCAGCGCCTCGCTGTCCTGACCGCGCCGCGGCGCGCCGCCGCGCACCCGCCCGGGCGTCGCGCTGAGCTTGGGCGCGATGCCGGCCTGGCGCATCCGCCCGCCGTCCGGCGTGTCGACCTCGACGATCATGCCGCGGGCGAGGTTGTGCTCGTCGGCGAGCGCTTCATCGAGCGAGAGGACAGGTTTGGCGCAGATATCCACCTCGTTGAGCAGCGCGTGCCACTGCTCGGCGGTCTTCGTTTTGAAGACCGCCGCGAAGCGCTGCGCGATCTCTGCGCGGCGCGCCGGGTCCGTGCTGCCCTGGTCGGCGATGAACTCTTCGCAGCCCAGCGCGCGGCAGAGATTGGTGTAGAAGTAGGGCTCCATCGAGCCGACCGAGAACCAGCGCCCGTCGCTGGTCTCGTAGACCTGGTAATGCGGGGCGGCGCCGTTGAGCATGTGCGCGGCCGGACGCATATCGGCGCCGGCGCCCTCGCGGCCGGCCAGCGCCGATGTGATCAGCGAGAGCACGCCGTCGGACATGGCGAGATCGATGTACTGGCCCTCGCCGCTGCGCCCGCGCGCCTGCAGGGCGCAGAGAATCGCGAATGCGGCCATCAGGCCGCCGCCGGCGAAGTCGGCGATGATGTTGGCGGGAATCGCCGGCCGCCCGCCGGCCTCGCGGTCGCCGATCATCCCCAGCGCGCCGCCGATCGCGATGTAGTTGATGTCGTGCCCCACATGCGCCGCGTAGGGGCCGCTCTGGCCGAAGCCGGAGAGGGAGCAGTAGACCAGCCGCGGATTGATGCCGCGCAGCGTTGGCCAATCGACGCCGAGCCGCTGCACGACGCCGGGGCGGAAGCCTTCGAGCACCACATCGGCCGACTCCGCGAGCGCGTAGAAGATTTCGCGCGCCTGCTCGGATTTGAGGTTGAGGCCGATCGAGCGCTTGCCGCGGCCAAGCGCGTAGGAGGAGTAGCGCCGCCGCTCCTCATTGGGGTCGGGGGCGGCCTGCGCCGCGGCGCTGCGCCGCCCGCGGGGCCGCCCCGCCTCCTCGATCATGATCACCTCGGCGCCCATGTCGGCGAGCAGCATCGAGCAGTAGGGGCCCGGCGCGAGCCGCGACAGATCGAGCACCCGCAGGCCGTCCAGCGGGCCGTCCAGCAGCGGTAGATCGTTCATGCAGTCCACCTCGTCTTTCGTTTGCCTCGCTCGTTGCAGCTTGTTGCCGCTCGTTGCGGCGGCCGCGCGGGCGCCGGCCCGCCCACGCTAGGACCCGTCGGCCGCGCGCGAACTGGCCAGCGGCAGTCGCAGAGGTACATGGAAGAGCCAGAGTGCGGCGAGGCCGACGATCGAAATGGGGATCAGGACGAGCGCGTGGAGGGTCGCCGCGTAGGCGATGCTGACCTCTTCCGGGCCGACGCCCGGTTCCAGATCGCCCAGCTGGGGCAGGTAGATCAGCAGCACCGCCTTGGCCGCCCACTCAAACGGCCCGACCCCGCCGCTGGTCGACGGAGCCGTGATCAGGATGTTCGCGGCGGCGGCGACCAGCAGATACACGGGGAAGGGCAGGCCCAGCCCGAACGCCTCGCCGACCATCGCGTACATCAGCGCTTCGAGACCCCAGGCGGCGAAGCTGGTCCAGAGCGCTCCGCGCACCTGGCGGCGGTTGGCCTGGGCGCCGATACCGGCGATCAGCGGAGCGAGCCAGCTCTGCAGGCGCTCCGCCCCCCACGGCGAGCGCTGGACGATGCGGGAGAGCAGGACCTCAGCGCGCTGCGGGTTGCGCGCCGCTGCGCCGAAGAGCACAAACGCGCCGATGATCCCGAACACCAGGAAGCCCATCCCGGCGGTCAGCGTCGGCCCGGCCCAGCCCATCCCGGCGACGCCCAGCAAGCTGCAGGCGACGCCGACGCAGAGAAACACGGTCAGCATGAGGCCGTCGTAGACGCGCGTCATGAAGATGCTGGAGAGTCCGCTGGCGCGTGCGATGCCGTGCCGCTGGGCCAGCACGTGCGCACGCACCAGCTCGCCGGTGCGCAGCGGCAGGATGTTGTTCACGCCGAAGCCGATCGCGACGATCGGGAACAGCCGCCACCAGGCGATCGATTCGATGTGCTGCAGCAGATAGTGCCAGCGCGCGGCGCGGGCGGCGATGCCGGCGAAGTAGACCGCCAGCGCCGCCGCGATCCAGAGCGGTGAGGCCTCGCTGAAGGCGCGCCCGACGCCCGCGAAATCGGTGTTGCGCAGAAACAGCACGATGAACGCGGTGCTGACCGCCAGGCCTAAGAGCGGCCGTACATAGGGCATCGAGAGCAGGCGCAACGCTCAACCGATCCGAGCGGGCGGGAGCGGCGCGCCGTCCACTGCTCAGCTGGCTTCGAGCCGCCGCCCCGGGCGCCGCAGCGCCTCGCGCAGCCGTTCTTCCCAGCGCCGTGCTGCGGCCGCGATCTGATCGCGCCGCTGCCGCGCCGCCAGCGCGATCCCGCGCCCCAGCTCGACGGCCAGGAATGCGCCCAGGGCGACCAGCGCGCCGGCCAGGATGTCCACGAGGTAGTGCTCGCCGAGGTAGATCAGGGCGAAGGCCAGCGCCGCGGAGTAGAGCACGGCGATTGCGGTCAGCGCGCGCGAGCGCAGCAGCAGCCCGATCAGCACGACCACGAAGGAGGCGGCGAAGTGCAGCGAGGGCATCGCCGCGCTGGGGTTCGGCTCGGCCAACGCCTCAAAGGCGCTGTCGTACAGCCCCGCCCCGAGGATCGCCGGGCCGACGAAGTCCATGCCCCGCTCAATCCCGCTGATCAAGCCCTGATCGGCGGCCATCCAAGGCGGTGCGGTGGGGGCGAGGAAGTAGATCACAACGCCGGTGTAGAAGGTCGCGGCGATGATCACGGTCACGCGCCGCGCCCAGCGCCGCGCGAAGAAGTACACGCCGACGACGGTCGCATGAGGGAAGACGAACCAGAGCCAGTGGATGAAGGCGGAAACGTAGGCGAGCAGGCCGGGCTCGGAGCTGAGGCCGCCCAGGCGCGACTGCAGCCAAGCCGACGGCGCGGCGCCGCCGAAGAGCCAGAGCTCCCAATCGATCACGTACTGCGAGAAGGCGTTGATCCCCGTCTCGTCGGCGGCGTCGCGCAGCTGGGTGAAGAGGCCGATCGCGACGAAGTAAGCGATCAGAAAGCCTTGCTCGCCGCGCGAGCGGCCGAGCACGAAGCCGGCCAGCGCGGCCAGCCCGACGATTGGAGCGAAGACGACCGAGTCGAGGCCCAGCGACAGGCGGATCGCGATCGCGGCCAGCCCGGCGGTCAGCGCGAGCCAGGCCAGCCAACGGACAATTCGGCTGCGCCGGTCTTGGCCTTCCGAGTGCACGCTGCTCACCCCCGCGGGCGGATCAGTTTAGCCGATCTTAGCAACGAGCAGCGCTCGCTTCAGCTGCGTGCGGGGATGTCAGCGGGGCGCGGCCGGCTCGGCCGCGGCAGGCTCCGCCAGGCGCTCGCTGATCAGCCGCGCAACCGCCGGTAGATCGGTCAGGCTGGGCCGCTCCGCGCGCCGCGAGCTGCGCAGAAAGACCACCGCGGCATCCTGGGCGAAGATGATCACCTCGGTGCGAAAGCGTCCGCCCGAATGACCGTGCAGCAGCTCGATGTAGTGCGCCGCCGCCCCCAGCGCGGGGGCGGGCCGCACGCGCGCCTCGAACAGGTCATTGTCCGGGCTGGTAAAGCTCAGCGCCGCGGCCGGCGGCAGCCCGGCCAGATAGCGCACCCACTCCGCCGCCGATTCGGCGCTCACGTCGGTGATCACGTGGCCCCAGAAGGTCTCGCCCGTCGTGCTCGCGGCCGAAGGGCTGAAGGCCCGCCCGTCGTCGCCCAGCGCACGGCGCGGCAGCGCTGCGAGCAGCGGGTCTGGCAGCATGGTCAGCCATTCGATCAGTCCGGCGCCGAACTCGGTCGCCTCCAGGTGCCCGCCCAGGTCCTCGGCGGTCAACGGCAGCCGCCGAATGGGCGGGGGCTCGGTCTGCTGCTGCGCGGCCGCGCTTTGCTCGGGCGGTTGGCCCGGCTGGCTGGATTGCGGCGGCGCGGGCGGGCGCTCCGCGCCGCCGCTGCAGGCGGGGGCGAGCAGGGCGCGCGCCAACAGCCTCGTGCAGACGCTTGCGCATGCGGCGGGCATGCGCGGCCGGCGGGCGGGAGCGGGCCGGGCTAGCATGCCGCGTCAGGATCCTCGGCGATGCGCAGGATCACTCGAAACGTGGTGCCCCGCCCCTCTTCACTGAAGACGTGAATCTCGCCCCCCTGCGCGCGGACCAGCTCGCGCGCGATCGCCAGGCCGAGCCCGGTGCCGCCCTGCGCACCGGGGCGGTCCGATTTGTAGTAGCGATCGAACAGGTGCGGGATCGCCTCGTCGGGGATGCCGGCGCCGGTGTCGGCCACGGACATGCTCACGCTCGTCTCGCTCTCCGAGCGCGCGCTGAGCGCCACATCGCCGCCCGGCGGAGTGTGGCGCAGCGCATTGTCAACCAGATTACCGAGCACCTGCTCGAGCCGATCCCAATCGCCCAATGCATCGAGCGCGGGGCCGGCCGCGACGCTGAGCCGCACATCGAGCTCGGCAGCGCGCAGGGCAAAGAGGTCGCCGATGTGCTCCAGCAGCAGCTGCAAAGCGACCGGCGCGCGCTCGACCTGCACCTGGCCGGCCTCGATCCGCGACAGATCGAGCAGCCCTTCGACGAGCCGCAGCAGGCGGCGCGATTCATCCTCGATGATGCGGTAGGCGTTCCCGCGCCCCGCCTCTTCGACGACATCGTCCATCAGGGCGCGCGAAAAGCCGTTGATCGAGGTCAGCGGGGTCTGCAAATCATGCGACACATTGGCGAGGAAGTCGCGCAGCGCGGTCTGCTGGCGCTCGACCTCCTCAGTCATCTGGTTGAACGATTGAGCCAGCTCGCGCGCCTCCTGCGACCCGCCGATCGCGACGCGCTGCTGCAGGCGGCCGCGCGCGGCGCTGCGCGCAGCGACGGCGACGCGCTGCACCGGTTGGTAGATCGAGCGCGAGAGGGCCAGCCCGACCAGAGAAGCGACGACCAGCGCGGCGGCCCCGGCGATCAGCAGGTTGGGGGCCAGATCGCCGAGCACGGCGGCCTGCGACTCGCCGACCTGGGCCACGGCCAGACAGCAGAAGCCCTGCGTCTCCGCTTTGGCCGCAGGCAGTGCGACCACCAGGTAGGTCAGCCGTTCGCCGCCCGGCGCTTCGGTTTCGCCCTCGCGCGATTCGCCCGGCTCGAGCCCGGCCAAGTCGATCGCCAGCCGCTCGCCGCTGAAGCGGTTCTGCTGCTCATAGACGCAGGCCGCGCGCCCTGCGCGCGTGAGCCCCAGCACCAGGATGTCGTCGTCTTCGGCGATCGAGCCGGTGACGCGGGGAATCGTTTCGCACAGCGCGAGCAGCGCGTCCAGCCGCTCGCTCTCTTGCTGCTGGGAGAACAGCTCGGGGCCCCAGGCCTTGGCCAGCTCACGCACGCGCGCCTGCTCGAGGCTCTGCTGATAGCCGCCCAAGACGAAGAAGAGCGCCCCGCCGCTGACGGCGAGCGTGAGCAGGATGATCGCGGCCAGGGTCAGATAGATGCGCGCGCGGATGGTGCGCGGGCGCAGGCGCTGCGGCCAGCGCAGGCGGGCCGGCGTCGGCCCTGCGCCGCTAGCGGCCGCCACCCTGCGGCCGGGCGCCGGATCCCGCCGGCGCCGCGGCCAGCTCCACTTCGCCGCTCGGCGCGGCGGCTGTCATCTTGTAGCCGACGCCGCGCAGCGTCTCGATCACCAGATCGCTGCCTTGCAGCTTTTGGCGCACGTGGTTGATGTGGACATCGACGGTGCGCGTCTCGCCGCTGAAGGTGTAGCCCCAGACGAGGCTGAGCAGCTGTTCGCGCGACATCACCGTGTTGAGGTTCTGGGCGAGCGCGAAGAGCAGGTCGAACTCTTTGGTGCGCAGCTTGAGCGGCTGGCCGTTCAGCTCGGCCTCGCGCCGCTGGCGGTTGAGGCGCAGGCCGCCGACGGCGACCTCGACGCCGGAACGTTGGATGCCGTCGGTGCGGCGCAGGATCGCCTTGACCCGCGCGACCAGCTCCTTGGGGTTGAACGGCTTGGTCAGATAATCGTCTGCACCGAGCTCGAGCCCGGCCACTTTGACGGTGTCTTCGCGCCGCACGGTCAGCATCAGGATTGGCACGTCGGAGTGCTGGCGCAGCCCCTTGGTGACCTCGAAGCCGTCCAGCTTGGGCATCATCAGATCGAGCACGACCAGGTCAGGGCGGATCGCGAGCGCCTTATCGAGCGCTTCGCGGCCGTCGACGGCGAATTCCAGTTCGTAGCCTTCGCGCGCGAGGTACAAACGCACCAGCTCGCGGATGTGCGGTTCGTCGTCTGCGATCAAGATTCTCATCGGCATCATCGGACCTCGCCGCCAAGCCCTCTGTCACTATATGCACATTCGCGGCCGCTCGCGCCAGCCCCGCGTAGACCAGCCGCGTTGATATGCTCGGCGCGCCCGCAGCGCTGTAAGCGAGGAGTGCCCCCATGCCGCGAGATCTGCCGCCGGGCGTCGTCGTGCGCGCCGCGAACGCCGAGGAGATGGAGGATTTCCGCTTCGTCGCCAACATCGCACTCGCTGAACACGGCCTGCCCTCGCGCGATCCGGTCACCTTTCTGCGCCCGGAGTGGACAGCCTGCGTGTTTGAGCACGGGCAGCTGGCGACGACCTTCGGCGCTTGGCCGTTCTCGATGCGCTTCAACGGCGAGCGCGCCGCGATCGCCGGCGTCACCGCCGTGGGCACGCTGCCGACCAAGCGGCGGCGCGGGTACCTGCGCGCGGCGATGGAGCACGCGCTGCTGGAGCAGTACGAGCGCGGGCAGTCGCTCGCTGCGCTCTACGCCTCGCAGGCTGCGATCTACCAGCGCTTCGGCTACGCCGTCTGCTCGACCCGCTGCGCCTACGAGATCGACCCGCTCGATCTGCACTTCATCCACCACCCTGAGCCAAGCGGCGGGCTGACGGTGGCGAACGCGGCCGATCTGCCCGATCAGGCGCAGGTGATCCGCGATCTCTACCGCGCCTTCGCCGGCCCGCGCCACGGCCTCGTGCACCGCGGGCGTGAAACCTGGGCGGCCGAGGCGCTGGTCGAGCCGAGCGACATTCACGAGGGCCCGCTCCGCTGCCTGCTCTATGAAGAGGGCGGTGAGGCGCTCGGCTACATGCTCTACACCAGCAGCGAACGGCGCGAATACAACGCGCTCAGCGGCGGCCAGCGCGATCACCGCACGATCGTCCGCGAGTACGCCTGGCTGACGCCCGCGGCCTACATCGCGATGTGGCGCTATATCGCCGCCCACGACTTGGTCTGGCGCGTCTTCGTCAACGATGCGCCGGAGGACGACCCGCTCTTCCACTACGCGCGCGACCCGCGCACGCTGAGGCGCTCGACCTCCGACGGCATTCTGGTGCGGATCGTCGATCTCCCGCGCGCGCTCACGATTCGCCCCTACCCGGTGCAGGGCGGGATCCGCTTCCGAGTCCGCGACGCGCTCTGCCCCTGGAACGACGCGGTCTGGAAGCTCGAAGCCGGTCCGGAGGGCGCGGACATCCGCCAGACGGATGCGGAGCCAGAGCTGACGCTCGATGTGCATGCGATGGCGCAGCTGGCGACCGGCCACCTCTCAGCCAGCTACCTGGCCAGGCTCGGGCGAATCGAAGCGAGCGATCGATCCGCATTGCAGCGCGCGGACGCGCTCTTCGCCACCGAGTACCGCATGCACTCGATGAATCACTTCTAGTCACTTCTAGCGGCTGCTCGCCGGCTCACCGGCCACCGGCTGTTCGCCCGGGCCTCCGCAGCCCCATGCTGATCTCTCCCGCAGCAAGCGGGGGGCGGGGGAACAGATCTGGTGGCGGCCCCTCTCCGCGCCGGCGCAAGCCTCAGGCCGGCTCGCCGATCAGATAGCGCCCCACGGCCTGCTCCAGCTCGCTTACCTCAGCGGGGTTGAGGTCGCGGTAGGGGGGGCGGGTATAGGTGAGGGGCAGGCCGCTGGTGAAGGCGATCAGCTGTTTGAGCGCGCCGACTTTGGGGAACGCGTTGAGGATGCTGTGCAGCTCGTTGAGCTGGCGCTGGGGGCGGTCCGGGTCGCCGCCTCCGCGGTGCGCGTATTGAATCGTGCCAACAAGCGCAGGGACGGCGTTGGCGAGGCCCGAAACGCCGCCGATGCAGCCTGCGCGGTAGAGCGCGGCGTGCGCCTGATCGGCGCCGGCCAGGACGCGGAACCCGCTGCCGGGTCCGGCCTCGGGCACGAGCTCGAGATAGCGCCGGGTGCGCTCGGCGTCGCCCGATGAGTCCTTGATCCCTGCCAGCGCGTCGCCGTGCAGCTCGAGCAGCGCCAGCACCACCTCGTCGGGGATGTCCAGCCCGGCCTGCGGCGGGATGTTGTACAGCAGCGCGCTGGCTCCCGCGGGCAGCGCCTCGAGCACGTTCGAGAACCAGTCGACCAGCCCCATCGAATCGATGTTTTTGAAGAAGTAGGGCGGCAGCAGCGCGACCGCGTCGGCGCCGGCCTCGAGCGCGTCATTGGCCGCGCGGATCGTGTCGGGCAGCGAGGCGCAGGTCGCGCCGGCCACGACGGTCATGCCGCGCGCTTCGGCGGCCACGGTTTCGATCACCCGCCGCCGCTCCTCCAGGCCGACCGACGGGCCCTCGCCGTTGGTGCCGAGCGTGAGCACGCCGCTGATCCCGAACTGGCGCAGCCAGGCCAGGTGGCCGGCCAGCCATTCGAGGTCCAAGTCCGCGCCGCCGCGGGTGAAGGGGGTGACCTGGGCGGCGAGCAGGCCGTCGAGATTGAGTCCCATGCGCGCATCCTAGCCTTCTAGCCTTGCGGCCAATGCCGCATCTCTACATCTGCTCCGCGACGGGCGCGCTGAGCGCCGCCGATGCGCCGGTGGGCGGCGGGGTGGCGGTGATCGAGGCGCTGCTGCCGCACCTGCAGCGCTGCGGGATTGCCCACACGCTGCTCACGCCGGGCGGCGCAGCGGCGCGCAGCGGCGCACGGCAGACGCTCGCCGTGCCGACCTTGCGCGGTGCTGCTCCCGAGCGCCTGCTGGGGCTCGGCGAGCGCGGCTATGCGCGCTTTGCGCTCGAGTGGGAGGCGGCGCTGGAGCAGTACTTCCGCGCTGTTGACCCGGCCGGCGCGGTGGTGCTGGCGAACGATGTCAGCGAGGGGCCGCCGTTCCGCGCGCTGCAGCGGCGCGGATTTCGCCAGATCGTGCTGTTTCACGTCGTCGTGGCCGAGTTTTTCGCCCGCCGCTACCTGCGGCAGCGGCTGGGCTTGCCTGTCGGCGCGGAGCGGGCGGCCTCGCTCTGGCGCCTGGCCGAGCGGTTGCGGCTGACCCGCGCCGCGCCCGATATCGCCCGGCTGGTCTGGGCGAAAGAGGACGATGCGGCGCGCTGCGCCGACGCGCTGGTGCTGCCCTCCGCGCCGCTCGCCGCCTCGCTCGCCGCCTGCTACCCCGGCGCGGAGACCGCGCGGCGCGCGCACGTCGTGGAGTGGGGCGTGATCGGCGATCCGGAGCCGAGTTTGCGCGGGCGCCGCGCTGCGGCGTTGGCGGGCATCGGGGCGGACCGCAACCGCTTTCAGCTGCTCACGCTGAGCCGCATTTCGCCCGAGAAGCGGCTCGAACTGTTGATCGAGGCGCTGCGCATCATCGAGCGTCAATCGCCCACGAGCGCAGAGCGGCTCGAGCTGACGATCGCCGGCGCGCCCGCCTATATGGGCGGCGGCGCCTACATGCGCCGCCTGCGCGCGCTGGCCGGCGCGCTCCAGACAGTGCCTGTTCACTTCCCCGGCTACGCTTCGGCGCCGCTCAAGTGGGAGCTGCTGGCCGCGGCCGACCTGTTTGCCTCGCCCTCCTTCTACGAGGCCTACGGTCTGACGATCGCGCAGGCGCTCAGCTCGGGGACGCCGGTGCTGGCCGCCGACCACGAGGGCGCGCAGGCGACGATCGGGGCGGAACGCGGCTGGATCGTGCCTGGCCGCCCGCCCGACTTCGCTGCCGCGATCCGCCGCGCCCTCGCCGCGCACGAGACCGGGCGGCTCGGGCGGATGCGCGCAGGCGCCGCGCAATGGGGGCAAACGCACGACTTCTCCCGCGCCGCGGCGCGGATCATCCAGCTGGTCCGTATCCTCTGCTCGGAATCGGAACAGGAGACGAGATGAGCCAACGCGCCGTGCTGTTCGATTTCGGCGGAGTGCTGATTCGGATGGATTCGGATGCCTACGACGCCATCGGCGCCCGCTGGCGGCTGCCGCTCGGGGCGCTCGCCGACGCCTTCTACCGCACGCCCGAGTGGCGCGCGATCGAGACCGGCACGGGCGCTTGGGAGGCCTGGCAGCGCGGCGTCGAGCGGAGCCTCGCGCCCTGGCTCCGGAACCCCGCGGCTGATGTACAAGCGATTCTCGACGACTGGTATGCGCAACCCTGGCAGTACCACCTGCCCAACTTCGAGCTGGCCCGCGAGCTGCAGGCCGCCGGGCACAAGATCGGCGTGCTGAGCAACGCGCCCGACGACCTCCGCGAGACGTTCCTCAGCCGCCTGCCGATCGAGCTGCGCTGGGACGCGATCATCGTGTCCGGCGAGATTGGCCTGCGCAAGCCGGATCCGCGCATCTTCCATCACGCCGCGGAGGCGATCGGGGCGCCGCTGCGGGACTGCTTCTTCATCGACGATCTGCACGAAAACGCGGCGGCGGCGCGGGCCGAGGGGATGCACGCCTTCCACTTCACGCGCAGCAACTACCGCGCGCTGCGGGTGGCGCTGCGGACGGCCGGGATCAGCTGCTGAGCGCTCGGCGCTGGCGCAGCGCGAGGTGGAAGAGTGCGGCCAGCAGCGCGCCGATGCCCGGCGCGGCCCAGTAGACCCAGTGGTGGGCCCAGAACCAGGCCAGAGCGGCGGGGCCGAAGGAGCGGGCGGGGTTCATCGAGGCGCCGCTCACATCGCCGCCCAGCGCCACCGCCGCCGCCACATACAGCCCCACGGCCAGCGCAAACAGCGGCCCGGCGCTGCGCCGCTCGGCCAGCAGCAGGATCGTGTAGACGAGAAAGAACGTCAGCACGATCTCCATCCCGATGGTCTGCATCAGCGGCCCGCCCGGCGCGTTCGCGCCCAGCCAGGAGAAGCCTTCGCCGGTGTGATTGCGGAATAAGCCGTGCAGGACGGAGCCGGCGATCAGCGCTCCCGCGAGCTGCGCCGTGATGTAGGGGATCAGCCGCCGGCCCGGCAATCTGCCCGAAAGCCAGAGCCCCAGCGAGACAGCGGGGTTGAGATGCGCGCCCGAAATTGCCCAGAACGCGAAGATCATCACAGCCACGCTGAACCCGTTGACCAGGCCCACGCCGAGCATGCCCAGATTGCCGCCGGCCCACCAGTTGACATGCGCCGAGCCGGCGCAGAAGAAGACCAGCCCAAACGTGCCCAGCACCTCCGCCGTCAGCCGGCGCACATGGTCCGCATAGTGCGCGTGGACCGCGGCCGCGGCGGGCAGGCGGCGCGCCAGCGCTTGGGCCAGATGTTCGAGCGGGCCGCCGGCGGGGAACGCTTCGGGCGCAGAGTCGGACATTGGCCGAGCATACGCAGCGATCACGAACGCAGGTTGCCGCGCTGTTAGCGTGGGTGCGCGCCGCCGCCGAATTCTGGAGCCGCGATGCCGCCCGCACACACCAACCGACTCGCCCAAGAAACCTCGCCCTACCTGCTCCAGCACGCGCACAACCCGGTCGACTGGTACGCCTGGGGAGAGGAAGCGTGGGCGCGGGCGCGGGCTGAAGACAAGCCGGTGCTCGTCTCGGTCGGCTACGCGGCCTGCCACTGGTGCCATGTGATGGAGCGCGAATCGTTCGAGAACGAGGCGATCGCGCAGCTGCAGAACGATCTCGTCGTGAGCATCAAGGTGGACCGCGAAGAGCGCCCCGATGTCGACGACATCTATATGGACGCCGTGCAGCTGACGCGCGGCCAGGGCGGCTGGCCGCTGAACGTGTTCTGCACGCCGCAGGGCCGCCCGTTTTTCGGCGGCACCTATTTTCCGCCGCAGGGCCGCACGGGGATGCCGGGCTGGCCGGATGTGCTGCGCAGCGTCTCGCGCGCCTGGCGCGAGCAGCGCGCACAGGTCGAGCAGCAGGCCGACCAGCTCACTCAGCACCTGAACTTGCGCGTCGAGCTGGCTGCTGAGGAATCAACGGAGCCGGCCGCCTCAATTCGCCGCCGCGCGGCCGGCCAGCTGCTGCAAAACCGCGACCAGCAGCACGGCGGCTTCGGCGGCGCGCCCAAATTCCCGCAGCCCGCCTACCTGCGCCTGATCTTGCAGCAGGCGCTCGATCCGAACGCCGCCGATCAGGCCGCCGCGCGCGAACACTTCGCGCTCACACTGCGGCGGATGGCCGCGGGCGGTATCTACGACCAGCTGGGCGGCGGCTTTCACCGCTACGCCGTGGACCAGATCTGGTTGGTGCCGCACTTTGAGAAGATGCTCTACGACAATGCGCTGCTGATCCCGCTCTACCTGGCCGGCTGGCGGCTGAGCGGCGACGAGCTGTTCCGCCGCATCGCGGCCGAGACATCGGAGTATCTGCTGAGCGGCCTGCAGACGCCGGAGGGCGCCTTTTTCGCCTCAACCGACGCCGATTCCGAAGGCGTTGAGGGCAAGTATTTCGTCTGGACCCGCGAGCAGCTCGAGGGGCTGCTCGGGGCTGAGGACGCCGAGATCGCCTGCCGCTACTGGGGCGTCGATCTGGGCGGCAACTTTGAGGGCAAGACGATCCTGCACGCGGCCAACGACGCGGAGGCCGTTGCCCGCTGGCTCAACATCAGCGCGGCCGCGCTGCAGGGCTCGCTCGCTCGCAGCCGCCGCACCTTGCTCGCGGCGCGCGCCGAACGCGTGCCGCCCGCCACCGACACCAAGGTGATCACGGCCTGGAACGGGCTGGCGATCGACGCGCTGGCGCAGGCCGGCGCGCTGCTCGGCGAGCCGCGCTTCAGCGCCGCCGCCGAACGCGCGGCGCGCTTCATCCTCAGCGAGATGCACAGCAGCGGCGGCGGCCTGCTGCGCATCCACGCCGGCGGGCGGGCCTCGGTGCCGGCCTTTCTGGAGGACTACGCAGCGCTCGCGGACGGCTGCCTCTCGCTCTACGAGGCGAACGCCGACGAAGCCTGGTTTGCGCACGCTCTGCGCCTCGCGGAGGAGATGTGCGCGCGCTTCTGGGATGACGAGTACGGCGCGTTTTTCGCCGTTGCGCACGACGGCGAGCAGCTGATCGCGCGGCGCAAGCCGACCCAGGACGGCGCGACGCCCTCCGGCAACGCCGTCGCCGCGCGGGTCATGGCGCGGCTCTACGCGCTGACCGCCGAAGGCCGCTGGGCGGACCGGATCGAAGCCGCGCGGCAAACCTTTCAGCCCTTCCTCGAACGCGCCCCTGCGATGCTCGGCGACTTCGTCAGCGCGCTCGACTGGCTCGAACAGCACCGCAGCGTGGCGATCATTGGGGCCGCCGCCGACCCTCAGGTCGAAGCGATGCTCGCTGCGGTGCGCGGCGGCGAACCGCAGCCGACCGCTCTGATGCTGCGCGATCCCGCGCGCTCCAGCATCGTGCCCCAGCTGGCCGATAAACCCGCGCTGAACGGCCGCCCCACCGCTTACGTCTGCCGCGGATTTGCCTGCAGCGCACCGCTGCACAGCGCCGCCGAGCTGCGTAGAGTGATTGCAGGCCCTCTGCCCGACTGACGCCAGCCCGATGAAGCAACTTGGAGCCGCACCATGAGCCAGACCATGTCCAACTCGACCCCGCACCAGACGATCGTCCCGGCGCTGCGCTACGCGGATGCGCCGGCGGCGATTCGCTGGCTCTGCGGCACCTTCGGGTTCCGCGAACATTTCGTGGTGCCCGGCGGGAATGGACGGATCGACCACGCCCAGCTGGAGTGGCGGGGTAGCCTGGTGATGCTCGGCTCGCAGCGCGGCGCCGACGGCCACGACTTCCTCAGCCGCACCGCCGGGCACGGCTCGATCAGCCTGACCGCCGAATCGGCCGAACAGGTCGACCAGCTGTATGCGAGCGCCAAGCAGGCCGGAGCCGAGATCATGCAGCCGCTCGAGGACACCGAATACGGTTCGCACGCCTTCACCGCGGCCGATCCAGAGGGGAATCTTTGGCACTTCGGCACCTACGATCCGCTCGCGCCGAGCGACTGAGGGAGGCCGCCGCGATGACCGACGCACCGCAGCCCGACCGCCCTGAGATGCCGGACAGCTTCGGCGTCGGCGCGGCCGGCGCCCCCTTCGAGCCGATCGCGTGGCTGTCGTTCGCCGCTCAGGTCGCCGCCGCGCGCAACTACTGGATTTCGACGACCCGCCCGGACGGGCGCCCGCACGCCGTACCCGTCTGGGGCGTCTGGCTCGAGGGCGTCTTCTACTTCCTCACCGACGCCAACTCGCTCACGGCCAAGAACCTCGCCGGCAACGCAAACGCCGTCGTGCACCTGGAAAGCGGCGACGACGTCGCGATCCTGTTCGGCGCGTTCGAGCAGGCCGCCCTCGAGGCGGGGGTGCTCAAGGCATTCAACGCGAAGTACGAGATGCCGCCCGTGAGCGAAGGCTTCCCTGTCTACCGCATGCGGCTCAGCAAAGCGATGGCCTGGCGCGAGGACGGTTTCCCCGCCAACGCGACGCGCTGGCGCTTCTAGGCGCCACTCAGTCCACTCCCCGGTCCGCCCGCGAGCGGGGCGCTGCAGCCGCTCGATGCGGCGGGGCCCGTAACGCCTGTGCGGGTAAGATCGCGGCAACCGAGTGAGCAGCAGGGGGATGAATATGGCGCGGCGCATTGGCATGGGCTTCGATTGGCAAGGGTCGCTGGACCGCGGGGGCGCGATTCGGCGGGCGCAGATCGCCGACGAGGTGGGGATCGACTCGCTGTGGGTCGCCGAGGCTTGGGGGCGCGACGCCTTTACCACGCTCGTGCAGCTCGCCGAGCACACCGAGCAGGTGCAGATCGGCACCTCGATCGTGAATATCTATTCGCGCACGCCGGCGGCGCTGGCGCAGCACTTTGCGACGATCGACGAGCTTTCGGAAGGCCGCGTGATTGTGGGGCTGGGCAACTCGGGCCCGCTGGTGATCGAGCATTTCCACGGGGTGCCGTTTCAGCCCGCGTTCAAGCGGATGCGCGAGACCGTCGAGATCATGAAGATCCTGTTCAGCGGCGAACCGCTGAACTACGACGGCGACATCTACTCGCTGCAGCGCGGCTTCACCCTCCGCTTCGAGCCGCTGCGCAAGCAGATTCCGATCTACCTCGCCACGCTCAACCCGCGCAGCGTGCGGATGACGGCGGAGATTTCCGACGGCTGGCTGCCGGTGATGATTCCGCTCGACCGCCTCGCGGAGGAGATCGAGCAGGTCAACAGCTGGGCGCGCGGGGCGGGTAAGGACCCGGCCGACTTCACGGTGCGTGCGCCGGGCGGGGTGACGGTCGCCAACACGCCCGAGAACCAGGCCCGCGCGCGCGCCGCGCAGGCCGGCACGCTGGCCTTCTACTGCGCGCGGATGGGCGAGTTCTACTACCGCCAGCTCTCGCGCCAGGGCTACGAGGACGAGGCCAACGCGGTGCGTGTGGCCTGGAAGGACGGCGGCGGCGCTGCCGGCGCGGCGGCGCTGCCGGAGGCGATGCTCAACCAGTTCGGCTTCGTGGGCACCACCGAAGAGTGCGTCGAGCGGCTCGAACAGGAGCAGGCCGCGGGCGCGCTGCTGCACTCCGTCAACGTGATGGAGGACGACCCCAATGAGTTCGCCAAGATCCTCGATGCGCTGAAGGGCTAAGCGCCGCCGCCCACCCAGCGCATCCACCAACCGTGCGGGGAAGCTTCGGCCAGCAGCTCGCGGCGCCGGCCGCCGGCGCGGTAGCGCGTCAGCGTGAGCTGCGGGTCTGCGCCTTCCAGCGCGGTGAACCACAGATCGCGCTGCGCGCCCGCCGCTTCGAGCGCGCGGCAGACTTTGGCCCGCGCCGCGCGGCTGAACTGGTAGAGCGCGACGGTCGCATAGACCACCAGCGCCGCATCCGCCGGCGCGGCGGCGATCAGCGCCGGCAGCAGTTCGGCGGCGTCGCCGCGCTGCAGCTGGACAGGTTGGCGTTGGAGTTCAGCGGCGGCGGCGATCAGACGCTGGTGGCGCTCGACGTGTTCGGGCCAGATCAGGGCGCGCAGCCAGAGCAGTTGATCGGGGTCGTCCAGGTCGATCGGTTCGAGATCGACGCCGATGCGGCTGGCGACCGCGATCGGCTCGGCCAGCCGCGGTTCGCCGCCGCCGCGCAGCTCTGATTCGAGCCGGACCGGCGCGTCCTGCGCGCCCCAGCGGCAGACTTCGCTGCCGCCGCGCTCATAGCGGTAGGCGTAGCGGTCGAAGTTGAGGTTGAGCCCGGCGCTGGCGCCGATGTCGATCAGCGCCAACGGCGCGCCGCCCGATTCGCGCGCGGCGATCGAGAAGGCGGGCAGCAGGCAGGCGCAGCGGCGTACGACGTTGGTCTGGGTGGCGCGCGAGCCGATCAGCGCGCGGATCTCCTCGCGGTGCTCCAGGCAGAAGTCGCGAAAAAGCGGGAATGCCGGCTGCATCGGCCGCGGCGCGCCGCAGACGATTGGATAGTGCGCGGCCAGCGGATGCTGCGCGCCGCGCAGGAGCAGGTACTGCACCGCGCCGAAGAGCATGTTCGGCGCGGGCTGGTGCGGGCGCTTCTGCGCCGCCAGCGCCAGCAGCTGCTGATCGGCCGAGACGCCGTAAGCCAGCTCGGCGTAGAGCGGAGACTCCAGGCCGGGCGCTTCGATTCGCGCGAAGCGGTGAAAGCTGGCGCGGCAGCGGGCCAGCTGCTCGGCGTCGGGCGGCACGGCGCAGGGCCCCGCGCTGCTGCAGGGCCGTGCGCTACTGCAGGAAGGCGCTGACCTCTTGCAGCAGCGCTTCCGGCTCCTCCACCTGGGGCATATGGCCGGAGGCGGCGAAGCGGGCGACGCGGCTGCCGGCGATCGCGCTCTGGAAGTCGTCGGCGTATTCGATCGGCACGATCCCGTCCGATTCGCCCCAGCAGATCAGGGTCGGCGAGGAGATGCGGTGAATCCGTTCGCGCAGGCGCTTGTCTGGAATCGGCCACATAAAGCGGGCTGCGGTTTGCAGCATCTTGGCCCGCTCGACGGTCGCCGCCCGCAGCTCGTCCGGGTCCTCCGGCGGCGGCGCGGTCATCATTTTGGCGCCCGGGTGCTCTTGGTCGTGGAAGAGCCCCGCGACCAGCTCCGGCGGCGTCATCGCGAAGAAGTCTTTGATCGGGTAATCGTCGTTCCAGAGGCCCACGGGTGCGATCAGGACCAAGCGGCTGACGCGGCTCGGCTGCATCGCCGCCACCTCGGCGGCGAACCAGCCGCCCATCGAGTGGCCGACGACGATGACCTCATCGACGCCCAGCTGATCGAGGAAGTCCCAGTAGAAGTAGAAGACATCGTGGTGGTCCATCAGCCACTCGATGCCGGTCGAGCCGGCGGTGCCGGGCAGCTTGGGAGCGATCACGTGGTAGCGCTGAGAGAGCTGTTCGAGGAAGGGGTCCCAGATCAGCCCGCCGGCGCCGTGAATGAAGAGCAGGTCGGGCCCCGAGCCGGCCTCCATGATTTCGACGTTGAAGCGGCCGTTGACGACCGAGACTGTCTTTTCTTCCACCATCTCACCTCACGCTCATGATTGGCGGCGCCCGCGCGCAGGATGCACCGTTCCGACGCATTCAGCGCAGGTTGAGGCTATGAGCGGGTGTGCGTGAGTGTCAATGAGTGTCAATCGGCGTCAATCGGCTGTGCGCCGCTCGGCGGGGCCCGCGGCGGCGGCCGCCGAGTGCAGGCGGCGGCGCCAGAAGATGACCGCGGCAAGCACGAGCAGGCCGAACAGGAGCGTGCCGAAGCCCGCGCCGGCGCTGGCGCCGAAAGTCTCGATCACGACCGCGATGAACGTCGCGTAGAGCGCCGCAGCGCCGATCGCCAGCGCCAGCCAGCGGCGCAGCAAGGCTCCGCACAGAATCATCGCGGCGCCCCAGAGGCCGCCGGCGGCCGGCCAGCCGTCCGGCGCGAGCGCGAACATGCAGGCGACCAAGAGCGTGTTGAGCCAGATGGCGCCCTCCCAGGCCCGCACGGTCCAATGCTGCGGCAGCCGCCGCGTGAGGGGCGTGAACACGGCAAGGCTGAGCACCAGCACGAGCAGCCCTAAGGTCCGCTCCGAGCTGCTATCAGCCCCGCCCACCAGCGAGGCCCACCCGCCGGTGACGAACAGCACCGCCGATGGGGGCAGCCAGATCCATTCCTGCCGCCAGATCGGCAGCGCGGTTGCTGCGGCCGCGCCGGCGGGGAGCGTGTAATAGAGCTCGGACTCGCCGTGCGAGAGGACGATGAACACCAGCGCCGCGCTGAGCGCCGCAGCGGCGGTGAACGAGGCGTACAGCGCGGTTCGGCGGTCGATCCAGTCCCGCCGCGCAGCGAGCTGAGCGGCCAGCGCGGCCAGCGCCGCGGCCGCAGTCATCAGCGCCAGCGCCGTCCAGACGAGCGCATCGGAAACCGATTCGAGGCTTGGCGCAAACACGCCGCTGCCGGCCCCATTGCTGACCAGCAGCCCGGCCGGCAGCGCGACCCAGGCCAGCAGCGCCAACACGCCGGCCGAACGTGAACGAATCCAGCGCCAGACCGCGCCGCCGAGCAGCAGCACCGCCGCACAGATCAACGCCCAGCCGAGCGCCGCGTCGGCCTCGCCGCCCACCTCGTTCAACCCGCTCGCCAGGCAGGCCGCCGGCAGCAGCACGGCGGCGGCGCCCAGCGTGTCTGCGGCCGCGGCCAGGCGCAGGCGGCGGGCGGCGAAGGAGGCCGCGAGCGCGGCTGCGCCGACGATGCTGAGCACCGCGCTGCGGGCGCCCAGGTCGTGCTCGAACTGTGCAAAGGCCAGCACCAGCGCCGCCGCCGTGATCAGCCCCGCAGCCAGGCAGGCGGCTGCATCGGCGGCGCGCGCGGCGCCGCCGGCCGGCGCCGCCGCGGCCGCGCGCTGCGCCTCGAATGCCCGCAGCGCCTCAGCCGTCTGCTCCGCAATCAGCCCCGCGCCGCGCCAGCGCGCCAAATTCTGCTCGAGCTCGCTGTCCGCCACTGCATCTTCCCCGCACGCCGGCGCTCGCGGCGTTCACGCGCTCACCGTGTTCGCGGCAGCGTATGCCAAGCGGCCAACTCCAATTGGCCGACTACAGTGCCGTCATGAGAATGCCGTCATGAGCGCTGCGCCGCCCCGGCACACGATCCGCGCCTACGACATTCGCGGCCTCGCGCCGGAGGAGATCGACGCCGCGGCTGCGGCTCACATCGGCGCCGGCTTTGCCGCCTGGCTGCGGGCGCAGGGCGGCGGGACGGTTGCGATCGGGCATGATGCGCGGGCGACTTCGAGCGGGCTCTACGAAGCGGCGATCGCGGGCCTGCGCGGCGCGGGCGCGGCCGTCACGGCGCTCGGGCTCTGCCCGACGCCGGTGGTGGGCTGGGCGGTGGACGCGCTTGGGCTGGGCGGCGGGATGATCGTCACGGCCAGCCACAATCCGCCTGAGTACAACGGCTTCAAGCTGCTTGGCCCCGCCGCTGTGCCGCTGCGCTCGGAGGAGGTCGCTGCCGCGGCGCGCGGCGCGGAGCGCGCGGCCGCCCGCCGCGCCGCCCGCCGCGACCTGGATATCGTGCCCGACTACCTCGAAATGCTCGAGTCCCGCTTCGGCGGCGCTCAGGCGGGCGCGGCGGGCCTGCGCGTCGCCGTCGATCCCGGCAACGGCGTCGTCAGCCGCAGCGGCCCGCGCGCCGTCGCCGCGTGCGGTGCGCGGACGTACGCCATTCACCACACGATCCTGCCCGAGGGCGCCCACCTGGCTGACCCGCAGGAGCCGGGCACGATGGTCGACCTGGCGCGCAGCGTGGCGACGCTCGGCCTGGACCTCGGCATCGCCTGGGATGCGGACGGCGATCGGATCGGGGTCGTGGATGAGCGCGGCCGCCGTTATGAGGCCGACTGGCTGACGGCGCTGCTGGCGCGCCCGCTGCTGGCGCGGCGGCCGGGCGCGGCGATCCTGTTCGACGCCAAGGCCTCGCGCAGCGCGATTGAGGACGCGGCCGCGCACGGGGGGCGGCCGCGCGTCGCGCCGACCGGCTACCCGCGCTTTCGGCGGCGGATGCGGGCCGAGCAGATCGCGTTCGGCGGCGAGACCAGCGGCCACCTCATGTTTGGGCCGCGCTATCTGGCAGCGGAGCACTATCCCTGGCTCGATGACGGCGTCTACGCGGCCTGCGCGCTGCTGACCTGGCTGGGCCGCGCCGAATGCTCGCTCGCTGAGGCCGCAGCCAGCATCGAGCCGCGCCCTGTATCGCCGGAGCTGCGCCTGCCCTGCCCGGACGGGGAGAAGGCGGCGGTCGCGGCGGCGATCGGCGAACACTTCGCACCGCGCTTCGCGGTTGAGCGCAGCGACGGAGCGCGGATCGATTTCGGCGACGGCTGGGCGCACGCGCGCTCCTCCAACACCGCTCCGGCGCTCAGCCTGCGCTTCGAGGCCGACAACGCGGCCGCGTATCAGCGCATCCAGGAAGAGCTGCTGGCCGCGCTCGAAGCGCACCCCGGCGTCGGCGCGCGCGAGCGCATCGCGGCCCCGCCCAGCTGCGGGCCGCAGCCGCTGCTCCCCCCCGCCGTCCCTGCGTAGCGCGCGCTCTGCGCAGGCTCCGCTCCCCTGCCCCTCCTCGACGGTGCATGTTCGGTAGTACAGGCGGTGGTCAGGCTCCGCGCGCGTAGGCTGGGCAGCGGTTTGCCGGCCTGATCTGGAGTGTCTGCCGTGCGCGTACCGTGGGAGATCTTCCGCGCCTACGACATCCGCGGCCCGGCGCAGGGCGGCGGGGCGCTGCTGGCGCCGCCGCTCGCCGAGGCGATCGGGCGCGCTTACGGCACGATGCTGCGGCGCGGCTGGAACGCGGCGCAGTGCGTGGCGGGCGGCGACCAGCGCGCGAGCACGCCCGCGCTCAGCGCGGCGCTGATCGACGGCCTCCGCGCCGCCGGCGTCGACGTGATCGAGATCGGTCTCGCGCCTTCGCCGCTGGTCTACTGGGCGGCTGCGCAGCGCTGCGCGGCGGAGCGCCCAACCGGCGCTGCGATCGTGACCGCGTCGCACAATCCAGCCGACCAGAACGGCGTCAAGCTGCTCCAGCCGACCACCCTGCCGCTGCTGCCGGATGAGATTCAGCAGGTTGGCGCGCTGATCGAGCGCGGCGACTACGCAAGCGGCCGCGGCGCGCTCGCTGCCTGGAACCCCATCCCCGACTACCTGGCCGACCTCGCCGCAGCCGGCGGCAGCACAGCGCTGCTGACGATCGCCGCCGACCCCGGCAACGGGGTCGCCGCGCTGACCGGCCCCGCCGCGCTGCGGGCCGGCGGCGCGCGCGTTGAGGTGATCAACGGCGAGCTCGATGCAGCGCCCGCCCACACCGCCGACCCGCAGCACGCGCAGCATGTGGAGCCGCTGCGCCGGTTCGTGCGGCGGCTCGGGGCCGATCTCGGCTTCGCCTGGGACGGCGACGGCGACCGCCTCGGCCTGGTCGACCGGCGCGGGCGGCGGGCGACGCCCGATCGCGTGCTCGCGCTGCTGGCCCGCGATCACCTCGAGCGTCATCCGGGCGCGAAGATTCATGTCGATGTGAAGGTCTCGCAGGCGGTGATTGAGGACATTCGCAGCCGCGGCGGCGCGCCGCTGCTCGGGCCCGTGGGCCATTCGCTGGGCAAGCACGCGATGCAGGCGGCGGGGATCGACTTCGGCGGCGAGGCCAGCAGCCACTATTTCCAGCGTCTCGGACGGCCGCCGCACATCACCGACGACGCGGTTCGCACGGCCTGCCGGATTGCGCTGATCTGCGCCCGCGGGCTGGCCGGCGAGACAGACGCGCTCGAGGAACAGCTGGACGAGATTCCCGTGTGGCGCACCTCGCCGGAGGTGCAGCTGCCCTGCCCCGATGAGCGGAAGTTCGCGCTCACCGCGCAGATCGGTGCGGCGCTCGGGCGCGACTATCCGATCACCGCGATCGACGGCGCGCGCGCCGACTGCTCGCGGATCGAGCCCGGCGCCTGGGCGCTGGTGCGCGCCTCGAACACGACGGCTAACCTGACCGTGCGGGTGGAGGCGCGCAGCGACGGCGGATACGAGCAGGTGCGGGCGCTGCTCTGCAAAGCGCTGCGGAGCGCGGGGGTGGAGGCGGAGCGTCTGGAGGCGCAGGCGCCGCTGGAATGAGCGCGCCTCCCGGCCTCCCCCCTGCCGTCTCTATCCTGCGCCGAGCCCCGAACGTGGAAAACGTGGAATAGACCGCTAGACGCCCGCCGCTGCGGCGGGGGCGAGATCGAACGCCTCCGCGAGCAGCTCGTAGGAGCGCACGCGGGCGGCGAAATCGTGCGTGATGGTGAGCGCGATGAACTCGTCGACGCCGTAGACGCGGGCGAGTTCTTCGAGCCGTGTACGCACCCGTTGGGGTGAGCCGTGGATGCTGCGCGCCTGCATGTAGGCGAGGTAATCGAGTTCGGGCTGGGTGTAGGGAAAGCTGAGCGCCTCCTCGACGGAGGGGATGCCGCCGCGCACGCCGCGGTTGCCCTGGATGCGCCAGCACCAGCGGCTCCAGCAGAGCCGCTCGGCGGCTTCGTCCGTTTCGGCGACCGTGACGGAGACGCCCAAGCTGGCGCACGGCTCGGCGCTGACGGGGGAGGGCTGAAAGCGCTCGCGGTATTTGCGCACCACCTGTTCGCCGCCCTCGGGGCTGATGAAGTGGGCGAAGCAGAAGGCCCAGCCCAACTCCGAGGCGACATGCCCGCCGTAATGCGAGGAGCCGAGCAGCCAGAGTTCGGGCATCGGCGCGTTGGGCGGGGCGGCGTGGACGCCGCGGAACTCGTGCTCGGGCGGCAGATCGTCGGCCAGCCAGCCGTAGAGGTCGAGCAGCTGCTCGGGGAAGTGATCGATTCCGAGCGCGCCCGGCCCATGTACGAGCGCGCGCGCCGTGCGTCCGTCGCTGCCCGGCGCGCGCCCCACGCCGAGGTCGATGCGGCCGGGGAACTGCGTCGTAATCGTGCGGAAGTTCTCCGCCACCTTGAGGCTGCTGTAGTGCGGCAGCATGATCCCGCCCGAGCCGACGCGAATCCGCTCCGTGCGCGCGGCGACCTGCGGAATCAGGATCTCGGGCGATGCGCAGGCCAGCGATCCGGCGTTGTGATGCTCGGCCAGCCAGTAGCGGCTGTAGCCCAGGCGGTCGCAGGCTTCGGCGAGCTGGAAGGTTTCGCTGATCGCTTGCTGCGCGCTGCCGCCGGCGCGGATCGGAATCTGGTCGAGCACGCCCAGTCGCATCGATTCGCCTCCGTATTGCAGCGTACAGCCGATCAGCGCCGGCCTCGCGTAGGCTGGCAGGTGCGATGAGTGATGCGACCAACCGAACCGCCGTCGAGGCCTGGGCGGAGCGTCCGCCTGAGCAGTACATCAGCGCCGCGGCGCGGACGCTCAGCGCCGGCAGCGCGATCGATTGGGGCCTGAGCGGCCGCGCGCCGCAGACCGAGCTGGCGCCGATCTCGCTGATGGCCGGCATTCCGGATGCCGAGACGCAGCCGCGTGCGCAGCTGAGCGCGGCCGTGCAGCGGGTGCTCGAAGCGCCCGGCGACGCTGCGCTGGTCTACGGCGGGGCGCTGGGGTTTGAGCCGCTGCGCACGGAGATTGCACGCTTCTTTGCGCGTAACCACCCCGCTCGGCCGGACGCCGATTGGTATCTGCTGACCAACGGAGCAGCGGGTGCGATCGAAGCAGTCTGCAGCGTGCTGATCGACCCCGGCGATGCCGTGATCAGCGAAGCGCCCACGTTCGTCGGCTCGCTGCGCACGTTCCGCGGCAAGCAGGCGGAGGTCGTCGGCGTCGAGATGGACGCCGAGGGCATCCGCCTCGACCAGCTCGAGGCCGCGCTGGACCGGATCGCTGCGGACGGCCGGCGGGCCAAGCTGATCTACACGCAGCCGACGTTTCAGAATCCAACCGGGCTGACGATGACGCTGGAGCGGCGCCTCGGCCTGATCGAGCTGGCCGCGCGCCGCGGCGTGCTGATTCTCGAGGATCACGCCTACTCCGAGCTCTACTTCGGGGGTCCGCCGCCGCCCGCGCTCTCCGCGCTCAGCGGCGGGCACGGCGTCTTGACGCTCGGCACCTTTTCGAAGGTGATCGCGACCGGCCTGCGGGTCGGCTGGGTGCAGGCGCGCCCGGAGTGGATCCGCGCCCTGCTGCCGTCCCGCTTCGATATGGGCGCCAGCCCGCTGCTGCACCGCATGATTCACGAATACATGGTGCGGGGCGATTTTCACGCCCACGTCGAGCGCATGCGGCGGCTCTACGCCGCTAAGGCCCGCACGCTGGGCGAGGCGTTGAGCGACTTCGGCGAGCCCTATTTCGAGCTCAGCTCGCCGCAGGGCGGTTTCTTTCTCTGGCTGCGCCTGCACGGCGGGATCCGCGCCGACGAGCTGTTCGAAGCGGCTGTCCGCGAGGCGGTCTTCTTCGGCCCCGGCGGCGGCTTCTATCCCGAGGGCCGCGCGGGGGGCGGCGGGCAGGGCGGCGGCGAAGCGATTCGGATTGCCTACTCCTGGCCGCCCCAGGCGGCGCTGGCGGAAGCGGCGGAGCGGCTCCAACGGGTGTTCAGCGGCGCCGCGCGGGCCTGATCAACGCCAATCCGCCAGCAGCTGCGCCTTGGCTGCGGCGAACTCCGCCTCGCTGATCGCGCCGCGTTCGCGCAGCGCGGCCAGGCGTTCGAGGTCGTCGATCAGCCGCGCGCTCGCCGCGCTGCCGCCCTCCAGGCTCTCCGCCCACTCATCGGCGGCTGCGTCCTGCGGGTTGACGCGGCCGGCCAGCGCCTGCCCGGGCGGAGCCATCCGCCGCCGCGCGCGCAGCTCCAGCGCATCGCTCACCTTATTCACGAACGGATTGACCGCCTTCTTGCGCACGTTGTTGATCACGCGCGCGGTCCCGCCGTCCTGGATCTGAATCGAGCCGAAGATCCAGCCGGTTTCGCCGCTGACGGCGTTGATCTTGTCGAGGTCGATGAAATGCTGCTCCATCCCGTAGAGCAGGCGCTTATCGAGGAAGAGCACGCGGCGGTCGGTCAGCGCGATCAGCCAGAAGTTGCCGTCCATGTAGCCCGACGCGAGCGAGAGCAGCAGCTCATCGGGCGCCATCGCCTGAGGCAGATGATCGAGCTCGCCGCCGGTCGTCCCATCGACGTCCCAGCCGCCCGCTTCGGCGATCTCTTCGTAGATCTGCCGCCGTTCGGACTTGCTGAGCGCGAGCAGCTCGCGTCCGCTGATCATGGGCTGCGCCACGGGCTGCGCCTCCTTTAGCTCGATGCAGCTCAGTGCAGCTCGGCTCAGTGCGGCTTGGTGTAGCGCAGGTCAGCTCAGCGCCGGCTGGCTCAGTCCGCGGCGTGCTGCGGCTCGGGGGCGGCGGTTTGGCGGAGGAAATCGGGCACGTCTTGGCCGGCGTCCTCGAAGGCCTTGATCAGCACATCGTTGCGGCTGAAGGAGACCGCGCCGCCGCCGCCCGCGACCCACTGCTGGGTGCCTTGCACGGAGTCCAGCTGGCCCTGGAAGCGGGGCGCGACATAGCGCGCAAAGAGCTCGAAGGAGCGCCGAATTTGCTCCCGATCGGCCCACTCGTGGGCCAGCATCATCAGCCCGCCGAAGCCGTCGGCGTTTTCATAGAGCTGCTCGATCGCGGCGATCGCGTCGTCCGGCGTGCCGATGATCGCGGCGCCGTTCTCGACCGCCCCCTCCGGCGTCTCGGCCACACCGGGGATGGCCGCCTGCAGGGTGTCGCGGAAGTAGTCGATCTGCCAGGCGCGGTAGCCCTCGCGGGATTCGTCGTAGGCGCGCTGGCGGTCGTCGGCGATGTACATCGGCATCACCAGCCGCCATTTGTTGCGGTCGACCGCCTGCCCGTGCTGCTCGGCGAACTGCTCGACCTCGCTCCACTGGCCGGCCAGGTTGCTGCGCCCGCCGGGCAGATAGACGCCGATGCTGAGCAGGCCGATCCCGTATTTGCCGGCGATCATCCGTCCGGCCGGCGAGACGGTGCTGGCGGCGGCCATCTCGAAGTGCGGTTTGGTATAGGGCGAGACTTGGATTCGCGCGTCGGTCAGGCTGAACCAGTCCGTCTCGATATTGACGGGGCCGTCCTGGCGCAGCAGCGCCATGATCGCGCTCAGCGACTCATCCATCCGCCCGCGCTGGGTGAGCGGATCGATGCCCATCATCGCCGCATCCGAGGAGAGCGCGCCGGGCCCCACGCCCATCATCGCCCGCCCGCGGGTCATGTGGTCCAGCTGGATCATGCGGTCGACGACCATCAGCGGGTGGTGGTAGGGGAGGCTGATCACGCCGGTGCCGAGGCGGATGCTGCGGGTGCGCTCGGCGGCGGCGGCGATGAAGACTTCGGGCGAGGCGATCAGCTCCCAGCCGGCGCTGTGGTGCTCGCCGATCCAGGCTTCGTCGTAGCCCAGCTGGTCGAGCCACTCGATCAGCTCGAGGTCGCGGTGCATCGCCAGCGAGGGGTTCTCGCCGACGCGGTGGAAGGGAGCCATGAAAATGCCGAAGTCCATGCGTCCGTCGCTGGCCATCTCGCCGCTCCTCACACGGGGCGGAGGCCCGCCCCTGCCTATACTCCCGCCGATGCCGCAAGTGTAGCCGCGAGCAAGCCCCGACGGAGTGAGTATGGGCCGTTTCGACCCCGCGATCGACTGGCGAGCGGAGTACGCGCGCAAGCTCTGTGCGCCGCAGGAGGCGGCGCTGCAGTTCAGCTCCGGCGATCACCTTTGGATTCCGCCCGGCCACGCCTCGCTGCCGATCCTCGAAGCGCTGACAGCGCGGCGGGATGAGCTGCGCGGCGTCGAGGTGCGGGGGATCGTCGTGCCCGATGCCGGCTGGTTCACCGAAGACGCGATGCAGGCCTTCCACATCGCGCCGCAGTTCGGCACGCTTTTCGACCGCGACGCGATCAATGCCGGGATCGCCGATTACCACCCTTACTGGCTGGTCGGCATCCACAAAGCCTGGGACGCGGGGCGCGAGGATGAGGCCTGGCCGATCGATGTGCTGCAGATCCGCACCTCGCCGCCCAATGAGGCCGGCTTCGTCTCGCTCGGCGCAAGCGTCTGGGACGGGGTCAGCAGCGCCAAGCGCGCGCGCAAGGTGATCGCCGAGGTCAACGAGCACACGATCGAAACCTTCGGCGATTCCTGGCTGCATGTCTCTGAGATCGACCACTTCGTGCCCGCCGACTCGCCCGTCGTGGTCAACCTCGAACATCCGCTGCCCAACGCGGTCGATTTGAGCATCGCGCAGCACGTTGCCGAGCTGGTCCAGGACGGGGACACGATTCAGGTGGGGGTCGGTTCGCATACGGGCGCGCTGCCGCGGCTGGGCGCGTTCGATGAACGGGAGAACCTCTCCTACTTCGCGGAGCTGACGGTGGAGGGGCTGGTGCCGCTGGTCGAGCGGGGGGTGATCACGGGCAAGTATTCGGATACGCACCCGGACAAGTTTGTCGCGACGGTGATCGGCAACACTCCCGATGAGCATGCTGTGGTGCACCGCAATCCGGCCTTCGAGATGTACGGGATCGAGTATCTGCTCGACCCGCGCCAGATTGCGCGCAACGAGAACATCGTCGCGATCAACGGAGCGCTGACGGTGGATCTCTCGGGCCAGATGGGCGTGCACACGATCGGCCCGCGCGTCTACGCCGGCGTCGGCGGGCATCTGGCTTTCGCGCTGGGCGCCTACTTGGCGCCCAAAGGCCGCTATGTCGCCGTACTGCCGTCCACCTCGCGCGACGGCTCGATTTCGACGGTTACGCCGCAGTTCGCCGCAGGCCAGATCGTCACCGTCCCGCGCGATATTGCGGACACGGTGGTGACGGAGTACGGGATCGCGCGGTTATTGGGCAAGACGGTGCGGCAGCGCGCCGACGAGCTGATTTCGGTCGCCCACCCCGACTTCCGCGCCGAGCTGCGCAAGGCGGCGCAGCAGCTGTTCTACCCCTAGCTGCGCGCAGCGGCTGTTCACCGCTGTGGGCGGCCCCGCAGCAGAACCGCACCAGAACGCCTAGTCCCTGACCGCTCCAGCAGCGCCGCCGGACTCGCGCGCTGTTACCGAAAAGCCTCGCCGCACGCGCGTTGCAGCGCCGCCGCCGGAACATGCGGATCGATAGCATCCGCCGCCCCCCAGTGCATGTGTGTGGGGGGGATCCTCCCGCAAGCGGGGGGCGCCGCGGTCAGGCCGGGACCGCGGCGCGCTCGCGGACCCACTCGCCGATGCGCTCGATCGCCTGCTGTGCTTCGGGCAGGATCGGCGCGAAGGCATGCCAGACGTGGGGCATTTCGGGCCAGATTTCCGAGCTCGCGTCGACGCCGGCGGCGCGTGCGCGCTCGGCCACCATTTCGGTGTCGGGCACCAGCGGCTCCGGCTCGCCGACTTGCAGCAGCAGCGGCGGGATGCCGGCGTAATCGGCGTAGGCCGGGGAGATCAGCGGGTCGGCCGGGTCGGCGCCGCCGACATAGGCTTCGGCCATGGCGCGGGCCAGCGCGTCCTCGGGCTGCGGCGGGCTGCTGCCGGCGATCGCCCGCACGAGGTCTGTCCAGGGCGAGAGGCAGACGCCTCCGGCCGGCATCTCCAGGCCGCGCCCGCGCGCCGCCAGCAGCGTGGCCAGGGTCAGGCCGCCGCCGGCCGAGTCGCCGGCGACGAACACAACGTCGGCGCCGCCGGGCCCGGCGGCGCCGTTGGCCTGGATGAACTGCAGGCCGGCGATCGCATCATCGACCGCGGCAGGGTAGGGATGCTCGGGGCCCATGCGGTAGTCGAGGCTGAGGACTTCGCACTCGGCGGCGCGGGCCAGATTTTCGCAGAGCCGCCGATGGGTGGCGGGCGAGCCGGCGACGTAGCCGCCGCCGTGGACGTAGAGCATCCGCTGGCCGGCGCGGCTCTCGGCGGTTGTGACCCACTCAGCAGGCACGCCGTTGGCGCTGACCGCCGCCACGGTTGCGGCCTCGGTGGCCTCGAACGGGATCGCCGAGTTCATCGCCTGCCGCAGCCCGCCGATGAAGTCGCCGTCGGGGGCGGCCATTGCTGCGCCGGCCAGTTCGGCCATCAGCTGCTCGACTTGCTGCAGTTCGGGGGAGGCCATGCTGCATTCCTTTCGCGGCGGACTTCAGCCCGCGCTGTCCGTGCTGATTTGCTCGACTCGTTTCGGTCGGCCCGCTTAGGCGGGCACCGCCGCATGCTGGCGCACCCACTCGCCGATCCGCTCGATCGCCTGCTGCCCTTCGGGCAGCATCGGCGCAAACGCATGCCAGACGTGGAACATTTCGTCCCAGATCTCTTCGCTGACCTCGACGCCCGCCTCGCGTGCGCGCTCGGCGACGCGGGTTGTGTCGGAGAGCAGCACTTCGTGGTCGCCGACCTGCAGCAGCAGCGGGGGGAGGCCGGCGTAGTCGGCGTAGAGCGGCGACGCCAGCGGCGTTTCGGCGTCGGCTTCGCCGAGGTACATCTGGGCCATGCCCTCGATCCCGGAATCTGCGCTGATCATCGGGTCCGCGTCGGCGCGCGTCTGGTACGTCTCGCCGGTGATCGCGAGGTCGGTCCAGGCGGAGATCGCGATGCCGCCGTCGGGCATGGGCACGCCGCGCTCGCGCGCCGCGAGCAGCGTTGCTAACGTCAGGCCGCCGCCGGCCGAGTCGCCGGCGACGAAGACGGATGCGGGCGCGCCGGGTCCGTCGGGGCCGTTGGCCTGCACGAACTGGAGCCCGGCGATCGCGTCGTCGACGGCGGCCGGGAAGGGGTGCTCGGGGGCGAGCCTGTAGTCGAGGTTGAGCACGGCGCACTCGGCGGCGCGGGCGATGTTTTCGCAGAGCCGCCGATGCGTCGCGCGGCTGCCGATCACGTAGCCGCCGCCGTGCACATAGAGGATGCGGCGGTTGGGGTCCGATTCAGCGACGGTGACCCATTCGGCGGGCACGCCGTTGGCGTCCACCTCGGCCACCGCCGCCTCGGTGGCGGGGAACGAGTTGGCCTCCATCCCCGCGCGCATCTCTGCGAGGCCCGCGTTGGGGTCGATGCCGCCGCGGTTCGCGGCCAGCAGCTTGAGCACCTTCTGCAGTTCTTGGGACGCCATGGGGGAGGGACACTGCCTTTCATCGATCGAATAGGCGGATAGGCTAGACGAATCAGGCAGCGCCGGCAGGGCGCTGGGGAAGCCCTCCTCTGCGGGGCGGGCTGTGCACTTCGTTGCCGCGAGCCCGGCTTCGCGATCTGGATCTGGCTCGTCAGCTCTGGCGCTGCCGCCGCTGGGTGCGAACGCGGACACGGCGGGCGGTACAGCCTGACGATGGCCGCCGCGCCGAGAGTGTTGGCCGTTACGAACCGCCGCGCTGCGGCGAACCACAGGACCCCCAAGCCGAACATGGCAGATGCTGGGATTCCCACTCCCAGTAGTTCAGCCAGGCTGAACGCGCGGGTCAGCAGGAAGCTGCAACCGTTAGCCTGCCGCTCATGCGAATCATCACTGTCCCAACCGGATCCACCCTTAGCGAGAAGCTCAGCTCAGTCGAGCAGCTGGAGGCCGACGGCTTCGCCGGGGCTTGGCTGCCCAGCATGGGGCACGACGCGATGACCGTGCTCGCGCTGGCCGGGCCGCGCACCGATGCGATCGAGCTCGGCACCTATGTGATTCCCACCTACACCCGCCACCCGGTGCCGATGGCCCAGCAGGCGCTGGCGGTGCAGATCGCCAGCGGCGGGCGCTTCGTGCTCGGGCTGGGGCTCTCGCACCAGATTGTGATCGAGGACTCCTGGGGGCTTGATTTCTCCCGCCCCGTCGGCCACATGCGCGAATACCTGACTGTCCTGCAGCCGCTGCTGCGCGGCGAGCAGGTCGATTTCGAGGGCGAGCACTTCCGCGTGCACAGCCGGCTGGAGTTCGCCGATGCGCAGCCGATCAGCGTGATCGTCGCCGCGCTCGGTCCGCAGATGCTGCGCGTGGCCGGCCGCCTGGCCGACGGCACGGCGCTCTGGCTGGCCGGCCCGCGCTGGATCGAGGACGTCGTGATCCCCGAAATGGGCCGAGCCGCCGCTGAGGCCGGCCGCCCCGCGCCGCGCGTGATCGCCGGCGTGCCCGTCGCCGTCAGCGCCGACGCCGACCTCGCCCGCGAGCGGATTGGGCGGCTCTTCGCGATGTACAACACGCTGCCCTCCTACCAGCGTGTGATTCAGGGCTCGGGCGGCGAGGGGCCGGCCGACCTCGCGATCGTCGGCTCCGAGGAAGAGGTCGAGCGCGAGCTGATCCGCTGGCGCGATGTCGGTGTGACCGATTTCTACGCCGCCTTCGACGGCGCCAGCGCGGAGGAGCGCCGCCGCACCCGCGAATTCTTCGCCGCGCTCGCGCCCGAGCTCTGAGCCAAACCCCTACCCTGCGCGCCAACCGCAGCAACCGGCCGGGAGGTCCGCATGGCCTTGTTTCTTGAAGTTCGCCACCGCATCAAGCCGCTCACGAACACCGCTTTCGACCTGTTCGTCGATTTCTACGCCGAGACCGTCGTGCCCGCGATGGGGCGGCACGGGATCGACCTGATCGGCGCCTGGAAGGTCACCGGCGGGGAGATGGGCTGGGATCTCTCGATTCACCGCTACGAGGACATGGCGCACGCCGAGCGGGCGCTCAACTCACTGGGGCAGGACCGTGCGCTCTGGTCGGCGGTCGAGAAGCTGGGCGGCGAGCTCGAGATCGAGGAGATCACGAAGTTCGCCAACCGCGTCTCCTACGGCACCGAGGCGCGGCTCGAGGCGGCGCTCAACGCCGCGCCCGAGCAGCCGCGCCAGTACATGCTCGCCGTGCTGCAGACGTCGACCGGCGGCCTGCTGCCGGCGATTGACCAGATCGGGAGCCTCGTCGACGCGCTCGAACCGAGCGGCGCGCTGCAGCTGGTGACCGCCTACGCATCGCGGATCGGGCGGACCGGCGAGCTGACCGACCTCTGGATCATGCCCGGCGGCGTGGGCGGGATGGTCGAGTACCGCGCCGGCGACCCGTTGCACGATGTGATCGGCCCGCTGCGCGAGCATGCGCCGGAGGAGTCGATCTACTTCCTCAACCCGCTGCCGTACTCGAAGCTGCAATAAACGCTGCGGTAAGCACCGCCCTCTGCCTGCGATCCCTTCCCCTGCAACAAGCAGGAGTGGGGCAGCTTGCAGCAGCTCCCCCGCGCAAACGGCGGAGCTGCGGGGGCGGCGTTTTTCGTGATCGGCGTGATCGGGCGGAGGAGCGGACACGGTGCGTGCGGGGCTGTGGCGCGCAGGGCGCAGGTTCTGTAGCCTGTGGCGCGCTGGGCCCGCGCGGGCTGGGGAGCGCCGCGCCGGCCCGTTGTTTGACCCCCCTGCGGCGCCCCCAACCAGCGCACAGAATGGAATCCGCCGATGCCCGACGAACTCGCCTACAACGGCAAAATCCTCAATGTCCATCTCTCCGACAACTCGATCGAGTCGGAGGATCTGCCCGAGCAGATGTACAAGGACTACCTCGGCGGCTACGGGATCGGCGTGCGGCTGCTGTTCGACCGCATCCCGCAGGGCGCCGACGCGCTCGGCCCCGACAATGTGCTCGGCCTGATGCCCGGGCTGATGACCGGCACGCCGATCTTCGGCAACCGCTTTCAAGCGGTCTGCAAGAGCCCTTCGACGGGCGGCTGGGGCGACGCCAACTGCGGCGGCGACTTTGGCCCCTATCTGAAGTTCGCCGGCTGGGACGGGCTCCTCTTGTACGGCCAGGCCGACCGCCCGGTCTACATCCTGATCGACGATGAAACGGTCTCGATCGAGGACGCCTCCGACATTTGGGGGATGGGCGCGATCGAGGTCGAGAACGCGCTCAAGGAGCGCCACGGCAAGAAGGCGTCGGTGGCCAGCATCGGTCCGTCCGGCGAGCAGCTGTCGCTCCTGGCCGGCATCTGCAACGAGCACGGCCGCCTCGCGGCCCGCTCCGGCGTCGGCGCTGTGATGGGCTCCAAGAAGGTCAAGGCCGTCGTCGTCAAGTCGACGCGCCAGATGATCCAGCAGGCCGACCCCGAGATTCGCCAGCTGGCGAAGACCTCGCGCGATGAGTTCATCGCTCCGCTGCGCGACTTCTTCAAGACCTTCGGGACGACCGGGATCACCTCGGCCTCGGCGCACAACGGCGACTCGCCGGTGCGCAACTGGGGCGGCGTCGGGCAGGTTGTCTTCCAGAACGTCGACTCCATCACGGGCCCGGTCGTCAACGCGACGCGGATGACGCACGGCGACATCACGATCGACGACTCGTCCGGAATGCCCGTCGCGATCGGGCCCAACGGCAAGCCCAAGAAGGCCAAGAACTACGCCTGCTGGCACTGCCCGCTGGCCTGCGGCGCGGAGTCGATCGAGTCGCCCTTCGGCAGCCCGGAGCCGGGCGAGTGGGAGCATGAAAAGGGCGTCTTCAAGTACCCCGTCAACACCCACCGCGCGGAGTACGAGACGATGGCTTCGTTCGGCACGATGAATCTGTCGAACAACCTCGACATGCTCCAAGCGGCCAACCACTGGTGCAACGAGTACGGGCTCGACACGATCGGCGCCGGCACGGTCATCTCCTTCGCCATCGAGTGCTTCGAGAACGGCCTGATCGATCTCGAGGACACCGGCGGCGCCGAGCTGACCTGGAGCAACGACGACGGGATCATGGAGATGCTGCACGACATCGGCCAGAGCCGCGGCTTCGGCAAGGTGCTGGCCGGCGGGATGCAGCCGGCGGCGGCGTGGATCGACGAAAAGAACGGCGACAACCGCGCCCAGGCCTACCGCACCGACGTCGGCGGCCAGGAGCTGCCGATGCACGACGGCAAGCTGCAGCCGGAGTACTACACGACCTACAAGCTGGACCCGACGCCGGCGCGGCATACGCAGTACGAGGGCAACAGCCGCTACGGCGGCCCCAACTACCCGGCCGCGCCCTCCGACTTCAAGGACTACGACGACCGCGGCGAGCACCACAAGGGCGCCTCTGAGTACATGCACATCTCGAACTCCTCGGGCATGTGCCAGTTCATCATGATGGCCGCCCCCACGCAGCGCTTCCCGGAGTGGATCAACGCCGTCACCGGCTGGGATCTCAGCGGCGACGACCTGCAGCGCGCCGGCGAGCGGATCGCCAACCTGCGGATGGCCTTCTGCGTGCGCGAGGGCGATAACCCGCGCGAGCGCTTCGTGCCCGACCGCCTCTGGGGCGGCAACGGCACCCACCAGACCACCGGGCCGCTCGCCGATGTGATCCTCGATGTCGAAAAGCTCGAGACCGATTTCCTCAAGGCCTGCGATTGGGACACCGCCACCTGCAGCCCCAGCCGCAGCAAGCTGGAGTCGCTCGGCCTCGCCGATGTCGCCGACGCGCTGGCTGTGTAGCCGACCGCTGCGGCAGACCGCTCAAGCAGCCGTGAAAGGGGCGGGCCGCGCGGCCCGCCCCTTTCTGATCAAGCAGCCGATCAAGCAGCCGTGCAACCAGCGGATCTATCAGTGGATCAGCCAGTAATGGATCAACCAGCAGATCAACCGGACGCTGAACGGGAACACACCGCGCGCCGCTTGCTCAGCGCCGTGCGCCGCCGCGCCTACCTGCTGCTTGCGGCGCCGATTGTGTTCGCCGCCGCGATCGGGGCCGGCTTTCAGTGGGGCGCGCCCGACAGCGACGACTTCATCCGCGTGCTCGATGCGCCCGTGGGCAGCGACGGCGCGCCGATCGCCGACTTGGCCGGCTTCGTCACCGAGGTCAACTCCCAAGGCGTGATCGTGCGCGGCTCCGACAGCCCGGTCGCAGTCACGTTTGAGCCCGGCGCAGCCGTCGAGCTGCTGACGCCGATCGAGGCGGCGGAGATCGCGATCGGCGATTGGGTTGTGGTCGGCGGGCGCGATGATAACGTGAACAGCTACATTCTCGAAGGGATCATCGTGATTCCCGCCGATGCAGCGATCACGGGCGACGCGCTCACCCCGCTGTATGCCGGGCGGAGCGGCCGATGAAGCCTGCGCAGCTGCTCAACCTGGCGATCACGCTGGCGATGCTCGCCGGCGTCGCGGCGGGCGGCTGGTTTGTGGGCGCGCGGCTGCTGGCCGAGCAGCCCGAAGCGCCGACCACGCTGGCGCTCGACGGCTCGGGCGGCGAGGCCGAGGAGGGCGCGGCCGCCGCCGTGGCCGGGCGCGTGCGGGTCGGCTACGACCCGAGCAGCAACATCAATCGGGCGCTGGTGCTGGGCGCGAGCGGGCTGAGTCCGTTCGGGCAGCCGGAGGGGCTGCGCGGCCGCCAGGTGCTCGCCGGGCGGGTGCTGGAAGTGCGCGAAGACATCCGCGAAGTCGAGACGGCGGGCGGCCTTGCCAACGTGCTCTTCCACACGATCGTGCTGGAGACGGCGTCGGGCCCGGCCAGCATCACCATTCGGCCCGATTCGACGTTCATGCTGCGTCTGGGCGCGGGCGATCCGAACGGGATTGAGGCGGGCGCGGCGATCGCATTGTTCATCGCCGAGTCCGCGGACGGCGCGGCGACCGCGCGGGCGGCGCTGGTGCTGCCCGCCAACTCGCGGCCGGTGCTCGATTCGGGCCTGCCGCCGGTGACGCCGGCGGCGCCTGCCGAGGCGGGCGGAGAGTCGGAGGGCGGCTAGCCCCGCGCCGCTTCGAGCAGCGCTTCGCGCTCGGAGATTTCGCCTTCCACGACGATGTGCGCCTCATCGGCGCCGTCGAGGTACCAGCGCACGTTGCCCATCGTCTCGACGCGCCGCACGCCGCGCAGGTCGGCCCAGCCGATCGTCTGCTGCTCCGCGCCCTGATGCAGCGCGCTGATCCCGCCCTCGTGCACGACGATGGCCGTGGTCGTGCGCCGCCAGGTGAGGAAGACGACGGGCAGCATCAGCGCGGCGACGATCAGGAAAAAGAGCGCCGCCCCGCCGGCCTCGCCGCTGCCCGCGGCCAGCCAGACGAGGGCGGCGATCAGCGCCGCAGCGAGCGGGAAGACAAAGGTGGCGTTGTGGAACCAGGCGGCCTGATAGGTATGGACCGAGCGCACCCCCGCGTAGCGGGCCAGCGCAGCGGCGTCCAGGCGGCGCAGCGGCGCGGGGTCCACCGGCCGGCGGCCGCTGCGGCTAGGCGTGCGCGAGGATCGCGGCGGCGCTGGTCATCGCGCAGGCGCCGGGCGACTCCTCGAGCTGCACGGCCTTGACGCGGCCGTCCTCGATCAACATCGCGAAGCGGGTGCAGCGAAAGCCGAGCCCAAGCCCGCTGAGGTCGAGGCCGAGGTCCATCGCGCGGGTCAGATCGCCGCTGCCGTCGGCGAGCATCGTGATGTGCCCCGCGCCGTGCGCTGCGTTCCAGGCCTCGAGCACGAAGATGTCGTTGGTCGACATGCAGATCGTCTGCTCGATCCCGGCCGCGGCCAGCGCATCGGCGGCCACCGCGAAGGTCGGCAAGTGGTCGTTTGTGCAGGTCGGCGTAAAGGCGCCGGGCACGCCGAAGATCACCGTCTTCTTGCCGCCTACATATTCGCGCAGGCTGACAGGCCCGGGCCGCCCCCCGGCCATCACTGTTCCGCTGACATCGGGCAAAGCATCGCCTGCAGCGATTGGCATCGTGTCCTCCAGAGATCTCAATCTGTTGTTACGCAGGCTAGCGCCCGCATCCACTTGACATGTGGGCGGGGGGGGGGGGGGGGGGGGGGGGGGGG